>NZ_JBWKOX010000006.1:47227-324096 GCF_059416305.1 Pseudomonas sp. GW821-FHT09D08
TCGCAAGGTCGTGGAAGTTCGAGTCTTCTCCTGGGCACCAAATTCAGATCAAACCCGCGAAAGCGGGTTTTTTCGTTTCAGGCTTCTGATTTTTAACGAGAAAATCGATTTATATTTTTCGAATCAGGGGTTTACAGATTAAAAAGCCCGCCGTATAGTTCGCCCCATCAACAGCGGCAACGCTGCTTGATAATGCCCAGGTGGTGAAATTGGTAGACACGCCAGCTTCAGGTGCTGGTGATCGCAAGGTCGTGGAAGTTCGAGTCTTCTCCTGGGCACCAAATTCAGATCAAACCCGCGAAAGCGGGTTTTTTCGTTTCCGGGGTTTGAAAACTCCACCAGCAATTTCCCTCCTTCGGCGCACTTGAGAAGTTTTATCGTTTATCCTTGCAATGATTTGTTGCACTCAAGTGAGGAAAACCCCGGATGATGATCCGCGATACCCGTCTCAAGACATCCCTTCTGCGTGGCCTGACCATCACTCTGCTCGGCCTGACCCTACTCTCCCCCGCCGCCTATTCCGCCGACAAGGTCTCCCTGACCCTGTACAACGGCCAACACAAAGAAGTCGGCGATGAACTCGCCAAGGCCTTCGAAGCCAGGACCGGCATTCACGTCAACGTACGCAAGGGCAGCAGCAACCAACTGGCCAGCCAAGTCGTGGAGGAAGGCGACCGCTCCCCTGCCGACGTGATCTACACCGAAGAATCGCCGCCATTGAACAAACTTGGCGAGCAAGGCCTGCTGGCCAAGATCGATGCAGGCACGCTCGACGTCCTACCCAAGGATTACGTCGGCCGTAACGGCGACTGGATGGGCGTGACCGCACGCACCCGCGTCGTAGCCTTCAACCCCAAACTGATTGCCGAGAAAGACCTGCCCAAGTCGGTATTGGATTTCGCCGGCCCCGAGTGGCAAGGCAAGGTCGGCTTTGTACCTACCAGCGGCGCCTTCCAGGAACAGGCCGTGGCGATCATCAAGCTGCACGGCCGTGAAGCCGCCGAAGAATGGCTGACCGGTCTGCGCGCCTTCGGCAAGGTGTACAGCAACAACATGGTCGCCCTGAAGGCCGTGGAAAACGGCGAAGTAGCCACCGTACTGGTGAACAACTACTACTGGTTTGCCCTGAAGAAAGAAAAAACCAACCTCGATTCCCAACTGCACTACTTCACCGATGGCGATGCCGGCGGCCTGATCACCGTGTCTTCGGCGGCCGCGCTGAAATCCAGCAAGCATCCCAAAGAAGCCCAGCAACTGCTGGCGTTCATGGCCAGCGAAGAAGGCCAGCGCGTGATTACCACGACCTCGGCCGAGTACCCGCTGCGCAAAGGCATGGAATCCAACCGCGGCCTTAAGCCCTTCAGCGAACTGCAGCCGCCGAAAGTCACACCTGCCGACCTGGGCAACGCAGAAGAAGCCCTGGACCTGGAACGTGAGGTTGGCTTGAACTGATGAACCCATCGCTACCCACACCCGCCCTGCGCGGGGGGTTCAGCCCGCGCCGCAAGCGCCCTTCGATCTGGCTGCTGCTCCCCGTCCTGCTACTGGTTGGCCTGAGCCTATTGCCACTGGTGTATGTCGGGCTGAAGGCCTGGCAAGCGGGCTGGGAGCAGGCGGTGCATCTGCTCTGGCGCCCCTATGTGTTCGGGCTGCTGCGCAATACCTTGGCGCTGATGGTCGGCGTGACGGTGGCGTGCGGCGTGATCGGTCTGTCCCTGGCCTGGCTGCTGGAACGCAGCAATCTGCCAGGGCGCCGCCTCTGGGGTGTGGTCCTGTGCCTGCCGTTCGCGGTGCCGGCGTTTGTCAGCAGCTTCACCTGGGTATCCCTGAGCGCCAACTTCGAAGGGCTCGGCGGCGCGATCCTGGTGATGACCCTGTCCAAATACCCGCTGGTGTTTTTGCCAGTGGCCGCAACCTTGCGCAACCTGGACCCCTCCCTTGAAGAATCGGCCCGCACCCTGGGGCTGAATCGCTGGGGCATATTCCTGCGCATCACCCTGCCCTTGCTATGGCCGTCGCTGCTGGCCGGGGCACTGCTGATTGCCCTGCATATGCTGGTGGAGTTCGGCGCGCTGTCGATCATCGGCCTGCAAACCTTCACCACCGCGATCTACCAGCAATTCGAGTTGGAATTCAGCAATGCCAATGCCGCGATGCTTTCGGCGGTATTGCTGGTAATGTGCCTGACCCTGCTGTGGCTGGAACTGCGCGTGCGCGGCAAGGGCCGGCACGTGCGCATCGGCCAGGGCGCGGCGCGGCATGCGGCGCAGGTTCGCTTGGGCAAGTGGGCGCCACTGGGCCAGCTGTATTGCCTGGCGCTGGCGATCATCGGCAGCGGCATCCCCTTGGGCATGCTCGGCTATTGGCTGGCGGTGGGTTCATCGGCGGCATTTCCAGTGGCCGAGATTGGCGAGGCATTGCTGTCCTCCCTGGCGCTGTCGCTGGGGGGCGCGGCGCTGTGCCTGGCGCTGGCGGTACCGGTGGGGCTGCTGGTGGTGCGCTACAAGGGCCGACTGGCAATCTGGGCCGAGCGCCTGCCGTACCTGCTGCACGCCCTGCCCGGTCTGGTGATTGCGTTGACACTGGTGTATTTCGCCCTGCATTACGTGCCGGCGCTGTACCAGACGTCGGCGTTGCTGCTGATCGCCTATGCCTTGTTGTTTCTTCCATTGGCCCAGGCGCCGATCCGCACGGCCTTGAACAAGGCGGCGCCGCAGCTGGAAGAGGCTGCACGCACGCTGGGGGCATCGTCGCTCAGTGCGTTTTGCCGAGTGACGCTGCCGATTATTTTTCCGGCATTGGGTGCGGCATTTGCGCTGGTGTTCCTAGACGCCATGAAGGAATTGACGGCGACGCTGCTGCTCAGCCCCACCGGGCTGAATACCTTGGCGACTGCCGTGTGGGCGCACACCTCGAATGTGGAGTTTGCGGCGGCGGCGCCTTATGCGGCGCTGTTGATAGTGGTGTCGGGGTTGCCGGTCTATCTGCTGACAACTCGGATGTACCTGAGCCGCTGAGATCGCTATCGGGGGCAAGCCCCCGATGAGACCAGAACAGACGACGCTAAGCCCGGAACTGCCCCAAGCTCGCCTTCAACTGCGCCGCCAACCCATCCAGCACCTTGCCACTGGCGGTAGTCTCCACCACCGCCTGCGCCGCACGCTCGGCCTGGGCATGGATCACCTCGACCCGGCCTCGTACCGCATGGGCGCCCTGGGCCTGATGCTCGGCGGCGCGGGTCGCCAGACCAATCGCTGCATGCACCTGTTCCACCGAGGCCTGCACCGTCTGCTGCAAGCGCACGCTGTCGCGCAGCACCAGCAAACCTTCGTTGGCCTGGCGCCCGGCCTTGCCGATGGTTTCCACCGCCTCCCGCGCGCCCTGCTGCAACGCAACGATATGCGCCTGGATATCGCCGGTAGAACTTTGGGTCTTACTGGCCAACGCACGTACTTCGTCCGCCACCACCGCAAAGCCCCGCCCGGTCTCGCCCGCACGCGCGGCTTCAATGGCCGCGTTGAGCGCCAGCAGGTTGGTCTGCTCGGCGATACCATGGATGACCGTCAGCACCACTTCGATCTGCTCGCTTTGCTGGGCCAGGCGCTCGATAACCTGGGACCCGGCCTGGACCTGCCCCGCCAACGCCTCGATCAAACTGCCAACTTCGGCCGACGTGCGCGAGTTCTCGTCCGTCGCCTGACGAATATCCACCACCTGCTGCAACGCCGCCTGCATGGCGTGGCTTTCGGCCTGGGCCTCGTCGGCCATTTGCGACAGCGCGCGCAAACTCTCCGCCACCTCATCACGCTGCAAGCCAGCGGCCGCATCGGCGCCGGCATTGCGCAAGGTCATGGCGCCGATTTCCACGCCGGTACGCTGGGCCACATCGCCCGCCTCGCGCACGATGGGTTGCAACTTATCCACAAAGCGATTGACCGCCGAGGCCATGTCGCCGATTTCGTCCTTGCTGTTGATCTGCACGCGCTTGGTGAGGTCGCCCTCGCCTGCTGCCAGGTCATCCATGGCCGCGATAAGCAGTTTCAGGCGATTGACCACACGACGACCGAGAACCACGGCGATCAGCAGCAATACGCCGAAACCGACCAGCGCCAGCCCCATACCGATGCGCCAACGCAAGGTGCCGGCAGCCTCCTGCACGGCGCCGGTGGTGTTGACGGTCATCTGGGTCGCAGTGGCTTGCGCCGACTGCAGGCGAGCGCCCATGGCCGCCGCGCTATCCGCCGCCGCACCTTTGAGGCTGTCGCCGACCAACTGATCACCGCTGGCTATCAGTGCGGCAAAACGCTTGTCCAGCGCTTGCAGATCGGCCTCGACGGACGCGGTCGACACCCCCATGAGTACCTTGCCAATCTCCACGCCGTTAGGGCTGATGGACGCCTCGACGTAGAACACCGAAGGATCGTTCTTCGCGGCATTCAGGACCTTGTCCAGGGCGCGATCGCCTTGGCCTTTTTCCAGCAACGCCTTGTTGATCGGATTTTCGCGATTCAGATAACGAGTCAGGTGCTCACCCGCCGCGTCGTCATAGACCACGAACAGCACGTTGGGATTGCGCTGGGCGCGCCGGGCAAACTCGGACAGCGTTGGCACATCGCTGTCCCACATGGCGCGGGGCGCCACCGAGGCCAGCAGTTGCGCCATATCGTTGGCGGAGTCTTGCAGGTCTTTTTCCAGAGTCGCACGCAACTGTTTCTGCTCTGCCTGCAGGCGCTCGGAAAGCCCGGCGGTCAGACGCTGACGGGTACTGGTGGACAAGCTGTCCAGGCTCGACGTGACTTCCTTGCCGGCCTGGGCCAGTTCACCGGACAGCTTCTGGCTGTCGATGCCCAGGCGATTGCCTAAATCGGCCTCCAGCGCCGTGACTGTGCTCCGGGTGAGAGCGACCGCCACCAGCACTTGCACCAAAAGAGCGATACCTAGGGTAACGAACACCGGCCGCAACAGACGGCTTTGTAACAATGAGAGAACGGCAGACATCGGGAATCCCTCCATCACGGGTGCCATTAATTTGATAGCACCGCGAAAGAAAGAAACATAGCAAGGGTCGTGCCGCTTGGCATGCAGATACGACAAAGGGCTCCCGAAGGAGCCCTTTGCTTTTTACATCAATAGCTTATTAAGCGAACGGGTGACGCAGAACGATGGTCTCGTTGCGATCCGGGCCCGTCGAAATAATGTCAATCGGCGCACCGATCAGCTCTTCAACGCGCTTGATGTAGGCACGGGCATTGGCTGGCAACTCTTCCAGGGTCTTGGCACCCACGGTCGACTCGCTCCAGCCCGGCACTTCTTCGTACACAGGCTGCAGGCCCACGTAGCTGTCGGCGTCAACCGGGGCAACGTCCTTGCCTTCGGCATCTTTGTAGCCGACGCAGATGTTGATGGTTTCCAGGCCGTCGAGTACATCCAGCTTGGTGAAGCAGATGCCCGAGATGCTGTTCACATCGATCGCGCGACGCAGGATAACGGCGTCGAACCAGCCACAGCGACGAGCACGGCCGGTGGTCGCGCCGAATTCGTGACCCTGCTTGGCCAGGTGCGCACCGACTTCGTCGAACAGTTCAGTCGGGAACGGGCCCGAACCTACACGGGTGGTGTAGGCCTTGGTGATGCCGAGGATGTAGTCCAGGAACATAGGACCAACGCCCGAACCGGTAGCGACGCCGCCGGCAGTGGTGTTGGAGCTGGTCACGTACGGGTAGGTACCGTGGTCGATGTCCAGCAACGAACCCTGGGCGCCTTCGAACATGATGTCCTTGCCGGCGCGACGCAGGTCGTGCAGCTCGGCGGTCACATCCAGCATCAGCGGCTTGAGCAGCTCAGCGTATTCCTTGCACTCGGCCAGGGTCTTGTCGAATTCGATGGCTGGCTCTTTGTAGTAACCCACCAGCATGAAGTTGTGGTAATCCACCAGTTCACGCAGCTTGTCTTCAAAGCGCGGCATGTTGAGCAGGTCGCCCACACGCAGGCCACGACGCGCGACCTTGTCTTCGTAGGCCGGGCCGATGCCGCGACCGGTGGTGCCGATCTTCAGCTCGCCACGGGCCTTTTCACGGGCCTGGTCCAGCGCAACGTGGAAGGACAGGATCAGCGGGCAGGACGGGCTGATACGCAGGCGCTCGCGCACCGGTACGCCTTTCTCTTCCAGCTTGGTGATCTCACGCAACAGGGCATCCGGCGCAACCACGACGCCGTTGCCGATCAGGCACTGCACGCCTTCGCGCAGGACGCCCGACGGGATCAGGTGCAAGACGGTTTTTTCGCCGTCGATGACCAGGGTGTGGCCAGCGTTGTGGCCGCCTTGGTAGCGCACTACGGCGGCAGCATGTTCGGTCAGCAGATCAACGATCTTGCCTTTGCCCTCATCACCCCATTGGGTGCCCAGGACTACGACATTCTTACCCATAACACTTGTCCTCATTCGCGCAAACTTGGTGCCGGCGATGGCCGGCAGGAAAACTCAAGAAGCCAGTGGCGATACTTGCCAAAGCCCGTTCTGCAGAATCAATTGCCGGTCGCAGTCCGCTTCACGGGCGGCGGCCAATGGCTGCCCAGGCAATGCCTGGACAACACGCTGACCCTCACTGCGCAACTGGCAAACCTGCTGCCAGAGTGCTGCGTCCGTACTGTCGGGCATCCAGATGCCACCAGACGGCAGCTCGACCTCAGCACGCCCCAGGGTCACCAGGGTTTTCAAATCGGTGGAAAAGCCGGTGGCCGGACGCGCACGACCGAAGTCGGCGCCGATGTCGTCGTAACGACCACCTTGGGCGATGGCCTGGCCAACACCCGGCACAAACACCGCGAACACCACACCGGTGTGGTAGTGGTAGCCGCGCAGCTCGCCCAAATCAAAATACAGCGGCAACTGCGGGAACCGCGCCGACAACCGCTCAGCAATCGCCAGCAGGTCATCCAGTGCAGCCAATACCGGCGCCGGCGCCTTGGCCAGGCGTTCACGTGCAGCCACCAGCACTTCACGGCCGCCACACAGGTTGACCAGTGCACGCAGCATCTCGGCCAGATCCGCAGGCACGCCAGCGGTCAGGGCGATGACTTCATCGATCGCCTTGCGCTGCAGGGCATCGAACAGCTGTTGCTCGGCTTCACCGGACAAACCGGCCGCACGGGCCAGGCCACGGTAGATACCCACGTGACCGAGGTCCATGTGGACATCTGGCACATCAGCCAGTTGCAGCATGGCCAGCATCAGGCTGATCACTTCAACGTCGCTGCTCGGGCTGGCATCACCGTACAACTCCGCGCCCAACTGGATCGGGCTGCGGGAGGACGACAAGGCACGCGGTTGAGCGTGCAGCACGCTGCCGGCGTAGCACAGGCGGCTCGGGCCTTCGCGGCGCAGGGTGTGCGCATCGATGCGTGCCACTTGCGGCGTGATGTCGGCACGGAACCCCATTTGCCGGCCCGATTGCGGGTCGATGACCTTGAAGGTGCGCAGATCCAGGTCCTGGCCCGCGCCGGTCAGCAGGGATTCCAGGTACTCGATATGGGGGGTCACGACAAACTCGTAACCCCAGCTCTGGAACAGATCCAACACCTGGCGACGCGCTACTTCAATGCGCGCAGCTTCTGGTGGCAGTACTTCTTCGATGCCATCTGGCAGCAGCCAGCGGTCTACCGTTGCCATTACGCCATTCCCCTATGATCCGGGCGGCCAGCCCTCGGCCGAGCCTTGAGTGAAGCAGAAAATACCCGCCCCCTGCATAAACCACGCGCAAGAGCGACGTGACGAACGACCTGTTAACGGCCTCGTCGGGCACTTTCCTCGAAAAACCTGTCACGCCTGCCGAATCAAACATGCAGACGCAAAAAAGCCGGGAATTTCCCGGCTGCCGCATCATACACCCGTTTTCTGAAAGGATCACCCCGCCAGGCGTTTTAGCCGCCCGACGGAGTGCGCCCTACAAAATCACGGGCTGGTTACTTGGACTTTTCCAGGTAGCGGAAGAAGTCGCTGCTTGGGTCCAGCACCATGACGTCGGTTTTGTTCGCGAAGCTTTCACGGTAGGCACGCAGGCTACGGTAGAACGCGTAGAACTCCTGGTCCTGGCCGTAAGCCTTGGCGTAGATCGCCGCAGCTTGAGCATCACCGTCACCACGAGCCTCTTCAGACTCGCGATAGGCTTCTGCCAGCAGTACACGACGCTGACGGTCGGCATCCGCACGGATACCTTCAGCCAGCTCGTTACCCTTGGCACGGTGCTCACGGGCCTCACGCTCACGCTCGGTGCTCATGCGCTCGAACACGCTGCGGTTCACTTCCTTCGGCAAATCGATGGCCTTGACCCGAACATCGACAACTTCGATGCCCAGCTCTTTTTCCGCCATCGTGTTCAACGAACGGGTGATATCCGCCATCAGCGCATCACGTTCACCAGACACCACCTCGTGCAGGGTGCGCTTACCAAACTGGTCACGCAGGCCCGATTCCAGACGGCGCGACAAACGCTCGTCGGCAATCTGCTTGAGGCCGGAGGTCGCAGTGTAGAAGCGCTCGGCGTCCTTGACGCGCCACTTGGCGTAGGCGTCAACCATCACGGCTTTCTTTTCCAGGGTCAGGAAGCGCTGTGTCGGTGCATCCAGGGTCATCAGGCGGGCGTCGAACTTGCGCACCTGGTTGACGTAGGGGACTTTCACATGCAGGCCCGGCTGGACATCCGCCTGGACCACGCGACCGAATTGCAGCAGCACCGCACGCTCGGTCTGAGCCACGATGTAGAAGCAGTTCCAGGCAGCGATGACCACGACGACGCCCACAATCAGGGCGGTCAGCGATTTATTGCTCATCAACGACTCTCCCTGGTACGTGTTTGCTGTTGCAGCAAGTCAGCGGCCGCACGGGCGCTCGCTTCATTGGCAGCGGCATTGGAACCGGTGGACGGTGCACTGGAGCTGCTGCGACCACCTTCGATCATCTTGTCCAGCGGCAGGTACAGCAGGTTGTTCTGCCCACCCTTGCTGCCGGTCACGAGGACCTTGCTGGTATTGCTGAAGACTTCCTGCATGGTGTCCAGGTACAGACGCTCACGCGTCACTTCAGGCGCCTTGCGATACTCGGCGACCAGCTTGGTAAAGCGATCCGCTTCACCCTTGGCACGGGAGACCACTTCGTCACGGTAACCGTTGGCATCCTCGAGGATACGCTGGGCCTGGCCACGGGCTTCCGGCACGACGCCGTTGGCGTAGGTTTCAGCCTGGTTGCGCGAACGCTGTTCGTCTTCACGGGCGCGGATCACGTCGTCGAAGGCTTCCTGCACTTCACGCGGTGCCGCTGCGCTCTGTACGTTCACCTGGGTGACGGTGATACCGGTGCGATAGGTATCGAGGAACCGTTGCAGACGCTCCTTGATTTCGCTGGCCATCAGCTCACGACCTTCGGTCAGCACCTGGTCCATGGCGGTGGAACCCACCACGTGGCGCAGGGCGCTTTCGGTTGCGTGCTGCAGGCTGATTTCCGGCTGATCGACGTTCAGCACGAAGTCCTGCAGGTTGCTGATCTTGTACTGCACGGTCAGCGGCACTTCGACGATGTTCTCGTCTTCGGTCAGCATCTGGCCCTGCTTGGTGTAGGCACGCTCACGCGTGACGTTCTCCATGTACTTCTTGTCGATCGGCGGGAAATAGATATTCAGGCCAGGACCGACAGTCTCGTAGTACTTGCCGAAGCGCAGCACCACGGCTTGCTCCTGCTCGTCCACGACGTATACGGCGCTGTACAGCCATACGGCCGCCAGCACGACAAGACCCAGGCCCAGCAGGCCGTAGCCGCCGCCCTTACTGGTGCGACCACCTTCGTCACCACCCCGTTTTTTTCCACCACCGAACAACCCATTCAGGCTTTCCTGCAGCTTTCGGAAGGCCTCGTCGAGATCTGGTGGCCCCTTGCGGTCGCCATTATTGCGGCGCTTACCACCCCAAGGATCCTGATTATTCGAGTTGCCACCCGGCTCATTCCAAGCCATAGCGCTCTCCATCTGATAAAGCAAAGACGCACCCACGGCGCGCCGACCAATGCTACAGAATGCCTGCTACTGCGGCACAACCGCTTTCGGAGGCTTTTATTGCAAAGTGTGTTGTTCGATGAACTCTGTCGGTACTACGCCTTCACGGCTGACCAGCCGATTGAGCTCCGAGCGCGGCAATCGAACGGCCAGCAAGCTGACACCTTCTTCGTCGTGTTCTTCTTTCTGTACCGCGCCCAGCTCGAAAAACTGTGCACGCAGTCGAGCAAAACGCTGAGGCAAGCGCAAGGTGCCGACGAACAAATCGCTGCCGAGCAATTCGGCAATGGCTTGTTCAAGCAGCTCCAGACCACTGCCATCGCGCGCCGACAGCCAGACCCGCTGGGGCTTGCCGTTCTCGTCGCGCTGGATTTGTGGCTCAACGCCTTCAAGCAAATCGAGTTTGTTATAGACCTCGAGGATCGGCAAGTCCTGGGCACCAATCTCACCCAGCACGACCATCACCTGTTCAATCTGCAACATACGATCCGGTTCGGCCGCATCGATCACGTGCAACAACAGGTCGGAATTGCTCGACTCTTCGAGCGTAGACCGAAATGCCTCGACCAGCTTGTGGGGCAGGTGCCGAATGAAACCCACGGTGTCGGCCAGGACAATCGGCCCCAGGTCGTCAATATCCAGACGGCGCAAGGTCGGGTCGAGGGTAGCGAACAGTTGGTCAGCCGCGTACACATCCGATTTGGTCACGTTGTTGAACAGCGTGGACTTGCCGGCGTTGGTGTAGCCCACCAGGGACACGGTAGGAATATCGGCACGTGAACGGCCACGTCGCGATTGCTCGCGCTGGCTACGCACCTTCTCCAGCCGGCCCTTGATCTGACGCAGGCGAACCCGCAGCAGGCGGCGGTCGGTTTCCAACTGGGTTTCACCCGGGCCCCGCATGCCGATACCGCCACCCTGACGCTCAAGGTGAGTCCAACCACGAACCAGCCGGGTGCTCATGTGGTCAAGCTGGGCCAGTTCGACCTGGAGCTTGCCCTCATGGGTACGGGCGCGTTGGGCGAAAATATCGAGAATCAGGCCGGTGCGGTCGATCACGCGACACTCGAATACACGTTCGAGGTTACGTTCCTGACTGGGCGTGAGGGTGTGATTGAAGATCACCAGATCGGCTTCTTCGGCATGGACCAGGTCGCGCAGTTCCTCGACCTTGCCGCTGCCAATCAGGAATTTGGCGGTTGGCCGATGACGCGGCACGTTAAAAAACGCAACGGTCTCGGCGCCGGCCGAATTTGCCAACTCCTGAAACTCCTGCGGATCTTCGCGCGCCTCAGGGTCCTGTCCATCCAAGTGAACGAGGATGACTCGCTCACCACCACCGTGGCGCTCAAAGAACAAAGGAGACTCCTATCAGGCGTTACCTGGCTCAGCGTCAGCTGCATCATCACCGGCGGCGCTAGGCAGACGGATTGGACGAACTGGAACCACTGTCGAGATAGCGTGCTTGTAGACCATCTGGCTGACGGTGTTTTTCAGCAGGATCACGAACTGGTCGAACGACTCGATCGTGCCTTGCAGCTTGATACCGTTGACCAGGTAGATGGAAACCCCCACTTTCTCTTTACGTAAAGTATTCAAGTAAGGGTCTTGTAGCGAATGCCCTTTTGACATGTGCCGCACTCCTTTAAGGATCAATAATAAAAAATCGGAAAATAGATAGCTTATGGCCGTCACACCCCCAAGGATAGACGGCAATTGCAAGGACTCAGCTCAATATGGAGACCGTTCCCAAGTATTTCAAGGCGCGTGACAGATTGTCGCTGTCCAGGCTGTCCAACCAGTGCAAATCGCTCCAGCTGCGCAGCCAGGTGAACTGGCGCTTCGCTAATTGGCGCGTGGCAATGATGCCGCGCTCCTGCATTTCGGCTGACGTCAGCTTGCCATCCAGATGATCCCAGACTTGGCGGTAGCCTACAGCACGTATGGAAGGCAACCCTGGATGCAGGTCACCTCTTGAACGCAGTGCTACGACCTCGTCCACAAACCCCTGTTCCAACATAATTGTGAATCTTTGTGCAATTCGTTCATGCAGCACCTGGCGATTTGCCGGAGCGATGGCCAGATTCGCCACAGTATAGGGCAATTGTGACTGTCCAGATGCGCCTGCATCAGCACTTTGCGCAGTTTGTTTCAGCCGCAGTTCAGTCATGGTCTGCCCACTGACCCGCCAGACTTCCAGGGCGCGACTGAGGCGCTGGGGATCATTGGGGTGAATACGCGCGGCAGATACCGGGTCAACCGCTGCCAACTGGTCGTGCAGGGCTTGCCAGCCAAGGCGTGCAGCCTCTTCTTCGAGTTCGGCGCGCACCTGGGCATCGGCGGGTGGCATGTCGGCCAGCCCTTCCTGCAAAGCCTTGTAGTAGAGCATCGTGCCGCCCACCAGCAAGGGGATGTTGCCCCGCGCGGTGATTTGCGCCATGGCGGCCAGGGCGTCGGTGCGGAAATCCGCTGCGGAATAGCTCTCGGCCGGGTCGATGATGTCGATCAACCGATGCGGATACTGCGCCAGCAGCGCTTTGGAAGGCTTGGCGGTGCCGATGTCCATGTCCCGGTAAACCAGGGCAGAGTCGACACTGATCAGCTCGCACGGCAGCACTTTGGTGAGCTCGATGGCCAGGTCGGTCTTGCCGGCGGCCGTGGGGCCCATCAGGAAGATCGCGGGGGGCAAGGCACTCATCAACGGCCGCGCAAGAACAGTTTGTCCAGATCATCCAGGCCCATCTGGGTCCAGGTCGGACGGCCATGGTTGCACTGGCCACTGCGTTCGGTGTTTTCCATGTCGCGCAGCAGGCCGTTCATTTCCGGCAAGGCCAGGCGGCGATTGGCGCGGATAGCGCCGTGGCAGGCCATGGTGCCGAGCAGTTCGTTGATGTGTGCCTGGATACGGTCACTGGTGCCGTACTCCATCAGGTCAGCCAATACATCGGCCACCAGCCGGTTGGCCTCGGCCTGCTTGAGCAGCGCGGGAATCTGGCGAATCGCCAGGGTCTCAGGGCCCAGGCGCTGCAACTCGAAGCCCAGTTTCTGGAACACACCATGATGTTCTTCAGCGCAATCAGCCTCACGCTGGCTGACCGCCAGGGATTCCGGAACCAGCAACGGCTGGCCACTCAGGCCTTCGCTGGCCATGGCGATTTTCAGGCGCTCGTACATGATCCGCTCGTGGGCGGCGTGCATGTCCACCAGCACCAGGCCATGGGCATTTTCCGCGAGGATATAGATGCCCTTGAGCTGCGCCAACGCGTAACCCAGGGGTGGGATATCACCGCCACCTTCCGGCAAGGCCACGGCGCCCGGCTCGGCACTTGGCAGCGGCGCAAAGAATTCACGATAGGCAGCCTGCGCTTCGGCGACCGGCACGGCCGATTGCGGACGCGGTGTGTATTGGTACTGATAACCCGCTCCCGAGCCAGAGCCCGGCGCCGTATAGCTCGGCTGGGGTTGCGGCGATTGCAGCAGGTTTGCCGCCAGGCTCATTTCGCCCTGAGGGCCAAACTCGCCCGCTTCGGGGCCGCTCGGCCGCACCACCGCCGTCACGATGGGCGCAGACAACTGGTCATCCGGGCGCACATCGCCCAGGGCACGGTGCAAGGTGCCATAGAGGAAGTCATGCACCATGCGTCCGTCACGGAAGCGTACTTCGTGCTTGGTCGGGTGCACGTTGACGTCCACTACCGAAGGGTCGACCTCGAAAAACAGCACAAAGGTCGGATGCCGGCCGTTGAACAGCACATCGCGATAAGCCTGGCGCACCGCGTGGGCCACCAGTTTGTCGCGTACCGCGCGGCCATTCACAAAGAAATACTGCAAGTCCGCCTGGCTGCGGGAGAAGGTCGGCAAGCCCACCCAACCCCACAGGCGCAGGCCATTGCGTTCGATCTCAATCGGCAGCGCCTGTTCCAGGAACCCCGCACCGCACACTGCCGCGACACGGCGAGCACGCGCGGCGTCGTCGTTGGCTTCGTGCAGGCTGAGGATGGTCTTGCCGTTGTGGCGCAGGTGAAACGCCACATCGAAACGCGCCAGGGCCAGGCGCTTGATGACTTCTTGCAGGTGATCGAATTCGGTTTTTTCGGCCTTGAGGAATTTGCGCCGCGCCGGGGTGTTGAAGAACAGGTCGCGCACTTCCACCGAGGTGCCCACCGGGTGGGCAGCGGGCTGGACCCGAGGCGCCATGTCGCGGCCTTCGGTTTCCACCTGCCAGGCCTGCTCGGCATCACGGGTGCGCGACGTCAGGGTCAGGCGCGCCACGGAGCTGATGGAAGCCAATGCCTCACCGCGAAAGCCCAGGCTCATCACCCGCTCCAGGTCTTCCAGGTCGCGGATCTTGCTGGTGGCGTGACGGGCCAGGGCCAGCGGCAGGTCATCGGAGGAGATCCCACTGCCATCGTCGCGGACGCGCAGCAGCTTGACGCCGCCCTGCTCCACATCGACATCGATACGCTTGGCGCCGGAGTCGATGCTGTTCTCCAGCAACTCCTTGATCACCGAGGCCGGCCGTTCAACGACCTCGCCCGCCGCAATCTGGTTGGCGAGGCGCGGGCTGAGCAATTCAATGCGCGACCCGCTGTTCAAGACTGATTCGCTCATTACTGTGCCGCCAATTCAGTGCCGGGGATGGTCAATACCTGGCCGATTTTCAACTCATCGCTCTTCAGGTTGTTGGCGCTGCGCAGGGACGCGGCCGAGACCTGGAAACGCACGGCCAGCATGGCCACGGTGTCGCCGGGCTGCACGCGATGGTCGCGCGGGCCCTGGGCGATTTTGCCGGAGTCACGCAGCCAGGCAATGTAGGTGCCCGGCGGCGGGTTCTGCTGGAAGAACTGGCGCACGCCAGCACTGATGGAGCGCGCCAAGGCCTGCTGGTGGCTGGCACTGGCCAGCTTCGAGGCTTCGTTGGCGTTGGAGATAAACCCGGTTTCCACCAGGATCGATGGGATGTCCGGCGATTTCAACACCATGAACCCGGCCTGCTCCACGCGCTGCTTATGCAACGAGGTCACCCGGCCGATGTTGCTCAACACCTTCTGGCCGACGTTCAAGCTGGAGGTCAGCGAGGCCGTCATCGACAGGTCAAGCAGTACACCGGCGAGCATCTTGTCCTTGTCATCGAGGGACACGTTGCCGGCCCCGCCGATCAAGTCGGAACGGTTTTCGCTGTCGGCCAGCCAGCGGGCGGTCTCGGACGTGGCGCCGCGATCCGACAGAGCAAACACCGAGGCACCGAAGGCGGCAGCCGAAGGTGCGGCGTCGGCATGGATCGAGACGAACAGATCGGCGCCCTTCTTACGGGCGATTTCGGTACGGCCGCGCAACGGAATGAAGTAGTCGCCGGTACGGGTCAGTTCGGCGCGGTAGCCTTTCATGCCGTTGACCTGGCGCTGCAGCTCACGGGCGATGGCCAGCACCACATCTTTCTCATGCTGGCCGCGCGAGCCGGAGGCGCCCGGGTCTTCACCGCCGTGGCCGGCATCGATCACCACGATAATGTCGCGCTTGCCGGCCGGTGCTGGCGGCGGTGGTGGCAGCTTGACCTGGGGTTGGGACGGGTTGACCGGTACGGCCGGCACTGTCGCCACGGCCGGGGTTGGCGCCGGCGGCGGCGCGGCATCGGCGGCGTTGTCGAACAGATCGACCACCAGCCGGTTGCCGTATTGGGCATTTGGCGCCAGGGAGAAGCTTTTCGGGGTCACGACCTTTTTCAGGTCGATCACCACCCGCAGGTCGGTCGGCGTGCGCTGCGCCGAGCGCATGGCGGTAATCGGCGTGTTGGCGGTGGACACGTTCAACGGCGCGGCCAAGGTCGCACCATTGATATCGATCACCAGGCGATCGGGCGCCGTGAGGGTAAAGACACTGTGCTGGACCGGGCCAGACAGGTCGAACACCAGTCGCGTGTTATCCGGCGCTCGCCACAGGCGAACACTCTTCACCTGTGAAGCAGCCAGAGCATTGACAGTCATTGCCGCAAGCAACACCCCTACGACAGCAACCAACGCGCGAAAGCGCATACCTAACCCCACCAATTATTTGAATTCCAAAGCCAGAGCGACGCACCACGACTCACCGCGCGCACCCTGGGGCAACAACTTCAGCTGACGTCCGTGACCATGCGGCGTAATGGTAATGGTCAGGTCCGGCTTTGGCAAAAAGCCTGTGCCTTTATCTGGCCACTCGATCAGGCACAGCGCGTCTTCATCGAAGTAATCACGGATGCCCATGAACTCGAGTTCTTCGGGATCCACCAGGCGGTAGAGGTCGAAGTGGAAAGCCCGCACTGCGCCGATCTCGTAGGGTTCAACCAGAGTGAACGTGGGACTCTTGACCGCCCCCGTGTGGCCCAGACCGCGAATGATCCCCCGGGACAGCGTGGTCTTGCCCGCCCCCAGGTCGCCTTCAAGAAAGATCAGGCCTGACCCGGCCGTAACCTGGGCAATACGCTGACCTAACGCCACCATGGCGTCTTCATCGGCCAGGAAAAGAATTACTTCAGACACGGCGACTGTTCCTCCAGCAATTGACGAATGGCGGGTATCAGGTCGCTGGCGGACAGCCCGCGACCAAAGCTGCCCTGACGATCCCCCGCCGTGGCGTGCAACCAGACAGCCAGGCAGCTGGCTTCATAGGCCGGCATGCCCTGGGCCAGCAGCGCACCTACCAGGCCGGCCAAAACGTCACCGAGGCCCGCCGTCGCCATCGCCGGATGGCCTTGGTCACAGCGTGAAACGCGCCCGTCCGGGCTGGCAATCAAACTGCCAGCACCCTTGAGGATAGCCACTGCCTTGAATTTCTGACTCAACGCGCGCGCCACCTTAAGACGGTCGGCCTGAACCTCGGCTGTCGAAATCCCCAACAAGCGCGCCGCTTCCCCCGGATGCGGAGTGATCACGCAATGGGCCGGCAGGCTCACGCTGCCAGTCGCCAGTTGATTGAGCGCATCGGCATCCCAGACCTGCGGCTGCCGTGCATTGGCTGCGACGGACAACAGGCTTTTACCCCAGGCGGCTTCGCCCAGGCCGGGGCCAATGACGATTACCGAGATTTTTTCCAGCAAGCCCATCAACTGGTTGGCCGAACTCACGCCGACGCTCATGACTTCCGGCAAACGCGCCAGCGCGGCCGGCACGTGCTCAAGGCGAGTGGCCAGGGACACCATGCCCGCGCCACTGCGCAGGGCGCTTTCGGCACTCAACAGCGCGGCACCGCCAAAGCCCCGGTCGCCGCCAATCATCAGCAGGTGACCGAACTGGCCTTTATGGGCGTCAGGGGAACGCGCAGCCAGTTGCGGCAAATGGCCGTGCAACAAAGGCTGAACGTCGGTTATTTCGTGTTTTGTCTGCGGCATGCGTCTTCAAGCTCCGATGTCTGGCAGAATTATACGCATCTAACCTGTGGTTTCCCGTGTCTCATGCCCGCTATTACCTCCGATCTGCCCGCCCTCGCCCAATCGATCAAAGACTGGGGCCGCGAGCTGGGCTTTCAACAAGTCGGCATTAGCGGCCTGGACCTGGCCGAGCATGAACACCATCTGCAACGCTGGCTCGACGCGGGCTACCACGGCGAGATGGACTACATGGGCGCCCATGGCAGCAAACGCTCGCACCCGGACGAACTGGTGCCAGGCACCCTGCGCGTGGTGTCGCTGCGCATGGATTACCTGCCCGGCGACACGCAGATGGCGCAACTCCTGGCAAAACCGGAAAAAGCCTACATCTCCCGTTATGCCCTGGGCCGCGACTACCACAAGCTGATCCGCAAGCGCGTGCAGCAGTTGGCCGACCGCATCCAGGCGCAGATCGGCCCTTTCGGCTTTCGCGCCTTTGTCGACAGTGCGCCCGTGCTGGAAAAGGCCATTGCCGAACAAGCCGGCCTTGGCTGGATCGGTAAAAACACCCTGGTGCTCAATCGCAAGGCTGGCAGTTATTTCTTCCTCAGCGAACTGTTTGTCGATTTGCCGCTGCCCGTGGATCCACCCCACGCCACCGAGCACTGCGGGCGCTGCACCGCCTGCCTGGATATCTGCCCCACCAACGCGTTTGTCGGCCCCTATGTGCTGGACGCCCGGCGCTGCATTTCCTACCTGACCATCGAACTCAAGAGCGCGATCCCGGAAGACCTGCGCCCGCTGATCGGCAATCGGGTATTCGGCTGCGATGACTGTCAGATCGTTTGTCCGTGGAATCGTTTCGCGCGACCCACTGCCGAAAGCGATTTCAAGCCACGGCACAACCTGGATAACGCGGAACTGGCGGAGCTGTTCATGTGGGATGAGGATAAATTCCTCAGCAGTACCGAAGGCTCACCGTTGCGCCGTGCCGGTTACGAGCGCTGGCTGCGCAACCTGGCGGTGGGCCTGGGCAATGCGCCGTCGAGCATTCCGGTGCTGGAAGCCTTGAAGGCGCGTCGGGATTACCCGTCGGAGCTGGTGCGCGAGCATGTGGAATGGGCGCTGAACCAGCACGCATCGCGCTAGTGCACGTCGTCGTTGTAGACGAACTTGGGCATTTCCCAGTGAAACCGGATCGCCAGCAGGCGCAATAGAAAGCCGCTGAACAGGGTCAGTAGAATCGCCTGCTCGCTGGGCAGTTCCAGGTAGAGGCACAGCAGGTAGAACCAGGCGGCGAGGAATGACACGCTGGCATACAGTTCACGGCGGAAGATCAGCGGAATGTCGTTGCAGAAGATATCCCGCAGAATGCCGCCGAAGACGCCGGTGATCACCCCGCTGACCGAGGCCACCAGCATGCCGTGGCCCATTTCCAGGGCGGTCATGCAGCCGATCAAGGTGAACGCGACCAGGCCCACGGCATCCAGCGCGAGGAACAGCGAGCGCAGGCGACGCATCAAGGGTGCGATAAAGATCGTCACCAGCGCCGCGATGGAGGTCAGCACCAGGTATTCCGGGTGCTTGACCCACGTCAGCGGGTAGTGGCCGAGCAATACGTCGCGTACCGAGCCGCCGCCCAATGCCGTCACGCAGGCGATCAGCACCACACCAAACCAGTCCATGCCGCGCCGGCCGGCGGACAACGCGCCGGTCATGGCTTCGGCGGTGATGGCGATGAGGTAGAGCATCAGCAGCATGAAGGCGATCCTTGTAGTGAGCGGGCTTGCCCCGCGCTGGGCTGCGCAGCAGCCCCAAATACTTGGCGATGATATCTATAGGGAAAAATGCGGCAACAGCAGTGGGGCCGCTACGCAGCCCAGCGCGGGACAAGCCCGCTCACTACAGAAAGCCCGGACACGGCAAGAAACCGTTTCAAGCCTTGATGAAATGCTTGCGGTAATGCTGCAGCTCGGCGATCGACTCGCGAATATCATCCAGCGCCAGGTGGGTGCTGCCTTTATGGAAGCTGTCCTTGACCTCCGGCGCCCAGCGCGCAGCCAGTTCCTTGAGCGTGGACACATCCAGGTTGCGGTAGTGGAAGTAGCTTTCCAGCGCTTTCATATGGGTATAAAGGAAGCGACGATCCTGGCAGATGCTATTGCCGCAGATCGGCGATTTACCCTTGGGCACCCACTTCTCCAGGAAGGCAATGGTTTCGGCTTCGGCTTCGGCCATGCTGATGCGGCTGTCACGCACACGCTGGGTCAGGCCGGAGTTGCCGTGGGTTCGGGTGTTCCACTCGTCCATGGTGGCGAGCACGGCGTCGCTGTGGTGGATGGCGATCACCGGACCTTCGGCCAAGGTGTTGAGGTTGCTGTCGGTGACAATGGTCGCCATCTCGATGATGACGTCGGTGTCTGGGTTCAGACCGGTCATTTCCAGATCGATCCAAATCAGGTTCTGTGGGTTTTGCATGGCTTGATTCTCTTGGCACCTTGGCGTAGCTGCGCAGTTTAGCAGGCGGGGCCGTGCTAGACTCGCGACCGTTTTACCCAACCTTTGCATTATCGACACGGAACACCAATGGCCAAACGCCAGCTCAATCGTCGCCAAAACTGGCGCATCGAAAAGATTCAAGGTGAACGCGCCGCCCGCGCCGCCAAACGTGAATCCTCCGCCGTGGAAGCGCTCGAGGGCGGCGACCTGGGCCCCGAACAGACGGGCCTGGTAATCGCGCACTTCGGTGTGCAGGTCGAAGTCGAGGCGCTGGAAGGCGAACTCGCGGGCCAGGTGTTCCGCTGCCACTTGCGTGCCAACCTGCCTGCGCTGGTCACCGGCGACAAGGTGGTCTGGCGCGCCGGCAACCAGGGCATCGGCGTGATCGTCGCCCAACTGCCGCGCACCACCGAGCTGCGCCGCCCCGACAGCCGTGGCCAGCTCAAGCCGGTAGCGGCCAACGTCGACATGATCGTGATCGTGTTTGCACCGCTGCCCGAGCCCCATGCCAACCTGATCGACCGCTACCTGGTGGCGGCCGAGCATGCCGGCATTCGCCCGTTATTGCTGCTGAACAAATTCGACCTGATCGACGAGCAGAATGCCCCCGCGCTCAACGCGCTGCTGGCGGTCTACCGCACCCTGGGCTACCCGGTGCTGGAAGTCTCGGCCCATCACGGCAATGGCATGGAACAGCTGCAACAGCAGTTGGACGGACGTATCAGCGTCTTTGTCGGCCAGTCGGGCGTGGGCAAATCCTCGCTGGTCAATAGCCTGCTGCCGGAAGTCGATACCCGCGTGGGCCCGCTGTCGGAGCTGTCCGGCCAGGGCACCCACACCACCACCACGGCGCGGCTGTTCCACTTCCCGGGCGGCGGTGAGTTGATCGACTCCCCGGGCATCCGTGAATTCGGCCTCGGCCACGTCAGCCGCAGCGACGTGGAAGCGGGCTTTATCGAATTCAACGACCTGATCGGCACCTGCCGCTTCCGCGATTGCAAACACGATCGCGAGCCGGGCTGCGCCCTGCTCAAGGCCCTGGAAGACGGCCGCGTGCAGCAGCAGCGAATGAACAGCTATCGGTCGATTATTGCGAGCTTGCCGGAAAGCAGTTACTAAACTGGCGAAACAACAAGGCCGCGATCATCGCGGCCTTGTTGTATATGGCTTAGGAACCCGTCCCCGGCACCGTAGGATCTTTCACCCCACCATCATCAAACAGGTTCAGCTTCTGCCGCAGTTCATGGGCCGGCAATGGCTCCTGCCCTGTCGGGATGGCGTTAGGGTCGGCCGGCACTTCACCTGGCCCGCCCGCTCCCTGGGTTGGCACCGGCGGCGCGACATGTTGGTCACCTTCAATCGCACGCTGGGCCTTTTTGGTCAGCACGACGATATCGATGCGGCGGTTGATCGGGTTGAACGGATCCTTGGGATCAAACAGCTGCGAAGACGCAAAACCCACCACCCGTGCCACTTGCGGGTCCGGATAGCTGCCGGCCACCAGCGCACGACGCGCGGCGTTGGCACGGTTGGCGGAAAGCTCCCAGTTGCCGAAGTCACCCTGGCCCGCGTAAGGCTTGGCATCGGTGTGGCCGCTGATGCTGATCTTGTTCGGCACCGCCTTGATGGTGTCGGCCATGGCCAGCAGGATGTCTTCAAAGTACGGTTTCAAACGCGCGCTGCCAGAGTCGAACATCGGCCGGTTGGCGGCGTCGGTGATCTGGATACGCAAGCCATCCGGGGTGATTTCGAACGAAATCTGATCCTTGAACTTCAGCAGTTGCGGGTTTTCCTCAACCTTGGTCTGCAACTCTTGCAGCAACAGTTCAAGACGCTCCTGCTCGACCTGCTCGGCCATGGCTTCGACGGTATCGCGCTCGATCGGGATTTTTTCCTGCGGTGCTTCGGTCTTGACTTCCGGGTTGATGGTGCGCTCAGGCGCCAACTGCGGCGAACCGCCCAGGTCGATCACGAAGGGCGTGCCGCTTTCCGAGAAGCCAATCGGGTCTTTGAAGTAGCCGGCAATGGCAATCTTCTGTTCGGGCGTGGCGGTGGACATCAGCCACAGCACCAGGAAGAACGCCATCATCGCCGTGGCAAAGTCGGCGAAGGCGATTTTCCAGGCGCCGCCATGGTGCCCCGCAGCGAAGCGCTTGACGCGCTTGATGATTATCGGCTGGTTGTTTTCCATGGCTTAGCGACCGCGAACCGCTTGTTCCAGCTCGGCGAAACTTGGGCGATGCTTCGGGTACAGCACCTTGCGACCGAACTCCACCGCCAACGAAGGCGGCATGCCGGAAGCGGACGCCACCAGGCTGGCCTTGATCGATTCGTACAGGTTGATTTCTTCCTTGGCGTCGTGGGCCAGGGAGGTCGCCAGCGGGCCGAAGAAGCCGTAGGCCGCGAGAATACCGAAGAAGGTACCCACCAGCGCCGCACCTACGTGCATGCCGATAGCCGCCTGGTCACCTTCGCCCAGGGAGGCCATGGTTACCACGATACCCAGTACCGCCGCGACGATACCGAAGCCGGGCATGCCGTCGGCCACACCGGTCACGGCATGGGAAGGATGCTCCAATTCTTCCTTGAGGCTGAACAATTCCATGTCGAACAGGCCTTCAAGCTCATGGGGAGCCATGTTGCCGGAGGACATGATGCGCAGGTAGTCGCAGATGTAGGCGGTCATGCGCTCATCTTTGAGCACGGCCGGGTACTTGGCGAAAATCGGGCTGGCCGCGGCGTCTTCGATGTCGGCCTCGATGGCCATCATGCCTTCGCGGCGGCTCTTGTTGAGGATCTCGTAAACCAGGCCCAGCACTTCCAGGTAGAACGTGTGGGTGAAGCGCGAACCGAACATGCTCAGCGACTTCTTGATCACGTGCATGGTCATGTAGCCGGGGTTCGCCTGCAGGAAGGCACCCAGTGCCGCACCACCGATAATCATCACCTCGAAAGGCTGGATCAGTGCCGCAATTTTACCGTGGGACAGGACGTAGCCGCCGAGCACGCTCGCGAAGACGACGATAATGCCGATAATTTTAGCCATAGGAGATGAGTACTTGCGCCGTCGGGTTCATGGACATATTTGGGGGAACTGGAAAACTCTTGTTCTACTTATCGGCAAAACTGCGCCAGACTATAGCCCGTTAAGGCGAAAAGCCAGTTCGGCCCGCTCCGGGTGTGTTGACCGCAAGTGATGATCGCGCCCCAATCATGGCTAATGAAACGACAGTCCCAACTGCAAAACCTGCTTCTCTAGCCGCTTGGATCAAGCGCCTGGACGAAGTGCTGCTGCCTGTTCCACAGGCCAGCCATGACCGCGTGTGCAAAGCCATCCGCGATAGCCGCAGTTCGTTGCGAGATATTGCCGAGCTGATGCAAAACAGCCCGGCCCTCGTACTCAGCGTCATGCGCGAGGCCAACAGCCACACCCATGGCAGCCTGACGGCGCCAGCGGAAAACCTCGAAGTGGCGCTTAACCGCCTGGGCCTCAAACGCGCCGAGGAACTGCTGGCACGCCTGCCGTCGGTGCCGGCCCCTGAAATTCCCGTAGCGCTGCGCCAGTTGCTGCTGGTCAGCCAGCACGCCTCGCAACAAGCCAATGGATTGTTCGGCAGCCGCCTGGCGCGGCTGTGGCAGGACATTCATTGGGGCAGCCTGCTGTTTCTTTCACCGCTGTGGCCGATGGCCGTTGCCTACCCCAAGCTCCTGGAAGAATGGGAACTGCGGGTCATCCACAAGGGCGAGTCGGCACGCAAGGTCGAACAGGCATTGTTCGGCGTGCGCCTGCTGGACCTGTGCCTCGGCCTG
Organism: Pseudomonas sp. GW821-FHT09D08; assembly: GCF_059416305.1. Classification (NCBI taxonomy): domain Bacteria; kingdom Pseudomonadati; phylum Pseudomonadota; class Gammaproteobacteria; order Pseudomonadales; family Pseudomonadaceae; genus Pseudomonas; species Pseudomonas sp. GW821-FHT09D08. Next base: position 70,925 of record NZ_JBWKOX010000006.1, read on the forward strand.
ACCGAGACCTGGCACCTGCCGATCTGGGTATCCCAGGGGTATACCTTGCTGCGGACCGAGCAGCGCTTGCTGGTCAAGGCCCTGCACATCGCCCGCGAAGACGACCCTCTTCGTCACCAGCAAATGCTCGACGCCGATCCCAACCTGCGCCGCTGGTTGAATCAGCCGGCCAATACCGTGCTGCTGGCCAACGGCCTGGCGATGTCGGCCCAGGAGTCCTGGACCTGCCCGCACACCCAGCGCTGGCAGTACCTCACCGCGTTGTACCTGCAACAGCCCCTGGGCGAGGTGCAGCAACAGGTGCACCAGCAAGCCGTCACCAGCGCTCGCAGCACCTTGATGCCCGACCTCTGGCACCCGGCGCTGTCGCTGATCTGGCCGTGGCATGTGCACAAGATTCATCGCGGCCTGCTGCCTGCACCACCGCCCACCGCCGAAGCCCTGGCTGTCTGGCGCAAGCGTTGTACCGAACTGCTGGTAGAGCCGAGCCGCTTTGCCAACGCCATGCATTTGACCACGTGCGCCAAGGAGGCCCTGGTGGCCAGCGGCATGCAGCGCGTCATGCTGTTCATGGCCGATCGTGCCCTGAGCACCTTGCGCGTACATCAGGCCGACGGCCTGCCGAAGGACGCCGCCAACCTGAGCCTGGATGTGGTCAACAGCACGCTGCTGCAGCGCCTGCTGGAAAAGTCCGCCCAGGTGCGCCTCACACCGGAAAACCACGCCCAGTTCTCGGCATTGCTGCCGCCGATCCTGCGCCGCCTGTTCACCGGCGAGCACCTGTTGTTGCGGTCCATGAGCTGCAACGGTCGCGTGGTGATGGTGATGGTCGCCGACCAGGGCGGCGGGCCGTTCTCGGAAACCACCGTGCAGGCCTTCGGTAAAACCGCCCAATGCATCGAGAAAGCCCTGCACAGCTTTACCAACCGCAGCGCTTGATGCTTGCGCTACAATCGCCGTCCTTTAATCGCCAACATTCGTGCCCAGGAGACCTCACATGCCTGACTTCTCTGGCTTGCCGCTGGTGATCGAATCCAGTGACCTGCTCGCTCAACTGGATGCCGAACACCTGATTCTGGTGGACCTCACCAGTGCCGCCCGCTACGCCGAAGGGCACATCCCCGGCGCGCACTTCGTTGACCCCAAGCGCACCCAACTGGGCCAGGCGCCGGCGCCCGGCCTGCTGCCCGGCAAGGCCGAGCTTGAGAAACTGTTCGGCGAACTGGGCCACACGCCCGACGCCACCTACGTGGTCTATGACGACGAAGGCGGTGGCTGGGCCGGGCGTTTCATCTGGATGCTCGATGTGATCGGCCACCAGAAATACCACTACCTGGATGGCGGCCTGCTGGCGTGGCTGGAAGGCAAGCACCCGCTCTCCACCGACGTGCCCGCCCCGGCCGGCGGCCCGGTCAGCCTTACGCTGCACGATGGCCCCACCGCCACCCGCGAATACCTGCAAAGCCGTCTTGGGGCTGCCGACCTGGGCATCTGGGATGCGCGTGGCCCGCTGGAATACTCCGGCGAGAAAGTCCTCGCGGCCAAAGGCGGCCACATCCCCGGCGCGGTGAATTTCGAGTGGACTGCCGGCATGGACAAGGCGCGCAACCTGCGCATTCGCCGCGACATGCCGCAGATCCTCGAAGACCTCGGGCTGACCAAAGACAAAGAAATCATCACCCACTGCCAGACTCATCATCGCTCTGGCTTCACCTACCTGGTGGCCAAGGCGCTCGGTTATCCGCGAGTCAAAGGTTATGCCGGTTCCTGGGGCGAATGGGGCAACCACCCCGACACCCCCGTCGAGATTTAAGGTTTAAGGACAGTCAATGAAAAAGCAGTTGTTTATCCTCAGCCAGTACCTGCTGCCGCACCACCTGCTGTCGCGGTTGGCCGGCTGCATCGCCGAGTGCCGCGTGCGCTGGTTCAAGAATGCCTTCACCACGTGGTTCGCCAAGCGCTATCAAGTGGACATGTCCCAGGCCCTGGTGGAAGACGTGACCGCTTACGAGCACTTCAACGCCTTCTTCACCCGCGCCCTGAAAGACGGTGCCCGCCCACTCGACCAGACCCCTGGCGCCGTATTGAGCCCAGCCGATGGCGCGGTCAGCCAGCTTGGCCCCATCGAACACGGTCGTGTGTTCCAGGCCAAAGGCCACAGCTTCAGCGTACTGGAACTGCTGGGCGGTGATGCAGCGGTCGCTGCGCCGTTCATGGGCGGCGATTTCGCCACCATCTACCTGTCGCCGAAGGACTACCACCGGGTGCATATGCCTCTGGCCGGTACCCTGCGTGAAATGGTCTACGTACCTGGGCGGATTTTCTCGGTGAACCAGACCACCGCCGAAAACGTGCCGGAGTTGTTCGCGCGTAACGAGCGCGTTGTCTGCCTGTTCGACACCGAACGCGGCCCGATGGCCGTGGTATTGGTCGGTGCGATGATTGTCGCGTCGATTGAAACCGTATGGGCCGGCCTGGTGACTCCGCCGAAGCGCGAGCTGAAAACCTTCCGCTATGACGAAGCTGCCCGCGCGCCGATTCACCTGGAGAAGGGTGCGGAATTGGGTCGCTTCAAGTTGGGCTCCACTGCGATCGTGCTGTTCGGGCCGGATCAGGTGAAGTGGGCTGAAGAACTGGTAGCGGGTTCGCCGGTGCAGATGGGCCAAGGCATCGCGTTACCTAAAGCCTGACGCCGAACCCAATGTGGGAGAGGGCTTGCCCCCCTCCCACATTTAGTCAGTTACAGCTGACCGTCGCGGTCGCGAAAGCCCAGCAGATACAGCACGCCATCCAACCCGAGGGTAGAAATCGCCTGCTTGGCCGATTGCTTGACCAATGGCTTGGCACGGAATGCCACACCCAAACCGGCAATGGCCAGCATCGGCAGGTCGTTGGCGCCGTCACCGACCGCAATGGTCTGCTCCAGACGCAAACCTTCCTTGTGGGCCAATTCCTTCAGCAGGTCCGCCTTGCGCTGCGCATCGACAATCGGCTCAACCGCGACGCCGGTCACCTTGCCATCCACCACTTCCAATTCGTTGGCGAACACATAGTCGATGCCCAGCTTGGCCTGCAATTGCTTGGCGAAGTAGGTGAAGCCACCCGACAGGATGGCGGTCTTGTAGCCCAGTCGCTTGAGTTCGGCAAACAGGGTTTCGGCGCCTTCGGTCAGGCGCAGCGACGCGCCGATGGAGTCCAGCACGCTGACATCCAGGCCCTTGAGCAAAGCCAGGCGCTCCTTGAAGCTGGCGCGAAAATCCAATTCCCCGGCCATGGCGCGCTCGGTGATTTCGGACACCTGCTCACCCACGCCGGCCGCCTTGGCCAGTTCGTCGATGACTTCGGCTTCGATCAGCGTGGAATCCATGTCGAACACCGCCAAGCGGCGGTTGCGACGGAACAGCGAATCTTCCTGGAAGGCGATATCGACATTCAGTTCCTGGGCCACGCTGAGGAATTCGGCGCGCAGGGCTTGCGGGTCGGCCGGCTCACCGCGCACGGAGAACTCAATGCAGCCCTTGCCCTTGTCGGCCGGGGTGTCCAATGGCATGCGCCCCGACAGACGGTCGATATGGTCGATGTTCAAACCATACTGCGCGGTAATGGAGCTGACGCGCTGCAGCTGTTCGGCGGTGACCTTGCGGGTCAGCAGCGTCACGATATGGCGCTTCTTGCCCTGGCCGGCCACCCACTGCTGGTAATCCGCTTCGGACACCGGGGTGAAACGCACCTGCTGATCGAGCTTATACGCCGTAAACAGGATGTCCTTGAGCACCGATGAGGCCTGCTCGGTGCTGGGGATTTCCACCAGGATGCCGAACGACAGCGTGTCGTGGATCACCGCCTGGCCGATGTCGAGAATGTTCACACCACCCTGGGCCAGAACGCCGGTAATGGCTGCGGTAAGACCTGGGCGGTCTTCACCAGTGATGTTAATCAGGACAATTTCGCGCAAGGCGCACCCCCAGGCTGGAAAAAAACCGCATTCTACCCACTTTCAGTGACCATCGGGCACAGCCAGCGCTTTGCCGGTCTTGGGCCTGTCGCTATACTGCGCGTCAACTTCACGGACCAAGAGCCGAGCTCAAGTGAACCGGCCCACGCCAGTAAAAACCGACAACTTCTTCCTGCTGATCTTCCGGGCACTGCGCCACCGCCGTGTACCGATCGCATTACGCATCGCCAGCCATAACGTGATCCTGGTCGCATTGGCCCTGGTGATCTACGCCTGCGTGATGGGTTTGCAATTCAAGCAGGCCATGCACGAGCAAGCCGACGCCCTGGGCGAGAGCCTGACTACGCAGACCGCCACTTCGGCGACTGAGCTGCTGGTGTCCAACGACATCCTCAGCCTCAACGTGCTGCTCAACAACCTGACCAAGAACCCGTTGGTGGCCCACGCCGCTATTTATAGCGTGGACAACCGCATCATGGCCGAAGCCGGGCAGCGCCCGAAAAACGGCCTGCTGGGCGAAGCCGAAGGCCTGTACCAGAGCAATATCACGTTTCAGGATGTGAAGGCCGGCCAACTGCGTATCAGCCTCGACATGCAGCAGTTCCAGCAGCCGATGACCATCAGCCTGCAAAGCATGGGCATCCTCAGCGCCATCCTGCTGGCATTGGCCCTGGCCCTGAGCCTGCGCCTGGGCCGGCATATCTCCACGCCGCTCATGCAACTGCGCATCTGGCTGCGGGACATCGACGAGCACACCCCGGCTACCGACCGCCAGGATGAAATCGGCGACCTTGCCCGCCAGCTGCACGCCAGCTTCGCCCCGGAACCGGTGGTGCCCGAGGTCGAGCCAGAGCCTGAATACGACGACACCGATTACGACGAAGAGCCCGAGTTCGAAGTGCGCAACCTGCGTGACCCGGGCTTCGACGAGCGTCCGCCGGTGGCGGGCCTCAAGCCTGCACCGCGCCATGCCTTCAAGGCCGAAGAAGACGAGCTGGACGATGAAGACCCCTTCGCCGACCTGCGCGATACGTCAGCCGACAGCCCCGCAATCGCCCCCAAGGCGGCGCCGGTACGCAGCAGCGAGCCGCAGTACAGCGCTGTGCTCGCCGTGCAATTGGGTGCCCAGGACCAATTACGTCGCCTGCCCCGCGCACGCCTGACCGAACTGCTGGAGCGCTACCGCGACTGCCTCGACCAGGCCGCCTCGCTGTACCAGAGCGAACTGCACACCCTCAACGACGGCAGCACGCTGATGCTGTTCCACAGCGAAGACAGCGGCGAAGACTACCTGACCAATGCGATTTGCTGTGGTGAGTTGCTGCGCGCCCTGGGCCATGAATTGCAGATCGAAGTCGCCGACAGCGGCATCACCCTGCAACTGCAACTGGGCCTCACCGTGGGCGACGACCTGTTCGGCATGAGCCAGATCGACCTGCTGCTGACTGAAAACGCCCAGGACGCACTGGCCTTGTCCCAGCACAGCCGCAACCTGCTGCTGGTGGAGCGCAAGATCAGTGAAGACACGCTGATCCGCCAACGCGCGCGTATCCGCCCGATTGCCAGCCCCGAGGGGGCAAGCTGCGTGGAGCGGTTGATGGAACCGTATCCATCGATGCTGGAGCGGCAGTTGGCGCGGATGCATGAGACCCGCACAAAGCCCTGAAGCACACCGCCGGACTAATGTCTCCTGTAGGAGCGAGCTTGCTCGCGAAAAACGTCAACGATAACGCGTTGTTCCTGAATGAACGCGGCGCCTGTGAGTTTTTCGCGAGCAAGCTCGCTCCTACAAAAAGCATTAGGGCTTGCCCCCTCCTACATTTGGATCTCAACAAGCCTCAAGTCAATCGCAGATAAGCAAAAAGGCCCGCTGAATCAGCGGGCCTTTTGCTTGTGTGGCATTCAGATCAGAACCTGAACACTTCCATATCCGTACGGATCGGCGTAGCCATCGGCATCTTCGGCTTTTGCGGCTCTGCCGGCTTGACCTGTACCGGGGCCGACTTACGGGGCGCCTCGGCGATGGGGGGCTGGTTGGCCAGGGGTTTTAGGGCCACCGACAACTGCTGCGCCAATTGCTGCAACAGCACGCCCTGGGCCTGAACCTGGGACGCGGTGGTGCCGGCGTGCTCTTCCTGCAGGTGCACGATGCGGTTATCACGCACCTGGCCGCGACGGTCGATCAAGCGCCATTGCGCATCGAGGATCGCCGGTTGCGATTTACCGGAGTCGAGCCGGGTAATGGTCAGCAACACCTGCACATCCGGGCTGAAGCCGGTGGGCGCAGGTGCCAGGACCACACGCTGGCTGTCCAACTGACCGGCCACCTGCCGTAACATCAACTGGTTGATGTCAGACGATAAACTGCCTGCCCAACGACCATCGGTGGAACCTTGCAGGCTTCCATCGTTCTGACGTTGCAGCAGGGTTTCGCGTTGCAGGTAGTCGGCGACGACCACCGGCCCGAGCAAAACGGCCATGCCAGCGGTCTGGGCTGGCTGAGCTGGACTTCCGCTGTCCAGCTGGTACAGCGACACAGGCTGGTGTGTGCTGCAACCCGCCAACCCCAAAAGGCCAGCGAGCATCAAAAATAGAGGAACGCGTGGAGCAGTCATCATCCCATCCAAGTGGCTGCCACAAGGCGAACCACAATGTAATACTAAAAATAACCTAAACACGCTCGGCCACGCCGGCGCTGGAAAGGCCATATCATCCGTGAATATGCGCCATGACTCCAGCGCCAAAGCGTCGATCTACGCTTTAAATCGTAGATCGAGGGCTCTAATACGCCTTAAACCGGCGTCTCCACCAGCAAAGCATCCACACGCTGGAAGCCGCGAGGCAGTTTATTACCGCGACGACCGCGCTCGCCCTTGTAGTGTTCGAGGTCGTCGGGGCGCAATGACAACGTGCGCTTGCCGGCCTGGAGCACCAGGGTGGAACCTTCCGGGATCACCGCGATGTCGGTCACGTACTCTTCGCGACTGGCCACCCGCTCGCCGGGAATACCAATAATCTTGTTGCCCTTGCCTTTGCCCAACTGCGGCAGATCGCTGATCTTGAACACCAGCAAGCGCCCTTCGGTGGTCACCGACGCCAGCCAGTTGCCTTCGCGGTCTTCCACCGGACGCGGCAGGATGACCTTGGCGTTGTTCGGCAGGCTCAACAATGCCTTGCCCGCCTTGTTCTTGGCCTGCAGGTCTTCACCCTTGACCACGAACCCGTAGCCCGCGTCGGAAGCGATCACATACAGCGAATCGTCATCCGGCAGCAGCACACATTCAAAATTCGCCCCAGGTGGCGGCGTCAGGCGACCGGTCAACGGCTCGCCCTGCCCCCGCGCCGATGGCAAGGTATGGGCCGGCACCGAATAACTGCGCCCGGTGGAGTCAATAAACACCGCAAACTGGTTGGAACGCCCGGCTGCAGCAGTTTTGAAGCCATCACCGGCCTTGTACGACAGGCCAGTGGCGTCAATATCATGCCCTTTGGCTGAACGAACCCAACCCTTTTCCGACAGAACGACGGTAATTTTCTCGTTCGGCAGCAGTTCGGTCTCTGTCAGCGCCTTGGCTTCGGCACGCTGCACGATTGGCGAACGGCGCTCGTCGCCATAGGTTTCGGCGTCCTTGATCAACTCGCTGCGCACCAGCTTCTTCAGCTTGGCTTCGCTGCCCAGCAGCGCTTGCAGCTTGGCTTGCTCCTTGAGCAGCGCGTCCTGTTCGTCGCGCAGCTTCATCTCTTCCAGGCGTGCCAACTGACGCAAGCGGGTGTCGAGGATGTAGTCGGCCTGGATCTCGCTCAGCTCGAAACGCGCGATCAGCTCGGCTTTCGGGTGCTCGGCGGTACGGATGATGTGGATCACTTCATCCAGGTTGAGGTAGGCAATCAGCAAGCCGTCCAACAGGTGCAGGCGGCGTTCGACTTTGTCGAGGCGGAACTGCAGGCGGCGGCGTACGGTTTGTATCCGGAACTCCAGCCACTCGACCAGCAGGTTGCGCAGGTTTTTCAACTGCGGCTTGCCGTCCAGGCCGATGATGTTGACGTTGACTCGGTAGCTGGACTCCAGGTCCGTGCTGGCAAACAGATGCTGCATCAGCACTTCGTGGTCGACCCGGCTGTTGGTCGGGATGATCACGATGCGGCAGGGGTTTTCGTGGTCGGACTCGTCACGCAGGTCAGCGACCTGGGGCAGTTTCGACGGCTTGGCCTGCATCAGCGCGGCAATCTGCTCCAGCACCTTGGCACCGGACACCTGGTGCGGCAGGGCGGTGACGATAATGTCGCCGTCTTCGATGTGATACACGGCACGCATGCGCACCGAGCCCTTGCCGGTTTCGTACATCTTCAGCAGGTCGGCGCGCGGTGTGATGATTTCCGCTTCGGTCGGGTAATCCGGGCCCTGGATATGCTCGCACAGCTGCTCGACCGTGGCCTTGGGCTCATCCAGCAAGCGTACGCAGGCGGTGGCGACTTCGCGCAGGTTATGCGGAGGTACGTCGGTGGCCATGCCGACCGCGATGCCGGTGGTGCCATTGAGCAGGATATTCGGCAAACGTGCGGGCAACACCAGGGGCTCGTCGAGAGTACCGTCAAAGTTCGGCCCCCAGTTCGCGGTACCCTGGCCCAGTTCGCTGAGCAGCACTTCCGAATAGCGCGACAGGCGCGCCTCGGTGTAACGCATGGCCGCGAAGGACTTGGGATCATCCGGCGCACCCCAGTTGCCCTGGCCGTCGACGAGGGTGTAGCGGTAGCTGAACGGCTGGGCCATCAGCACCATGGCTTCGTAGCACGCCGAATCGCCGTGGGGGTGGAACTTACCGAGCACGTCACCGACGGTACGCGCCGACTTCTTGTGCTTGGAATCGGCGTCCAGGCCCAACTCACTCATGGCGTAGATGATGCGCCGCTGTACGGGCTTGAGGCCGTCGCCGATATGCGGCAAGGCACGGTCCATGATCACGTACATGGAGTAGTTGAGGTAGGCATTTTCGGTGAAGTCAGCCAGCGACCGGCGTTCTACGCCATCTAAGCTGTCTGCGAGGATGTCACTCATGCGGGCCTCATCATTGTTTGGTAAGGCGCAGCGGAAATGCCGCCGCGCCGGATCGATTCAAAAAAGTAGCGGCTCATGGCTGGGCGCTCCAGCCGCCGGCGGGGGCGGCAAAACGATAGACCATGGGGCGTTTTTCCCCATCGGCGCGGGGGCCGAAATTATTGTCGATGCCCAGCCAGGCACCGTCTGCGTCCACCACCAGGGCTTCGGCCAGGCCATAGGGCTGGGCGTAACGCCGCTCGGGCGTCAGGGTTTCGTCGGCGAACGACCAGCACAGCTCGACCTTGGCCGTGACCGTGTCGCGCCGGCAGATCTGGAACGCATTGCGCTCCAGGGTAAACAGCTTGCCGTTGAACAGTGACAGATCGGCGAAATCCTTGGACACCGCCTTGGCACCGACGAACTTGGCCGGCTGCATCTCCTGGCCGGCCTCGCTCAGCAACACGCAAGGGCCGTCGCAATCCCACAGGCTTTGCGGGCGCTTGATCGAGATGAGGCCGCGCCGCTCACGCTCCGCAGCCAGCCAGAGCTGATTGCCCTCGGGGTTGACTGCCAGGCCTTCGAACAACGCATTGAAGTGCAGCAACATGCCACTGGCCCGGGCTTCACGCACCATGCCCGGGGCGATCTTCAACCATTCAGGCGCACCGTTCACCGGCACCTGCAGCACCGCCGCATGGGCTTCGCTGACAATGTAGCGATTGCCGGCGGCATCGCAGGTGATGCCTTCGAAATCCAGGTCGCCGCCGCGAATGAACGACGCAGCCTTGGTGCGTGAACGCAGCCCCCAGGGCAACCCGGATTCCGGCACCGGCGGTACATCGATGCTTACCGCTTCGGCTTGCCAGGTCGGCGCACGGGTATCGAGACGGTAGATCTGGTCGTCATCACGATCGGAAACCGTCCACAGCTCCTTGCCACACAGCGCCAGGCCCGACAGGTTCCCGCCGCGCATGCCGTCCACCGGGTGTTCGGACACCAGCTTAAGCTCAGCCACGGGCGCGGCGGCGACCTGAGTCGCCACCAGCCCGCTCAACATCAGGATCGCCAGGGCGAAACCTGTGCGCATCAGCCCAGGACCTCAGCCAGGTTGCCCTTGGATTCCAGCCAGGACTTGCGGTCCGGCGCGCGTTTCTTCGCCAGCAGCATGTCCATCATTTCCGAGGTGGCGGCGAAGTCTTCCAGGGTCAACTGCACCAGGCGCCGGGTGTTGGGGTCCATGGTGGTCTCACGCAGTTGCGGCGGGTTCATTTCACCCAGGCCCTTGAATCGCGTGACCTGCGGCTTGCCACGCTTCTTCTCGGCCACCAGGCGGTCGAGAATGCCATCGCGCTCGGCTTCGTCCAGGGCGTAGAAAATCTCCTTGCCCAGGTCGATCCGGTACAGCGGCGGCATGGCGACGTAGACGTGACCGGCATCCACCAACGGCCGGAAGTGCTGCACGAACAACGCGCACAGCAGGGTCGCGATGTGCAGGCCGTCGGAGTCGGCGTCGGCGAGGATGCAGATCTTGCCGTAGCGCAGCTGGCTCATGTCCGCCGCGCCTGGGTCGACGCCGATGGCCACGGCAATGTTGTGCACTTCCTGGCTGGCAAGGACTTCGCTGCCATCGACTTCCCAGGTATTGAGGATCTTGCCGCGCAACGGCAGGATCGCCTGGAACTCCTTGTCCCGCGCTTGCTTGGCGGAACCACCGGCGGAGTCACCTTCGACCAGGAACAGCTCGGAGCGCATCGGGTCCTGCCCGGCGCAATCGGCCAGCTTGCCCGGCAATGCCGGGCCCTGGGTAATACGCTTGCGCTCGACCTTCTTGCTGGCCTTGAGGCGACGGCCGGCGTTGTTGATCGCCAGTTCCGCCAGGGCCAGGCCCAGCTCCGGGTGCTCGTTGAGCCACAGGCTGAAGGCATCCTTGACCACACCGGAGACAAACGCCGCCGCTTCGCGGGACGACAGGCGCTCCTTGGTCTGGCCGGAGAACTGCGGTTCCTGCATTTTCATCGACAGCACGAACGCAATGCGCTCCCACACGTCTTCCGGCGCCAGCTTCACGCCACGGGGCAGCAGGCTGCGGTATTCACAGAATTCGCGCATGGCATCCAGCAGGCCCTGGCGCAAACCGTTGACGTGGGTGCCGCCCTGGGCGGTGGGGATCAGGTTGACATAGCTTTCCTGCACGCTGTCGCCGCCTTCGGGCAACCACAGCAGCGCCCAGTCGACGGCTTCCTTGTTGCCGGCCAGGCTGCCGCAGAACGGCTCGTTGGGCAGGCGTTCGAAATCACTGACGGAATCTTCCAGGTACGAACGCAGGCCGTCTTCGTAATGCCACTCGACTTTCTCGCCAGTGCCTTTGTCTTCAAAGGTCACCAGCAGGCCCGGGCACAATACGGCCTTGGCCTTGAGCACGTGTTTGAGGCGGCTGATGGAGAATTTCGGCGAATCGAAGTACTTAGGGTCCGGCGCGAAGTACACGCTGGTGCCGGTATTGCGCTTGCCGACGGTACCGATGACCTGCAGGTCGGTGGCTTTGTAGCCATCGGCGAAGGTCATCTCGTACTCGTTGCCGTCACGCTTGACCTTGACCCGCACCAGCGTGGACAGGGCGTTGACCACGGAAATACCCACACCGTGCAAGCCACCGGAGAACTGGTAGTTCTTGTTGGAGAACTTGCCGCCGGCGTGCAGCTTGGTGAGGATCAGCTCGACGCCCGACACGCCCTCTTCCGGGTGAATGTCCACCGGCATGCCGCGACCATCGTCGGACACTTCCAGGGAGTGGTCGGCGTGAAGAATGACGTGCACCGACTTGGCGTGCCCGGCCAAGGCTTCGTCGACGCTGTTGTCGATGACTTCCTGGGCAAGGTGGTTCGGCCGACTGGTGTCGGTGTACATGCCGGGGCGTTTGCGCACCGGGTCGAGGCCCGAGAGGACTTCGATGGCGTCGGCGTTATAAGAGCTAGCGCTGGGAGTGGCCATGGGGTCTCGTCGTGAGTCGTTCGATTAAAAAGTGACCTGCGGCTTTACAGTGCTGCAAAGTCGAAGGATTGATACTGATCTGCGCCAATGCCGGCAAAACTCAACAGCGCCGGCAATTGCCGGGCGAACCCCTGGTAACCATGGTCGCCACCGGCCTGGATGCGCAAGGCACAGGCACGGTAATACCCTTGGGCGAGGCGATAATCCAGTGTTTCATCGCCGGTCTGCAACCACACCTGGTAACGCGCGGCGTCCTGGGGGGCCGGTACTTCCAGCTCGGCCAGCGCCGTGACATGGTCGTGGGTCAGCTCCCAGGTTTCATCGGTGTAGAGGTTCTTCTGGGTGCCCAGGTAACCGTCGAACATCCGATGGGGGCTGACCGCCGGGTTGACCAGCAGTGCCTTGAGGCCATGGCGCTCGGCAAGATGGGTTGCATAGTAGCCGCCGAGCGAGCTGCCGACCAGCAGCGGCCGCCCCAGCTGGGCAATGGCTTCCTCCAATTGAGGAATTGCCTGACGTGGATGGTGATGCAGGGCCGGCACCCGCAGTTGATCGGCCAGGCCGAGGGCATCCATCACGGTCACCAGTTGGCAGGCCTTGTTGGACGCGGGCGCGCTATTGAAACCGTGGATATACAGGATCGAAGCGGACATGCCGGGCTCTCCGTGCTTCAGCCAAAGAGGCGCAGTTTACAGGTAAATCTCAGTAGCCGTTGCTACCGTAATCCACCGTAAACGCGAAGCCGACCAGGCGCTCTACCCCGGTTTCCAGCCGTCCGTCGGCATGCAAATGCAACCAGCGATAACCCGGCGCTTGCTCGCTGACGCTGAAATCCTCACTGCCGGGCGCGAACTGGATGCAGGTGGACGGCGAAGCCAGCAGGCGCACGCCGTTGCGCTCGCGGTCGATCTCCTGGTGCACATGGCCCCAGAGCACGGCCTTTACCTGGGGGAAGCGGTCAAGCACGGCAAACAGGGCCTCGGGATTGCGCAGGCCGATCGGTTCCATCCAGGCACAGCCGATGGGCACGGGGTGATGATGGAAGCACACCAGATGGTGCCGGCTCGGCGCCTCGCTGAGCGCTTGGGCCAACAGTTGCAGTTGCTGGTCCTGCAGGTAGCCGGGCACGGAACCGGGAACGGCGGAGTCCAGCAGGGTAATGCGCCAGTTGCCGACATCCACCACCGGTTCGAGCAAGTCGCTGTGTACGGCGGCATGAGCCATGATCTGCGGCTCGTCGTGGTTGCCGGGAATCCAGCGCATGGGAGCGCCGATGGCCGCGGTCAGAGCGCGAAACTGCTGGTATGACTCCAGCGTGCCGTCCTGGGACAGATCCCCAGTGGCCACCATCAGGTCGATGTGCGGCTGCTGCTGGCGCACCAACTCAACCACCCGCTGCAGGCTCTCGCGGGTGTTCATGCCCAGCAGCGTGCCGTCGGCCTCGGCAAACAGGTGGCTGTCGGACAATTGCACCAGCAACGCCGGCGCATCGGGGTTCACGGTGGATACGCTCGGCAAGGCGCTCTCCCAGGGCAATCACAGGAATAATATGGAGGTGGGGCGATTATGCTGGGGCAGGATACAAAGAGGAAACCCAGGAAGCAGACGCAGTTCACATCTACCGCACGACTTCGAACTCATGGCCCAGGGCCAGGCAATGGCTCAACCATTCACCGAGGAACACATTGAGCTGTGCTTTCTCATCGGGCTGGTGCATGAACACGTTCGGGTAAGGATAGATGCTGCGAAAGCGCCGCGCATGTTCGGCGCTGATCACTTCGGCCATCCGCGCATCGTGGTACACCTGCACTTCCAGCTGCGGCACCGGCAGCCACGGCAGGCTGTGTTCCTGGCGCACCCGCAGGGTGGTGGTGTACGGGCAATTGACGATGACTTCCAGGGCCAGCACGCCCAGCATCTGGTCGCCATGGGTCACGCCGATGCGGCGCGCCTCCGGGGTATGGCGCATGTCGGGCAACAGGCGCATCAGCCGCGCATAGTTGGCCTCGCAGGCGGCTTGCAGCCCGATCAGGTCGACTCGATAACGTTCCCGTGCCTTTACTGCCATAACCCCCTCACTTCCGCGCGATTAAGCGCAAGCCATTGCAGGGCGATAATGCTGGCTGCGTTGGAAATCCTACCGTCGCGCACGGCTTGCAGGGCATCTTCAAAAGCCCAGACCGTGACGCGGATGTCTTCTGCCTCTTCTTCCAGTCCATGGACACCACCGGCCCCCGAGCTGTCGCAGCGACCCAGGTACAAGTGGACAAATTCGGTACTGCCACCGGGCGACGGGAAATACTTGGTGATCGGCCACAGTGCGGAGAACGTCAGCCCAGCTTCCTCCTCGGCCTCGCGGTGTGCAACCTCCTCCGGTTCTTCGTCCTTGTCGATCAGTCCCGCGACCATTTCCACCAGCCAAGGGTTATTGCTGCGGCCCATGGCGCCCACGCGAAACTGCTCGATCAGCACCACTTCATCGCGCTGCGGGTCGTAGGGCAACACGCATACCGCATCATGGCGCACGAACACTTCGCGATTGATCACTCGGCTCATGCCGCCATCGAACTTTTCGTGGCGCAGTTGCACGCGATCGAGCTGGTAGAAGCCCTTGTAGGCATTGTCGCGCTGAACAATCTCGATCGTACTCGGCGTCGATTTCGCAATGTCCGTCATACCCTTCCTCATCATGTCCGGTGCAATTCGCGCCATCCTAACGCGCTCGTGCCCCTTGGTGCAGCCCCTTTGCGGTTGCCGGGCCAGACGGAGGAGGTCAAACTCACGCTCAATCAGCTTAGTGGCGAACTGACTGCCTTGCTGGTAGTCGAAGCTGCACAATTTCGCTCTTATCGATAGACGAAGGACATCCATGTCGCTTTTAAAAATCGCCTCCGTGGCCTGCATCGCCCTGACCCTCGGCGCCTGCCAAAGCCTGTTTCAACCCAGCTACCGCACGCCGCTGGAAGCCACCCGCGACGCCAGCGAGCAGAGCAAGCCGGGCTGCGCCGCCAGCGATTGCCCGCTGGTCAATATCGACACCGTGCACTTTGCCAAGGAGCCCAAGCTGGATGCCTTGATCGAGCAACGCCTGCTGGAAATGACCCGTACCAACGCGGGCGACCCGCTGCCGTCGAGCCTGGAGTCCTATCGCGAGCAATTCCTCGGCACCGCCGCCCCACGCAACAGCATGTACTTGCAGGCCAAGGTACGGGAGCAGCATGACGGTTTGGTAATCATCGAGCTGTCCAGCTACCTGGACCAGGGCGCCACCCACGGCGAGCCTGGCCGCGCGTTCATCAACTATTCGCGCCAGCAGCAAAAGGCCCTGTGGCTGAGCGATATGCTGCTGCCAGGCAAGGAAGACGCGTTCTGGAAAGCCGCCCAGGTGGCCCACAACAGCTGGCTGATCAGCACCCGCCTGAGCCTGGAACCGGAGTTCGTGAAAACCTACCCGTTCCAGAAAACCCCAAACGTGGCGCTGACCTACGGGGGCGTGATCCTCAAGTACCCCACCAGCACCATCGCGCCGTACGCCCTGGGCCATGTCGAGTTGCAGATCCCCTACTCGCGCCTGGAAGGCATCCTCAAGCCTGAGCTGGTGCCCGCGCGCCGCTGAAGGCCCGTCCCAGGATGAACTGCAACAACCCTGCCAGCACCAGCGCCGGCAGGGTTGCGCCGATGTCCGGGTACAGGTTGGCCAACAGGTGATACGTGCCGATGCCACCCAGCCAGGCCAACAGAGCCGGCCAACGCAGGCCGGCGAGCGTGCCATGATGACCACGACGGCGCAGGATGAAATGATCCACCAGCACCACGCCGAACAACGGCGCAAACACTGAGCCGATCAGCAACAGGAAGTTCTGGTATTGCGCCAACGGGGCAAAACAGGCAATCAGGGTGCAGATCACACCAATGGCCAGGGCAAGGTGCTCGACCTTCACACGCAACAGCATCCCACTGGACACCGCCGCCGAGTGAATATCGGCAAAGGCGTTTTCCGACTCGTCCAACAGGATCAGCAGCAGCGGAATCCCCAGGCCGGCCCCGGCCAGCGCCAGCAACAGCGCATTCACTTCACCGCTGGGCGCAAACGCCAGGGTGTAGGCCACGCCCAGGCTCATCAGCCAGAAATTACCGATAAAGAAGCCCAGCGCCGTACCGCCAAACACGTTTTTGGCGCGCTTGCCGAAGCGGGAGTAATCGGCAATCAGCGGCAACCACGACAGCGGCATGGCGATGGCGATATCAAAGCCCGCCGCAAAGGGCATCGAACCGTCACCGGCCTGGGCCCGGAGTGCGCCGAGGTCAGCCTTGGCGAACAGGTTCCAGGTCAGCCACAGGCAGGCCGCCAGCAGCAGCCAGATCCCCCATTTGCGCAGGATCTGCCGTACGAAGGTCAATGGCCCGCTGACCGCCAGCAAGGTCGCCAAACCACCGAAGAACAGTGTCCACAGCAACGGACTGGCCAACAGGCTGCCGTCGCTGAACGCGCGTACGCCCAACAGGCTGGCGGCATCGCGCATCACAATGATCTCGAACGAGCCCCAGCCGATCAGTTGCAGCAGGTTCAGCAACGCCGGCAGGCTCGCGCCTTTGGCCCCGAGGCTGAGCTTGAGCGCGGCCATGGCGGACAGGCCGGTGTCGCTGCCGATTACACCGACGGCGGCCAGCAACAGCACGCCGACCAGGGTGCCGAGGAAAATCGCCAGCAAGGAACCGGACAAGCCCAGGCCCGGCGCGAGCAAGGCGCCGGTCTGCAGGACCATCAGGCCGATACCGAGGGAGAACCACAGGGAGAACAGGTCGCGGGCGCCGAAGACGCGCTTGTCAGCAGGCACCGCGATGTCGGGGGAGTAGGTGCTGGGTTGAATGCTCAAGGGTGTTATCTCTGAGGGGCATTTTTTGTTTGAAAGATTGCTATCGGGGCGGCGCGACGACTCGACAAGCCCCCTCCCACACTTGAATGTGTTCGCAATTCAAAGGTGGGAGGGGGCTTGCTCCCGATGACGGCGGTACAGGCACCGCCGTCTCTGGATCAGACCTTCTTGTACAACTGACTGCCTTCCTGCTTGAACCGCTCCGCCTGCTCCGCCAAGCCCTTGGCGACGTCCACATCCACCGCGTCAATGCGCTGGTTGGCCGCGTACTCGCGCACTTCCTGGGTGATTTTCATCGAGCAGAACTTCGGCCCGCACATGGAGCAGAAGTGCGCGACCTTGGCCGAGTCCTTCGGCAGGGTTTCGTCGTGGTACGAACGCGCGGTGTCCGGGTCCAGGCCGAGGTTGAACTGGTCTTCCCAGCGGAACTCGAAGCGCGCCTTGCTCAAGGCGTTATCGCGGATCTGCGCGCCCGGATGCCCCTTGGCCAAGTCCGCCGCATGGGCGGCGATCTTGTAGGTGATGATCCCGGTCTTCACGTCATCCTTGTTCGGCAGGCCCAGGTGCTCCTTGGGCGTGACGTAGCAGAGCATGGCGCAACCGAACCAGCCGATCATCGCCGCACCGATGCCGGAGGTGATGTGGTCATAGCCCGGCGCGATGTCGGTGGTCAGTGGGCCGAGGGTGTAGAACGGCGCTTCGTCGCAGCATTCCAGCTGCTTGTCCATGTTCTCCTTGATCAACTGCATCGGCACGTGGCCGGGGCCTTCGATCATGGTTTGCACGTCGTGCTTCCAGGCGATCTTGGTCAGCTCGCCAAGGGTTTCCAGTTCGCCGAACTGCGCGGCGTCGTTGGCGTCGGCAATCGAGCCCGGGCGCAGGCCGTCACCGAGGGAGAAGCTGACGTCATAGGCCTTCATGATTTCGCAGATTTCGTCGAAATGCGTGTAGGTGAAGTTCTCTTTGTGGTGCGCCAGGCACCACTTGGCCATGATCGAACCGCCACGGGACACGATGCCGGTGACGCGCTTGGCGGTCAGCGGCACGTAGCGCAGCAGCACGCCGGCGTGGATGGTGAAGTAGTCGACGCCCTGCTCGGCCTGTTCGATCAGGGTGTCGCGGAATAGCTCCCAGGTCAGGTCTTCGGCCGCGCCGCCGACTTTTTCCAGGGCCTGGTAGATCGGCACGGTACCGATCGGCACCGGCGAGTTGCGGATGATCCACTCACGGGTTTCGTGGATGTGCTTGCCGGTGGACAGGTCCATCACCGTGTCCGAGCCCCAGCGAATGCCCCAGGTGAGTTTCGCCACTTCTTCTTCGATGGACGAACCCAGGGCGCTGTTGCCGATGTTGCCGTTGATCTTCACCAGGAAGTTACGGCCGATGATCATCGGTTCCAGTTCGGTGTGGTTGATGTTGGCCGGGATGATCGCGCGGCCACGGGCGATTTCTTCACGCACGAATTCAGGGGTGATGATTTTCGGCACGCTGGCGCCGAAGCTGTGGCCGGCGTGTTGCTGGTCGAGCAGACCACTGGCACGGGCCTCTTCCAACTTCATGTTTTCGCGGATGGCGACGTATTCCATCTCAGCGGTGATGATGCCTTTGCGCGCGTAGTGCATTTGGGTGACGTTGGCCCCGGCCTTGGCGCGGCGCGGGTTTTTCACGTGGGCAAAACGCAGCGCGGTCAGCTCGGCATCGCTCAGGCGCTGTTGGCCAAAGTGCGAACTCAAGCCCGACAGGCGCTCGGTGTCGCCACGCGCTTCGATCCACGGCGAGCGCACATCGCCCAGGCCTTTGCGCACGTCGATGATCACATTCGGGTCGGTGTACGGGCCGGAGGTGTCGTAGACCACCACGGGCGCATTGATTTCGCCGCCGAAGTCGGTGGGGGTCACGTCCAGGCTGATTTCACGCATGGGTACGCGAATGTCCGGGCGAGTGCCCTGCACGTAGATTTTTTGCGAGCGGGTAAACGGCTGCACGGAGCCGGAGTCGACCTTGGCCGATTCACTCAAGTGCACGGTGTTTTTCAGTTTTGTACTTTTTATTTCTGTGCTCATCACGGGCTCTCCAACTATCCAGGCGGTGGATTTTTTGTCGGAGCGAACCTGTGACGGACGGATGCACTGAAACCAGTGCTGTGCTTGGTGCACGAGGGTTGTTCGAAGGTCGAACAACATCCCGGACGAAGCACAAGAGGACTCGCCGGGGGACGAGAAATCTTGTTCCCTACGCAGGCGTTAACCTGATCAGGTTCAACGGGATCCGGTATTTACCGATCTCAGCCTTCCAACAAGGCACCCCGACAAGAACCCGGCCAGTCTAGACCATGCCGTGGGCAAATTGCCAATAGCGGTGCATTCAGCGTGATGAATGGCGTGATTGCGGGATTGTTGCGCCGAGTCAGCGCCACTACACTCGATTGCCGCCACAATGCTTGACGCCAGGAATGGCCCGTCTTAGCCTTGGGCGCTAAATTATCGCCGTAATATTCACTCTAGGGATCGCCTCATGCTGCGCAAACTCTCACTGGCTCTCGCCGTGTCTTGTGCGACCAACGGAATGGTCTGGGCAGCTGAAGCGCCCTTGTCCGCCAAAACCGACCTGGTCAGCGTCTATCAGGAAGCAGTGGACAACAACGCCGACCTGGCCGCCGCCCGCGCCCAATACGGCGCGCAGAAAGAAGTCGTGCCCCAGGCCCGCGCGGGGTTGCTGCCGAACCTGTCGGGCGGTGCCGACATCAATAACGTGCGCACCCAGATCGACACGCCCGCCGCCACCGCCAACCGCGATGCCCACTCCTGGCGCGCGACCCTGAGCCAGCCGCTGTTCCGCGCCGATCGCTGGTTCCAGCTGCAAGCCGCCGAAGCCACCAACGAACAGGCGGCGCTGCAACTCTCGGCCACCGAACAGAACCTGATCCTGCAAAGCGCCGAGAACTACTTCGCGGTGCTGCGCGCCCAGGACAACCTGGCCTCGACCAAGGCCGAGGAAAATGCCTTCAAGCGCCAGCTGGATCAATCCAACGAACGCTTCGACGTGGGCCTGTCGGACAAGACCGATGTGCTGCAATCCCAGGCCAGCTATGACACTGCACGGGCCAACCGGATCCTGGCCCAGCGCCAGGTGGACGATGCCTTTGAAGCGCTGATTACCCTGACCAACCGCCAGTACAACTCGATCCAGGGCATTGTCCACACGCTGCCGGTGTTGCCACCGCTGCCCAACGACGCCAAGGCCTGGGTCGAGACCGCCGGTCGCCAGAACCTGAACCTGCTGGCCAGCAACTACGCCGTCACGGCCGCCGAGGAAACCCTCAAGCAGCGCAAGGCCGGCCACGCGCCGACCCTGGACGCCGTCGCACAGTATGAAAAAGGTGACAACGACGCCCTTGGCTTCAGCAACCCGAATGCCTTCGGCACGCCGTACCGTGGCGATGTGGAGCAGCGCACCATCGGCCTGCGCCTGAACATCCCGATCTACAGCGGCGGCCTGACCAGCTCGCAGGTGCGGGAGTCGTACTCGCGCCTGGGCCAGACCGAGCAGCAACGCGAAGGCCTGCGTCGCCAGGTGGTGGAAAACACACGCAACCTGCACCGCGCGGTGAACACCGACGTGGAACAGGTCCAGGCGCGCCGCCAGTCGATCATCTCCAACCAGAGTGCCGTGGAAGCCACGGAAATCGGTTACCAGGTGGGTACGCGCAATATCGTCGACGTGCTGGACTCACAGCGCCAGCTCTACGCGTCGGTGCGCAACTACAACAACAGCCGCTATGACTACATCCTCGACAACCTGCGCCTGAAACAGGCGGCGGGCACCTTGAACCCAGGGGACCTGCAGGACCTGACGCGCTACCTCAAGGCCGACTACAACCCGGATCGCGACTTCCTGCCGCCGGACCTGGCCAAGGCCGCCGCCGAACAGCTCAAGGCTCGCCCGGGCTACTGAGCGCACCGCGAAACCAGTGTGGGAGGGGGTTTGTTCCCTCCTATATTGGTAACGGTGGTAAGTCAGTGAGCTATCAGTCTATCCAAACCATCCAGCAGACGCTTAAGCGCTCCCTGGTTAGCCTGCATCACCTTGAGCCCCGCCTGCGCCATGCGGCGTGCATCCTGCGGCAGTTCGAACAGCTGGCGTACGGCCTCGGCCAGCCCTTCTGCGTCCTCCACCTCTCGCAACGCCCCCGCTTCGCGCATCATCGCGGTGATTTCAAGGAAGTTGAACACATGGGGCCCCATGATCACCGGTTTGGCCAGCGCCGCCGGTTCCAGCGGGTTGTGCCCGCCGGTCGCGACCAGGCTGCCGCCGACAAAGGCACTGTCCGCCAGGGCATAGAGAAACAACAGCTCGCCCATGGTATCGCCGAGCAGTACCGAGGTTTGCGCGGTCACCGGCTCGCCGCTGGAGCGACGTACCGTGGCAAACCCTTGTTGCGCGCACAACTCGAACATCGGGCCGAAGCGCTCCTGATGACGCGGCACCAGGATCAGCAGCGCGTTGGGATAGCTCTCGAGCAGTTGCCGATGGGCCGCCAGCACCACTTCATCTTCGCCTTCGTGGGTACTGGCAGCGATCCACACCGGGCGCTCAGCGGCGCCCCATTGCTCGCGCAGGGCGGCGGCGCGCAGCGGCAGCTCGGGATCGATGGTCAGGTCGAACTTGATCGAACCGGTGACTTCGACGGTTTCCGGGCGTGCGCCCAGGCTCAGGAAACGCTGGGCCTCGGTCTCGGTCTGTACCGCGAACAGGCTCATTTCCGATAGCATCGGCGCCGTCAGCCTGGCAAAACGCGCATAGCCCTTGGCCGAACGCGCCGACAGCCGCGCATTGGCCAAGGCCACCGGAATACCGCGCCGGGCGCAGGCGTGGATATGGTTGGGCCACAACTCGGTCTCCATGATCACCGCCAGCCTGGGCTGCACACGATCAAGAAAACGCTTGGCCGCACAGGGCAAATCGTAAGGCAGGTAGCAATGCTGGATGCGCGGCTCGTTGGCGAACAACGCCTGGATGCGCTCGGAACCGGTGGGCGTCATGCAGGTGACGGTGACCGGCAGGTGTGGATAACGCGCCAACAAACCGCGGATCATCGGCGCCGCGGCAATGCTCTCGCCCACCGACACCGCATGCACCCAGATCCCGCCCGGTCGCATCACCGGCAAGCCATAGGAAAACCGCTCGCCGACGCGCCGGGCATAGGCCGGCGCCTTGCGTGCACGCAACCAGAGACGTAAGGCCACCAACGGCAGCGCCAGGTAAAACAGACAGCTGTAGAGAGTTCTATTCATGGCGGCGGAGTTTATCGGCTTTTTCAGTCGATCGCCTGCAAGCACTCGGCAAAACGTTTGGCGAGAAAGCGCGCGGCGGGGCCCAAGTGCTCGTCACGCCGCCAGACCAGCTCCACCACCAGGGCCGGTGGCGTCCATTCGCTGTCCAATTCCACCATCTGTTGTTGATAGGTCGGGTACTGCACGATATGCCGTGGCAGCCACGCCCAGCCCAAGCCACTCATCAGCCATTCGGCCAGTACGTAGAAACTGTCGGCACGCCACACCAGCGGGCTGGCCGCTTCGCTGCCGGGGTAGACACTGGTCTGGGTCGACATCAACAACTGGCGAAACTGGGCCAGGTGCTGGCAGGTCACGTACGACTCCTTGGCCAGCGGGTGGTTCACCCCGCACACCGTGACCATTTCCACGCTGCCTACCACTCGCCGCTCCAGGGTTTCGGGGATCTGGTCGTGGTAGAACAACAGGCCCAGGTCGGCCTTGCGCTCCACCAACTTGCGCGCCACATCGCCCTGGGCGGCGCTGGACAGTTGCACTTCAAGCAACGGGTATCGCCCCGCCAGTGCCTCAAGGCTGTCGAGTACCGGCTGGAACAACATGGCTTCATCCTGGGCCAGGCGCAGGCAGGCTTCTTCACCGCGGGTCAGTGACAGTGCCCGGCCATTGAGGCGCTCACATTGGCGCAGCACTTCGCGAGCCTCCTCCAGCAACACACTGCCGGCTTCGGTCAGGCTGGGCTGGCGGCCGCTGCTACGGTCGAACAGGCTCACACCAAGGTCGGTCTCCAGCATCGCGATCGCGTTGCTGACTGCCGATTGCGCCTTGCGCTGCCCGCGCGCCACCGCTGAAAACGAACGCTGCTCGGCGACGCTGACAAACAAACGCATCTGCTCCAGGTTCCATTGCATGCTCACCCCACAACCCATCTTAATTTCGGATAGGTAATGACTTTACCCCATCTGATAAAACTCTAGAATGCCGGCCTTATCAGATTGCTTTACACCGAGGACTCACCCATGAACGCCGCCTACTGCTACCTGGCTATTGCCATCTGCTCGGAAGTGATCGCTACCGTTTCCATGAAAGCCATCAAGGGCTGGAGTACTCCCATCCCGCTGTTGCTGGTGATCGTCGGCTATGGCGTGGCATTCTGGATGCTGACCCTGGTGGTGCGTACCGTGCCCGTCGGCGTGGCCTATGCGGTATGGGCCGGGATGGGCATCGTGATGGTGAGCATTGCCGCGCTGTTTATCTATGGGCAGAAGCTCGATGTGCCGGCGATGCTGGGGATGGGCCTGATTGTGCTGGGCGTGGTGGTCATCCAGCTGTTTTCGAAAACTGCCGGGCATTGAGTGTTCACTTGAGCCTCCATTGCATCCAGGACTCGCCGCCTCGCTAAAGCGCGACAGCGCCTACGGTGTGCATGGTGCGGGATGTATACTTGCGGCCTTGTTTTGAAATGAGGTCGCCCATGCCATCCGTTATTTCCACCGACGTCCTGATTGTCGGCGCCGGAGTTGCCGGCCTCTGGCTGAATGCGCGCCTACGCCGCCAGGGGTTTTCCACGGTGCTGGTGGAAAACGCCACATTAGGTGGCGGGCAAAGCGTGAAATCCCAGGGGATTATCCACGGCGGTGCCAAATACGCCCTGCACGGCGCCCTCACCGGCGCCTCCGAAGCGATTGCCGATATGCCGCGCCGCTGGCGTGAAGCCCTGGCCGGTGACGGCGAGCTGGACCTGTCCGGCGTGCGCGTGCTCTCGCAAGCCCATTACCTGTGGTCCCCAGGCACGATCGCCGGCAACCTCACCAGCTTTTTTGCCAGCAAGGCCGTGCGCGGCCGTGTCGATCAGGTCAAGGGCGACGACCTGCCGCCGGCCCTGCAAGACCGTGGCTTCAAGGGCAAGGTCTATCGCCTGGCCGAACTGGTGGTGGACGTACCCAGCGTGATCGAACGCCTGGCGCAACTGGCCGGTGACGGCTTGCTCGCCGGGCAGCGCATCGAACCACTGCGCGAAGGCGACACCCTGGTGGGCCTGAAGGTCGATGACCGCGAAATCCGCGCCCAGCGCATCGTCCTGAGCGCCGGCGGCGGTACCGCTGAGCTGCTGGCCGCCCTGGGCCTGAGCCAGCCGGCCATGCAGAAACGCCCGTTGCATATGATCATCGCCAAGGGCCCAGGCCTGAAACCGCTGTACGCCCACTGCCTGGGCGGCGGTACCAAGCCGCGCATCACCGTCACCACGCACCCGGCTGCCGATGGCAATTGGGTGTGGTACCTGGGCGGCGACATTGCCGAGGCCGACGGCGTGGCACGCGCGCCCGAAGAGCAGATCGCCACCGCCCAGAAAGAGCTGGCGCACCTGCTGCCCTGGATCGATATGAGCCAGACCCGCTGGGCGACGCTGCGGGTCGACCGTGCAGAACCCCTGCAATCGGGCCTGAGCCGGCCTGACAACGCCTTCGTCGCCGAAGAGGGCCGCCTGCTGGTGGGCTGGCCGACCAAGCTGGCGCTGGCGCCGGATTTCGCCGATCGCGTGCTCAACAGCCTCGAACGCGACGGCATCCGCCCAAGCGCATCGGAGCCTTTGCCCGACCTGCCAAAACCCGCCATCGGCGTACCGGCCTGGGAGCAACTGTTGCCATGAGCCTGCCGACCCTGCACGACCTGCACCGCCCCTTGGGCAGCACCGGCCTGCTGGTGTCGCCGCTCGGCCTCGGCACCGTCAAGCTGGGCCGCGACCAGGGCGTGAAATACCCCAGCGGCTTCACCATTCCCGATGACGACGAAGCACGGATGTTGTTGCGCCAGGCCCGCCAGCTGGGCATCAACCTGATCGATACCGCACCCGCCTACGGGCGCAGTGAAGAACGCCTGGGGCCACTGCTGCGCGGCCAGCGCAAGGACTGGGTGATTGTCAGCAAGGTCGGCGAGGAGTTCGAAGCAGGCCTGTCCCGCCATGATTTCAGCGCTGCCCATACACGGATGTCGATCGAGCGCAGCTTGAAACGACTTGAAACGGATTTTATCGATCTGGTGCTGGTGCACTCCGATGGCAACGACCTGCACATCCTCAACGACTGTGAGGTGTACCAGACTCTCGCGCAGCTGAAACAAGAGGGCAAGATTCGCGGTTTCGGCTTCTCCGGCAAAACCGTCGAAGGTGGCGTGAGGGCTCTGGAACAAGGTGATTGCGCGATGGTCACCTACAATCTGAACGAACAGGCGGAAAAAGCCGTCATTGAGCATGCGGCGGCCCATGGCAAGGGCATCCTGGTCAAAAAGGCGCTGGCCAGCGGCCACGTCTGCCTGGAACCGGGAATGGATCCAATACACGCCAGTTTCATGCTGTTGTTTGCGCAAACGGGCGTCGCCAGTGCTATTGTCGGGACCATCAATCCGCTGCACCTGGCCCATAACGTGGCGACCGCTGCCAAGGTCATTCGTCAACTCTGATGCCGCCGACGCGGCCGACCCCGTCGCAAGAAGGAGCCGACATGCCGCGAACGCTCATAAGAAAAAACCCCAGCAACTTCAAGACACTGCCGCTGCACGTCGAAGCCACCCCGGAAGGCCTGAGCTACCAGAGCGTGGGTATGCCGCTCAACTTCGCCCAGACCCTGCAACGGCGCAAGCCGGTTGACGTGCCGGATGCCGAACGCTTCGCCCTGGAACTGGCCAACCTCGGCGTATCGGTGCGCCTGACACTGCACTGGCAAAACAAGGATTACTGGGTGTTGGTGCGCCAGCGTCGCCAGGACCGTGGCGATGTGGTGCTCAAGCTGATCTCCGGCTACGTGCCCGCCCATGAACTGAACCTGCCGCTGCACACCGCCATCCAGGAGATTGCCGAGGAGTGCCTGCTGGAGACCCCGGAAGGCTGGCTCGGCGGGCGCTTCAACGACACCTGGTTGCCGGCCCCCTACTCCGCCGCGCTGCATTACCGCGAAGCCTTGCCGTTTCGCTTGAGCCCTTTGTCAGGCGCTGCACGCCCGGTGCGCTGCGCAACCACCCAACTGATCGAGCGCCCGCGGGCCTATGTGCATGTGCCGACCGCTTCGCTGCAACTGATTTATGACTTGCGCCTGGAAGTGCCGAAGGAAGCCAAATCCCTGAGCCTGTTCCATGTGGATGAGCGGCTTGAAGGCGACCAGCTGGTGGCACGCCTGGACCGCCAGCGCCCGGACCTGTACCTGATGCCATTGAAAGACGGCCAACCGCTCGCCGAGCTCTACACCGTCAAGAAAGACCAGCTCTACCCCGCCAGCACCCGCGGTCTGTACCTGGCGGAAAGCTTCGCCCAGCAGGAAGGTTGGCTGGTGCGCGACGAACGCATTCGCTGGAAGGATTGGCTGCGGCAGCAAGGCCTGGCGGAGCCTGAGAAAGAATCGAAATTGAAGCGCTTGACCGGCAAGGCGCGCCAGATGCTGCGCAAGATCGTGCCAAAGAAAAAAACCAGCCGCTGAGGGCTGGCTTCGATAACTGTAGGAGCGAGCTTGCTCGCGAAAAACGCAAGGGCACCGCTTTTAATCAGGATACCTGCGTTATCGTTGACGAGCTTCGCGAGCAAGCTCGCTCCTACAGGTGAACAGTCAGCCTCGGAGCAACCGCGCCAGGCCAACCGTCAACGGGGTCGGCTCAGGCAGCTTGAAGCTGGCCAGCAAACGCTGGTTATTTGCCCGCGAATGGCGAATGTCTCCCGAGCGTGCCGGGCCGTAAGTCACGGCAGGCAACGTACCAATGGCCTCTTCCAGCGCCTGCAGCACCTGCTTGAGGGTAGTCGTGCGGTTCCAGCCGACGTTGATCGCCCCCAACGGCGCGTCCGGGGCTTCGATGGCCTGCACCAGCACGTCCACCAGGTCTTCCACGTACATGAAGTCGCGGGTCTGCTCGCCATCGCCGAACACGGTAATCGGCAGGCCTTGCTGAGCCCGTTCGCTGAAGATACTGATCACGCCGGAGTACGGCGATGACGGATCCTGGCGCGGGCCGAAGATATTGAAGAAGCGGAAAATCACCGGTTCCAGGCCATGCTGGCGCCGGTAGAAGTCGAAGTAATGCTCGCCGGCCAACTTGTCCGAGGCATAGGGCGTCAACGGCGCCTTGGTGGTCTCTTCGTCAATGGAAGCGCCTTCGCCGTTGTTGCCATACACCGCCGCGCTGGAAGCGAATACCACCCGCTTCACACCGGCTTTGCGCATGGCTTCGCAGACATTCAGGGTACCGACGAAATTACTCTGGTGCGTGCTGACCGGGTCATCCACCGAAGCCTGCACCGAAGCGACCGCCGCCAAGTGCACCACCGCCGTCGCGCCGACAGCGGCACGCGCCACCATCCCGGCGTCGGCGACATCCCCCTCGAGCAATTCGACGCGCGGGTTGTCCAGCGGCAGGTTGCTGCGCTTGCCCGTGGACAGGTTATCCAGCACACGTACCGCATAGCCCTTGGCAAGCAGCGCATCGACCAGGTGCGAGCCAATGAAGCCCGCGCCACCGGTGATCAGGACCAACGGATCAGCCTTACTCATTGTTGCGGATCTTCTCGACAATGGCGGTGGTCGAGCTGTTCTCAACCAGGCCCAGCACTTTGACCTTGCCGCCGTAGGCGCTGACGATGTCGGCACCGACCACCTGGTCGACGGAGTAGTCGCCGCCCTTGACCAGCACGTCCGGCTTGACCTGGGCCAGCAGGTTTTCCGGGGTGGCTTCAGGGAAGCTGATCACCCAGTCCACCGCGCCCAACCCGGCCAATACCGCCATGCGTCGGTCGACGCTGTTGATCGGCCGGCCAGGGCCTTTCAGGCGGCTGACCGACGCATCATCGTTGACCGCGACGATCAGGCGATCACCTTGGGCGCGAGCCTGCTCCAGGTAGGTCACATGGCCGGCGTGGAGGATGTCGAAACAGCCATTGGTGAACACAATGCTTTCGTTGTGGGCACGGGCATCGTCAATCGCCAGCAGCAATTGCTCGATGCTCAGCACACCACGTTCCGAACCTTCGGAGCGCTGGATCGCACGGCGCAGTTCAGGCGCGCTGATCGCGGCCGTCCCCAGCTTGCCGACCACAATGCCCGCCGCCAGGTTGGCCAGGGCTACGGCGTGGGGCAACTCTTCGCCGGCCGCAATGGAGGCCGCCAGGGTGGAAATCACGGTGTCACCGGCACCGGTGACGTCAAACACTTCACGGGCACGCGCCGGCAGGTGCATCGCCGGGTGACCGGGACGCAGCAGGGTCATGCCGTGCTCGCCACGGGTCACCAGCAAGGCGCCGAGGTCAAGGTCGGCCATGAGTGCCGCGCCTTTGCTCACCAGGTCGTGCTCATCGGCGCAACCGCCGACGATGGCTTCGAACTCGCTGAGGTTCGGCGTGATCAGGCTGGCACCTCGATAAATCGAGAAGTCCTTGCCCTTGGGATCGGCCAGTACCGGAATGTTCCGCGCCTTGGCGGCCTGGATCAGTTCCTGGTGGTTCTTCAGGGCGCCTTTGCCGTAGTCGGACAACACCAGCACCTTGATACCTTCGAGCAACGCGTCGACCTGGCCACTGAGGGCCAGGGCGTCGGTGGCGAAGGGTTCTTCGAAATCGATACGCAGCAATTGCTGGTGACGGCTCATCACCCGCAACTTGACGATGGTCGGCTGATGGGCAATACGCTGGAACAGCGCGCGCACGCCGGCGCCGCGCAGGCTGTTGGCCAGGCTGTCGGCGGCTTCGTCGTCGCCGGTCACACCGACCAGGGAGGCCGGGGCGCCGAGGGCGGCAATATTGAGGGCAACGTTGGCAGCGCCGCCTGGACGGTCTTCGATTTGCTCGACCTTGACTACCGGTACCGGCGCCTCAGGGGAAATCCGTGAGGTACCACCATGCCAGTAACGGTCGAGCATGACATCGCCGACCACCAAGACTGGGGCTTGATCGAATCGCGGCATGGACAACTTCATGGAGCAACCCACATACAAAATGAACAGGGGCGCGATATTAGCACAGGGTGAGCGCCGCCTAGTTCGAGAGCTTTATCCGCGATGCATCAGGCACTGAAACTGATCACTTTTTAAACAGTGCCGCCAGGATCTGCTCCACGGCTTCGGCCAACTCGACCTCATCGGTATTGATTTCGCAGTCGGCCGCAAGCGGCGCCTCATAGGGGCTGTCCAACCCGGTGAAGGCCTTGATGCGCCCGTCCAGTGCCGCACGGTACAAGCCCTTGGGGTCGCGCCGGGCGCATACGTCAAAGGGCGTGCTGACATAAATCTCAAAGAACTGCTCCGGCCCGAACAGCGCCCTGGCGCTCGCCCGATCGACGCTGAACGGCGAGATCGCCGACACAATGACAATCAAGCCGGCGTCCACCATCAGGCGCGCCACTTCGCCGATACGCCGGATATTTTCCTTGCGCGCCGCATCGCTCATGCCCAGGTCATTGCACAGCCCCGCGCGCAAATTATCGCCATCGAGCACGAAGGTGTGCCGCCCCTGCTCGTTGAGTTGCACTTCCAGGGCATTGGCCAGGGTCGACTTGCCGGACCCGGACAGCCCCGTCAGCCATACGCAGCAGGGCTGCTGATGCTTGAGCGCCGCCCGCGCGGCCACCGACAGCGATAGGGCAAAGGGACGGATGGCAGCGCAACCGCCGGCCAGCAACTGGCTATTCATAACCCAACACCTCGTAGTCACGTTGATAGGCACGCCTGACCAATCGGCGCGTGCGCGAGGAGCAAAAGTCCCTGACCGGCCCGTGACGACGCCCCAGTGAAACATTCAGATGCGGCAGGGATGAGTCCACCCCGAGGCGTTCGCACAGGTGCTGGAAGTCTTGCTGCAAAGACTCCTGGCGCCCGAGAAAGTCCATGGCCATCTGACCCATGTGGTCGACCAGGAAGTCGGTCTGGGGAGCGAAGTGCAATTGGCGTCGCAGATTGTCCGGGTGCAGCCAGCCGGCAACGAAATGTTCGAAGTCACGGTAGCTGGAAACCAGCGCCTGGGCTTGCAGGTCGCGAGGGCCCATGGCGTTGCCGCGCAAATAGGTGTAGGCCGAGTAGGCCCGCTCGAGCGGGTCACGCACGAACGCAAATTTGAAGCTGCGCTCGCAGTGCTGGGGAAATTGCTGCTCATACCAGTAATACGGCAAATGCCCCGGCCAGCGCCCCTCGAGAAGTGCCGAGCACACACTGCTGCCGGCGCATTTGGGCACATGGATAAACACGCACCGGTGGCGCTCGAAAGCCGGGTTGAGCGTTGCGACCCCAGACAGGGATTTGTTTACCGCCTGACGATCCACCACCGACAAACGCCCCAGCAGAAACACCCTCTGGTGTTTGGGCAGCAGTTTCCACAGTAGATGTTGCAGCATTCCAATACCCACGCAAGAAGGTTAGCCCTCTCGTTCGTCATTCGAATCGAGAAGGCCAACATAACAAACGACAGGCAGTGGATTATTTGGCTTTGGTCAAGCCCTGTAACGGGCCGGATACAAACACCGGGGCGCATTGCACGCCCCGGCGGGTCAGGTGATGTTTGCCGTGGCCGGCTCGTCCAGCCCCATGGCGTGCAGGCGCGAGTAATAGCCGCCCATGGCCAGCAGTTCGAGATGTGTCCCGCGCTCGACAATTTCACCGTGGTCCATCACCAGAATCAGGTCGGCTTTCTCGATGGTGGACAAACGGTGTGCAATCACCAGGGTGGTGCGACCTTTCATGACCTTGTCCAGTGCAGCCTGGATATGCCGCTCGGACTCGGTATCCAGGGCCGAAGTGGCCTCATCGAGGATCAGCAGCGGGGCATTTTTCAGCAGAGCCCGGGCGATCGCCAGGCGCTGACGTTGACCACCGGAAAGCAGCACGCCGTTTTCACCGACTTCGGTGTCCAGGCCTTTTGGCAGCTCGGAAATGAAGTCCATGGCGTAGGCGTCGGCGGCGGCTTTCTCGATGTCGGCACGGGGTGCATCCGCGAGGTCGCCGTAGGCGATGTTGTTGGCCACGGTGTCGTTGAACAAGGTCACATGCTGGGTCACCTGGGCCACGTGACGACGCAGGTTACGCAAGCGATAGTCTTCGATCTCGACCTCGTCCAGCAGGATTTCCCCGGTTTCGTGATGGTAGAAACGCGGGATCAGGCCGGCCAGGGTCGACTTGCCGCTGCCCGAGCGGCCGACCAGGGCGATCATCTGCCCAGGGGCTGCGCTAAAGCTGATGTTCTTGAGCACCTCACGCTCCGTACCCGGGTAGGTGAAGCTCAGGTTGCGCACGTCCAGGCGCCCGCTGACGCGATCACGCTCCACAGTGCCGCTGTCGACTTCGGGCTCTTCATCCAGTTGTTCGAAGATGCTCTCGGCACCGGCCACGCCTTTCTGGATCGTCGAGCTGACTTCCGACAGCTGGCGAATCGGCTTGGGCAGCAGGCCCGCCGCAGTAATGTAGGCCACCAGGTCACCCGCCGTGGCTTCACCGCGCAACAGCAGCACCAGGAACATCAACGCGGCCATGGCCGTGTAGATCACCAGTTGCAGCATCGGCGTATAGACCGCACCGGTCTTGTTCATGCGCAGTTGCTTGTCGGTATTGCCCTGGCTGGCGGCGGCAAAGCGACGCTCCTCGTAGCTTTCGCCACCGAAGCTGCGCACCACGCGGTAACCCTGGATGGTTTCCGAAGCGACGTGCGTCACATCGCCCATTGCCACCTGGATCTTCTTGCTCTGCTTGCGGAATTTCTTGCTGGTGCTGCCGACCATGATCGCGATCAGCGGCAGGATCGCCAGCATCACCAGGGTCAGCTTCCAGTTCATCCACAGCAGGTAGCCGAAGAGGAACACCACCGTCAGGCCTTCGCGGATCACCACCTTGATTGCATCGGTGGCCGCACCGGTGACCATGGTCACGTTGAAGGTGATACGGGAAATCAGGTGCCCGGAGTTGTGGGTATCGAAATAGCGGTTAGGCAACACCAGCAGCTTGTTGAACAGCTGGACCCGCAGGTCATGCACCAGCCCCAGGGAAACCTTGGCCAGGTAGTAGTTGCCCAGGAACGACCCCAGCCCCTGCCACGCGGCGATCAGGATGATCAGCAGCGGCACGGCCATCAGCAACTTCAGGTCCTTGAACAACGGGATCTTGGGCAGGAACACCACATCGGGGTTGCTCAAGCCATCGACGAAGTACTTGAGAATCCCGGCGAGCATTGGCTGGGTCGAAGCGAAGATCACGAAGCCCACGATACTCAGCAGGAACATGCCGAGGTACGGTTTCACATAGCCCAGCAGCCGGAAATAGATTTTCAGGCTGGATTCCTGGTCCGCTTTGGGCGGTGCGTCACTCATGTGTCGAGCTCACTGATTGGGTAGGACGCGAACTTTATCACACGCGTCGGGTTTGGCCCGAGCCCAGACCAAAACACTGGCCAGGGCAATCGGCAACCAGGAGATAAACCACTCGGCCCGCGGCGTGCCGGTCAGGCTGGCGGCATCGAATTGCATGGCCAGGAACGAAAACACCCACATGCCGATGATGCCCTTGCCATAGAGCGTGTCGCGGGCCTTCCAGGCCTGCCACAGCACCCCGAACCACAGGCCGCACCACAGCAGCAGGCCCGGCAGGCCCAACTCGATGCTCACGTGGGTGAACAGGTTGTGGGAGTGATCGAAAAAGAGGTTGTCGGCAAATACCTTGTAGTCCCCGCCCAGCCCCAGGCCGGTCCACGGGCGCTCGCTGATCATCTGCACGGCGGCCATGAAGATCTGCGGGCGGTAAGACACGCCACGGGCCAGCATCAGGGATTGCATGGCGAAGAACACCGCCAGCGCCGCAATGACCGCGCCGATCGCAATCACCGTGCTACGGCGGTCTCGGCACCAGGCGGGCATCGCCACCACAGTCAGCAACAAGGCCAGTGCGGCACCACGACTTTGGCTCAATACCACGAAAAGTCCGAGAAAACCGATAGACAGCACCCACGCCACTTGCATCCAACGACCACGGGGCAACCAGTGCAACAGCCAAACCGCAGCCAGGCCAATCACGTAGGCGCCCAGGATCGGGTGGGCCAACTGCCCTAAACCTTCGAGGCGGGCAGTCCAGGCATTCTGCTCAACACCATAGAACCTGACGATCGCCACCAGCGACGACAAGGCAAGCCCGAAACCGCCCCACTGCATCACACGAATGACGCGTTCGGTTCGACCACACGCAAACACCGGGAAAAACAGCAGGAACACACCGATATACAGCAGGCGCTTGGCCTCGCGCGACGGGTCTTCGACGTTGGTCCACGACAGACTGACCAGCCCCCAGACGGCGAGCGCAGCGACCAGCAGGCACAGCCAGCGCTGTTCGCGCCAGACTTCCTTGAGACGCTCACGCGCCGACCAGGCAAACACCATTGCCGGCAACCACAAAAACAGCGTCAAGCCTTGTTGATAGATCTTATTGGTCGGCGCGAAGGCAATCGCCAACAAAAACCAAAGTAACCCGAAAACCATCCATACCTGCGCCCAACGACTTGCTTGCATCACCCGCTCCTGAATACGTTCAACCCACCAACCCGGCATGGTTAAAACCCAAAACTTTCGGCATTATTACCGATCACTGTGCCCGCGACTCCCACAAGGCTTTCCGACGATGCAATGTTCAAGGCTTTCCCAAGCCGATTTAACCGCGATGATTGAAGGTGCCAAAATCCTGGAACAGGACAGCTATGGCCCCAAAGTCTACCTGCTGACCGACGGGAATATCCTCAAACTGTTTCGCCGCAAGCGCCTGCTGTCGTCCGCGCTGTTTCGCCCGTACTCCAAGCGTTTCATCGACAATGTGGCGCAGTTGCAACAGCGCGGCATCCCGACCATGACCGTGCTCGCGTTCTTTCAACTGACGCCCCCCGGCATGACCGCCGTACTCTATCGTCCTTTGCCGGGCGAAACGCTGCGCCAGATTTCCAGCCGTGAAGGCTTTGACTGGCGCACGAACCTCGACCCGCTCGTGGCCCTTATTCGCCGCTTGCATGGCGCGGGCATCTACTTCCGCTCGTTGCACCTGGGCAATATTGTCGTGACACCGGACAATGAAATGGGCCTGATCGACGTGGCCGACATGCGCTTCCTGCGCGCGCCCTTGAACCCTGAATTGGCAAGGCGCAACCTGCAACACTTCGCGCGCTATATTGCGCGCGAGAAGCTGAACGAACGCTTTCCAATGCAAGCACTGGAGCAAGCGCTGCTAGCGGCATGAGAACAGCCGCCGGGTGGTTTCGGTGAAATCATTCCAGGCTTGCTCCGGCGCCAACGCCCGCGACTGAGCCTCGACAACCTGTGCACTGGAACTCCTGAACGCACGGTTCAGGAGGTCGGCCCAGGACGCGGTGCTGTCTACGGGCGCGTACCAGCCGGCATCACCCAGTTGTTCGCGGAACACCGCCAGCTCACTGGTCAATACCGGCACACCGGCCATCACCGCCTCTTGCAGGATCAACCCCAGGCCCTCTTCCGTGGACGGAATGGCAACCCAGTCAAATGCCCGATAGAGGGTCGCCGCCTCAGGAAAATGCCCCGGCAGGGACACCTTGTCGCGCAAGCCAAGCGCCTCGATACGCGCCTCGAGCCTGGGCCTCGCCGGCCCCTCGCCGATGATCACCAGGCGCGCATCCGGCTGATCGGCCGTCGCACTGGCAAAGGCCTCCAGCAAACAGCCAAACCCCTTGCCGTCTACCAGTCGACCTACCGCACCCACTGCCAGCGAGCCATCCAATGGCAGTCCCAGGTGGGAGCGCGCCTGCTCACGGGTAAGCACTGCGGCACGGAACACAGCAGGATCGAAGGCACTGCGCAGCACCGCCACAGGCCGTTGCAAGTAACGCTCAAGGGAGCTGGCGAGGGTTTGCGACACGGCCGCCAGGGTCAGTTGCGACGCTGGAAGCTGCTCGACGAGCTTGCGATCAGCTTTGCGCAAGCGCGTGACACCATGAAAAATCACCACGGCGCGCACCTGCGGCGAATGCTTTAGCACCGGTAAAAGCACGCGTGCGACACCGATGCCATCAAGCAACACAACCTGCACATCTTCAGGCAGGGCCCTCTGGAAGCGCGCACGCATCCAGGGCATCAGCCACTTCCACAGGTGCCGTCCCTTGAGCCTGGCAGATGAGAGATTCCACTCGACGGCCTCTTTGACCAAGCCATCGTTACTCTCGGCGCTGCCCTGAAGCAACCAGGTGTGCACCCGTACCTCGCTGTCGGCCTGGGACAATATCTGCTGATGAACCTTCTGCACCGAAGCGAATGCAGAGCCACCAGCCCACATGATGTTGAGAATACTCATCGAAAAAACCTTATGCGGTGTGGGTGCGGCTCGTCGTACTTACTAATGGATCAACCAACCGATACCGACCCCCAGGATCAGCATGACGGCCAGCTTGACCCGCTCTCGTCGCTTACGCCGTACCTTGTTCAAGCGCTCTCCTGCCGTCGCCACATGCAAACCAAAACCGGTGTGCAAAACGGCATCACCTTCCAGGGTAACGGCGGCCAGGTTCAGCTGCGCGTAACGCCTGGAAAGCCCCTTCTCACCTTCAAACCCGGCATAGGGCGCACACAACCAATATTCCTTGATACGCCGCAGGCCCGGGTTCAGCGAGAACCCCTGCCAGTCAGGCTTATCGGACAGCAAAGGATAGCAAGGCACCCCACCAATCAGCTCACGCGCCCCCAGATGGATATAGGGACTGTGCACCTGCAGGTCGTAGACGTAGTTACGCAACCAGACTTGCAGGATATCGGGGCGTTGCTCCAGGACCGTCTTGGAATCTTCGACAAAGCCGGGTCGATAAAACGCCCAATCATCTTCGCAATGGAATATGTACGGGGTCTTGACCGAGCCGTAGGCCAAGTCGATGGATGCCAATTGCCCCAGTTTCGGGCGGTTGATCAGGAACGTGCAATGGCCGAGCCAGTGCTCAGGAATCGCCAGGCGTACCGCGTCATCGCCAGAGTCTTCGGTAATGAAGACTTCGCGGATGGCCGCTGTATTGAACAGATCGAAGCTCGCGAGCGTGCGCTTCAGCAAATCGAAGCGACCACAACTGGTCACGACGAGCGTTATATCGCTTTGAGCGGAGAATTGCATTCAAGCCTCGATAATATCATAAGGCCACTAATCGCGGCCACCTGGCAGATATCAAACGCCCAATTTCAAGCGCAACTTTTCCAGCAAATTCAACGGGGCTCGGGGTCGCAGCGGTGGCTTCAGCACCTCGACAATGCGCTGGCCGATGCGCGCAAAGCTGAACTGGCTGACCGCGAGGTCTTGCCCGTTGCGCGCAATCTCGGCCGCCAACTGAGGGTTGGATCGCAATGCAGCGAGTTTTTCCTGCAACTGGGGAATGTCTTTGTAGAACACCACATTGACCATGTCCTTGAAGCCAAGGGCCTGGTTTTCCGCGGCGCCCTGGTCAAACGCCAGCAGCACACAACCACAGGCCATGGCTTCGAAGTTCTTGATCATATACTCGCCCATGCCCACGTCGGCACTGACGAAAAAACGAATCCGGTTGAGGGTTGCGCAGTATTCCTCACCGGATTTGGTGCGCGTGACCACCAAAGGTTCAACGCGGGCCAACTCATCGAGCAATGCCTTGCGACCACTGTAGGCCACGCTGTTGGTGCTGCCGACAAAGGCCAGCTCAATGTCGCGCTCCAGCCCCTGGGCCTGCAACAGCGCCTGATCGTAGCCCTTGGGCACGAACACCGCATCGAAGCCTTCGGCGCGCAGGCGTTCGGTCACCATATGCCCCGAACTGATGACCCGCGCCCACGGCAACCGACGGTAGTGGGCACTGAACTTGCCCGTGTACTTGCAGGGAATGTAGTTCTGGTAGGCATCGTGTTCGAGGATCACCAGGTTCGGGATCGTACGGATAAAGCCGGCCTGGCGAATCTCCTGCTTGAACCGCAGGAAGAACACGATGCGGTCATAACGGCTCACGTCGACTTCACGCTTGAAGTAACCGCGCAGGTTGCGCTGCTCAGCACTGCTCAGCCAGCGGGTATCACACTCGCAGTGCTCGGCAATGCCTTCGTACAGGCGATCCAGAATCGCGCGCTGTTCTTTCTGTACCAGAAACAAAACTTTCATGACCTTCCCTTTCACAACTGCCGTCACAAACGCCAGAACAACTCATGCCGTCGTACGGCCTTGCGGAAAAACTCGTTCTCACCATAAGGCGACCGCGCCCGCCCCGCCAAGACCCGTTGCAGCCAGCGCCGCACACGCCGCTTGAACGGCGGGGCGGGTTGCAGGTCATGCATCATGCCCAGCGCCATGGCCTTGTCGCGCTGCCGGGCCGGCGACAGCGACAGGCTGCACGGCCACAGTTCCAGCGTGTCATCGAACAGCGGCGGCAGGGCAATTCCGGCGCCCGCGTCGCCCATGGGCCAGCGGTCGTTGTCATGCAGGTGGTTGGCGTAGCCGAGCACGGTGGTCGGCTGCCACTCCAGACCTTGCAAGGCTTCGATCACCGCTTGCTGCGCGCAGATGTGGTCCGGATGGGGATCCAGGACCGGATGGGGCAAGACGATCACTTCAGGGCGCGCGGTCAGCAGCAACTGACGCAGATCGGCGAGCAGGTTTTGCCAGGTCGGCAGGCCATCGGCATCCGCCGGCAACGGGAAAGGGTTGAATTGGCGGAACAGGCGGGTATCCGACAGGTCGGCCTCGCGCGAAGCGATCGGCTGATCAGGCGCAGCGCGCATCGCCGGCAGTTGCAGGCAGAAGTAACCCAGCTGCACGCAGTGTGACTGTGGCACACCGGCCCAAAGCGGCACGGCTATGCTGTCCCAGGCGCGCAGGCGCCCTTTGGTCCGCGCGGCCTCGACCGGATCCAGGCCCATGCGTTGATAGTGCTCGGCTTCGATTTCACCGGCGGTAAGGGTCACGATCCATGGCTTGTCGGCCTGGCTGTAAAGACCGAAGGCAGCCAATTCGGCATCGTCGGCATGAGGCGCGATAACCATGACCCGCTGTGCCGAATAATCCGGCGTGCCCCAGGCCCACAGCCGAGGAGCGCCCTGCACAGTACAAAAACGTCCGCGCAAGCGCAGCTCACCGGACATCAGGGCCGACGCCCAGCCACTGAGGTTCAGGTAGCGAACGCCATTCACCCCGCGCTCGAAGGCCTGTCGGTCAGTGCTCTCGCCGCCCAGAATCTCAATGGCCGGATCCAGGAAACGTCCCAACCAACCACTCTTGACCTTGATAGCCAATACCAGGGTCGCCTCGGCTTGCAGCGGCGAATCCACCCGCAGCCGGTCACCGTCAAAGCGAACCCCGGCCACCTCGGCATCCGCCGAAAACCGGTATCGGTAGTCTTCGTTGGGCGCATAAAACAAATGGTCGGCAAACCATGCCTCGTGGGCGGCCCAGGCCAGCACACCGAGCACCAGCGGCAGCCACCAAGCCACCCAGATACCGATCACCACCAGCAACAGCAAGCCGATCAGCAAACCGACCCGTTTGTTGCGCCGATGGCGCTTGAGCAATTGCTGTTTGCGACTCATACGGTCAGCACCGGCACAGGGTTGCACCAACGGTCCTTGTACTCACGGTCGGCACGCCCGAAGGAGAAACGCAGCGGCTTGCCCACTTCACGGGCCTGTTCCCAGGCGCCCTGGGTGTTGAGGAAGCTCAGGACACTGCCCGGGCTGAACGCACGGGTTTCAGGGTCGACGCCGCCATTGACGTACTCCACGCTGATCCACTCCGGCGACTCGACCCGGTACACCAACTGGACCGCGATGGGCGCATCATTGAGGAAAATCACCGAGCCGATCAGCCATTCGCGCAGCAGCTCGATCACCTCGGCCATGCGCTCGGCGCCGGTGGCGACAAAGCCCCAGCGGCGCAGGAACAGATCGCAGTAGATCGCGGCCAATTCCCCACTGGAAAACTCGCTCACCGGTCGCACCACCCCACCGGCCTCTTCGAGCAAGCGCAGTTCGCGACGCTGGTTGTAGCGAAACTTCTTCGACAGTTCTTCCGGGGTGCGGGCCATGGCCAACTGTTCGGCCTGGAGCTTGAGGCCGCTGAAACGGCCTTCATTCAGGGCCGACAAATAGCGCGCACGGTGCCGCAAGGGCGCCTGGGCTGCAGGCGCGGCGGGCAGGATCAACTCGGCGTTGCCCAGGT
Organism: Pseudomonas sp. GW821-FHT09D08; assembly: GCF_059416305.1. Classification (NCBI taxonomy): domain Bacteria; kingdom Pseudomonadati; phylum Pseudomonadota; class Gammaproteobacteria; order Pseudomonadales; family Pseudomonadaceae; genus Pseudomonas; species Pseudomonas sp. GW821-FHT09D08. The sequence goes on from NZ_JBWKOX010000006.1 coordinate 110,246, forward strand.
CGAACAGGCCTTTTTTGCCGCGCTGCTTGAGCACATCCTTGGACAAGGCCAGGTCGCGCCCCCAGGTCGCGATGCAGGCTTGAAGCTCGCCGCCCTGCTCCCAGGCCAGGTAACGCACGGGGATGTCGGCCAGCCCGGCCAGACGTTCGATCACTTGCGGGTGGGTCGCGACACTGCCGCCAAAACGTTGCCAGGCATCGCTGTAGACCGGCGCGTCGACGACGGACCAGCCACGCTCGCGCCAGCCTTGGAATCGATTGAGCATCAAGCCCCCGCGGTCAGTTCAATAACGTGCGGCAATTGCCAGAAGGTATCGCGTACCGCCTGATCCGAGAAACGCTCGCGCAGGCGCTCCAGCATCATCTCGGCGCACTGCCGTTGCTGGTGTTGGTCCATCGCTGCCAGGTGCCGCAGCCCCTGGGCAAGGTGCTCGGCATCGCCGAAGGGAAACAGGATACCCACGCCTTCGACCACTTCCTTCGCGCCGCCACAGGCCGTGGCCAGCAACGGGACGCCGGCCGCCATGGCTTCCAGCAGCACCATGCCAAAGGGTTCATGGTCGGAGCTCAGGGCAAACACATCGAAGGCACGGAAATACCGGCGCGCCTCCGGCACCTGGCCGAGGAACAACACCTTGTCGGCAATGCCCAGCTCCCGTGCGAGGGCCTTGAGGTCCTGCTCCAGGCGCCCGCTGCCGAGGATCGCCAGGCGGCTTTCGGCCGGCAAGTGCGCCAGCGCCTGGGCAAAGCCCTTGAGCAGCGTGGCCTGGTCCTTGTCCGGGTGCAGGCGACCGACATTGCCGACCACCCATTCGTCCGGCGACAACCCCAACGCGTCACGCGCCTCATGTGCAGGCACCTGGGTGGCCTGCAAGGCGTCGACGTCGATGCGGTTGTACAACGTCTGGATGCGCGCCGCCGGCCAGGTCGGCAGGCAGCGGCGCATATCGTCACGCACCGCGTCGGAAACCCCCAGCAGGCTCAGGCGCTTGCGGAAGATCCCGGCAAACAGCCTGCGACTGCGACGCTGGTAGTCACCAAAGGCGTGATGCACGCCAATCACCGGCAGCCGCGTGCCGAGCAAGGCGATGTAGATCGGCTTGAAACGGTGGGCGATACAAAAACTGAAGTTGCGCGACGCGGCGATCTTGCGCAGTTCACGGATGGCACCCAGCTTCAGGCCACGGATGGCCTTGGAGCTGAATTCCATGAACAACACTTCATCGGACGCACAACCGGCGGCCACGTGCGGGTCGGCGACCCCGGTGAGAAACACCGTGGTCACCTTGTAGCCGGAGCCTGCAAACAAACTGGCGTACTGCCGCGCGCAGTCCAGGAACGGCCCGTCATAGCCATGGCAGAACTGCAGGACGTGGCGTTCAGCCGAGCGCGTCATAAGGGTCCACGCCGTCTTTGACGACCAGGATGTCTTCCATGATCAGGTACTGCAGGTCGGAGCCGAAGAACATGTTCAGCGCGTCGGTCGGCGAGCAGATCATCGCTTCGCCACGACGGTTGAGCGAGGTGTTCAGGGACACGCCGTTGCCGGTCAGTACTTCCAGCTCTTTCATCATGTCGTAGTAGCGCGGGTTGTATTCGCGCTTGAGCACCTGGGCGCGGGAGGTACCGTCTTCATGCACCACTTCCGGCACGCGGGTCTTCCACTCTTCCGACACTTCAAAGGTGAAGGTCATGAACGGCGCCGGGTGATCGACCTTGATCATCTGCGGCGCCACGGTGTCGAGCATCGACGGGCAGAAAGGCCTCCAGCGCTCGCGGAACTTGATCTGGTGGTTGATGCGGTCGGCCACGCCGGTCGCACTTGGGCAACCGATGATCGAACGACCGCCCAGGGCGCGCGGGCCAAACTCCATGCGGCCCTGGAACCAGGCCACCGGGTTGCCGTCGACCATGATCTTGGCAATGCGCTTGGGCATGTTCTCGATCCTGCGCCAGTTCGGCTTGCTCTCGTGCTTGGCGCAGGCGGCGATCACGTCTTCGTTGCTGTAGGACGGGCCGAGGTAGACGTGTTCCATCTTCTCCACCGGTACACCACGGGCGTGGGACACGTACGCGGCGGCACCGACAGCAGTGCCGGCATCGCCGGACGCCGGTTGCACGAACAGCTCTTTCACGTCGTCACGGGCAATGATCTTCTGGTTCAGCTTGACGTTCAGCGCGCAGCCGCCGGCGAAGGCCAGCTTGCCGGTGTCCTTGAGGATGTCGCCCAGGTAATGGTCGATCATCTGCAAGGCCAGCTTTTCAAACAGCGCCTGCATGCTGGCGGCGTAGTGGATGTACGGCTCGTCGGCGATGTCGCCTTCGCGCTTGGGACCCAGCCACTCGATCAGTTTCGGCGAGAAGTAGAAACCCTTGCCCTTCTCTTTATAACGGCGCAGGCCGATGACGTTGGCGTAGTCGGTGTTGATCACCAACTCGCCGTTTTCAAACGAGGCCAGGCGCGAGAAGTCGTACTTGCTGGCATCGCCGTACGGCGCCATGCCCATGACCTTGAACTCGCCGTCGAGCATCTCGAAACCGAGGAACTCGGTGATCGCGCCGTAAAGGCCGCCGAGGGAGTCCGGATCGTAGAATTCCTTGATCTTGTGGATCTTGCCGCTCTCGCCGTAGCCGAAGAACGTGGTGGCGTACTCACCCTTGCCGTCGATGCCGAGGATCGCGGTCTTCTCCTGGAAGCCGGAGCAGTGGTAGGCGCTGGAAGCATGGGCCAGGTGGTGTTCAACCGGTTCGATCTTGATTTTCTTCGGATCGAAGCCCAGTTGCTCCAGGCACCAGACGATCTTGTTGCGGTAGCGCTTGTAGCGACGGTTGCCCATCAGGATCGCGTCAAGGGCGCGGTCCGGGGCGTACCAGTAACGCTTGGCGTAGTGCCAGCGCGCCTCGCCGAACAGGCTGATCGGGGCAAACGGGATCGCCACCACATCAACGTCGGAAGGCTTGATGCCGGCCTGTTCCAGGCAGAACTTCGCCGACTCGTAGGGCATGCGGTTCTTTGCATGTTTGTCGCGTACGAAGCGCTCTTCTTCGGCGGCCGCGATCAGCTTGCCGTCGATATACAAGGCTGCGGAAGGATCATGGCTAAGGGCGCCGGACAGGCCAAGAATCGTCAATGCCACAGGGGTCTAGCCTCTTTTAGTCTGCATGCAGGCGGGTTGCGCCTGAAAAAAGTGTGCTTCCCGCCTGGGCAGGAAACAGCTAAAGGGCGGGATTATAGCTCAAAAGCAGTGGGAAGCTGTTAGCGGCAAGAGTCGCCTGCCCCATCGCCGTGTGCACAGTGCGAGCGCGCTGATGGGTCGCGTAGCCGAATTCCTGAATGATAAAAATCGTCCCAGTCACTAAACTCGCGCCCTTTTGCGCGTTTACACCCTAAGCGCCACGGATTCCGACTGACTCATGACCCCCCTCGCTCGCTTCAACCTGTTGTTGCCCGGCCTGCTCGCCCTGTGCGGCGTCGCCCAGGCTGATGACCCCGCGCTGATCCTCGACCCCAGCGTCGTCACCGGCTCGCGCAGCGCCAGCCCGACCTTCGACCTGCCCTACTCCGTGGACGGCATCGGCCGCGAGCAGATCAGCGACGGCCAATTGGGCATCAACGCTTCCGAAGCCCTGGCCCGCGTGCCCGGCCTGGTGGTGCAGAACCGCCAGAACTATGCCCAGGACCTGCAGATTTCCTCCCGTGGCTTCGGCGCCCGCTCGGCCTTCGGTGTGCGCGGCATCAAGCTGATCGCCGACGGCATCCCCGCCAGCACCCCGGATGGCCAGGGCCAGGCCGCCACGTTCAACCTCGACACCGCCGAGCGTATCGAAGTGCTGCGCGGCCCGGCTGCCACCCTGTATGGCAGCAATGCCGGCGGCGTGATCCAGATGTTTTCCCGCGATGGCGAAGGCCCGCCGCGCATCGGCGCCGAAACCCTGGTGGGCAGCGACGGCCTGAACAAGAACCACCTGAGCGCCGAAGGCGCGGCGAATGGCGCAGGCTTTGTACTCGACGCCTCGCGCATGGACACCAACGGCTACCGCGACCACAGCAGTGCCCGTCGCGACCAGACCTTCGCCAAGCTCAACTTCCAACCGGATGACGACAGCAAGCTGGCGCTGATCTACAGCAGCCTGGAACAGAATGGTACCCAGGATCCACTGGGGCAGACCTGGGACGCCTACAAGGCCAACCCGCGTTCGGTGAGCAGCAATGCGCTGACGTACAACACGCGCAAAAGTATCGATCATCAGCAATTGGGCATGAATTATGAGCGGTATTTCGGTGATGCGACGCTGCAGGTGAACGGGTATACCGGGCGGCGGAGTGTGATTCAGTATCTGTCGATCCCGGACAGGTTCGGCAGTGGCGCCGCCAACCCGGCTAACGCTCGCGGCGGTGTGGTAGCTTTCGACCGCAAGTTCTATGGCGGCTCCCTCCATTGGCTGCAACCCATCACCAGCGCACCCGGCGACCTGACCCTGATCACCGGCCTCGACTACGACCGCAGCCAGGATGATCGCCAAGGTTATTCCAACACCGTCAATGGGGTGCATGGTGTCAAAGGGGCCTTGGGTCGCGATGAAATCGACACCGCCACCAGCCTCGACCCGTTCGTGCAAGCCAACTGGTTGCTGGGTGACTGGACCCTGCAAGCCGGCCTGCGCCACAGCACCATGGAAATGGACGTAGACGATCACTTCCTCAGCGACGGCAACGACAGCGGCAGCAAGACCTACCAGAAGAACACGCCGTCGGTCAGCGTCATGTACGCCTTCACACCTGACTTGCACGGTTATGTAAGCGCGGGCAAAGGTTTCGAAACCCCAACCCAGGCCGAGTCCGCGTACTCCAGCACGGCGAACGGCTTCAACTTTGCGCTCAAGCCATCGGTCAGCAAACAGTATGAAATCGGCCTGAAAGCTCGCATTGGCCAGGACACCCGCGTGAATGCGGCCCTCTTTCAGATCACCACCGAGGACGAACTGGTAGTGCAGCAATCCAGCGGAGGGCGCACCACTTACCAAAACGCCGGCCGCACCCTGCGCCGCGGCTTCGAACTGGGCATCGAAAGCCAACTCAGCGAACAGTGGAGCACCAACCTCGCGTACACGCGCCTGCAAGCCACCTACGACAGCGACTTCACCAGTGGCACAACTCCCGTGGACAAAGGCAACTACCTTCCCGGCGTGCCGCAAACCACGCTGTTCGCCGAGCTGAACTGGAAACCCCGGGACTGGGTCAGTACCGCTGTCGAAGGCCTGTACCGCAGCAAGGTCTACGTCGAAGACACCAACAGCCAACACGCTGCGCCGGGCTACAGCGTGTTCAACTGGCGCGCACGGTTCGAGCAGAAGGTCGAACACTGGACCTTCCACCAGACCCTGCGCCTGGACAACCTGCTGGACCGCCAGTACGTCGGTTCGGTGATCGTCGGCGACGGCAATGGCCGCTACTACGAAGCGGCGCCCGGGCGCTCCTGGTACGCCGGGGCGGGTGCCGAGTATCAATTCTGAACGCACCACACCTTCAATGTGGGAGGCCCCGCGCTGTCGCGCAGCAAACCGGAACCCCTGTGGCGAGCGGGCTTGTCCCGCGTCGGGCTGCGCAGCAGCCCCAAAACCGGGTGCAGAGGAGTACCTGATACCCCGCATTCGTCTTCATCAGGGGGGCGCTTCGCACCCAACGCGGGACAAGCCCGCTCACCACCGGAATGCGGTCGCCTGAAATTGTTTATGTAATAAGGGGAGTTTGCTCATGCCCCCCAAGCGTCGGATGGAGTCCGCCTTTGGGGTGCAACACTAGACGCGCTCCAGCATCCGCCGGCTGGCAAAACTGAAGCTCAGCACGATAAAGATCAGCACCCCGGTCGCCACCTGCTGCCAGTAGAAATTCCAGCCGATCAGCAGCAGCCCGTTGGCGATCACGTTGATAAACAACACGCCCAGCAGGGTCCCCGGAACATTCGCCCGTCCCTGTCGGCTCAAGGTGGTGCCGATAAACACCGCGCCAATCGCATTGAGCAAAAACGCGTTACCGGACAGCGGCACATAGGCGCTGACTGTCGAGCTGAGCAACACACCGGCCACCCCACAGGCCAGGGCGGTAGCCAGGGCCACGATGGTGACGATGCGCCGCACCGACAACCCCGAGTAATACGCCAGCAGCGGCTGGGTGCCCTGGGCCAGCAACTCACGGCCCAGGCGTCCGCGCGCCAGGGCCAGGCCGTAGAACAGCGCCAGCCCCACTACCACCAGCAGCGGTGTCAGCCCAGTGAGCTCAGGCTTCAAGCCTTGGCTGATATAGATCGGCTGGCCGCCGTCCGAGAGCAGTTGCTGGGCGCTGGTGCCGATAAACAGGGTGCCCAGGGTGGCCAGGAACGGACTGATGCGCAGCCCGGCAATCAGGCCGGCGTTGACCAGCCCCACCAGCAGCGCCGCCGCCAGCGCGCCCGTGGCCGCCACCGCCCAGCCATGGCCGCCATTGAGCAGCACCACAAAGCTGAAACTGGCAAAGTCCAGCGCCGTGCCCACCGACAGGTCGATGCCACCGGCCGCTACCGCGTAGGTCATGCCGATAGCGACAATCGCCAGCAGCACGAAGTTGTTCAGCACCAGGCTTTGCAGGTTGCCTGCACTGAGGAAGCCCGGCGCTTGCAGCGCAAACACCACGACAATCAGGGTGAATACCAGTGGCAATGTCAGCGGCAATACGGCGCGTGCGTTCATGCCGTCGCCCCTCGGTTCACTGCACTGGAGGCTGCGACGACCAGCAGGATCAACACGCCCTGCACACCATTGACCCAGAAGCTGGAGAGGTTAAGCAGTTGAAAGCCATTGATCAGAAAACCAATCAACAGCGCCGCCAGCAACGTCCCAGGAATGCTCGCCACCAGCCGGCGGGAAAACACCACGCCGAGAAAGGCGATCGCCACCACCGACAGCAGCATGTCACCGGAGCCGGTGGTGCTGCCGCTGAAGAACGCCGCCGAACACAGCGCAGCCACCGCGGCACATAGACCGGACAGCAGATAGCTCGACAATACGTAGACGGGCACTCCAATGCCCGCCGCTTCGGCCGCCTGGGGGTATTCGCCCACCGCATGCAGGCGCAGCCCATAGGCCGAGTGCTGGATAAGCAGCGTCAACACGCCCGCCGTCACCAGCAGCACCCAGGCCAGGGCCGGTACGCCCAACCAGGTGCCACCACTGAGCAGGTCCAGCAGCGGCGAGTCCGTGGAGACCACCGTGTTCTCCGTCAACACCAACTCCAGCCCCGCCAATACATTCATGCTCGCCAGGGTCGCCAGCAACGGCGGCAAACGCAGCACCACCACGGCCAGCCCATTCAGCAAGCCGACCGCCAAACCGCAGCCCAGAGTCAGCAGCAACGTCAACCCGAGATCCAGGCCGGCATTATTGAGGCGGCTGAATACCGCCGCGCACAAGCCCAGGTTGGCCGCCAGCGACAGGTCCAGCCCTCCAGCCACCACGTTCGAGCCGCCGCCGATAATCACGCAGGTGAGCCCGAAGGCCAGCACGCCGAGGATCGCCGACTGGCTGAACACATTGGCCAGATTGCCTACCGACAGAAAATTCGGCGCAGCCACGGCAAACCCCAGCAGGATCGCCACAAACACGCCCACCGACCCACGGCGCAGCACCAGCACCCATAACCGCTGCGATAACCCAGGCGTCGCCGTTTCAAGCATGTTCCACCTCTCGAGCGCTTAAAGCCGCCGCAGCCACGGCTCCCGTCGCACAGGCCAGCAACTGATCGCTGTCCGCCTCCCCGGCACGGAATTCACCGGCGATCTCACCCCGATGCAGCACCAGGATTCGGTCACTGATCCCCAACAACTCCGGCAAATCCGACGACAGCACCAGCACCGCCGCGCCCTCTTCCACCAAGCGTCCGATCAAGCGGTAGATTTCCACCTTGGCCCCCACATCCACCCCCACGCAGGGCTCATCCAACAGGTACACGGCGGAGCGGCGGCTCAGCCACTTCCCCAGGGCGACCTTCTGCTGGTTGCCGCCACTGAGCTGGCTGACCGCCGCTTGGGGCCCAGGCGCCTTGATTGCCAATTCGTCGATCAGCCGCAGGCTTTCCGCCTGCTCCTTGCGGCGGCTCAACAAGCCCCAGCGGCTGAACCGTCCGAGCCCCGCCAGCGTGAGGTTTTCCAGCACCGAAAGCACTGGCGAGATCCCCTGGCTGCGCCGCTCTTCCGGCACCAGCGCAATGCCCTCGGCAATCGCCTGGGCCGGCGAACGCAGGCGCAGTAAACGCCCGCCCAGATGCACACTGCCGCTGTCGGCGCGCTCGACACCGAAGAGTGTCTTGAACAACTCCTTGGCTCCCGAGCCGACCAGCCCGGTCAGGCCGACGATTTCTCCGCGCCGCACGTCCAGATCGATCTGCCGATAGCGCCGCGCCAGGCTCAACCCGCGTACCTGCAACAGCGGCGCTCCCAGTGCAACCTTGGCCTTGGGGTACATCTCCTGCACCTCGCGGTTAACCATCAGCCGCGCAATCTCGGCGCTGGACGTATGCCGGGGCTGCACCACCGCCACGTCCCGACCATTGCGCAGCACCGTGACTTCATCGCAGAGGCTGTCGATTTCCTGCAGGTAATGGGAGATGTACAGGATGGATAAACCCTGGTCGCGCAGACGTTTGACGATGCGCAGCAACTGGTCGACTTCACGCTTGACCAACGCCACGCTGGGCTCGTCGAACACCAGGATCTTGGGCTGGCGAATCAACGCCCGGGTGATTTGCAGCACCTGGCGTTCGGCGCTGTTCAGCTCGCTCACCAGCGCACCGACGGGCAATTGCAAATCAAAATATTCCGCCAGCAAGCGCTCGGCTTCACGTTGCTGCCGACGTCGATCCACAAAGGGCCCGCGCCGCAATTCATGCCCGAAAAACAGCGCCTCGCCCACGGTAAAACTGGCGGGCAACAGACGCTCCTGATGGATGAACTGCACGCCCAGCGCATCCACCTGGCGCGGTGACAAGGCGGCGTACGACTGGCCATCGATACTCACCTGCCCCGCGTCCGCCTTGTGGATGCCGGCCAGGATCTTGATCAGGGTCGACTTGCCCGCACCGTTCTCACCCACCAGGCCGTGGATGCTGCCACGTTCGACTTTAAGGCTTGCGTCATCCAGCGCCAGGGTGGCGCCAAAGCGTTTACGCAGGTGGTGCAGGTGCAGTGCCGGCATCAGTCACCCCGCAGTTGCTGAACCTGGTCCAGGTTGGCTGCGGTGGTCAGCAGCGTGGCCACATGGGTTTCCTTGGGCAGGTCTCGTTGCCCGGCCAGGTAGCGCGCCACGTTCTGCACAGCGGTCTTGCCGATCAACGCCGGTTGCTGCGCCACCACCGCTCCCACCGGCGAATTTGCCTGGCCGAGCAGCGCCAGCACTTCCGGCGTACCGTCGACGCCGTAAGTCTTGATCTCGGTGCGCTTGGCATCGATCAGCGCCTTGCTCGCGCCCAACTGAGGAATGTCCCACGCCGACCAGATCGCCGAGACGCTGCCCGCCGGGTACTTGTTGAGCAGCGCCGAGACTTGTGAATAAGCATCCTGCACGGTGTTGGGGATCACGTCGCGAAGTTCCGGCTGGATGATTTCCAGCTGGGGGTAATCCTTGAGCGCCAGCTTCAACTGGTCATAACGGATCGCACACACCGGCACGCCGTAGAAACCGTTGAACACCAGGATCTTGCCTTTGCCGCCGGCGTCCTTGATCAACTGATCGGCCAACGCCTTGCCGGTGGCGACGTTGTCGGAGGTGGTGTTGTTGAGGCTGTACTGGGACGGTGCATCGATGGTGAACAGCGGGATGCCGGCCTTGCTGATGCGCTTGAGCCAGGGGTCGATCACGCTGAGGGTGCCGAGGGTCTGGATCACGGCGTCGGGTTTCTGGGTGACCACGGTTTGCAGCTGGGTCACCAGGTTCTTGTCGTTACGCCCGGCATCGAGGGTGATCGGCGTGCCGCCCAGGCGCTTGATCTCATCGACCTGGGCCTGGAACGCCTTGATATCGAAATAGTGACTGGTGCCGGTCATGCTCACGGCAATGCGCTTGCCGGCCAGGGACGGCACGGCCTCATCGCCCTCGGCAGCCTGGACACTGACGACATGGCCCAGCAACAGCGCGGCGCCAAGGCAGATCAAACGGGAAAGCGAGGAAAAGCTGGAAGTCATACAGGGCTCCGCTGCGACCGGTGAAAGGGTTCACCAGGAGGCATTGCAGAGCCCGTGCCAGGATTTTTATTGCATTAAATCAAGGGGGTAACGTTTCCGCATGAAGGAAGACTGTCGTTCTGGGGCAACAACTGTCTGTTAACTGTTGCTCAGGCAACAGTTCTTACTATTGAACGCGTCAGTAGACTCGCACAACCACGGCCGTCGGTTACTCAGGTGCTGCCCGTTGACACTCTAAAATCGCGGACATAGAATTTGCCGCAAATGGACTGGGGGATCCCGGTCGGCGTTATAGCCTCGGTGAGTCTCACCGGGGCTTTTCGCTTTCAGCAGTAGGGAAAATTTTCAGCCCCCAATTTTCAAAGCCCTCTCCCACCTTGTTCCGCCCTCCACTGCAATAAAACTTGCGTTTGAGCACGTCAAAGGCACGATTTTCCTGGCCCGGTCGTAAAACGCTCATGCCGATGGGGCGCGCAACAAGATCCGCAAGCTGCAACCCCGTAGAGTTGACCTGCTTCGTGGCAAACACGATGTCAAATGGTAGGCGGATACCTGGACGGTTGGCTCCATCGCACATCCGACGAAACTCCAACTCAAGCTCGTTATCCTCTTTACGACCTCGACGCTCGAAAATCACATGCGTCAGTGCGCTCTGCTGATTTTTCTCATGTAAAAACTCGTGAAGCGTCTCAAGACAGAAGCCCAAAGCCAGATGGTAGGGGTTGTGTATTGGGCCTTGCTGCTCTCTAAGCGTAGCTTTATCAATCACACAACTGATCAAGACGAAATTGCTCGACTCAATGATGCTGGTCAGCTCCTCCAGGAAAACATGCTTGTCTTGGCGAGAGACAAACATACTGGAGAACGCCCCTTTTTCCTTACGGATTTCCAGCTCATGCAAGCCAACAAGGTCATGCCCCATATGATTGAACTTGAACTTTTGAAGGGCAGGGATGACCTTTTCGCAATAGTGCCTCTTATGGAAAACACAGAAAGCTAAAACAAACATGGGGTAGTTGACATCAAGTGTCTGCATCCCGTGATCGCCACTTTCATCCACATAGACGATGAAGTCGCTGAACTCCCCTTTTGGCGGTTTCGCTGCCACAACTTCTGCAACACGCTCCGCCTCACTCTCACTTTCAAAGAGCAGAAACTGCGGAGGGGTTAGTTTTTCATCTGCCATGGGATATTTAATCCTAGGTTTTAGGTTCTTCTGGGTCGCCCCTCTACGTTCATATTGCCCTCAAGCTCTGCTACAGAGGGCCACCAGTCTGGACCCCTTTCGGCAAACGCTGATCAATCAGCTGATACAACGCACTACTCTCAGGCCAGTTCCGCATAAACCGCGCACGGTCCCTGGCATACGCCGGGGCGAAGCTGGCGGCAGAGCTGTGTTGGCACATCGCGTCGAGGTCGATCAGCGACCAGCGATCCTTATCCCAGAACAGGTTATGGCCCTTGAAGTCGCCATGGCTGATGCGCTCGCGAATCAGCTCGGCGAACAACTGGTCCAGCGCCAGCAGTTCATCTTCCGGCGCGTCACCGTGTTCGATATAGGGCGCGAAACGCTCGATGATGTCCGGGCCCGGCAGGTATTCGGTGACCAGGTAAGCGCGGCTGCGCAGCCAGAAAAAACGCTTTTCCAGTACGGCCAACGGCTTGGGCGTGGCGATGCCGAGGAAGGCCAGGCGATTGCCTTCGCGCCAGGAATGCCAGGCGCGGCTCGGGCGCCAGAAGCGCTTGAGCCAATGGGCGAAGCCCTTGATGTTGTAGCGCTTGATCACCAATGGCCGGCCGGCCACATCGACCTTGGCCACGCTGGCCGCACCACCGGTCTTGTACAGGTGGCCCTGGTCGAGCAACGCATCCGCCTGCTCCAGCACCGGCAGCATCGCCGGCTCTTCCTCGCGACGGATCGCGCGCAAGGCAAAGGCGCCACGCACCACGCTGAACAGCGTGCAGTCGCGCCCCACTTTGTTCAACAAGTCCTTCAAACGCCAGGCGCTGACCTTGCGCACCTGTTTTTCCAGGGCTTGCAGGGGCAAGGCGTGCTCGCCGTTGCTCAGCAGGTAGTACACCAGCAGTTCTTCGGTAAACGGCTCGAGGTTTTTCGGCAACTGGGCGAAAAACACCCCGAGGTTTTCCAGCACGCGGTCGCGCGACAGGGGCTTGCCGGCCTCTTCAACACGAATGCCGGCGCCATCGATCAAGTACAGCTTGCCGTCCCGGCGCAGCAGGTTGTCCAGGTGCAGGTCTTCCTGCCACAGGCCCTTGGCATGCATCTGGCCGATCGCACCCAGGGCCTCGGCCAGCACGGCGGTTTGCTCGTCGGCCAGTGGCGGTAGCGCTTCAACGGCGTGCCAGGCATCGGCCAGGCTCTCGGCACCTTCGATAAACTCGAACAGCAGCCAGCCGCCCTCGCCGTCCTGCAAGCCATCGGCGAGCAACAGCGGGGTGGTCAGGCCTTGCTCGGCCAGCAGGCGTACGCCGCTGAGTTCACGCTGGAAATGCCGCGCGGCCTTGCCGCCCACTAATAACTTGGCCAGCACCGGACGCCCGCGCCAGATCGCCGCGCCCACATAACGCTCGCCCGGCAACACCCGCAACAGGCTCAGCAGTTGCAGTTGCCCCGGGCCGGCGGCATCCGCGAGGTCGACGGTGAGGGGCAGGCTCGGCGTGCGGCCGGCGCTTTTCAACTCGGACAGGCGCATCAACGGTTCTCCTTGTGGCTACGCCGCTTCGTCAGGCGTTGCAGCCAGGTGGTGACGAGGGCGCTGCCTTCGGGCTGATCGAGGTAAGCCGCCAGCAATTGACGCACCTGGGCGTCGGACCACTGTGGCGCACGGCGCAACAGCGGCTCCAGGTCCTTGACCCGGTCACGCCAGCCGAACAGCAGCGGGCGGGTTTTCTCCAGGTCGATCAACTGCGCGGCGTAGCCGTCACCAGTAGCCTGCAGGAAAATATGCTTGGGGTAGAAACAGCCATGCACCTGGCCGACGCTGTGCAACCGGCGCGCCAGTTGACCGCAGGCCAGCAGGATCGCGCGGTGCTGGGCATCGCTGAGTTGCGCCCATTGCTCCAGCAATGAATCCAGGTCATTCCAACCGTCCAGGGCACGGGTCAGCAGCATCGCGCGGTGCTCACCGGCGACTTTGCGCTCGCCGTAGAACGCCGCCTGCAACGCCGGGATCCCGAGCTTGCGGTAACGGCTGATGTTGCGGAACTCGCGGGAGAAACTGGGCTCGCCCAATGGCCGGTGCAAGCTGCGCGTGAGGTAGTTGCTCTGGCGCTTGAGGTAATAGCCGTGGCCGTCGAGCTCCAGGCGAAACACGCTGCTCCAGCCGCCACGGCTGGTGTTCGGCTCGTCCACCGCGTCCAGTTGCCGGGCCCACAGGGCGTCGAATGTCGCGAGGCCGTGGCGCTCCAGCAGGGCGCGATCTTCAGCCGCCAGGAAATCACTCATTCACGTCCCTCGAAAAACTTCACTACGTGGCGAATCCGCCGTTTGTCCGACTCACTCAGGTGCCGACACCCACGGTACTGCATGTAGAAGCGCAGGCGCTGAGTGGCCGACAAGTGATACTTGGCCACCTTGTCCAGGCAGGCCAGGTCCTTGGTGATGCGGTACTTGAGCCAGAAACCGCGCCAGAAATCACCGTTGGGGCAATCGATCAGGTACAGGGTGGCCTGATCGTCGATCAGCAGGTTGCGCCACTTCAAGTCGTTATGGGTAAAGCGATGATCGTGCATGGTGCGCGTGTATTCGGCGAGCTGGCGGCTGACCGCGTTGACCCACTTGGGGTCGCGCAGGCGCGCATCCTTACGTTCGGCCAGGACCGAGAGGTCTTCGGTCCTCGGCAACTCGCGGGTGATCATTGCGCCACGATCATAGGCCAGGCCGCTGCGCTCCAGGCCCCAGGCGACCACATCGGCGGTGGGAATGCCCCACTTGGCGAAGCGCTTGAGGTTCTGCCATTCGGACTTGACCCGCGGCTTGCCCAGGTAACGCCGCAGGCCCTTGCCGGCGCCGGTGTAGCGCTTGACGTAGTAGTTGACCCCGCCACGCTCCACGCGAATCACTTCCGACAGCGGGTCGCGGGTCAGCCGCTCGCCTTGCAGGGCAAACACCGCTTCGAGGCTTCCAAAATCATCCGCCAGGGCGGCGTAGGCAGGTTCCAGGTTCCAACCCGCCATCAGATCGCATCCCCGTAACGTTGCTTGCGCGCGTAGAGCTTGTCGGCCTTGCGTTGCATCAGGCTCAGAGACGCCGACTGCTCGGCCAGGACCTGGCGCAGCGGCTGGCGGAAGTAGCCCTTGAGGAAGCGCAATTTATCGCGCCGGGTCAGGCCGATGTCCAACGCCGAGTAATACAGCGCGGAGAGGTCCTTGTCGCGCCAGCGCAGCGGCAGATGAGCGCGCATTTGCGCCCGATGCAGGTCGATCACCGAGAGCTTGATGTTGCGTGCGTCGATCGGCCTGGACGTGTCCAGCAGGAAGTGGCACAGGTAGCAGTCGCGGTGATTCACGCCGCCCCGGTGCATGTCGCCGACCATGCGCGCCAGTTCGGCCGTGAGCGCATGACGCAGTGCAGGTGTGGGCGGTTCGGCGACCCAGTTGACGGTCAGGTCTTCAAGGCTGATGGTCGGCGCCAGCTCTTCGGTGATGATGAACGAGTGCTGGTCCGCCGGGTTGCTGCCTTTTTCGCCGAAGGCCACGCCGGTCATGGTCGGCACGCCGATCGCCTGCAAGCGGTGAATGGCATCCCATTCCAGGCCGGCGCCGAGCACCGGCAGCTTGGCGGTGATCAAGTTCTTGAAGATTTCCGCCCAGCCGATGCCGCGGTGGATTTTGACGAAATACGGGCGGCCATCCACCTCGGTGCGCAGCGTGCGACGCGCCGCCAGTTCACGGAATACCTGGCCTTGCAGTTTCTCGACTTCGGCGAAGGCGTCACGCCCGGCCCATAACGTCTTGAACGGTTCGGCAAGAATCAACTTCATCGTTTTGGCTCCGCCAGAATCACATCCGCAGCGTGCTGCGGCATGCTGTAGAGGTCGGCCGTCTCGGCGAAGGCCAACCCATTGCGGCCCCAGGCCGCGCGCTGTGCAGAATCGGTCAACATCTGCGCCAGGTACTGGTTCAACTGAGCCTGCTCAAACGGCTCGTCCAGCACCAGGCCGCTGTCGGCTTCGGCGATGTAATGGGCATAACCACACACCGCCGAGACCAGCACCGGCAACCCGGCCACCAGGGCTTCGAGCAACACGGTGCCGGTATTTTCGTTGTACGCCGGGTGGATCAACAGGTCGGCGCCCAGCAGGAAGCGCGGAATATCGCTGCGCCCCTTGAGGAACTGCACGTTATCGCCCAGCCCGAGGGTGGCGCTTTGCAGTTGGAATACCTTGGGGTCGTCCTGGCCGATGACAAACAGGTGCGTGCGTTTTTTCAGCTCGGCCGGCAACGCCGCCACGGCCTTGAGGCTGCGGTCGACGCCCTTGGTCTTGAAGCCGGAACCGATCTGCACCAGCAGCAGGTCGTCATCGCCCAGGTTGAACTCCTTGCGGAAGCCTTCACGAATCTCGGCCGCATTCGGCGGCGCGCGGCGATCCTGGGCAATGCCCGGTGGCAACAGGTGAAAGCGCTCCAGCGGCGTGTCGTAATGCTTGATGAACAGCGGCTGCTGCACTTCGGAAATCATCAAGACTTCGGTCTTGGCGTCCTTGGCAAACACCGCGCGCTCGTACTCGGCAAAGTGGCGATAGCGCCCAAAACTGCGGTACAGCGAATGGCGCAGGTTTTGTGCCTTGTCTTCGAAGCAGCCGTCGGCGGCGTAGTACACGTCCAGGCCAGGCATCTTGTTGAAGCCGATCAGGCGGTCCACCGGGCGCTTGGCCAGGTCGGCCTGCATCCAGGCGCTGAGCTTCTCGTTGCGCCGATGGTTGAAGAACGCCTTGACCGGCGCCACCAGCACTTCGAAGCCGGGCGGGATGTCGCCCTCCCAGATCAGCGTGTAGACACGAATCTGATGGCCGCGCTGCTGGCACTCCAGGGCGATGCGCATGAAATCGCGCTGGAGGCCGCCGAAGGGGAAATATTTGTACAGAACAAAAGCCAGTTGCATCAGTGCAGCTCCTCAGCCAGTAACAACGTGCTCAGCCGGGTTGCCACACGCTCAGGGTTCAAGCGCGTGAAACACAGGGGCGACTCGCGCTTGATGTCGAACCGACGCAGGTCGTCGGCCGTCGGTTGATAGGTACATTGTTTTTGCAGGCACGGCGCACAGGCAAAGTCGCTGGCCAGGTGAATCTGGCCCTTGCCGTAGGCGCCGGTCAGGCCGGGGTTGGTGGGGCCGAACAGGGAAATGGTCGGCACATCCAATGCCGCCGCCAAATGCCCGAGTCCGGTGTCCACCGCCACACAGGCGCGGGCGCCGGCCAATACCCGGGCCACGCCGGCCAGGTTCAGCTTGGGCAGCACTTCGGCGTTGTTCAGGCCTTGGGCCAGGCGCTCCGCCCGGGCCTTTTCGGCGGCGTTGCCCCACGGCAACTTCACGTCCACGCCCAGGCGGCCCATACGTTCAGCCAACTCGCGCCAGTAGGCTTCGGGCCAATGCTTGGTGTCCCAGGTGGTGCCGTGCAGCAGCAGGACGAAGGGCTTTTTCGGCGGCAGGCCGAGCAGTTTTTCGGTGCTGAGGCCGTAGTCGCCCAAGCCTTTGGGCAAGTCATAGCCGAGGGCCACGGCGAACAGTTGGCGCAAACGCTCCACCGCATGCTGCCCACGGGCCACGGCCAGGCGCCGCGAGTAGAAGCGCGCCGCAATCGGCTCACGGGCCGAGTGTTTGTCGAATCCGGCCACCGGAGCTCGCACGTAGCGGGTCAGCCAGGCGCTTTTGAACAGGCCTTGGGCATCGATCACCAGATCGTACTTGGTCGACTGGACTTGCTGCTTGAAGCGCCGCCACTCGCCGCTCTTGAAGGTTTGCCAGAGGTTCTTGCGCCAGCGGCGGATCGCCACCGGGATCACCTTGTCCACCGCCGGATGCCAGGTGGGGATTTCAGCAAAGCCTTCTTCCACCACCCAGTCGAAGCGAATGCCGGGGATCGCCCGTGCCGCGTCAGTCAGTGCCGGCAAGGCGTGGATCACGTCGCCCAGGGATGAGGTCTTGATTACCAGTACCCGCAACTCAGTGAACCTCGACCACGTCGCCCTGCAACCGCTGCAAGGCATCGGTTACCGGCTGCGGCAGCAATTGGCGCAGGCAGTTGTAATGGCCGAAGCGGCAGGTGCGATCAAAGCACGGGCTGCACTCCAGCCCCAGGCGCACCACTTCGACCTGGTCGGCCAGCGGCGGGGTGAAGCCCGGCGAGGTGGAGCCGTACACCGCCACCAACGGGCGGTTCAGCGCAGCGGCCACATGCATCAGGCCGGAGTCGTTGGACACCACGGCGTCCGCACAGGACAGCAAGTCGATGGCCTCGGCCAGGGACGTGTCGCCACTGAGGTTGACGGCCTCTTCGCGCAGGCCCGGGATCAGGCGCTGGCGAATGTCTTCACCCACCGAGTGATCGTTTTTCGAACCGAACAACCACACCTGCCAACCTTCGCGAATCTTCATCTCGGCGACTTTGGCGTAGTGGTCCGACGGCCAGCGCTTGGACTCGCCAAACTCCGCACCGGGGCACAGGGCCAACACCGGACGATCCAGGGCCAGGCCGAACTTGGCCAGTGCCGCATCGCGGGTCTCCGGGTCGATCTGCAGGCTGGGGCGCGGGTACGGCTTGGGCAGCTCGGCGCCCGGCGCATAGGCCAGGGCCATGAAGCGTTCGATCATCAGCGGGTAGCGCGCCTTGTCCAGGGTGCGCACGTCGTTGAGCAGGACGTAGCGAAACTCACCGCGCCAGCCGGTGCGCTTGGGAATGCCGGCAAAATACGGCACCAACGCCGACTTGAGCGAGTTGGGCAACAGGATCGCCTGGTCGTACTGGCCCGCCAAGGATTTGCCGATGCGACGGCGGGTCGCCAATTCCAGGGCACCGTGGCCGAGCGGAAAGCTCAAGGCCTTGCGCACTTCGGGCATGCGCTCGAGGATCGGCCGGCTCCACTCGGGGGCGAGCACGTCGATCTGGCAATCTGGATAGCGCACGCGCAGGCTCTGGAACAGTGTCTGCGCCATCACCATGTCACCGACCCAACTGGGCCCAACGATCAGAATATTCATGTAGTTTCCACAAACGATGCGGGGAGGCTTATGCCTCCCCGCCCTAATAGTGTTTCAACCCAACCCCAGCGCCTGCCAGATTCGCATCACCTGGCGCCGTTCGTCAGCGAACTGATCACCGGGCACTGTACCGGCCTCGTTTTGCAAGGCCTGGCGATGCGCGGCGGAACGGTAGGCCTTATACACCTCGCGCAGCAGATGGGCATCGGCGGCGGGCATCAAGCCCACCTGCTCGAGGCCTTCCAGAATGCGGATATTGTCGGTATAGCGCAGCAACGACGGATGTTGCGCAGACCACGCCAAAGCCGCGTATTGCACCATAAATTCAATATCGACGATACCTCCGGCGTCCTGCTTGAGGTCGAACAGCACCGTGGCGTCGAAGGCATTGGCGCCGGTGCCGGCCGCCGTGGCCTTGGTCCCCAGGTTGTCACGCATCTTGGCGCGCATCTCGCTGACCTCCTGGCGCAACTTCGCCAAGTCGCGCTCACGCCCCAGCACTTTAGCCCGTACCTGCTCGAATGCCTGGCCCACATCCTGGCTGCCCACCAGCACCCGCGCGCGGATCAGGGCCTGATGCTCCCAGGTCCATGCTTCATTTTGTTGATAGCGGTCAAACGCCCCGAGGGAACTGACCAGCAACCCGGATGCGCCGGATGGTCGCAGGCGCATGTCGACTTCATACAATTGGCCGGAGTTGGTCTGGGTGGTCAGCAGGTGAATGATCCGCTGGCCCAGGCGCGTGAAGAACTGCGCGCCGTCGATCGGCTTGGCACCATCGGTCTCGGCCTGCGGGTCGCCATCGTGGATAAACACCAGGTCCAGGTCCGAACCATGCCCCAGTTCGATGCCGCCGACTTTCCCATAACCGACAATGATGAACCCAGGATCGCACAAGGTGCCGTCCAAGCGCTGCGGCGAGCCGTGGCGGGCCACCGTCTGGCGCCAGGCCAGGGCCAGCACTTGTTCGAGGATGGCTTCGGCGAGCCAGGTCAGGTAGTCGCTGACTTTCATCAACGGCAGGCTGCCAGCGATTTCCGACGCGGCCACGCGCAGGCGGTGGGCCAGCTTGAAGTGCCGCAGGGCTTCCATCTGCTGTTCAAGGTCATCCTCGGGGATGCGCGTAAGGCGTTCGCGCAACTCGGCGGCGAGTTCCGGCGCCAGCGGTGGCTTGAACAGGCGGCCTTCGTTGAGCAATTCATCCAGCAGCAGCGGGAAGCGCGTGATCTGCTCGGCGATCCACGGGCTGGCGGCGCACAGGGTCAGCAGGCGGCGCAGGGCGTCGGGGTTTTCCGTCAGCAGCACCAAGTAGGCGGAACGCCGGGCGACGGCCTCCACCAGCGGCAGTACACGCTCCAGCACCAGGTCCGGGTTGGCGTGCTCGACGGCCTGGGCCAGCAAGCGCGGGATAAAGGCATCCAGGCGTTCACGCCCCAGGCGCTGCATGGCCCGCAGTTGCGGGCTGTTGCGCAGGCTGGCCAAGGCTTTAAGGGCCTTGGTGGCGTCGGTGAAGCCGCCTTCAGCCAATTGACGGCAAGCGGCCTCTTCATCCTGGGACTCTTCCCACAGCGGCAGCCATTCCCCGCCCACGACCAACTCGCTTTCCGCGCCTTCTTCTTCATCAGGATCCGCAATCACCTGGCGGAAGTGCCAGTCCACACGGCCACGCCAATACATCAGGCGCTCATGGAACGCCGCCCAGTCGGCAAAGCCGAGCATAAAGGCAATGCGCGCCTGGTCTTCAGGGCTGTCCGGCAGCATTTGGGTCTGGCGGTCGGCAATCGCCTGGATCGCATGTTCGGTGTAACGCAGGAATTCATAGCCATTACGCAACTCGGCGATCACCGCCGGCGGCAGGTAGCCCTGGCCTTCCAGGGTGCCGAGCACCTTGAGCAGCGGCCGTTGCTGCAGGCTGAGGTCGCGGCCGCCATGGATCAGCTGGAACGCCTGGGCGATAAATTCCACTTCGCGGATACCGCCCGAGCCCAGCTTGATATTGTCGGCCATGCCTTTGCGCCGGACTTCCTGCTGGATCAGCTGCTTCATGGTGCGCAGCGCCTCGATGGCGGAAAAGTCCAGGTAACGGCGGTACACGAACGGCCGCAGCATATCGAGCAACTGCGCACCGGCCACCTGGTCACCGGCGACCACGCGCGCCTTGATCATGGCGTAGCGTTCCCAGTCGCGCCCCTGGTCCTGGTAGTACTGCTCCAGCGCATTGAAGCTGAGCACCAGGGCACCGGCCGAACCGTAGGGGCGCAGGCGCATGTCGACACGGAACACAAAGCCGTCGACGGTCATCGGGTCGAGGGCCTTGATCAATTTCTGACCAAGGCGGATAAAGAATTCCTGGTTATCCAGGGAGCGCTTCACGCCCACGGTTTCGCCGCCTTCGGGGTAGGCGAAGATCAGGTCGATATCCGACGAGAGGTTCAGCTCCACCGCGCCGAGCTTGCCCATGCCGAGAATGACCATGTGCTGCGGTTCGCCGCTGCGCCGCCCGGTCGGCGTGCCGAACTGCACACAGTGGCGCTGGTACAGCCATTGGTAGGCCTGGTCGATGCTGGCGTCGGCCATGTCGGAGAGGTCGCGACAGGTTTGCACCAGGTCGGCCTGGCGGGTCAGGTCGCGCCAGATGATGCGCACTTGCTGACGGGTACGCTGGCGACGCAGTACGCGGCCCAGCTCATCTTCTGTTTCGGCCTGTTGCACGGCGCCGGCAATCTGCCCGCACAGCTCGCCCGGCGCAAAGCCGCGGTCCAGCTCGCCCCAGGCGGCCAGCTCGAGCAACATCAAAGGGTCACGAACACTCTGTTCAATGACAAAATCACTGGCGGCACACACCCGGGCGAAGTCGGCCCACCGTTGCGGCGTCCACGCAGAAAGGCCATGATCGTCGTCCAGCGCGGCCACGGCGTCACGAAATGACTGCTCGGCCCGCTGGGCCTTTGGCAACAGAATGGCCGGCAGTTCGGCCAGCGTTGGAAGGCTCATGGTCTATCCTTGGTTGGCGTGTAAATGGCCTGCTGCTGTGAAAGCAAGCACCGCGCTCGATGAAGGACTGTCGAACAAAGGTGATAAATAGCTGAAAATATGTAATTTTTGGCAGGCAACATTAAACTTCTACCTTTTCTTGTTCGCAAAAGATCAACAATAACGATTATGCTCACCAGCCAGACCGAGCAATCCGCTCGGTCTTGTGTAGTTTTACTACTCGTATATACATTCGAAAGGCTGAAATGGCCGACGATTTGTAGTAAAACTACAGGACGCCGAAGCAACCTTCGGCCATCCAAGAATTTATGTCGTCTGCCCACAAGGCCAGTCGCAAACTTCAGGCAACCGATTCTGGTAGCCTTTCCGCCCTGGAGCAAGCCATGCAAGACCTCGATCCCGTCGAAACCCAGGAATGGCTGGACGCCCTGGAATCGGTTCTCGACAAAGAAGGCGAAGACCGTGCTCACTACCTGATGACCCGTATGGGCGAACTCGCGACCCGCAGCGGCTCGCAACTGCCCTACGCCATCACCACGCCATACCGCAACACCATCCCCGTTACCCACGAAGCACGCATGCCTGGCGACCTGTTCATGGAACGCCGCATTCGCTCGCTGGTACGTTGGAACGCCATGGCGATGGTAATGCGCACGAACTTGAAAGATTCTGACCTGGGCGGTCACATCTCCAGCTTCGCTTCCAGCGCAACCCTGTATGACATCGGCTTCAACTACTTCTTCCAGGCCCCGACCGAAGAACACGGCGGCGACCTGATCTACTTCCAGGGCCACACCTCGCCGGGCGTCTACGCCCGTGCGTTCATGGAAGGTCGCATCAGCGAAGAGCAAATGAACAACTTCCGCCAGGAAGTCGACGGCCAGGGCCTGTCGTCCTACCCGCACCCTTGGCTGATGCCTGATTTCTGGCAGTTCCCGACGGTATCCATGGGCCTGGGCCCGATCCAGGCGATCTACCAGGCACGCTTCATGAAGTACCTGGAAGCCCGTGGCTTCATCCCGGAAGGCAAGCAGAAAGTCTGGTGCTTCCTGGGCGACGGCGAGTGCGACGAGCCGGAATCCCTGGGTGCCATCTCCCTGGCCGGCCGCGAGAAGCTGGACAACCTGATCTTCGTCATCAACTGCAACCTGCAGCGCCTCGACGGCCCGGTTCGCGGCAACGGCAAGATCATCCAGGAACTCGAAGGCGTGTTCCGCGGTGCCCAGTGGAACGTGACCAAGGTCATCTGGGGCCGTTTCTGGGACCCACTGCTGGCCAAGGACGTCGACGGTATCCTGCAACGTCGCATGGACGAAGTCATCGACGGCGAGTACCAGAACTACAAGGCCAAAGACGGCGCGTTCGTGCGTGAACATTTCTTCAACACGCCTGAACTCAAGGCGATGGTTGCCGACCTGTCCGACGACGAGATCTGGAAACTCAACCGTGGCGGCCACGACCCGTACAAGGTCTATGCGGCGTACCACGAAGCGGTCAACCACAAAGAACAACCGACCGTCATCCTGGCCAAGACCATCAAGGGTTATGGCACCGGTGCCGGCGAAGCGAAAAACACTGCGCACAACACCAAGAAGGTTGATGTTGAAAGCCTGAAGCTGTTCCGCGACCGCTTCGACATCCCGGTCAAGGACGAAGAGCTGGAGAACCTGCCGTTCTTCAAGCCTGAGGCAAACAGCGCCGAAGCCCGCTACCTGAGCGAGCGTCGTACCGCACTGGGCGGTTTCGTGCCACAGCGCCGCGCCAAGAGCTTCAACATCCCGACACCTCCGCTGGATACCCTCAAGGCAATCCTGGACGGCTCGGGCGACCGTGAAATCTCCACCACCATGGCCTTCGTGCGGATCCTCGCGCAGCTGGTCAAGGACAAGGAAATCGGCTCGCGTATCGTGCCGATCATCCCGGACGAAGCCCGTACCTTCGGTATGGAAGGCATGTTCCGTCAGTTGGGCATCTACTCCTCCGTCGGCCAGCTCTACGAGCCAGTCGATAAAGACCAGGTGATGTTCTACAAGGAAGACAAGAAGGGCCAGATCCTCGAAGAAGGCATCAACGAAGCAGGCGCCATGAGCTCCTTCATCGCTGCCGGTACTTCGTACTCCAGCCACAACCAGCCGATGCTGCCGTTCTACATCTTCTACTCGATGTTCGGCTTCCAGCGTATCGGCGACCTGGCTTGGGCAGCGGGCGACAGCCGTACCCGTGGTTTCCTGATCGGCGGTACCGCCGGCCGTACCACACTGAACGGCGAAGGCCTGCAACACGAAGACGGTCACAGCCACATCCTGGCTGCCACCATCCCGAACTGCCGCACCTTTGATCCAACCTACGGCTATGAGCTGGCGGTGATCATCCAGGACGGCATGAAGAAGATGACCGAAGAGCAGCAGGACGTTTTCTACTACATCACCGTGATGAACGAGTCCTACCAGCAGCCAGCCATGCCGGCCGGCGTGGAAGAAGGCATCATCAAGGGCATGTACCTGCTCGAAGAAGACACCAAGGAAGCGGCGCACCACGTGCAGCTGATGGGCTCCGGCACCATCCTGCGTGAAGTCCGTGAAGCAGCGAAGATCCTGCGTGAAGAGTTCAACGTCGGCGCCGACGTCTGGAGCGTGACCAGCTTCAACGAACTGCGTCGCGACGGCCTGGCCGTAGAGCGCAACAACCGCCTGCACCCGGGCCAGAAGCCTGCGCAGAGCTATGTCGAAGAGTGCCTGGCCGGCCGTAAAGGTCCAGTCATTGCCTCTACCGACTACATGAAACTGTTTGCTGAACAAATTCGCCAGTGGGTCCCGTCCAAGGAATTCAAAGTCCTGGGCACCGACGGTTTCGGTCGCAGTGACAGCCGCAAGAAGCTGCGTCACTTCTTCGAAGTCGACCGTCACTTCGTGGTGTTGGCAGCCCTGGAAGCCTTGGCTGACCGCGGTGAGATCGAACCCAAGGTGGTAGCTGACGCTATCGTCAAGTTCGGGATCAACCCGGAAAAACGCAACCCACTGGACTGCTGAGGAGACTTTTTGTGAGCGAACTCATTCGCGTACCTGACATCGGCAGCGGTGAAGGTGAAGTAATCGAGCTGTTTGTAAAGGTCGGCGACACCGTCGAAGCCGACCAGAGCATCCTGACCCTGGAATCGGACAAGGCGAGCATGGAAATCCCTGCTCCCAAGGCCGGCGTGGTCAAGAGCCTGAAAGTGAAGCTGGGCGACCGCCTGAAAGAAGGCGACGAACTGCTGGAACTGGAAATCGAAGGTGCCGCTGATGCGGCCCCTGCGGCGGCTCCTGCTGCCGCTGCTGCTCCGGCACCTGCCGCGGAAAAACCTGCCGCTGCAGCCGAGGCTCCTGCAGCCCCGGCTGCCGCGCCGGCCGAAGCCACCGTCCAGGACATTCATGTTCCGGACATCGGCTCGTCGGGCAAAGCCAAGATCATCGAGTTGCTGGTCAAGGTCGGCGACACCGTCGAAGCCGACCAGTCGCTGATCACCCTGGAGTCCGACAAGGCCTCCATGGAAATCCCATCGCCGGCTGCCGGCGTGGTGGAAAGCATCGCGGTCAAGCTGGAAGACGAAGTCGGCACGGGCGACTTCATCCTCAAGCTGAAAGTACAAGGCGCTGCGCCTGCTGCTGCTCCAGCACCGGCTGCTGCTCCGGCGGCCAAGGCTGAAGCCGCTCCGGCCGCTGCCGCCCCGGCACAGGCTGCAAAAGCCGAGGCCGCTCCGGCCCCTGCGGCTCCCGCACCGGCACCAAGCGGTGCCAAGGTTCACGCAGGCCCGGCGGTTCGCCAACTGGCGCGTGAATTCGGCGTCGAGCTGAACGCTGTGTCGGCCACCGGCCCCCACGGTCGCGTACTGAAGGAAGACGTGCAGGTCTACGTCAAAGCCATGATGCAGAAAGCCAAGGAAGCACCGGCTGCCGGCACTGCTACTGGCGGCGCGGGGATTCCACCGATCCCGGTGGTGGACTTCAGCCGCTTCGGCGAGACCGAAGAAGTGCCGATGACCCGCCTGATGCAAATCGGCGCGTCGAGCCTGCACCGCAGCTGGCTGAACATTCCGCACGTGACCCAGTTCGACCAGGCCGACATTACCGACCTGGAAGCTTTCCGCGTTGCGCAGAAAGCCGTGGCCGAGAAGGCCGGCGTGAAACTGACCGTGCTGCCGCTGCTGCTCAAGGCCTGCGCGCACCTGCTCAAGGAGCTGCCGGACTTCAACAGTTCGCTGGCGCCAAGCGGCAAGGCGATCATTCGCAAGAAGTACGTGCACATTGGTTTTGCCGTCGACACGCCGGATGGCCTGCTGGTACCGGTCATCAAGAACGTCGACCAGAAGAGCCTGCTGCAACTCGCTGCCGAAGCGGCTGCACTGGCGGCCAAGGCCCGTGACAAGAAGCTCACCGCAGACGACATGCAAGGCGCGTGCTTCACCATCTCCAGCCTCGGTCACATTGGCGGTACGGGCTTCACGCCAATCGTCAACGCGCCGGAAGTGGCGATCCTGGGTGTTTCCAAGGCCACCATCCAGCCAGTCTGGGACGGTAAAGCGTTCCAGCCGAAGCTGATGCTGCCACTGTCGTTGTCCTACGATCACCGTGTGATCAACGGCGCGGCCGCTGCACGCTTCACCCAGCGCCTGAGCCAGTTGCTGAACGATATCCGCACCATCCTGCTGTAAGCCACAGCGGCCTCCCTTTCATCGGGGAGGCCTGGTTGCACCGATTTCCGAGCGCCACGCTCGTACCTCAACCCCGTCAATTTGGCGGGGCTTTTTTTGCTTTTCTCTACAGACAGAACAGGGTTGTACACCTTCTGTCATCCTGACTGAAGAATTCCCCCGCACGGCCGATAACCCCCTTATAGCACTTAGCCTTCATCCTCTCTTGTCAGCCCGCGCCGCATGATGCAACCTTGCCGCAGGCAACAGTAAAGAGGGCGTGAGCCCGGCGCCGTGCGCGTTATTTGAAGTGAGTTCCCCCCCATGAAAAGCCAACCCGATGTCGCCCGTATGGCGGCCGAGGTAGTGACGCAGTTACCGGTGCCTTCGCGCCTCGGTATGCTGCGTTTCGAGCGGCTTAATGAGGCAAGCTGGGCCCTTCTGTACCTCGACCCTAACTGCGAGCGCCAATTCGGCCTGTCGGCGGTCGAGCTGTGTGCACTGCTCGGTACCCCCTTCGCCAGCCTGATGGAGCCTCAGGCGCGCTATCAACTGCACGACGCCATCCAACAGCAACTGAGCGAGAGCCCTCACTACCTGGTGCGCTACACCCTGCACACCAATGATGGTCCCCTGAGCCTGCTGGAAATGGGCGAAGCCTACAAACAACACAATCGCCACCTGCTGCGCGGCTACCTGATGGTGGTCGACGGCCTGTTCAACGAAATCTCCCTGCCCGCCCCGACGGAGGACCTGGAAAGCCAGAACAGCCGCCTGCAGATCGCCCTGGAGCTCAACCAGCGCGCCCAGCAGGAACAACTGCAGCACCTGGAGCGGGTGCGCGCCCAGCAGGAGCTGATCCTGTTGCTGGCCCGCCAGCGCTACACCGCCAACAATTCGCTGCAGGAAGCCGCAGAGCTGATCACCCGCAGCGCCTGTGACATCTACCAGATCGACTGCGCCAGCATCTGGAACCTCGAAGGCCAGCGCCTGGTACCGATCTCGGCCTACCACCGCGATGACCAGCAGCACCATCTGCCTGAGCCCATCGACGCCAGTTGCTTTCCGGATTACCTGGAAGCCCTGCACACCAGCCGCGCAATCGACGCGACCAACGCGATGCGCGACCCGCGCACCCGGGAAATGGCCGAGAACCTACGCGCCAAGGATATCCACGCCATACTCGATGCGAGCATCCGCGTCGATGGTCAGGTGGTCGGTGTGCTGTGCCTGGAACAGGGTGGCAGCTCACGTGTCTGGCAGGCCGATGAAATTGCCTTTGCCGGCGAACTGGCCGACCAGTTCGCACAAGTGATCAACAACCACAACCGCCGTACCGCCACCAGCGCCCTGCACCTGTTCCAACGTGCCGTGGAGCAAAGTGCCAATGCCTTTTTGCTGGTCAACTGCGACGGCGTGGTGGAGTACGTCAACCCAAGCTTTACCGCGATTACCCAATACAGCGCCGAAGAGGTCCACGGCCACCGCCTGGCCCAGCTGCCGGCCCTGGAAAACCTCAGCGAACTGCTGTTCGACGCACCGTCGAGCCTGGCCAAGAGCAACAGCTGGCAGGGCGAGTTCAAGAGCCGACGTAAAAACCTCGAGCCCTACTGGGGCCAGCTGTCGATTTCCAAGGTGTATGGCGACAACCGCGAGCTGACTCACTACATCGGCATCTACGAAGACATTACCCAGAACAAGCTGGCCCAGCAGCGCATCGAACGCCTGGCCTACACCGATAACCTGACCAACCTGGGCAACCGTCCGGCATTCATCCGCAATCTGGATGAGCGCTTTGCCCGCGACAGCGACAGCCCGATCAGCCTGTTGCTGGTGGACATCGACAACTTCAAGCGCATCAACGACAGCCTCGGCCACCAGACCGGCGACAAGCTGCTGATCAGCCTGGCCCGCCGCCTGCGCAACAGCCTGAGTGCCGGCGGCAGCCTGGCGCGTTTTGCCAGTAACGAATTCGCGGTGCTGCTGGACGACACTGACCTGGAAAGCGGCCAACAGGTGGCCAGCCAACTGCTGGCGACCCTCGACAAACCGATGTTCGTCGACAACCAACTGATCAGCGTCACCGGCTCGGTGGGCCTGGCCTGCGCGCCGCTGCACGGCCGCGACCCACAGACCCTGATGCGCAACGCCGGCCTGGCCCTGCACAAGGCCAAGGCCAACGGCAAACACCAGGTACAGGTGTTCACCGAAGCCTTGAACGCCGAGGCCAGCTACAAGCTGTTCGTGGAGAACAACCTGCGTCGTGCCCTGACCCAGAACGAACTGGACGTGTTCTACCAGCCCAAGCTGTGCCTGCGCAGCGGCCGCTTGCTGGGCATGGAAGCGCTGCTGCGCTGGAACCATCCGGAAAAGGGCATGATCCGCCCCGATCAGTTCATCAGCGTCGCCGAAGAAACCGGCCTGATCATCCCGATCGGCAAATGGATCGCGCGCCAGGCCTGCCGCATGAGCAAGCAACTGAGCGCCGCCGGCCTGGGCAATCTGCAGGTGGCGATCAACCTGTCGCCCAAGCAATTCTCCGACCCGGACCTGGTGGCCTCGATCGCCACGATCCTCAAGGAAGAACAGCTGCCGGCCAACCTGCTGGAACTGGAACTGACCGAAGGCCTGCTGCTGGAAGCGACCGAAGACACGCGCCTGCAACTGGACCAGCTCAAGAGCTTCGGCCTGACCCTGGCCATGGACGACTTCGGCACCGGTTACTCGTCGCTGAGCTACCTGAAAAAATTCCCCATCGACATCATCAAGATCGACCGCAGCTTTATCCACGAAATCCCGGACAACCAGGACGACATGGAAATCACCTCGGCCGTGATCGCCATGGCCCACAACCTCAAGCTCAAGGTGGTGGCCGAAGGCATCGAGACCGCCGAGCAACTGGCGTTCCTGCGTCGGCACCGTTGCGACGTTGGCCAGGGCTACCTGTTCGACCGGCCGATCCCCGGTGCAGAGCTGCTCGAGAAGCTTAGACGCTATCCGCGCGGGCCAATCGCCTGACAGCGCTGTAACACTCGGGCACACTGGCTGTCTGAAATTTACCGCTAACCCAACCTGACGAGAGGACTGCTCATGGTCTTGCGCTCGGAAATTCTGGTGAACAAAAACGTGCTGCCTACTCAAGAACAAGCGTTGCCCGGTCGTGAAACCCCGATGAACCTGCCGCAGACGCACTTCGTCAACGGCAACCCGCTGCTGGGCCCATTCGTCGACGACGTCGGCTTCGCGATCTTCGGCCTGGGTTGTTTCTGGGGCGCCGAGCGCAGGTTCTGGCAGCGCGATGGCGTGGTCAGCACCGTGGTCGGCTATGCCGGTGGTTTCACGCCGAACCCGACGTATGAAGAAGTCTGCTCGGGCCTGACCGGCCACAGCGAAGTGGTGCTGGTGGTGTATGACCAGGCCAAGGTGAACTACGAAGACCTGCTGAAGATGTTCTGGGAACTGCACAACCCGACCCAGGGCATGCGCCAGGGTAACGACATCGGCACCCAGTACCGCTCGGTGATCTATGCGACCACGCCTGAGCAACTGGCGGCGGCGCAGGCCAGTGCCGAGGCCTATCAGGCCGAATTGACCAAGGCCGGCCTGGGCACCATCACCACCGAAATCGAAGAGGCGCCGACGGTGTACTTCGCCGAGGCGTATCACCAGCAGTACCTGGCGAAGAATCCACAGGGCTACTGTGGGATCGGCGGTACCGGGGTGACTTGCCCGATCTGAAGATCGGAGCTGCAAGTTTCAAGCTGCAAGTGGTGTTTTCTGATCTCACTTGCAGCTTGAGGCTTGAGGCTTGAGGCTTGCAACTTACAACTACTCAGCTATGAGCCAATCCATCTGCCACCCACCCTGGGTCTGGCCAAGCTTCTTGGACAGCCACGGCAGCAGCTCGCGCAACTCCTCTTCCAGGCCCCACGGCGGGTTGGCAATCGCCAGGCCCGAGCCGGTCAGGGTGTTGGGCGTGTCCAGCGGATGCACCAGCAATTCCACGCGCAGCAACTTCGGCGCACCGGTGCCGGCCAGGTCCTGGTAGAAGCGGCGCAGCATGCGCTGGTCCTTCACCGGGTACCAGATCGCCGCGACGGTCTGGCGCATACGGCTGACGGCTTCCTTGAGGGACGCGGCACAGCGCTGCATTTCGTCGAGTTTTTCAAACGGCGGATCGATCAGCATCAACGCACGCTTTTCCGGCACCGGTAACAGCGCGCGCGGCACATGCCAGCCTTCGCCCAAATGAACCTTGACCCGACGATCGCCCTTCATGTTGTCCTTGAGCAACACGCCGTCTTCCGGGTGTTTTTCATTGAGCAGCACGCGGTCCTGGGGGCGCGTAAGGCGGCGCGCCAGCTCCGGTGAGCCCGGGTAGTAGCGCAACTGGCCATCGGGGTTCATCTCGTGCAGCACGCGCATGTAGTCGGCGGTCAACGGCGGTAGATCGTCGGCGCCCCACAAACGCGCGATACCTTCCAGGTACTCACCCGTGCGATTGGCCTGGTCACCTTGCAGGTCGTACAGGCCAATCCCGGCATGGGTGTCGAGGTAGGCGAACGGCTGCTCCTTGCGCGACATCAGGGCGATGAGGCGGGTCAAGGTCAGGTGTTTGAAGACATCGGCGTGGTTGCCGGCGTGAAAGGCGTGACGATAATTCATGGTTGCTCCTGCGCAGGGGGCGAAGTTTACCTTCTACGGGCGCAAAGGTGCAGGGCCGCATGCCGGGCGGTGCTTATGCCGCAAACGCAGGCAGCCCGTTGAAAAAAATCTAAATGCCGACGGCAAGGCGGATTTATTGTGGCCTTCCACCACTCCAGGGAGGTCAATAACAATCATGAAAGACGCCACCATCGCGCTGCACCACGGTTTCAAGTCGGACCCGACCACCAAGGCCGTCGCCGTGCCGATCTACCAGAACGTCGCC
Organism: Pseudomonas sp. GW821-FHT09D08; assembly: GCF_059416305.1. Lineage (NCBI taxonomy): Bacteria > Pseudomonadati > Pseudomonadota > Gammaproteobacteria > Pseudomonadales > Pseudomonadaceae > Pseudomonas > Pseudomonas sp. GW821-FHT09D08. The sequence goes on from NZ_JBWKOX010000006.1 coordinate 141,270, forward strand.
TTCGAATTCGATAACGCCCAACACGGCGCCGACCTGTTCAACCTGGACGTACCCGGCAATATCTACACGCGCATCATGAACCCCACCAACGATGTGCTGGAGCAGCGCATTGCCGCCCTTGAAGGTGGTATCGCGGCGCTGGCAGTCTCGGCCGGCAGCGCGGCGATCCACTATGCCATCCAGACCTTGACCCGTGCGGGTGACAATATCGTCACCACACCGCAACTCTACGGTGGCACCTACACGCTGTTCGCCCACCTGCTGCCGAGCTTTGGCGTGGAGGTGCGTTTCGCCCGGGACGACAGCGCCGCCGCCATCGCCGAACTGATCGACGACAACACCAAGCTGGTGTACTGCGAAAGCATCGGCAACCCGGCGGGCAATATCATCGACATCGAAGCCCTGGCCGACGTCGCCCATGCCCGCGGCGTGCCGCTGGTAGTGGACAACACCGTGGCCACGCCGATCCTGTGCAAGCCGATCCAGTTCGGCGCCGACATCGTGGTGCACTCGGTGACCAAGTACGTCGGCGGCCATGGCAACTCCCTGGGCGGTGTAATTGTCGACAGTGGCACGTTCCCGTGGACGAAATACGCGGATAAATTCCCCGGCCTCAACCAGCCCGAGCCGGCCTATCACGGCGTGGTCTATACCGAAAAATTCGGCCCCGCCGCCTTCATCGCCCGTGCCCGCACCGTGCCACTGCGCAACACCGGTGCAGCGTTGGCGCCGATGAATGCCTTCCTGTTGCTGCAAGGCCTGGAAACACTGGCATTGCGCATGGAGCGCCACACCGAAAACGCCCTGAAAATCGCGCAATTCCTGCAAGGCCATGCCGAGGTGGAGTGGGTCAGCTACGCCGGCCTGCCGGACCACCCGCACCACGCATTGGCGCAGAAATACATGCAGGGCAAACCGTCGGCGATCCTGTCCTTCGGTTTGAAAGGCGGCTTTGATGCCGGTGTGCGCTTCTACGACGCCCTGCAAATCTTCAAGCGCCTGGTCAACATCGGCGACGCCAAGTCCCTGGCCTGCCACCCGGCTTCCACCACTCACCGACAGATGAACGAGCAGGAACAGGCCAAGGCCGGCGTAAAGCCGGAAATGATTCGCCTGTCGGTGGGTATCGAAGCGGTCGAAGACCTGATCGACGACCTGCAACAGGCGCTGGCCTCAACTCAGCTCTGAGTCCAGGTAGCCCGCCAGCGCTTCAGCGCTGATGTCCGTACTGCGCGCGAAGTAGGCGACCTTGTGCCGCAAGGTCGCCGGTGTGAAAGCGGCATACAGGTCGGGGCGCTGTTCTTCCAGCCACTGCAGCAGGTTGTCGATCAGGGTCTGCGGCGACTGCGCGGCCAAGTACGCCAATAACGCGTCAGGCACGCGCCACCAAGGGCTGGCCTTGGCCGCAGTGACCGATGGCGTCGCCACGCTCAACGGCTGGCCATTGATCAGATAGCGCTGGAACACGGGCAGTACTGCGCCGATTTCATCGCCCAGTTTCTGCACAATCGGCAGAAACTGGGCGCCATCCCAGAAGCGCAGGAATACGCTCCGCTCATCGGGAAGCACTATCTTGGTCAGGCCTTGCAGGTGAGCAACCACGACTTCCAGCGGGCTGGACGATACCGCCAGCCAACCCCAGTCCGAAGCGTCAGTGGCTGCGATCCAATCGAGGAAGGCACTGTCGGGTTCGACAATCCCTGCGTAGGGCATCACCTCATCCCACCCGGCATAAGCCGTGCCCGCCCAGAGCGCTTGAGGCAACATCCCGCCGGCCGAGACTTGCCACGCAGCCAGCGGCTTCGCGTCGCTGGCACTGCTCAGTACCACGTAAAGCCGCTCATTGGGGAGTAGAGGGAATTGTGCCAGCCAGTCATCGGGGCTCAAGGGTTGGGACATCAGGGTAAATTCCTTTTAAGGTTGAATGGAATGGGAGGGCGCACTGCCCGTCACTGCAGCGTTGGCACTCTTCACAAAACGGCGCGCTCCGTTTCAGGCTGGCGACCTGTATCCGGCTCAGCGGTGCGGGTACAACCGCCAGCAACGCCGCTTTCACCCCAGGCATCAATGGCGACGCCGCCGGAGCAGGCGCGCCTCCCGGTTGAATGGGCGTGCTGCTGAAAATCCCCTCTGCCGACAGCGTGATCGACTGCCCACCGGCCTGGATGGTCACGCTTGCGCCCGCATCAATGACAACACTCTGCCCGGCGCCCATCCGGATGCTCTGCCCGGCCCGCATCTGCTGCGAACCGCCGACCACCAGATGGTCGTCCTGCTTGAGCTCCGTCAAACGGTTGCCATGGGTGATGCGCTGCTCTTCGCCTTGCAGCTCATGGTGCGACTCACCACCCACCCGGATGCGGCGCTGATGGTCGATCTGCACCTGCTGGTCATGCAGCACATGCTGGGTCCAATCCCGCTGGGCACGCAGGTAGATCTCCTCGGCGCCCTTGCGGTCTTCGATGCGCAGTTCGTTGTAGCCACCGCCACCGGGGCTGCTCTGGCTACGGAAGATGCTGCGGGTCTTGTCTGCCGGCAGGTCGAGGGGGACCGGCGTCGCCGCGTTCGGCAGGCAGCCCATTACCAGCGGCATGTCCATATCGCCATTGGCGAACCCCACCAGTACTTCCATGCCCACTCGCGGGATAAGTACCGAGCCATAGCGGTCATGGGCCCAACCGCTGGCCACCCGCAGCCAGCAGCTGGAATGATCGTCATGCGCCCCAGCGCGATCCCAGGCCAACTGCACCTTGACCCGGCCGTATTCGTCGCAGTGGATTTCACTGTCGACGGGGCCGGTCACCACTGCGCTTTGATAACCCGACAACACCGGCCGCACCTGCTCAGGCAAGGGCGGGCGGAAGATCACGTCCCACGGAGTCGCCACACATTCATTGCGATACCCCTGAAGAAAATCTCCACCGCCAACCTCGGTGACAGCCTCCTCCAGGACCTGGGGCTGCCTGCCTTCGTGGGTCACTTGCGTCACCAGCCACACGTCATTCCATTCGTCCCGCGGATGCCCGGTCAACTTGAAGAACCGGCCGCTGCTCAATGCAGGGTCATCGCCGCTGGCACGGGCTATTCGATAGTCGCTACGGTGCCGCTCCAGGCCACGTTGCGCGAGGTATTTGCCGTGGGGGCGATCGGAAAAATGACCGGGGTAGGCCTGCGCGTCAAACCGTGGAAGCTGTTCGCCGACCACGCCACTCTCCAGCACCAGGCTCGGCTTGAGAAAGTCGTAGTCACGCAGGTTGACCGCGGTGGTGCGGGTTTCCAACCGCAGCGCAAAGCGCTTGATGGCCGGCGTATCCGCCACCATCCCGGAACCCGGCATGTAGGGCGTAGGCTGATCTGGCGAGGCGAAAACGGTCTGGTCATCGCCAAACACCAGCAGGTGCCCTTCGTGCGAATGCTGGAAGTGATAGTGAATCCCCTGCTCGGCACACAGGCGCTGAATGAAGGCCAGGTCGCTCTCGCCAAACTGCACGCAATACTCGCGTTCGGGATAGGCACCACTGAGGTGAAATTCGAATTGGTCCGCATGGAGCCGCTGCTCCGCCAGCACCTGCGCAATGATCTGCGGCACCGTCTTGTGCTGGAAGATCCGCTGGTGACTGCTGTGCGCGAGATAGGCCAACTGCGGCACAAGGCTGATCTGGTAACGCGTCAGCCGCCGCCCGGAATCGCCCTGCGCCACCCGATAAACCAGGCCGTGGACACCACGGCCGTGAGCGTCGAAGCCCAGGTATGCCGAGCGATGCAGCAGGCTTTCCAGGTCCAGGTCGGGCTGTTCGCTGACCAGTTCAAGATCAAAACGATACGGCTGGCTGATGGCTTCGCGGCCCTGGAACTCAAACACCTTGAGTTCACTTGGCACACCGTCGAGGGTCAGGGTAAAGGCACTTTGATTGGCAGGAGCGAACATCCGGTGTTTCTCTGCGAGGGGTAGGCGGGAGATTCTGCACCACTGCCTCACCCTGCCGGGCACAGCCCAAATAAATCAGTAAAACCCTACATGTGTACGTAGGAGTCCTACTCAGTCCAGCTCGAATCGCACGCAAAAAAAGACCCGCCATCCGTAGGACGCGGGCCTTCTTTTAATTCATCGAGCGCTCAGCGCCCGGCAAATCACTTGTTGAGGTTGTAGTCTTTTTCCGCCGCATCAAAGCGCTCGACCATACCGGCTGTCGGTGCGCCCAGCTTGCTCACGACGTAGATCGCCAGGCTGGCGAAGATGAAGCCTGGGATGATTTCGTACAGACCCAGCAGTTCGAAGTGCTTCCACACGATCACGGTGACCGCGCCGACCAGGATCCCGGCCAGTGCGCCGTTACGGGTCATGTTCTTCCAGATCACCGAGATCAGCACCACAGGGCCGAACGCCGCGCCGAAACCGGCCCAGGCGTAGCTCACCAGGCCCAGGACGCGGTTGTTCGGGTTGGCGGCCATGGCGATGGCAATCAAGGCCACCAGCAGTACCATCAGGCGGCCGACCCAGACCAGTTCAATCTGGGAAGCGCTTTTGCGCAGGAAAGTCTTGTAGAAGTCTTCGGTCAGGGCACTGGAGCACACCAGCAACTGGCAGCTCAGGGTGCTCATGACCGCAGCCAGGATGGCCGACAGCAGTACGCCCGCGATCCATGGGTTGAACAGCAACTTGGCCAGCTCGATGAACACGCGTTCATGGTTCTCGTTGACCGGGCCCGCCACTTCCGGGTGCGCCGAGAAGTAGGCGATGCCGAAGAAGCCCACGGCCACGGTGCCGCCCAGGCACAGGATCATCCAGGTCATGGAGATGCGACGCGCGTTGGCAATCGACTTCACCGAATCCGCCGCCATGAAGCGCGCGAGGATGTGTGGCTGGCCGAAGTAACCCAGGCCCCAGCCCATCAGCGAGATGATGCCGATGAAGGTGGTGTTTTTCAGCATGTTGAAGTTGTCGGGGTTCTTGGCTTCGATGGCCAGGAACGTGGTGTCGACGCCACCGGTGGCCAGCAGCACGATGATCGGCGTGAGGATCAGCGCGAAAATCATCAGCGTGGCTTGTACGGTGTCGGTCCAGCTGACGGCCAGGAAACCACCCACGAAGGTGTAGGCAATCGTCGCCGCAGCGCCGGCCCACAGCGCGGTCTCGTAGGACATGCCGAAGGTGCTTTCGAACAGGCGGGCACCGGCCACGATGCCGGACGCGCAGTAGATGGTGAAGAACACCAGGATCACGACCGCAGAGATGATCCGCAGCAGGCCGCTTTTATCTTCGAAACGGCTGGAGAAGTAGTCCGGCAGGGTCAGAGCGTCGCCGTTGTGCTCGGTCTGTACCCGCAGGCGACCGGCCACGAACAGCCAGTTGAGGTAGGCACCGACGATCAGGCCGATGGCGATCCAGCTTTCCGACAGGCCGGACATGTAGATCGCGCCCGGCAGGCCCATCAACAACCAGCCGCTCATGTCGGAAGCACCGGCTGACAAGGCAGTCACCACGCTCCCGAGGCTGCGACCGCCGAGGATGTAATCGGAAAGGTTGTTGGTGGAGCGATAGGCCATGAAGCCGATCAGCACCATTGCTGCGATGTAGATCACGAACGTGATCAGGGTTGGATTACTAACGCTCATAGGAGTGACGCCCTGGCTTTGTTTTTATGTAGCGGCGGTCTGTCAGACGGCCACCTACTGGAAGTAGGTAAACGTAACTGCGTGCCGCGCATTTATGACTGACGTTTCCCCAGGAAAGCCGCCAGCCGATGAACCAAACCCTAAAGCCGGTTGCACCTTGGGCGCGAATGCTATTCAACAAAGTAAATAAGGTGCAACCAGTTTCTTGGGAATAAGTTGCACCCAAGTGTAAAACCCGCAAAACGCCCCTTTTTTGCTCCTTTTCGGAGCAAGAACAGCCGATCTCAGAAGCAAATGCACCAAGCCGAAGCGGATTCCGTCGGCGGCCAATTTTTTTCCGATCAAGCGACGAAAAATTCATCAACAAAATGGGTTGCACCCGGTTGCACCTCTCCCTGAGCAAAGCTAATCTTGCCGCCAGCTGATGCCACTCGGTAGTGGCACCCATGAGGATAAGAAAATGGCTACGACCACCCTTGGGGTCAAACTCGACGACCCGACCCGCGAACGCCTCAAGGCGGCCGCGACCTCCATTGATCGCACGCCGCACTGGCTGATCAAGCAGGCGATTTTCAATTACCTGGAGAAACTCGAGGGTGGTGCAACCCTGACCGAACTCAACGGATTGAGCAGCAAGGACGCTGACGACGCAGGCGAAGTCCAGAGCGACCACGCCCACCAGTGCTTCCTGGAGTTCGCCGAGAGCATCCTGCCGCAATCCGTACTGCGCGCTTCGATCACCGCCGCTTACCGTCGCCCCGAGCCGGAAGTGGTGCCGATGCTGATCGAACAGGCCCGCCTGCCGGTGCAAATGGCCGAAGCCACCAACAAGCTCGCCGCGTCGATTGCGGAAAAACTGCGCAATCAGAAGAGTGCCGGCGGCCGTGCCGGGATTGTTCAGGGCCTGCTGCAGGAATTCTCGCTGTCGTCCCAGGAAGGCGTAGCCCTGATGTGCCTGGCCGAAGCGCTGCTGCGGATCCCGGACAAAGGCACCCGCGATGCGCTGATCCGCGACAAGATCAGCACCGGCAACTGGCATCCGCACCTGGGCAACAGCCCGTCGCTGTTCGTCAACGCCGCCACCTGGGGCCTGCTGCTGACCGGCAAACTGGTCGCTACCCATAACGAAGCCGGTCTCACCTCATCCCTGAGCCGCATCATCGGCAAGAGCGGCGAGCCGATGATCCGCAAGGGCGTCGACATGGCCATGCGCCTGATGGGCGAGCAGTTCGTGACCGGCGAAACCATCGCCGAAGCCCTGGCCAACGCGAGCAAATTCGAAGCCAAGGGTTTCCGCTATTCCTACGACATGCTCGGTGAAGCCGCCCTCACCGAACACGACGCGCAAAAGTACCTGGCCTCGTACGAGCAAGCCATTCACTCCATCGGCAAAGCCTCCCACGGCCGTGGGATTTATGAAGGCCCGGGCATCTCCATCAAGCTGTCGGCCCTGCACCCGCGTTACAGCCGTGCGCAGTACGAGCGCGTGATGGATGAGCTGTACCCGCGCCTGCTGTCCCTGACCCTGCTGGCCAAGCAATACGATATCGGCCTGAACATCGACGCCGAAGAAGCCGACCGCCTGGAACTGTCGCTGGATCTGCTCGAGCGCCTGTGCTTCGAACCGCAGCTGACCGGCTGGAACGGCATTGGCTTCGTGATCCAGGCCTACCAGAAGCGTTGCCCTTATGTGATCGACTACGTCATCGACCTGGCACGCCGCAGCCGCCATCGCCTGATGATCCGCCTGGTAAAAGGCGCGTACTGGGACAGCGAGATCAAGCGCGCCCAGGTCGAAGGCCTGGAAGGCTACCCGGTGTATACCCGCAAGGTGTACACCGACGTTTCCTACATTGCCTGTGCACGCAAGCTGTTGTCGGTACCGGAAGTCATCTACCCGCAGTTCGCTACGCACAACGCCCATACCTTGTCGGCGATTTACCATATCGCCGGTCAGAACTATTACCCCGGCCAGTACGAGTTCCAATGCCTGCACGGCATGGGTGAACCGCTGTACGAGCAGGTAGTAGGCAAGGTTTCCGAAGGCAAGCTGAACCGTCCGTGCCGCGTGTACGCACCGGTCGGCACTCACGAAACACTGCTGGCTTACCTGGTGCGTCGCCTGCTGGAAAACGGCGCCAACACCTCGTTCGTCAACCGCATCGCCGACCAGTCCATCTCGATCCAGGAGCTGGTGGCCGATCCAGTGGCCAGCATCGAGCAGATGGCGACGCTGGAAGGCGGCTTCGGCCTGCCGCACCCGCGTATCCCGCTGCCCCGTGACCTGTACGGCGGCGACCGTGCCAACTCGGCCGGTATCGACCTGGCCAACGAACACCGCCTGGCATCGCTGTCCTGCGCCCTGCTGGCCACCGCGCACAACAACTGGAAGGCCGCGCCGATGCTCGGTTGCGCCGCCAGCGAACAAGCGGCGACCCCCGTACTGAATCCGTCCGACCTGCGTGACGTGGTCGGTCACGTGCAAGAAGCCACTGTCGAAGACGTCGACAACGCGATCCAGTGCGCCATCAGCGCCGGCCCGATCTGGCAGGCCACCCCGCCCGCCGAACGCGCCGCGATCCTGGAACGTGCCGCCGACCTGATGGAAGGCGAGATCCAGCCGCTGATGGGCCTGCTGGCCCGCGAAGCCGGCAAGACCTTCGCCAACGCCATCGCCGAAGTGCGTGAGGCCGTGGACTTCCTGCGCTACTACGCGGTACAGGCGCGCAACGACTTCACCAATGACGCCCACCGCCCACTGGGCCCGGTGGTGTGCATCAGCCCGTGGAACTTCCCGCTGGCGATTTTCAGTGGGCAAGTGGCTGCCGCACTGGCCGCCGGTAACCCGGTACTGGCCAAGCCTGCCGAGCAAACCCCGCTGGTCGCCGCACAAGCCGTGCGCATCCTGCTCGAAGCCGGTATTCCGCAAGGCGTACTGCAATTGCTGCCGGGCCAGGGTGAAAGCGTGGGTGCGCGCCTGGTGGGTGATGATCGCGTCAAGGGCGTGATGTTCACCGGCTCCACCGAAGTCGCGCGCCTGCTGCAACGCAATGTCGCCGGGCGCCTGGATGCCCAGGGCCGTCCGATCCCGCTGATCGCCGAAACCGGCGGCCAGAACGCAATGATCGTCGACTCCTCGGCACTCACCGAACAGGTGGTCATCGACGTGGTGTCCTCGGCCTTCGACAGCGCCGGTCAACGTTGCTCGGCCCTGCGTGTGTTGTGCCTGCAGGAAGATTCGGCAGACCGCGTGATCGAAATGCTCAAGGGCGCCATGGCTGAATGCCGCCTGGGCAACCCGGAGCGCCTGTCGGTGGACATCGGCCCGGTGATCGACGCCGAAGCCAAGGCCGGCATCGAGAAACACATCCAGGCCATGCGCGACAAAGGCCGCAATGTGTACCAGGTGGCGATTGCCGACGGTGAAGAAATCAAGCGCGGCACCTTCGTGATGCCCACCCTGATCGAGCTGGAAAGCTTCGACGAGCTGCAACGGGAGATCTTCGGCCCGGTGCTGCACGTGGTGCGCTACAAGCGCAAGGAGATCGACCAGCTTATCGGCCAGATCAACGCTTCCGGCTATGGCCTGACCCTGGGCGTACACACCCGTATCGACGAGACCATCGCCAAGGTGATCGACAACGTCAATGCCGGTAACGTCTACGTCAACCGCAACATTGTCGGTGCCGTGGTCGGCGTGCAGCCGTTCGGCGGCGAAGGCCTGTCGGGCACAGGCCCGAAAGCCGGTGGTCCGCTGTACCTGTACCGCTTGCTGTCGACCCGTCCTACCGATGCGATCGAGCAATCCTTCGTACGTGGCGACAAGCTGGCGGCACCGGATGTACGCCTGCGCGACGCCATGAGCCAACCGCTGACCGCCCTGAAAACCTGGGCCGACAGCAATAAGTTCAGCGAACTGAGTGCGCTGTGCAGCCAGTTCGCCGCGCAATCCCAAAGCGGTATCACCCGTCAGTTGGCCGGCCCGACCGGCGAGCGCAACAGCTACGCCATCCTGCCCCGCGAGCACGTACTGTGCCTGGCGGACGTGGAAGGCGATCTGTTGACTCAACTGGCAGCGGTATTGGCCGTCGGCGGTTCGGCGGTATGGCCGGAAACCGACCTGACCAAGGCCGTGTTCCCACGCCTGCCGAAGGAGATTCAGGCGAAAATCAAGCGCGTGGCCGACTGGACCAAGGACGAGGTGGTGTTTGACGCCGTCCTGCACCACGGCGATTCCGACCAACTGCGTGGGGTGTGCCAGCAAGTGGCGCAGCGTGGCGGGGCGATTGTCGGGGTGCATGGTTTGTCCCAAGGCGAGACCACAATTGCCTTGGAGCGCCTGGTGATCGAGCGTGCGTTGAGCGTTAACACCGCTGCAGCGGGCGGTAACGCCAGCCTGATGACCATCGGCTAACTGAATGTGGGAGGGGGCTTGCCCTCTCCCACATTTGATCGCATTTCAATTCCCTCCCCGCGTTCTGCCTCTTCATCACCCAGATCAATCTTGCTATCCAGTCTTTATTCGCGCACTTAGACTCAGGCCAATTCCTCCAAAGGTAAGCCGCCATGTCCGAGACGCTGCTCAGTTCCCGCAATCTGGCTTTCGAGCTGTACGAAGTCCTCGATGCCGAAGGCCTGACCCAGCGCGAGCGGTTTGCCGAGCACAATCGCGAAACGTTCGATGCCGCGATCAGCACAGCGCGCAGCATCGCCGAAAAGCACTTCGCCCCCCACAACCGTAAGAACGACGAAAACGAACCGCGCTACGAAAACGGCGCAGCCATCCTGATTCCGGAAGTCAAACCGGCGGTGGATGCGTTCCTGGAAGCCGGCTTCCTCAATGCGGCCCGCAGCTTCGAAGCCGGTGGCATGCAGTTGCCGACCCTGCTCTCTCAAGCCTGCTTCGCTCATTTCCAATCCGCCAACGCGGCCTCGACGTCCTACCCGTTCCTGACCATGGGCGCCGCCAACCTGATCGAAAGCTTCGGCACCGAGGAGCAAAAACAGCGCTTCCTGCAACCGATGATCGAAGGCCGCTTCTTCGGCACCATGGCCCTGACCGAGCCCCACGCCGGCTCATCGCTGTCGGATATTCGTACCCGCGCCGAGCCCGCGGCTGACGGCAGCTATCGCCTCAAAGGCAACAAGATCTTCATCTCCGGCGGCGATCACCCGCTGTCGGAAAACATCGTGCACATGGTGCTGGCCAAGCTGCCGGACGCGCCCGCCGGGGTGAAGGGCATTTCGCTGTTTATCGTGCCCAAATTCCTGGTCAACGACGACGGCAGCCTCGGCGCGCGCAATGATGTGCTGCTGGCCGGGCTGTTTCATAAGATGGGCTGGCGCGGCACCACGTCCACGGCACTGAATTTCGGCGATAACGGCAACTGCGTCGGCTATCTGGTGGGTAAACCGCACCAAGGCCTGAGCTGCATGTTCCAGATGATGAACGAGGCGCGCATCGGTGTCGGCATGGGCGCGGTGATGCTCGGTTACGCCGGCTATCTCTATTCGCTGGAATACGCCCGCGAACGCCCGCAAGGCCGCCTGCCCGACAGCAAGGACCCAAGTACCGCGCCGGTCTCGATCATCCAGCACGCCGATATCAAGCGCATGTTGCTGACGCAAAAAGCCTACGTCGAAGGTGCCTTTGACCTGGGGTTGTACGCCGCGCGGCTGTTCGATGACACCACCACACTGGAGACCGAGGCCGAACGCAGACAGGCCCACGAACTGCTGGACCTGCTCACCCCCATCGTCAAATCCTGGCCCTCGGAGTTCTGCCTCAAGGCCAACGAACTGGCGATCCAGATCCTCGGCGGCCACGGTTATACCCGCGAATACCCGGTGGAGCAGTACTACCGCGACAACCGCCTGAACCCGATCCACGAGGGCACCCATGGCATCCAGTCCCTGGACCTGCTGGGGCGCAAGCTGGCGCAGAACGGCGGCGCGGGCCTGAAGCAACTGATTCGGCTGATCGCCGACACGGGCGCGCGGGCACAGGAATATCCAGGCCTGACGGCATTGAGAGAACCGCTGGAGCACCTGGTCAGCCGCCTGCAAAGCGTGACCATCGGCCTGCTGACGGATCTCGCCCAGGGCAAGGTCAACAGCAGCCTGGCGAACTCGGCGCTGTACCTGAAGGTATTCGGGCATACGGTGATTGGCTGGCGCTGGCTGGAACAGGCGATTCGCGCCGAAGAAGGGCTGGCCAAGGGCAATGCGGCCGATGTCGCCTTCTATAAAGGCAAGCTCCAGGCTGCCCGGTACTTCCTGACTTGGGAGATTCCGGGCTGCCATCATGAACTGGTGATTCTGGAGGCACGGGATGATACGTGCCTGGGGATGCAGGATGAGTGGTTCTAAGGCTGGATCGCCTTGGAAATCACCTCGACCGTGGCGCTGACTTGCTCTTGGTAACGGTCGAGTTCCTGCTGGTGAGCCTGCTGCATTTCGATCTGCTCGGCGCACAGGTTCAGCGCCGCCAGCACCAGTAGCTTGTCACCGATCAGGGTCGGGTACTTTTTCTTGGTGGTGGCCAGGGAGGCCTTGAGCATGGTCACGGCGTGCATCAGGGTCTTATCTTCCCCGGCCGGGGCCTTGATCGAGTAATCCTCTCCGAGAATCGAAACGACCTTTATCCCTTCATTCATGCGCTGACAGGGCCTGCGCTCACGCGCTCAACTAGCGCCTGGATACGCGCTGCCGTCGCGCCGTGCTTTTCTTCCTGTTCCATCAGGTTCAGTTGCAGGCTGTCGTTCTCATCCTTGGCGCGAGCCAGTTCGGCCTTGAGGGATTCGTTGCTGCCCAGTAGCTCCTGATTCTGCTGTACCAGGTCGCTGACCAGTTGTTCCAGTTGGCTGAGGGATGCTTCTAACATTTTGATTTCTCGGGCTTTTTCAAAGGGCGGTGACGATAAAGAAAATTCACCTCGGATGCCAGGGTTATCCCTGGCGCGCAGCCCGTTTTTCAAGGGCCGGGCCACGCTTTCGAGCCTTAGTGACTGCATTTCCCCCATCTGGTTCCTGAATCCGCGCAACCCCTCGTCAGATGCGACAAAAACGCACAGCCCCCTTTAGACTTTAGTCGTACGCCCGATAGAGAGGCACACCCCGTCTCATGACCGCACGGATCGCGCCTCTCCCAGGATTTCCGCATGTCGCTTCGTAATATGAATATCGCCCCGAGGGCCTTCCTCGGCTTCGCGTTTATTGGCGCGTTGATGTTGTTTCTAGGCGTGTTCGCCCTGAACCAGATGAGCAAGATCCGTGGCGCCACTGAAGACATCACCCTGTCCAGCGTGCCAAGCATCCGCGCCCTGGATGAGTTCACCCAACTGACCCTGCGCCTGCGCGTGTTGTCTTACCGCTTGCTGACCAACCGCGAGCCGGATGTGCAGCAAAAGACCCTGGAAGCCTTCGAACTGCGCAACCAGCAGATTCGCGCCGCCCAGGGCGTCTACGAGAAACTGATTGAAAGTAGCGAAGAACGTAGCACCTACAACGAATATGTAAGCCTGCTGGGCCAGTACCATCAGATTGAAGAGCGCATGAAGAGCCTGTCACGGGCCAACCAGGTGGATGAGCTGCGCAGCCTGCTTAACACCGAATTGCTGAGCAACTCCGAGCAGGTCAACGCCGTGCTGACGCGCCTGCTGGACCTCAATAACAAGATGGCCCTGGCCACCAATCAGGAGGCCGAAGACCAGTACAACGTGGCCTTCAACCTGGTCGTGGGCCTGCTGGTGATCGCCACGCTGCTGACCCTGCTGTTTGCCTGGCTGCTGACCCGCAGCATCACCCTGCCGATTTCACAGGCACTGGAAGCGGCGGAAGAAGTCGCCGAAGGCAACCTGACACGGCCGATCAAAGTCAACGGCAACGATGAGGCCGGGCGCCTGCTCGCCGCCATGGCCAAGATGCAGGACAAACTGCGCGACACCCTGCAACGCATCGCCGGCTCCGCCACCCAACTGGCTTCCGCCGCCGAGGAACTGAACGCCGTCACCGACGAAAGTGCCCGTGGCCTGACCCGGCAAAACAACGAAATCGAGCAAGCCGCCACCGCCGTCAACGAGATGACCAGCGCCGTGGAAGAAGTCGCACGCAATGCGGTGAGCACCTCGGAAGCCTCGCGCAACGCCACCACGTCTGCTGGCGACGGCCGCGACCTGGTGCAGGAAACCGTCAGCGCCATCGAGCGCATGAGCGGCGATGTGCAGGCTACCGCCACCCTGATCGGCGAACTGGCCAATGAGTCGCGCGATATCGGCAAAGTGCTGGACGTGATTCGCGGCCTGGCCGACCAGACCAATTTGCTGGCCCTGAACGCGGCGATTGAAGCCGCACGCGCCGGTGAAGCCGGTCGCGGGTTCGCGGTGGTCGCCGATGAAGTGCGGGCCCTGGCCCATCGCACCCAGCAGTCCACCAGCGAGATCGAGCGGATGATCGGCAGTATCCAGGCCGGCACCGAGCACGCGGTGGACTCGATGCGCAACAGTACCGAACGGGCGGAGTCGACGCTGAACATCGCCAAAGGCGCCGGGATGTCGCTGGACACCATCAACATGGCGATTGTCGAGATCAACGAGCGCAACCTGGTGATCGCCAGCGCGGCGGAAGAACAGGCGCAGGTGGCGCGGGAAGTGGACCGCAACCTGGTGAACATTCGTGATCTGTCGGTGCAGTCGGCGACCGGCGCCAGCCAGACCAGTACAGCGAGCAGTGAGCTGTCGCGCCTGGCGGTGGATTTGAATGGGATGGTTGGCCGCTTCCGCCTCTAAGCGCCTGCACTGGCTTGAAATGTGGGAGGGGCAAGCTCTAATGCCGGTCAGTTAAGGCTTTTTGTAGGAGCGAGCTTGCTCGCGAAAAACGCCCAGGCAACGCGTTCATTCTCGATAAGCGCGGTGGCCCTGAGTTCTTCGCGAGCAAGCTCGCTCCGACAGTGAATCACTTTCGCTTAACTGAACGGCATTAGGGCTTGCCCCTCCCACATTTAGTTATGCGTGAATCAGAAAAAGCTTTTTGACAGCACCGCAATTCAACAGGTTAGAATCCCTGGCACGCAGACTGCATGGTCAGTTTGCGTCCCGTCTTGTTTGCCCATGGAGTACTGCCTTTGAATGCGACGACCATCAACAGCCTGTTCTTGATCGGCGCGTTGCTGGTGAGTGCGAGCATTCTGGTGAGTTCTCTTTCCTCGCGCCTGGGTATCCCGATCCTGGTGATCATCCTGGCCGTGGGCATGGTGGCCGGCGTCGATGGCGGCGGCATCATTTTCGACAATTACCCGACTGCCTACCTGGTGGGCAACCTCGCGCTGGCAGTGATCCTGCTCGACGGCGGTTTGCGTACACGGGTGGCGAGTTTCCGCGTGGCACTCTGGCCGGCATTGTCCCTGGCCACCGTGGGGGTGTTGATTACCACCGGCCTCACCGGCATGGCGGCGGCCTGGCTGTTTGACCTGAATATTATCCAGGGCCTGCTGATCGGTGCGATTGTCGGCTCGACCGACGCCGCAGCGGTGTTCTCGCTGCTGGGCGGCAAGGGCCTGAACGAACGGGTGACCGCCAGCCTCGAGATCGAATCCGGCAGTAACGACCCGATGGCGGTGTTCCTCACCGTCACCCTGATCGACATGCTCGCCAGCGGCCAGACCGGCCTGCACTGGAGCCTGCTGACCCACCTGGTGCGCGAGTTCGGCATCGGTGGCATCGTCGGCCTCGGCGGCGGCTGGTTGATGCTGCAAATGGTCAACCGCATCAACCTGGCCACCGGCCTGTACCCGATCCTGGTGATCGCCGGCGGCCTGTTCGTGTTCGCCCTGACCAACGCCTTCCATGGCAGCGGCTTCCTCGCCGTGTACCTGTGCGGCCTGGTGATCGGCAATCGCCCGGTGCGTAGCCGTCATGGCATTTTGCATATGCTCGACGGCATGGCCTGGCTCGCGCAGATCGGTATGTTCCTGGTGCTGGGCCTGCTGGTCACGCCTCATGATTTGCTGCCGATTGCCCTGCCGGCCCTGGGCCTGGCGCTGTGGATGATCCTGTTTGCGCGGCCGCTGTCGGTGATGGTCGGCCTGCTGCCGTTCAAAGCCTTCCATGGCCGCGAAAAGGCCTTTATCGCCTGGGTCGGCCTGCGCGGCGCGGTGCCGATCATCCTGGCAGTGTTCCCGTTGATGGCCGGCCTGCCCCATGCGCAGCTGTACTTCAACCTGGCGTTCTTTATCGTGCTGGTGTCGCTGCTGGTACAGGGCACCAGCCTGCCGTGGGTGGCCAAGCTGCTCAAAGTGACCGTTCCGCCGGACCCGGCGCCGATCTCCCGCGCAGCCCTGGAAGTGCACGTCACCAGCGAGTGGGAGCTGTTCGTCTACCGCCTCGGCGCAGAAAAATGGTGCATCGGCGCGGCCCTGCGTGAGCTGAAAATGCCCGAAGGCACGCGCATCGCGGCCCTGTTCCGTGGCCAGCAACTGCTCCATCCGTCGGGTAGTACGGTGCTGGAAGTCGGCGATCTGCTCTGTGTGATCGGCCATGAACACAACCTGCCGGCCCTGGGCAAACTGTTCAGCCAGGCACCGCAACGCGGCCTCGATTTGCGCTTCTTCGGCGACTTCGTCCTCGAAGGCGACGCCCAGCTGGGCGCGGTTTCGGCGCTGTATGGCCTCAAGCTCGAAGGGATCGACCCGGACATGCCGCTGAGCCGCTTCATCACCCAGAAAGTCGGCGGCGCGCCGGTAGTGGGCGACCAGGTGGAGTGGAACAACACCATCTGGACCGTCGCGGTCATGGACGGGAACAAGATTGGCAAAGTCGGCGTCAGATTCCCCGAAGGAAGTCGCCCGGGCCCCGGACTCTTCCTCTAAACTGCGGGGCGACAGCACGCCCCCGATTCTTCACCTTGCTCGATCGGTCTCTATGCCAACCCTGCGCACTTTTCTCGCCACTGCCCTGCTGGGCCTGACCCTTTGTGTCGGCAGCGTCTACGCCGCCGACCCGCCCAGCGCCGACGCCATCCAGCAAACCCTGGACAAGCTGCCGGATCGCAAACTGCCCGACGCCGACATGAAGGCGCTGCAGTCGATCCTGCAACAGACCCTGACCTACCTGGGCAACAAGCAGGATTACGAGCAGCGCCTGGTCGACCTCAAGCGCCAGCTGGAAGACGCGCCGCGCCAGACCAGCGAGAACCAGCGCGAACTGACCCGACTCAAGGCCACCAAGGTCATTCCGGTGGCCCAACGCTACGCCACCCTGCCGGTGCCGCAGCTTGAGCAACTGCTGGTGCAGCGCAGCACCCAGCAAGGCGACCTGCAAAAGGAACTGGCCGACGCCAACAGCCTGACCATCGCCGCCCAGACCCGTCCCGAGCGCGCCCAGACCGAAATCAGCAGCAGCCAGACGCGTATCCAGCAGATCAATGCCACCCTCAAGGCCGGCAAGGACAATGGCAAAGCCCTCAGCGGCGACCAGCGCAACCAACTGAATGCCGAACTGGCTTCCCTGAATGCCCTGATCCCCCTGCGCCGCCAGGAGCTGGCCGGCAACAGCCAGCTGCAGGACCTGGGCAACAGCCAGCACGACCTGATCCAGGAAAAAACCGCGCGCCTGGAACAGGAGATCCAGGACCTGCAAACCCTGATCAACCAGAAGCGCCTGGCCCAGTCCCAGCAGACCGTCACCCAACAGTCCATCGAAGCGCAGAAAGCCGGCGGCAGCAGCCTGCTGGCCACGGAAAGCGCGGCCAACCTGAAGCTCTCCGACTACCTGCTCAAGAGCACCGACCGCCTCAACGACCTGACCCAGAAGAACCTGCAGACCAAGCAACAGCTGGACACCGTGACCCAGAGCGATTCGGCCCTGGACGAGCAGATCAACGTGCTCAAGGGCAGCCTGCTCCTGTCGAAGATTCTGTATAAGCAGAAACAAGCGTTGCCCCGCCTGACGGTGGACCGCGACCTGGCGGACGATATCGCCAACATTCGCCTGTACCAGTTCGAGGTCAACCAACAGCGCGAGTTGATCAGTTCCCCCAGCACCTATGTGGATAACCTGCTGGCCAACCAGCCGCCGGCCGACGTCACCCCGCAACTGCGGCGCACCCTGCTGGAACTGGCGATCACCCGCAGCGACTTGCTGGAGCGCCTGAGCCGCGAGCTGAGCGCGCTGCTCAACGAATCCATCACCCTGCAACTGAACCAGAAACAACTGCTCAGCACCGCCACCACCCTGCGCGCGACGCTCGATGAACAGATGTTCTGGATCCCCAGCAACAAGCCGCTGGACACCGAATGGCTGGAAACCGTGCCGGCGCACCTGAGCAAGCAGGTCACCACCCTGCCCTGGGCCTCCAGCGTCAGCGAGCTGTACGATGGCCTGACCCAGCGTCCGCTGCTGTTTTTGCCGTTGCTGCTGCTGATCGGTGCCCTGTTGTGGCGCCGCAACGCGTTGTACGCGCGCCTGAAAAGAGTCCATCTGGACATCGGCCACTTCAAACGCGACAGCCAATGGCACACGCCCCAGGCGATCCTGGTGAATATCCTGTTGGCGATGCCGGTAGCACTGGGCCTGGCGCTGTGCGGCTACGCGCTGCAGATCGACGCACGTGGGCAGAACGCCAACCTGGGTGCGGCGCTGTTGCAGATTGCCCAGGCGTGGCTGGTGTTCTACACCGCCTACCGCATCCTGGCGCCGGGCGGCGTGGCCGAGTTGCACTTCCGCTGGGAAAAGCCCCAGGTCGAATTCCTCCAGGGCTGGGTGCGCAAGCTCGGGCTGGTGGTGCTGGCCCTGGTGGCCGTGGTGGCGATTGCCGAGCATCAACCGGCGGCGCTGGCCGACGACGTGCTGGGCATTGGGGTGGTCCTGACCTGCTACGCCCTGATGGCCTGGCTGCTGGGACGCCTGCTGCTGCACAGCCCGACCCACGAAAAAGCCTCGCTGTTCCGCAAAGCCGTGGGCCTGCTGTTTACCGCCCTGCCTATCGCGCTGTTCATTGCCGTGTGCTTTGGCTACTACTACACCGCACTCAAGCTCAGCGATCGGCTGATCAACACCCTGTACCTGCTGATGTTCTGGCTGGTCATCGAAGCCACCTTCGTGCGCGGCCTGGGCGTTGCCGCCCGACGCCTGGCCTATTCCCGCGCCCTGGCCAAACGCCAGGCCGCCAAGGAAGCCGGCGAAGGCGAAGCTGTGATCGAAGAGCCGACCCTGGATATCGAACAGGTCAACGAACAATCGATGCGCCTGATCCGCCTGGCGCTGCTCGGCGGCTTTATCGCGGCGCTGTACTGGGTATGGTCGGACCTGATCTCGGTATTTTCCTACCTGGACAACGTCACCCTCTACGAATACACCAGCGGCACCGGTGCCAATATCAGCATGGTGCCGATCAGCATCGGCGACCTGCTCGGCGCGCTGATCATCATCGGCATCACCTTCGCCCTGGCGCGCAACCTGCCCGGCCTGCTGGAAGTGCTGGTGCTGTCCAAGCTGGACCTGGCCCAGGGCAGTGCCTACGCCACGACCACCTTGCTGTCCTACATCATTGCCGGCGTGGGTTTTGTCTCGACCCTGTCCACCCTCGGCGTGAGCTGGGACAAGTTGCAATGGCTGGTGGCCGCGCTGTCGGTGGGGTTGGGCTTCGGCATGCAGGAGATCTTCGCCAACTTTATCTCCGGCATCATGATCCTGTTCGAGCGCCCGGTGCGGATCGGCGACACCATCACCATCGGCAACCTATCGGGCACGGTGAGCAAGATCCGCATCCGCGCCACCACCATCACCGATTTCGACCGCAAGGACATCATTGTCCCGAACAAGACGTTCATTACCGGGCAACTGATCAACTGGTCCCTGACCGACACCATCACCCGCGTCACCCTCAAGCTGGGCGTGGACTACGGCTCCGACCTGGACCTGGTGAAGGAATTGTTGCTCAAGGCCGCGCGAGAAAACCCAAGGGTGTTGAAGGAACCGGAACCCCATGTGTACTTCCTCAACTTCGGCGAAAGTACGCTGGACCACGAACTGCGCATGCACGTGCGCGACCTCGGTGACCGCAACCCGGTGATCGACGAAGTGAACCGCTTTATCAACCGCGAGTTCAAGAACCACCACATCAACATCTCGTTCCGGCAGATGGAGGTGTACCTGAAAAACCTCCACGGCCAGGAGTACAAGCTGGTGCCGGTGGAGGACGAGAAGAGAACCATCGTCGGACCGACCGAGGCGCAAGATGTGCCGGAGCCGCCGGACGGCAAAGTGGCGGATGCACCCGAGCCACCGCCCAGCAAACTCGACTAAACGCCCTATCCCCAGCAGAATGCTCGGACATTCTGCTGGAGATGGCCGGTGAAAGCCCTCGACGAACTGACCTTCGACAACCGCTTCGCACGCCTGGGCGACGCGTTCTCAACCCACGTACTGCCCGAGCCCCTCGACGAACCGCGCCTGGTGGTGGCAAGCAATGCCGCCATGGCCCTGCTCGACCTCGACCCTGCCGTGGCGCAAACGCCGGTATTCGCCGAGCTGTTCAGCGGCCATAAGCTGTGGGCCGAAGCCGAGCCGCGGGCAATGGTCTACTCCGGGCACCAGTTCGGCGGCTACACCCCGCAGCTGGGCGATGGTCGGGGATTGCTGCTGGGCGAGGTATACAACGAGGCCGGCGAGCATTGGGACCTGCACCTCAAGGGTGCCGGAATGACGCCCTACTCGCGCATGGGCGATGGCCGCGCGGTGCTGCGCTCGTCGATTCGGGAGTTCCTGGCCTCCGAAGCGCTGCATGCACTGGGTATCCCCAGCAGCCGTGCGTTGTGCGTGATTGGCTCCAGCACCCCGGTCTGGCGTGAGAAGCAGGAACGTGGGGCGATGGTGCTGCGCCTGGCCCGCAGCCATATACGCTTTGGTCACTTCGAGTATTTCTACTACACCAAAAAGCCCGAACAGCAGGCCGAGCTGGCCGAACACGTGCTGAACCTGCACTACCCGGCGTGCCGCGAACAGCCCGAGCCCTACCTGGCGATGTTCCGTGAAATCGTCGAGCGCAATGCCGAGATGATCGCCAAATGGCAGGCCTATGGTTTCTGCCACGGCGTGATGAACACCGACAACATGTCGATCCTCGGCATCACCTTCGACTTCGGGCCCTTTGCGTTTCTCGACGACTTTGATGCGCACTTCATCTGCAATCACTCGGACCATGAAGGACGCTACTCCTTCAGCAACCAGGTGCCCATCGGCCAGTGGAACCTCAGCGCGCTGGCCCAGGCGCTCACGCCATTTATCAGCGTCGATGCCTTGAAAGAAGCCCTTGGCCTGTACCTGCCGCTGTACCAGGCCCACTACCTGGACCTGATGCGCCGCCGACTGGGGCTGACCACCGCCGAAGACGACGACCAGAAGCTGGTGGAGCGGTTGCTGAAGCTGATGCAGAACAGCGGCGTGGATTACACCTTGTTCTTCCGACGCCTGGGCGACGAATCGGCAGCGCTGGCGGTGGCGAAGCTGCGCGATGACTTTGTCGACCTCGCCGGGTTCGATGCCTGGGCCGAGCTGTACACGGCCCGTGTTGCGCGGGATGGGGATTACAGCGAAGAGCAGCGCCGTGAGCGGATGCATGCAGTGAACCCGCTGTACATCCTGCGCAACTACCTCGCACAGAACGCTATCGCCGCCGCCGAATCAGGCGACTACAGCGAAGTGCAGCGACTGCATGAGGTGCTTTCCAAGCCGTTCGAGGAGCAAGCGGGGATGGAACAGTACGCGCAACGACCGCCGGATTGGGGCAAGCATTTGGAGATCAGTTGTTCGTCCTAAGACAGGCAGACTGTGGCGACAGAGCTGGCTCCCGCTGGGCTGCGCAGCAACCCCAACGCCTGAAAGCGAGGTATATCCAGTACACCTCGCCACGCTACCCAGGGCTGCTACGCAGCCCAACGCGGGACAAGCCCGCTCGCCACAGTCATGTATCTATCTTGATAATTATCGGCGCTGACTCCAGATAGGGAGCATTGGCCACATCCACGGAGCCCACCATGTCCGAACCTCTCGTTATCCCCTGCCCCCATTGCAACGGCCTCAACCGCATCCCCGCAGAACGCCTGGGTGATACGCCCAAGTGCGGGCGCTGCAAGCAACCGGTTCTACTGGGCAAGCCTTTCGAGCTGAAACAAGGCGACTACGCCAGCCAGATCAAGGGCGACCTGCCGCTGCTGGTGGATGTGTGGGCCGATTGGTGCGGGCCGTGCAAGTCGTTCGCGCCGGTGTTTGAACAGGCGGCCGGGCAGCTGGAAGGCAAGTGCAGGCTGGCCAAGCTGGACAGCGAGGCCAATCAGCAGCTGTCGGCACAATTGGGGATTCGTTCGATCCCCAGTCTGATTCTGTTCAAGAACGGCCGCGAAGTGGCGCGCCAGAGCGGAGCGTTTCCGTTGCCGCAGTTGATGAGCTGGTTGCGTAGCCAGGGGATATAACCGGACTTGAGAACGATGCTGAACAATGTGGGAGGGGGCTTGCCCCCGATGGCGGTGGCTCAGCTACAGATGAGCTAGCCGGCATACCGCCATCAGGGGCAAGTCGAATCGTCGCACCGCCCCTCCCACATTTGACCGCGTTGTACCTTCAGGCCAGAGGGACTTCGCGGTCCATCATCTGGCCGACCAGCAATACGCCCAGTTCACTCAATTGGTGGATAGCCAGGGCCATGTCGCGGTGTTCACCGGTGAGGTCGCTGGAAAGGTTGAGCAATAGGGTACGGACGGAGGAGAAGGTTTCGTAGCTGTTGAGGATGAGGGTTTCGGTGGGGAGGTTGGGCGTAACGGTATAAAGGTTAACCATGGATCGTCTCCGAGTAGTGGAGCCGCAACCGGCCGCTACTAAACGGAGGGTGGCAGCTGTACGCAGGTTAGTAGACCGGGGAGACGCAACCGGCGCGCTCGAAAGCGCCCTCCGTACAGCCACCATCAAATTCAGGAAGCTCCTGATCGACGAATTGCCGTACATCTCACCTCGGGCTACTAAACCCGATCACTGAACATTCAGTGACCGCAGAACCTTAGAGATGCCCATCCAGACGCACAAGCCGGCGGATTCTGGCGTAGCTGTAGGCAACGATACAAGCCACAACCCCTCTAGCCAGACCCTTCCTACAACCTCTGTGGGACAAATCCAAATCCCCGACTGAAATGCAATACAAATGTGGGAGGGGCTTGACGCCGATGGCGCTGACTCAGTCAACGTATTCGTGACTGACACACCGCAATCGGGGGCAAGCCCCCTCCCACAGGGATTCTTTGTTGCCTTCAAGGTCAGGCGTTTTCCAGCAGGTTATGCAGCTCCAAGAATTGTTGCGTGAGCTTGTGCCGTGGGTCGAGGTGGATCAGCGGCTTGTTCTCCTGGTGCGACTCACGCATGCGCACTGAGCTGGCCAGGTACACCGGCAACACCGGCAAGCCCTCGGCAATCAACTCATCGAGCATTTGCTGCGGCAGGCTCGCCCGCGCCTGGAACTGGTTGACCACGATGCCTTCCACCTCGAGGCTTTCGTTGTGGTCTTCCTTCAACTCTTCGATTTCAGCCAGCAGGCCATACAGTGCCTGGCGCGAGAAGCTGTCGCAATCGAAGGGGATCAGCACACGATCAGCGGCAATCAGCGCAGAAACCGCATAAAAGTTCAGGGCTGGCGGGGTATCCAGGTAGATCCGGTCGTAATCTTCGCTCAGTTCATCGAGCAGCTTTCGCAGCTTGTTGATCTTGTGCTTGGCTTCAAGCTTGGGCTGCAGGTCCGCGAGTTCGGCGGTGGCGGTGATGACGTGCAGGTTGTCGAAGGGGGTTTCGTAGATGTCGACCTTGTTCTTCTTCGAAAACGGCCCGGAAGACAGGGTTTGCTTGAAAAAGTCCGCGATCCCCATGGGGATGTCGTCGCCAGTCAGCCCCGTCAGGTATTGGGTTGAATTGGCCTGTGCATCGAGGTCCACCAACAGGGTTCGATAGCCTTCGCTGGCGCTGACCGCCGCCAGGTTGCAGGCGATGCTCGACTTGCCAACACCGCCTTTTTGATTGAACACCACGCGCCGCATGGAAAAACCTCCGTGTATCAATGAATGTCCGAGTGTAGAGGGCAAAAGCGCCTGTTAGCTACCTCGTTCATCGATGCATTGCTGCATTGCATCGGGTCTGTCATATGTCGCGTACAAATGAAAAGGAAGTGTCCGACGATCCAAGTTGCTCCTCGTTGAAGGACAATCTGTAAACCTTCCCGACTTATTTGTAATCGGCCTTGCACAATTCTTTACCAAAGTTTGCTAGAACCCCGCAGCACCGGGATAATGCGCGCCACTCGGCGATTGCTCCCTGTCCCGGTATTCGGGGCCAAAAGCCGCACATGGAAGCCCGCAGGGGCGGGATAACTTCTCAGTGATTAACTTCAACATCGCCCAATGGCGCGCCTGGGCCCCCGGCCTGGAAAGCGCGGACGACTGGCACGCCTGGTGCCAGGCCCCGGTGTTGCTGCCTGCCAGCGATGCTTCGCCCGATGTATCGTTCCTGCCGGCCATACAGCGCCGCCGCCTGAGTCGCCTGGCGCGCATGGCGTTCAGCGTAGGCTGGCCCCTGGCCGACGGCCTGCAAGACCTGCCGCTGGTGTTTATTTCCCGGCATGGCGAAACCCCGCGCACCCTCGACATCCTCAGCGACCTGGCCAACGACCAGCCGCTGTCGCCGACCCAATTCAGCCTGTCGGTGCACAACGCGGTGATTGGCCTGTGGTCGATCCTGCGCAATGAAACCAGCGAAATGACAGCCCTCGCCGCCGCCGGCGATGGCCTGGAGCACGGCATGCTCGAAGCCGCGGCCCTGCTCAACGAAGGCGCTCCGGCGGTATTGCTGGTCATCACCGAAGAACAGCCGCCCGAGGCCTACGCCAGTTGGATCGTTGACGTGCCGTTTCCCTACGCCCTCGGCCTGCTGCTGACGCCAGGCGACGAGTGGCAACTGGAACTCAGCGCCGGCACTGTCCAACCCACTCAAACCCAGTGGCCCCACGCCCTGAACCTGCTGCGCACCCTGCTTACCGAACAGGGCGCCTGCCAACATGCCTGGAAGAACCGTGTATGGAACTGGCAACGCAAGTCGTGAACGATAAGCCACGGGATGCCTACTACTGGCGCCTGTTCGCCACTGCCGCGAGCTTCTTCGTGTTCGGCGTCGGCGGGTTGTGCCTGCGTTTGCTGGTCTTTCCCCTGCTCAGCTGCCTGCCGGGCAACGTAGAAAGGCACCAGCGCCGCGCCCGCCATACCATCAGCAAGCTGTTCTGGTTCTTTATCCGCCTGATGCAGCGCGCCGGCGTGCTGACCTACAGCGTCGAAGGCGCCGAACGGCTCGGCCAGCCAGGCCAGATGATCATCGCCAACCATCCGTCGCTGATCGACGTGGTGTTCCTGATCGGCCTGATGCGCCAGACCAATTGCGTGATCAAGCAGAGCCTGTTTCAAAACCCGTTCACCCGTGGCCCGGTGCGCGACGCGGGTTACATAAGCAACGACGGCAGCGCGGACATGCTCGACGCCGCCGCCGACGCCCTGCGCCAAGGCCAGACGCTGATCATCTTTCCCGAAGGCACTCGTACCACACCCGGCGTGGCGCCCGCCTTTCATCGCGGGGCCGCCGCCATTGCCCTGCGCGGTGCGACAATCATCACCCCGGTAGTGATCAAGGTCAGCCCCACCACCCTGACCAAGGCCGAACCCTGGTATCGCATCCCCAAATGCCGTTTTCACTTCAGTTTGCGCGTGGGGGCCGATATAGAACCACAGGCGTTCGCAACACTGGGGCCCGCGCCCCAGGCCTCACGCAAGCTCAACGATTACCTGCACCACTATTTCATTAAGGAGCTCGCCGAAGATGAGCGACCAACACCGCCTTGAGCACGACATAAAGCTGTTGATCATCGAGGCCCTGGGCCTGGAAGACATCAGCGCCGACGACATCGGCAGCGACCAAACCCTGTTCGGCGAAGGCCTGGGCCTGGATTCGGTAGACGCCCTGGAATTGGGCCTGGCGATCCAGAAAACGTACGGCATCAAGATCGATGCCGACGCCAAGGACACCCGCAATCACTTCACCAACGTGGCCAGCCTTGCGGCGTTCGTCACGGCCAGACAGGCAGCTTGAGACCGGACCATGCAAACTCGTGACGATATTTTCAACACCCTGCGCGATGCCTTGGTGGAACTGTTTGAACTGCCCCCGGAGCGCGTCACCCTCGACGCCAACCTGTATCAGGACCTGGAGATCGACAGCATCGATGCCGTGGACCTGATCGACCATATCAAGCGCCAGACCGGCAAGAAGATCGCCGCCGAAGAGTTCAAGGCCGTGCGCACCGTCAACGACGTGGTTGAGGCGGTGTACCGTCTGGTCCAGCCTGCCGCATGAGCCGGCTGATCGGCCTTGGCCTGTTATTGGCGGGGCTGCTGTACCCGTTTGCGGTGTATTACGGCACCGAGCACTTTGCGCCCTGGCAATTCGGCCTGCTGCTGGGCAGCCTGTGGCTGCTGCGCGCGGTCACGGGTGCGGCGCGCCCCGGCAGCCGCTGGATGGCGTTGGCGGTAATCGTGTTTTGCCTGGCCCTGGCCTGGTTCGACAACCCGCACCTGTTGCGCTGGTACCCGAGCCTGGTCAGTGCGTTCATGTTGGCGCTGTTCGGCCTGAGCCTGAAATACGGCCCGCCGATGGTGGAGCGTCTGGCGCGCATGACCGACCCGGTGCTGCCGCCGCACGCGATTGTGTATACGCGCCAGGTCACCGTGGTGTGGTGCGTGTTTTTTCTGTGTAATGGCCTGCTCGCCGCCGCCCTCACCCTATGGGCGCCGTTGAGCTGGTGGACGTTGTACAACGGCTTGATCGCCTACGGGCTGATGGGGCTGTTGTTTGCCGTGGAATGGCTGGTACGACAAAGGGTTCGAGGCCGCGTATGAATGGGTTGAATCTTGAGCATCTGTTGCTCGAGCCGCTGGAACAGCGTTTGGTGACCACCGAACCTGCGATGAATCACGCCCAGCTGTGGGAACACTCCCTGAGCCTGGCCGCCGGGTTGCAAGCGCGTGGTATACAGCGCCTGGCCCTGCACCTGGAAGACGCCGGCCTGCTGGCGATTGCACTGCTGGGCGCCTGGCGCGCCGGGGCCAGCGTACTGCTGCCCGCCGATCTGCAACCCCAGACCCGCCAACGCTGGGACACGGTTGTCGACGCCTGGCTGACTGAAGCGGCAGACCTGGACGCGCTGTATCAAGCACCGTTGAGCCCGGCTGCCCTCGACCTGGACACCTGCCAACTGAGCCTGTGCACCTCCGGCTCCAGCGGCGAACCCAAGCGCATCGACAAGACCCTGCGCCAGTTGGCCAATGAGGTCCAGGCCCTGGAAGCGCTGTGGGGTTCAGACCTGAAAGACGCCTGCATCATCGGCAGTGTCGCCACCCAGCACATCTACGGTTTGCTGTTCCGCGTGCTGTGGCCGCTGTGCGCCGGGCGCAGCTTTGTGCGCCGCCAGCTGGCGTTTCCGGAAGACATGCAACGCGCCAGCCGCGAACACCCGCAATTCGCCTGGGTCGCCAGCCCGGCGCTGCTCAAGCGCATGGGCGACAACCTCGACTGGCCGGCGCTGAGCCAGGTATCGCGGGTGTTCTCGTCGGGCGGCGCCCTGCCCATCGAGGCGGCCGGCAGTCTATACGAGCGCTTGCAGCAATGGCCGACCGAGATCCTCGGCAGCTCGGAAACCGGTGGCATCGCCTGGCGCCAGGGCGCGCAACCCTGGCAGCCGTTTGCCGATGTACACCTGAGCCAGGACGCCGACGGTGCCCTGCGCATCGCCTCGCCATACTTGCCGGTCGGGCACATAGAACAAACCGCTGACGCTGCGCGTATCCATGCCGATGGTCGCTTCGAGCTGCTCGGACGCCTGGACCGTATCGTCAAGCTGGAAGAAAAACGCATCTCCCTGCCCATGCTTGAGCAGGCGCTGATGACCCACCCGTGGGTCGTCGAAACGCGCCTGGGGGTGGTGCAGGAAAACCGCGCATCACTCGGCGCGCTGGTGGTGCTCAGTGCCGACGGCCTGCACGCCCTGCGCAACCAGGGCCGACGGACTGTCACCCAGACCCTGCGCCAGCATTTGAGCCAGCATTGCGAAGCCCTGGCGCTGCCACGTCGCTGGCGGCTGCTGCGCCAGCTGCCGCTGAATGCCCAGGGCAAGCTGCCCCAGGCCGATGTGGCCGCGTTGCTGCTGGCACCCCGGCCCAAGGCGCCGGAAGTGCTGGAGCAAGTCGAAGTCGATGGCGAATGGACCTTGCAACTGAGCGTGCCGCCGGACCTGGCCTATTTCAGCGGCCACTTCCCGGTCACTCCGGTATTGCCCGGCGTGGTCCAGGTGGAGTGGGCGTTCAACCTCGGCCAACAACTGCTCGATCTGCCCGCGACCTTTGCCGGCATGGAAGTGCTCAAGTTCCAGCAACTGGTGCGCCCCGGCGACCGTATCGAACTGCACCTGCGCTTCGACCAGGAACGCGGCAAGTTGTATTTCGCCTACCGCAACGGCGTCGCGGCCTGCTCCAGCGGCCGCATCCAATTGGAAGCGGCCCATGCATAAGCTTTTGTGGCGAGCGGGCTTGCCCCGCGTTGGGCTGCGAAGCGGCCCCAAAACCTGCGCCGGAGGTCTGTCTGACACGCCTCGGTTACCTTACTGGGGCCGCTCCGCGGCCCAACGCGGGGCAAGCCCGCTCGCCACAACAGGCCCGCTCGCCACAGGTTATTTACCAGACGGTGAGGGACACCATGCATAACCCCTGCGCCCTGATCCCGGTCTACAACCACGAAGCCGCCGTGCCCGCCGTGGTCCACAGCCTGTTGAACAGTGGCCTGCCGTGCCTGTTGGTGGACGATGGCAGCAGCCCGGCCTGCGCAGCGGTGCTGGCGCAACTGGCGCGGCTGGACAATGTCACCCTGCTGACCCTGCCGACCAATCAGGGCAAGGGCGGCGCAGTGATGGCGGGCTTTCGCGAAGCGGCGCGCCTGGGCTTCAGCCACGCCTTGCAGGTCGATGCCGACGGCCAGCACGACCTGCGTGAAGTCGAAACGTTTATCGACGCGTCCCGCAGGCAGCCCAACGCAATCATCTGCGGCTACCCCGAATACGACGAAAGCGTGCCCAAGGGCCGTTTGTATGCGCGTTACCTGACCCATGTGTGGGTGTGGATCAACACCCTGTCACTGCAGATCCGCGACTCGATGTGCGGCTTTCGCGTGTACCCGCTGGCACCGGTGCTGGCGCTGATGGACTCGGCCTATATCGGCACGCACATGGACTTCGACTCCGACATCCTCGTGCGCCTGGCCTGGCGCAACCAGCCGATGCGCTGGCTGCCGACCCAGGTGCATTACCCCGCCGACGGCCTGTCGCACTTCCGCCTGTTCCGCGACAACGTACGCATCAGTGCCATGCACACCCGCCTGTTCTTCGGCATGTTGGTGCGTGCGCCGCTGATCTTGTGGCGACGGTGGCAGGCATGAGCGACAGCACCAAGCACTGGGCCGACCGCGAAGAGCGCGGCAGCTACTGGCTGATGAAATTCACCGCCCTCGCCGCCAAGGTCCTCGGCCGCCGCCTGCTGAGCCCGGTGCTGTACGGCATCGTGCTGTACTTCTTCCTGTTCGGCCGCACCGCGCGCCAGAGCGCCTGGCAATACCAGCAGCGCCTGGCCGACTGGAGCGGGCGCGATGAACTGCGCCCCAGCCAGCGCAGAGTCTTTGCCCAGTTCATGGCCTTCGCCGATGCCC
Source organism: Pseudomonas sp. GW821-FHT09D08 (assembly GCF_059416305.1). Taxonomy (NCBI): domain Bacteria; kingdom Pseudomonadati; phylum Pseudomonadota; class Gammaproteobacteria; order Pseudomonadales; family Pseudomonadaceae; genus Pseudomonas; species Pseudomonas sp. GW821-FHT09D08. Next base: position 170,707 of record NZ_JBWKOX010000006.1, read on the forward strand.
TGCTCGACAAACTCGACGTGTGGAACGGCAAGCTGCGCCTGGAACAGATCGACATCAACGACCCGGCAAAACTGCGCGGGCAACTGCGCGGCGGGCGCGGGCAGATGCTGGTGGGCGCCCACCTGGGCAACCTCGAAGTGTGCCGCGCGCTGGCGGAAATCGGCGAACAGGTCACCATGAACGTGCTGGTGCACACCAAGCACGCCGAACGCTTCAACCGCCTGCTGGGCGAAGCCGGTGCCACCCACCTGCGCCTGATCCAGGTCAGCGAGCTGGACCCGGCCACCATGCTGCTGCTCAGCCAGCGCCTGGACGACGGCGAGTGGCTGGCGATTGCCGGCGACCGCGTGCCCTTGCATGGCGGGCGCACGGTGCGCGTGGATTTCCTCGGCCATGACGCCGCGTTCCCCCAAGGCCCGTGGCTGCTGGCGGGCCTGCTGAAATGCCCGGTCAACCTGCTGATGTGCCTGAAACACCAGGGCCGCTATCGCCTGACCATCGAGCCCTTCGCGCAATTGATCGAATGGAAACGCAGCACCCGCGAGCAGGTCATCGCCCTGTGGACCGCGCGCTACGCCGCACGCCTGGGCCAGTTCTGCCTGGAAGCGCCCCAACAATGGTTCAACTTTTACCCTTTCTGGAAGACCGATGACGACGCATCTTGAGCCGGTAACCTTTGGCGAACGCCCCCTGCGCATCGAAGACGTGCTGGCCCTGGCCAACCGTCAGGTGCCTACCCAGCTGCAAGGCGATGCCGCGTATCGCCAACGCATTGCCAAGGGCGCGCAGTTCCTCGACTCGCTGCTGGACAAGGAAGGCGTGATCTACGGCGTGACCACCGGCTACGGTGACTCCTGCGTGGTCGCGGTGCCGTTGCAACACGTCGAGGCCCTGCCCCGTCACCTGTACACCTTCCACGGTTGCGGCCTGGGCAAGTTGCTCGACGCTCAAGCCACCCGTGCGGTGCTGGCGGCGCGCTTGCAGTCGCTGTGCCACGGTGTCTCCGGGGTGCGCGTGGAACTGCTGGAGCGCCTGCATGGGTTCCTCGAACACGACGTGCTGCCGCTGATCCCGGAAGAAGGCTCGGTGGGCGCCAGCGGTGACCTGACCCCGCTGTCCTACGTGGCCGCGACCCTGTCCGGCGAGCGCGAAGTGCTGTTCCGTGGCGAGCGTCGCCAGGCAGCCGACGTGCACCGCGAACTCGGCTGGGAGCCGCTGGTACTGCGCCCCAAGGAAGCCCTGGCACTGATGAACGGCACCGCGGTGATGACCGGCATCGCTTGCCTGGCCTTTGCCCGTGCCGACTACCTGCTGCAACTGGCCACGCGCATCACCGCGCTGAACGTGGTGGCGCTGCAAGGCAACCCGGAACACTTCGACGAGCGCCTGTTCGCTGCCAAGCCGCACCCGGGGCAGATGCAAGTCGCCGCCTGGCTGCGCAAGGACCTGGCGATCGACGCGCCGACCGCGCCGCTGCATCGCCTGCAGGATCGCTACTCGCTGCGCTGCGCGCCCCACGTTCTCGGCGTGCTGGCGGACAGCCTGAACTGGCTGCGTTCGTTTATCGAGATCGAACTGAACAGCGCCAACGACAACCCGATCATCGACGCCGAAGAAGAACGCGTGCTGCACGGCGGGCATTTCTACGGCGGGCATATCGCCTTTGCCATGGACAGCCTCAAGACCCTGGTGGCCAACGTCGCCGACCTGCTTGACCGCCAGCTCGCCCTGCTGGTGGACGTGCGCTACAACCACGGCCTGCCGAGCAACCTGTCCGGTGCACCGGCGGACCGCGCGATGATCAACCACGGCTTCAAGGCGGTGCAGATCGGCACCAGCGCCTGGACCGCCGAAGCATTGAAAAACACCATGCCGGCCAGCGTGTTCTCGCGCTCCACCGAGTGCCACAACCAGGACAAGGTGAGCATGGGCACCATCGCCGCCCGCGATGCGATCCGCGTGCTGGAGCTGACCGAACAGGTCGCCGCCGCCACCCTGCTCGCTGCCAACCAGGGCGTGTGGCTGCGCGCCCAGGCCGACGACGCACGCCCGTTGCCACCGGCGCTGGCGGCCATGCATGCAGAGCTGGCCCAGGACTTCCCGCCGGTCATCGAAGACCGTGCCCTCGAAGGCGAACTGCGCCTGTGCCTGCAACGCATCGCCGAGCAACACTGGAGGCTGCATGCGTAGCCCTGGCGTATTGCACAGCGACACCGAAATCCTGGTGCCGTTTTTTGACGTCGACACCATGCACGTCGTCTGGCACGGGCATTACGTGAAGTACCTGGAAGTCGCACGCTGCGCGCTGCTGGACAAGATCGGCCATAACTACACGGCGATGCTCGAAGCCGGCTACGCCTGGCCGGTGATCGACATGCAACTGCGCTATGTGCGCGGTGCGGTGTTCGGCCAGACGATCAACGTGCGCGCCAGCCTGGTGGAGTGGGAGAACCGCTTGAAGGTCAATTACCTGATCACCGACCTGGCCAGCGGCGAGCGCCTGACCCGCGCCAGCACTGTGCAGGTGGCGGTGGACATCGCCACTCGCGAGATGCAGCTGGCGTCCCCCAAAGTATTCACCGACGCCGTCGAAAGGGCCCTGAAATGCTGACCCCGTTCTCTGTAGGAGCGAGCTTGCTCGCGAAGATCGTCAACGATAACGCGGGTTTCCTGATCCCCCGGGGCGCTCTCGGGTTTTTCGCGAGCAAGCTCGCTCCTACAGTGTTTGTGTTGTTGGGTTTTTCGGGGGTTGCACACGCCTTCGACCTGCAACAACTCAGCGACCAGTTGGCCAAACCCTCAGTGATCCACGGCAGCTTCATCCAGGAAAAACACCTGCGTGCGCTGCCGCAGCCGTTGGTCAGCAAAGGCACCTTCGTCCTGGCCAAGGACCACGGCCTGCTGTGGCTGCTGAAAACCCCGCTGCAACAGGACTACCGCATCAGCGCCCAGGGCATTGCCCGGCGTGACGCCAACGGCTGGCAACTGCTGCCGAACAAGAGCGCCGGTGCCGAACAGAACCGTCTGTTCCTCGCCGTGCTCCAGGGCGACAGCAGCGGCTTGCAGCGCGACTTCGAGCTGCAACTGCAAGGCGAAGCCCGGCAATGGAAGCTCACGCTGATCCCGCGTTCACTGCTGCTCAAGCAGGTATTCACCCAAATCAATATCGACGGCGGTGAGCTGGTGCAGAAGATCGAACTGCTGGAAACCCAGGGCGACAGCACCGTGCTGCGCATGCAGGACAGCACCGCCGGCCAGCCATTGAGCGACGCGGAGCAACACGATTTTGCCCAGTGAGCGCCTGCTGCCCCGCCTGTTCCTGATCCTGCTGGTGGCCGTGCTGGCCCTGGCCGGCTGGCAGTGGCGCCACGGCGCACCGCTGTCAGCCAACCTGATGGAACTGGTGCCGGGCAGTACGCCGGACGCCTTGGAACTGCAAGCCGAACAGCGCATGCAGGAGCCGCTCAACCGCGAAATGCTGGTGTTGGTGGGAAACGCCGATCGCCAGCAAGCGGTGGCCGTGGCCCAGCAATTGGGCGAGCGCTGGCAGGCCAGCGGCTTGTTCGAGAAGGTGCAATGGAACCTGCAAGCCGACCTGCCGGCACTGCGTGAGCAGTTGCTGCGCGGACGGCTGGCGATGCTCTCGGCCAAGGACCGCGAACAGCTGATCGAGCACCCCGACGCGTTCATTCAGCAACGGGTGCAGTCGCTGTTCGACCCCTTCACCGGCTTCAGCCTGGTGCCGAGCCAGGACGACTGGCTGGGCCTGACCGGGCGCATCCAGAACAGCCAGCCGCAGCACGGCTCGGTGCAACTGGACATCGGCAGCGGCGCCTTGATCGCCGATGCCGACGGCAAGAGCTGGGTGCTGCTGCGCGCACGTACCACCGGCAATGCATTCGACATGAAACTGCCGCTGCAAGTGGCGGATCTGCTCCAGGCCAGCCGCACGCAGGCCGGCGAATACGGCGCGCAATTGCTCGCCGCCAGCGGTTTGCTTTACGCGGCGAACGGCCAGCAACAGGCCACGCGGGAAATCACCTGGGTCGGCGGCGGCGCCACCGTCGGCATTCTGCTGTTGCTGTTGCTGGCGTTCCGCCGCTGGCGAGTGCTGCTGGCGTTTGTACCGGTGCTGGTGGGCATGCTGTTTGGTGCCGTCGCTTGCGTGGCGCTGTTCGGCCATATGCATGTGATGACCCTGGTGCTCGGCTCCAGCCTGATCGGCGTCGCGGTGGATTACCCGCTGCACTACCTGTCGAAAAGCTGGAGCATGAACCCCTGGCGCAGTTGGCCGGCATTGCGCCTGACGCTGCCAGGGCTGAGCCTGAGCCTGGCCACCAGTTGCATCGGCTACCTGGCGCTGGCCTGGACGCCCTTCCCGGCCTTGACGCAAATCGCGGTGTTCTCCGCCGCGGGCCTGGTCGGCGCCTACCTGTCAGCGGTGTGCCTGCTGCCGGCACTGCTCAAGGGTGTCGAACTGCGCCCGGCACAATGGCCGCTGCGCGTCGCCGAATGCCTGTGGCGGGTGCGGGCCGCCTTGCTCAAGCGTGTGCCCAGTCCGGTGCTGCTGGTGTGGGTGTTGCTGTTCTGCGCCGGCGGCCTTTGGCAGTTGAACAGCAAAAACGATATCCGCCAGTGGATCGGCGCGCCGCCGCAGTTGCTGCAAGAGGCACAGGCCGTGGCGCGCATTACCGGTTTCCAGCCCACCAGCCAGTTTTTCCTGATACGGGCCGACAACCAGCCGCAGTTGCTGGAGCGCCAAGCCGCCCTGGGCCAACGCCTGGACCAGTTGGTGAATATGGACAAGCTCCAGGGTTACCTGGCGCTCAACCAACTGGTCAGCCTGCCCGCCGAACAGCAGCAACTGCGCGACGCCCTGAGCACACTTCCACAGCATTGGCAGCCGCTGCTGGACCTCGGCGTGCCCGCCGGCGCCCTGCACGCCGAAGTCGCGCAACTGCAAGCGCTGCCCACCGAAGACATCGACGCTGCGCTGGTGGGCCCCTTGGCCGAACCTTGGCGCACCCTGTGGCTGGGCCCGGTGGACGGCGGCGTGGCGGCCATGGTCAGCCTGCAGGGCTTGAACAACCCGGCGCTGCTGCGGGTGCAAGCCGTGGACCTGCCCGGCGTGCAGTTGGTGGATCGTCTCGGGGATTTGAACCGTGTATTCGCCGACACGCAGATCAGCGCCGCCGAATTGAAGTTGATGTCCTGCGTGCTGATCGTGCTGTTACTGATCCTGCCGTTCGGATTCGGCGGGGCCTTGCGCATCGTCGCCCTGCCGTTGCTGGCTGCACTGTGCAGCCTGGCCAGCCTGGGTTGGCTGGGCCAGCCGCTGACCCTGTTCAGCCTGTTCGGGTTGCTGCTGGTCACGGCCATCAGTGTCGACTATGCGATTTTGATGCGCGAACAGATCGGCGGCCCCGCGGTCAGCCTTTTAGGGACACTGCTGGCAGCGCTGACGACCTGGTTGTCGTTCGGCCTGCTGGCGGTGTCCAGTACCCCGGCAGTGAGTAATTTCGGCCTGTCGGTCAGCCTGGGCCTGGCATTCAGCTTTATGCTGGCCCCCTGGGCCGGCCAACGGAAACACGCCTCATGAATGTAGTTATCGCCAAAGCGGCAAGGAGCCCTCGTGCCCATAGTTGAAATGGAACGTCGCCAGGTCGTGGTGATTGGTGCCGGGCCATCCGGCGCGATTGCCGCCGCACTGCTTAAACGCAAAGGGCATGATGTATTGATCATCGAGCGCCAGCATTTTCCGCGCTTCTCGATCGGCGAAAGCCTGCTGTCGCACTGCATCGACTTCATCGAAGAGGCCGGCATGCTCGACGCCGTGCAGGCGGCGGGATTCCAGGTAAAAACCGGTGCCGCGTTTGCCTGGGGCGAGCGTTACAGCGCGTTCGATTTCGGTGACACCTTCAGCAACGGCAAGCCCACTACCTTCCAGGTGCAGCGCGGCGAGTTCGACAAGTTGCTGGCCGATCAGGCCGCCCAGCAAGGCGTCGACATCCGCTACGGCGAAACCATCGTCGGCGTGGATTTCTCCGGTGAGTGCCGCTACCTGCATGTGCGCCGCGAGAACGGCAGCGAGTACCACATCAAGGCCAAGTTCGTGCTTGATGCCAGCGGCTACGGCCGCGTGCTGCCGCGCCTGCTCGACCTGGAGGCGCCGTCGAATTTCCCGCTGCGCCAGGCGGTGTTCACCCACGTTGAAGACCGCATCGAACACCCAGGCTTCGATCGCACCAAGATCCTGGTCACCACGCACCCTACGAAACGCGATATCTGGTTCTGGACCATCCCGTTCAGCAACGGTCGTTGCTCGGTCGGCGTGGTCGCGGCCAAGGAGCATTTCGACGGCCGCGACAGCGACCTCGACGCTTGCCTGCGGGGTTTTATCGATGAAACCCCAAGCCTGTCCGGTGTACTGCGCCACGCTGTGTGGGATACCCCCGCGCGCACCATCGGCGGCTACTCGGCCAACGTCAAAACCCTGCACGGCCCCGGCTTTGCGCTGCTGGGCAATGCGGCGGAATTCCTCGACCCGGTGTTCTCCTCCGGCGTGACCATCGCCATGCGCTCGGCGAGCATGGCCGCCGGCGTGCTGCACCGTCAGCTCAAAGGCGAGACCGTGGACTGGCAAACCGAGTTTGCCGAGCCGCTCAAGCGCGGTGTCGACACCTTCCGCTGCTACGTCGAAGGCTGGTATGCAGGCACCTTCCAGGATGTGATCTTCCACCCCGGCAGCTCACCGGACATTCGGCGGATGATCAGTTCGATCCTCGCAGGTTACGCGTGGGACGAACGCAACCCGTTTGTCAGCGAGCCCAAGCGGCGCTTGCGGATGTTGTCGGAAATTTGCGCGAGTGAACCGGTATGACGTCTCAATACCTGAGTAAAAACTACGTCGAAGAAACCCGCTTCGGCTTCTGGTTCCTGCGCAGCCATACCTGGCAGCACCATGTATTGCGCGTGGCAATCAACGACCTGCGCGGCCTGTTCACCGACCCGTTGCCCCAGGCGCCGGTGCTGCTGGACGCCGGTTGCGGCCAGGGCAAGTCATTCCAGTACTTGCAGCAGGTGTTTGCCCCCGCGCGCCTGATCGGCCTGGATGCCGACCCCCACAGCCTGGAACTGAGCAAGGCCGAAGCCGCGCGCCAGGGCCTGGCCATCGAATTGATCGGCAGCGACTGCGCCACCCTCGATGTGCCGGACGCCAGCGTCGACATCCTGTTCTGCCACCAGACCTTCCATCACCTGGTTGAACAGCATCGCGCACTCAAGGAGTTCTACCGGGTGCTCAAGCCGGGCGGTTACTTGCTGTTTGCCGAATCCACCGAAGCCTATATCGACACCTGGGTCATTCGCTGGCTGTTCCGCCATCCCATGCATGTGCAGAAAAGCGCCGAAGAGTACCTGCAGATGCTCCGCGAGCAGGGCTTTGAGTTCGGCCCGCAGAACGTTTCGTACCCCTACCTGTGGTGGAGCCGTTCCCGCGACTTCGGCCTGCTGGAGCGCTGGGGCCTGCGTACCCCGCCGCCGGTGGGCCAGCGTGAGGAAACCCTGGTCAACTGCGTGGCGCGCAAACCCCTGGCGAGCGCCACACCATGATGCGCAGCCTGTTGATCGGTTGCCTGTTGCTGCTGAGCGCCTGCGCCAGCCAGGCGCCGCTGCCTGAAAAAAACCCGGCCCTGGCCTTGCCGCTACAGCTGCATGTGCAGCGCCTGGCGGACGGCCAGAGCCAGGACTGGCTGCTGGTGATCCAACGCGAAGGCGGCGCAATCCGCTGGTCGATGATGGACCCCCTGGGCATTCCCCAGGCCCGGCAAAAACTGATCGATGGCCAGTGGCAGGCCGACGGTCTGTTGCCGCCCAATCCCCAGGCGCGCGAGCTGTTTGCCGCACTGTTGTTTGCCTTGGCCTCGGCCGATGACGTACGCGCGCTCTACCCCGGCGCCCAGGCGATGGACCTCACGCGGACCCTGCCGGGCCATTGGCAGATCGTCTACCAATCGTCAGAAGTCTTCAGTGTGAACATGAGCGACCAGCCCTTGAGCTACCGCATCACGCCACTCGGTGCCGCCCGATGAGCGCCTACCTCAATGCCCTCGGCGTGATTTGCGCCCTTGGCCGTGGCCAGGCCGCCGTCAGTCGCAGCCTGTTTGCCGGCGACTGCTCGGGGATGCGTGCCGAAAGCGGCTGGGTGCCGGAGCGCACGCTGCCGGTAGGCAGTGTGCACGGCGAGCTGGTGACCATCCCGGTGGAACTCGGCCAGCAAAGCAGCCGCAATAACCAACTGCTGCTGGAGGCGGCGCTGCAGATCGAGGGCGAGATTCGCCAGGCGATCCACCGCTATGGCGCCTCGCGGGTCGGGGTCGTGCTCGGCACCAGCACCTCGGGCATCGACGAAGCCAGCCGTGGAATCGCCCAGTACCTGCGCGATCAGCACTTCCCCAGCGACTACGACTACCAGCAACAGGAACTCAGCGCCCCGGCGAATTTTCTCGCCGACTGGCTGCAACTGAGCGGCCCGGCCTATGTGATTTCCACCGCCTGCACATCCAGCGCCCGGGCCTTGATGAGCGCACAACGCCTGCTCGACCTGGGAGTGTGCGACGCGGTGCTCTGCGGCGGCGTCGACAGCCTGTGCAAGCTGACCCTCAATGGGTTCGGCGCGTTGGAAGCCGTGTCCAATGAACGCTGCAACCCGTTTTCGGTGAACCGCAACGGCATCAATATCGGCGAAGCGGCGGTGCTGTTCCTGATGACTAAAACGCCTGCGGCGATCGCCCTGCTCGGCAGCGGGGCGAGTTGCGATGCGCACCATATCTCCGCGCCGGAACCCACCGGCAAAGGCGCGTTGCAGGCGATGCGCAAGGCCCTGGCCAGCGCGAACGTGCAGCCCGGGCAGATCGGCTACCTGAACCTGCACGGCACCGCCACCCAACACAACGACGCCATGGAAAGCCTGGCCGTCGCCAGCCTGTTCCCCGACGGCGTGGCCTGCTCGTCGACCAAACCCATGAGCGGCCACACCCTGGGCGCGGCCGGCGCGCTGGAAGCCGCGTTCTGCTGGCTGAGCCTGGCCCATGGCCGGGTGCCGCCCCATGTGTGGGACGGCCAGGCCGACCCCGCGCTGCCCGCCCTGCAATGGGCGCAGGCGGGGGACACCTTGGAAAAACGCTGCCTGATGAGCAACTCGTTTGCCTTCGGCGGCAACAATGTCAGCCTGATAATCGGAGAGGCCCCATGACCGATTGGCCACTCGCCGAACTGCTGCCCCACGCGGGCGACATGATCCTGATCGACCAGGTGCTGTCGTTCGATGAAGAGCAGATTCACACCCGCCTCACCGTCAAGCCCGGCGGCCTGTTCAACCGCCCTGACGGCAGCCTGCCGGCCTGGGTCGGCGTCGAGTTGATGGCGCAGAGCGTCGCCGCCTACGCCGGCTGCCGCGCCCGTCAAAAGGGTGAAGCGGTGGAACTGGGCTTCCTGCTCGGCACACGCAAGTTCGAGTGCAACGTGGAACACTTCCCGGCCGGCGCCGAGTTGAACATCCACGGCCTGCGTTCCCTGGAAGACGACAACGGCATGGGTGTGTTCGAATGCCACCTCACCGGTAGCGGTATCCAGGCCAGTGCGCGCTTGAACGTATTTCGACCGCCCCAGGCGGCCAACTATTTAGATGAATCGAAGGACGAAACGCCATGACTGAACCCGTACTGGTCACCGGCTCCAGCCGTGGCATCGGCCGCGCCATTGCCCTGCGCCTGGCCCAGGCCGGGCATGACATCGTGCTGCATTGCCGCAGCGGTCGGGCCGAAGCCTGCGCGGTACAGGTCGAGATCGAGGCCCTGGGCCGCCAGGCGCGGGTGCTGCAATTCGATGTGGCGGACCGCGCCGCGTGCAAGCAGATCCTTGAAGCCGATGTTGAGCAACACGGTGCTTATTACGGCGTGGTGCTCAACGCCGGCCTGACCCGCGACGGCGCCTTCCCGGCCCTGTCGGAAGACGATTGGGACGTGGTGATGCGCACCAACCTGGATGGTTTCTACAACGTGCTGCACCCGGTGATGATGCCGATGATTCGTCGTCGCGCAGCCGGGCGTATCGTGTGCATCACCTCGGTCTCCGGGTTGATCGGCAACCGTGGCCAGGTCAACTACAGTGCCTCCAAGGCCGGCCTGATCGGTGCGGCCAAGGCCCTCGCCATCGAACTGGGCAAGCGCAAGATCACCGTCAACTGCGTCGCCCCCGGCCTGATCGACACCGCCATGCTGGATGAAAACGTACCGGTGGAAGAACTGATGAAGATGATCCCGGCACAACGCATGGGCACCCCGGAAGAAGTCGCCGGTGCAGTGAATTTCCTCATGTCGGCCGAAGCCGGCTATATCACGCGCCAGGTCCTGGCCGTGAATGGAGGCCTGTGCTGATGAAACGCGTCGTCGTCACCGGCATGGCCGGCGTGACCTCCCTGGGCAGCGACTGGGACACCATCGCCGCCAACTTCCGCGCCAACCGCAGCGGCATCCGACGCATGGACGAGTGGGAGCGTTTTACCGAATTGAACACGCGCCTGGCCGGGCCGGTCGATGATTTCGTCGTGCCCGCCCATTGGACGCGCAAGCAGCTGCGCAGCATGGGCCGCGTCTCGCGCCTGGCGGTGTGGGCCGCGGAGCAGGCGTTGCAGGACGCGGGCTTGCTCGGTGACGAGTCGATCAAGGACGGGCGCATGGGCGTGGCCTGTGGCTCGTCCACCGGCAGTACCGATGAGATCAAGGCCTTCGGCAATATGCTGCTGAACTCGGTGGCCGAGGGGCTCAATGCCAACTCCTATGTGCGGATGATGCCCCACACCACGGCGGCGAATATCAGCATCTTCTTTGGCCTCACCGGGCGGCTGATCCCCACGTCCAGCGCGTGCACCAGCGGCAGCCAGGGCATCGGCTATGCCTATGAAGCGATCAAGTTCGGCCGCCTGCCATTGATGCTCGCCGGCGGCGCCGAGGAGCTGTGCCCCACCGAAGCCATGGTGTTCGACGCGCTGTATGCCACCAGCCTGAAGAACGACGCGCCGCAGACCAGCCCACGCCCCTACGACAGCGGCCGCGATGGCCTGGTGATCGGCGAAGGCGGCGGCATGCTGGTGCTCGAAGAGCTGGAACACGCACTGGCGCGGGGCGCGCATATCCATGCCGAGATCGTCGGCTTCGGCAGCAATGCCGACGGCCAGCACACCACGCGCCCGGAACAGAAAACCATGCGCCGCGCCATGGAGCTGGCCCTGGAAGATGCGGGCCTGGAGCCGGCCGCCATCGGCTACGTCAACGGCCACGGCACCGCCACCGACCAGGGCGATATCGCCGAAACCCAGGCCACCAGCAGCCTGTTCGGCAGCCGCATGCCCATCAGCTCGCAGAAAAGCTTCCTCGGCCACACCTTGGGCGCCTGCGGTGCACTGGAATCGTGGTTCAGCATCGAGATGATGAACCGCGACCAATACGTGCACACCTTCAACCTGGACTCCGTCGACCCGCAATGCGGCGAGCTGGATTACCTGCAGGGTGAATTCCGCGAGATGCACCACGACTACGTGATGAACAACAACTTTGCCTTTGGCGGCGTCAATACGTCGCTGATCTTCCGCCGCTGGTCCTGACTTTTTAATCGATTGGAGAATACGGAATGTCTTCCTTGCTACGCGCTACGCTGATCACCCTGGCCCTGCTGACCACCGCCGGCTGTACCAGCAAACCGATCCTCAACACCCAGCACGACCTGCCAGCCGACGCCCAGCTCAGTGAAGAGAAAATGAAAACGGTGATCGTCAACGCCCTGCAAAAACGCGAATGGACGGTGCAACGCCTGAGCCCGCAACTGGTGCAGGCCGAGATCACCGTGCGCAATCAGTACTACGCGGCCATCGACATCCGCTACACCCGCAACAGCTACGCCATCACCTACCGCGACAGCCGCCAACTGGGCTACAAGGACGGCAAGATCCATCGCAACTACAACCGTTGGGTGAACAACCTGGACAGCGACATCATGGCGGGATTGCGCAGCAATGGCGTGAGTGGTGAGGCAGGGTCGGCGGCGCAGTTGTTCGAGCAGACGGGAACGTCGAAGTAAAACCAAAGCCAGGCACAACCGCTGTGGCGAGCCCGTTCACAGTGAGTTATTGCACCGCCTTGCGCGTCAATAACTCCACAAACGCCTTCGCCATCGGCGTTTGTGCGCCTTTGCGCTGCACCAGCCATACCGCCGTCACCGCCTCCTGATCCAACAAGGTGCGATACACCACGCCATCGATCCGTATCCGTTGGTATGACGCCGGCAACACCGACACCCCCAACCCCGCCGCCACCAAACCGATAATGGTCATCGCCTCCCCCGCTTCCTGGGCGAAGTGCGGGCTGAAGCCGGCATCGCGGGCCAGGTTCAGCAGTTGGGCATACAGGCCACTGCCGTAAGTGCGCGGAAAAAACACAAACGGCTCCTGCGCCAGTTGCGCCAAGTGCAGGCCGCTCTCACTGCCCTCCACCAACGGATGACCGGCATTCAACACAGCGACCAGCGGTTCACGCATCAGCTCGATGACGGTCAATGAATCCGGCAGCGGCAGCGGACGCATCAGCCCAACCTGGATCGACTCATCCACCAGCGATTCGGCCACTTCGGTGCTGCTCATTTCCTGCAGGTTCAGGTGCACCGCCGGGAAGGCTTGGCGAAACGCGAAGATCGCCTGCGGAATCGTGGAGTTGAACGGCGCCGACGAGGTGAAGCCGATCTTCAGCTCGCCCAGCTCCCCCAACTGCGCGCGACGGGCCACATCCGCCGCCTTGTCGACCTGGGCCAGTACCAGTCGCGCCTCGTGCAGGAACAGGCGTCCGGCCTCGCTCAGTTCGACCCGACGATTGGTCCGCTCGAATAACCGAGCCCCCACCTCCTGCTCCAGCGCCTGGATCTGCTGGCTCAACGGCGGTTGCGAGATGCCCAGCACCTGCGCGGCGCGGCCGAAGTGCAGTTCTTCGGCAACGGCAATGAAGTACCGCAGGTGACGTAGTTCCATGCCAGCCTCATTAGGTCGTAAAAGCTATCAAACGGGTCGAACAATATATTGGAAAGAATCATTAGCCAGCTATATTCTTTTTTGCATTGCCAGTCCTGGCAGGCTTTTCCTCCCCGAGGTCTCCGTGAAATCTGCTGTCGCTCCATTCGCCCAAGAAGTCCCGCCCACCGCCCTGGATGAGGTGGTGGCGCAGCTCAATGACGCGTACATCGAAAAAGGCACGCCGATGTTCATGCGCACGGTGCTGGCGCTGTTCTCCGGCGGCTTCGCCACGTTCGCCCTGCTGTATTGCGTACAGCCGATGATGCCGGCGCTGTCCCACGAGTTTTCGATCAATGCGGCGCAGAGCAGTCTGATCCTCTCAGTGGCCACGGCGATGCTGGCGCTGGGTTTGCTGATTACCGGGCCGATTTCCGACACCCTGGGCCGCAAGCCGGTGATGGTCGCCGCGTTGTTTTGCGCCGCGCTGGCGACCATCGCCAGCGGCCTGATGCCGTCCTGGGAAGGGATTCTGCTGATGCGTGCGCTGGTAGGCCTGTCCTTGAGCGGACTGGCTGCCGTGGCGATGACGTACCTGAGCGAAGAAATCCACCCCCAGCACATCGGCCTGGCCATGGGCCTGTACATCGGCGGCAACGCCATCGGGGGCATGAGCGGACGCCTGATCATCGGTGTACTGATCGACTTCGTCAGCTGGCACACCGCAATGCTGATCATCGGCGCCCTGGCGCTGATTGCCGCCACGGTGTTCTGGAAGATCCTCCCCGAATCGCGCAACTTCCGCGCCAGCAGCCTCAAGCCGCGCAGCCTGGTGGATGGCTTCGTCATGCATTTCAAGGATGCCGGCCTGCCGTGGCTGTTCCTTGAAGCCTTCCTGCTGATGGGCGCATTCGTGACGATGTTCAACTACATCGGCTATCGCCTGCTGGCCGCCCCCTATGACCTGAGCCAGGCCGTGGTGGGCCTGCTGTCGCTGGTATACCTCTCGGGCATCTACAGCTCGGCAAAAATCGGCTCCCTGGCCGACCGCCTCGGCCGTCGCCGCGTGCTCTGGGCCACCATCGTGCTGATGCTCGCCGGCATGGCCCTGACCCTGTTCACCCCACTGTGGCTGGTGGTGCCGGGCATGTTGATCTTCACCTTCGGCTTCTTTGGCGCCCACTCGGTGGCCAGCAGCTGGATCGGGCGCCGCGCGGTGAAAGCCAAGGGGCAGGCGTCGTCGCTGTATCTGTTTTGCTATTACGTAGGCTCAAGCATCGCCGGGACAGCGGGCGGATTCTTCTGGCACTTCGGCGGATGGAACGGCATCGGCGCGTTTATCGTGGCGCTGTTGATGGGTGCGTTGCTGGTGGCGTTAAAGTTGGCGAAGTTGCCGCCGCTGACCGCCCCTTGAACAACCGGCGCCTTGAACAACATCCGCGCCATCACCCGCTTGCCCCGGCGCTCATGCATGACTACGGCGCCGATATGCAGGACCAGCATCAGCAGCAACCCCACACACGAGAGCACATGCACACGGGTATACAGGGCGATGCGGACCGGGTCGTGGTCGAGGGGGGCGATGGAGAGCAGGTTAAAGATATTGATCGGGCGATCCATCATCAGCACGCCGGTCGCCAACACCACGGCGAGCACCAGGTACATGGCCTTGTGAACCAGCAACGCCAGGTATTCCTGCGGTGTTCGCTTGACGGAAAAGTCCATGCCGTGGGCAAAGGAACAATAGACCCGCAAGACAAACACCGGAATATAGACAGTGGTCAGCGACACATTGAAGAACGCCACCCACGCCTTGACCGAGGCGGGCACGCTGAATACAGCCACGAAAAAACCCGACAATAACGCCCACACAATAATGACAGCCGAAACCCAATGCAGCAGTTTCTGGCTCGTTGAATACGCTGAAGTGTTCATCCTGAGATCACCTGACAATGAACGCCATGCACTGGCGAGAGGAAGAGTCGGGTAGGATTTTTACCGAGGCAAGTTACCGGAGGCTGTAGGAGAAATCCCAAAGCATCCACATTACCAAGGCAGGACTTAACGAACGCTGAAACGCAGCGAATCCCCCTTCGCCAGGCAAAGGGGGATCCGATTCAGGCGGGAGTATTACGGGTGGTATTGCGCTGACAGCTCGTGCACGGCCTGCAGGAAGGCACCCGCATGGTCCGGGTTCACTTCCGGAGTGATGCCATGGCCGAGGTTGAACACGTGGCCACTGCCTGTACCGTAGCTGGCCAGGATGCGGCCGACTTCGGTGCGGATCGCTTCCGGCTTGGCGTACAGCACGGTCGGGTCCATGTTGCCTTGCAGCGCGACCTTGCCACCGACACGACGACGGGCTTCGCCGATATCGCAGGTCCAATCCAGGCCCAGTGCATCCGCGCCAGCGTCGGCGATGCTTTCAAGCCACAGGCCACCGCCCTTGGTGAACAGGATGACCGGCACTTTACGGCCTTCGTGTTCACGGATCAGGCCGCTGACGATCTTGCGCATGTAGGCCAGGGAGAATTCCTGGTACGCCGCCGCCGACAGGTTGCCACCCCAGGTATCGAAAATCTGTACCGCTTGGGCTCCGGCCATGATCTGGCCGTTGAGGTAGGAAGTGACCGACTGGGCCAGCTTGTCCAGCAGCAGGTGCATGGCTTGCGGGTTGTCGTAGAGCATGGCCTTGGTCTTGCGGAAGTCTTTCGACGAGCCGCCTTCGACCATATAGGTGGCCAGGGTCCATGGGCTGCCGGAGAAGCCGATCAGCGGCACGCGGCCGTTCAGCTCGCGGCGGATGGTGCTGACGGCGTCCATCACGTAGCCGAGGTCTTTGTGCGGATCGGGGATCGGCAGGGCTTCGATATCGGCCAGGGTGCTGATGACTTTCTTGAAACGCGGGCCTTCGCCGGTCTCGAAGTACAGGCCTTGGCCCATGGCGTCGGGGATGGTGAGGATGTCGGAGAAGAGGATGGCCGCATCCAGTTGCGGGTAGCGATCCAGTGGCTGCAGCGTGACTTCGCAGGCGAACTCCGGGTTCATGCACAGGCTCATGAAGTCGCCAGCGTGGGCGCGACTGGCGCGGTATTCCGGCAGGTAGCGACCGGCCTGGCGCATCATCCACACAGGGGTGACGTCCACGGGTTGCTTGAGCAGGGCACGAAGGAAACGGTCGTTCTTGAGGGCAGTCATGTCGGCATCCGCAAAAAAAGTGCGGGCATTTTCTCAGAGCGCGACGCAAAAGGCACGGCAAGAGCGGTGCCTTTTGTCTATCGGGTCAATTTGTCGCGGTAGCTAGCTGTGGTGAGGGGGCTTGCCCCCCGTCGGGTTCACCGCAGATCAAAGGGGCTGCTTCGCAGCCCGGCGCGGGACAAGCCCGCTCACCACAGCAAGCCCCTCCCACATTTTGATCCCCTTTCAGCCTGGGATCAGGGTCAGACTTGCAGGTAGTCCAGGATCCCTTCGGCGGCATTGCGGCCTTCGAAGATCGCCGTCACCACCAGGTCAGAGCCGCGCACCATGTCGCCACCGGCGAAGATTTTCGGGTTGCTGGTCTGGTGCTTGTACTGGCCTTGTTCCGGGGCGACAACGCGGCCCTGGCTGTCGGTCTGGATCTCGAACTGCTCGAACCACGGCGCCGGGCTTGGGCGGAAACCGAAGGCGATGACCACGGCGTCGGCCGGGATGATCTCTTCGGAGCCCGGGATCGGCTCGGGGCTGCGGCGGCCACGGGCGTCCGGTTCGCCGAGACGGGTCTCGACCACCTTCACGCCTTCGACGCGGTCTTCACCGACGATGGCGATCGGCTGGCGGTTGTAGAGGAATTTCACGCCTTCTTCCTTGGCGTTCTTCACCTCTTTGCGCGAGCCGGGCATGTTGGCTTCGTCACGACGATACGCACAGGTCACCGACTTGGCGCCCTGGCGGATCGAGGTACGGTTGCAGTCCATCGCGGTGTCGCCGCCGCCGAGGACCACGACCTTCTTTCCCTTCATGTCGACGAAATCTTCCGGCGACTTTTCAAAGCCCAGGTTGCGGTTGACGTTGGCGATCAGGAAGTCCAACGCGTCGTAAACGCCCGGCAGGTCCTCACCGGCAAAGCCGCCCTTCATGTAGGTGTAGGTGCCCATGCCCATGAACACGGCATCGTATTCGGCGAGCAGCTGCTCCATGGTCACGTCTTTGCCGATCTCCGTGTTCAGGCGGAACTCGATGCCCATGCCGGTGAAGACTTCGCGGCGATTGCTCAACACGGTCTTTTCCAGCTTGAACTCGGGGATGCCGAAGGTCAGCAGGCCGCCGATTTCCGGGTTCTTGTCGAACACCACCGGGGTCACGCCGCCGCGCACCAGCACGTCGGCACAGCCCAGGCCCGCCGGGCCCGCACCGATGATCGCGACACGCTTGCCGGTCGGCTTGACCTTGGACATGTCCGGACGCCAGCCCATGGCGAACGCGGTATCTGTGATGTACTTCTCCACCGAACCGATGGTCACCGCGCCGAAACCGTCGTTCAGGGTGCAGGCACCCTCGCACAGACGGTCCTGCGGGCACACCCGGCCGCAGACTTCCGGCAGGGTGTTGGTCTGGTGGGACAGCTCGGCGGCGGCGAGGATGTTGCCCTCGGCCACCAGCTTGAGCCAGTTGGGAATGAAGTTGTGCACCGGGCACTTCCATTCACAATACGGGTTACCGCAACCCAGGCAGCGGTGGGCCTGATCGGCCGAATGCTGGGGTTTGAAGGGCTCGTAGATTTCCACGAACTCTTTCTTGCGTTGACGCAACAGTTTCTTCTTCGGATCTTTGCGCCCGACATCGATGAACTGGAAGTCGTTATTCAGACGTTCAGCCATGTTAAAACCTCATCAAACTCTTCAGGCGCATATCACTGCGGGTTGGCACGGATGCTGGAAAGCAACGATTTCAGGTTGGCAGCCTTGGGCTTGACCAGCCAGAAACGACGCAGGTAATCATCGAGGTTTTCAGCGAGGTTACGCCCCCATTCGCTGCCGGTCTCCTCGACGTACTCGTCCAGCACGTGCTGCAAGTGGTTCCGGTAGGATTCCATGGCTTCGCCGCTGATCCGCTGGATCTCGACCAACTCGTGGTTGACCTTGTCGACGAAGGTGTTGTCCTGGTCGAGCACGTAGGCGAAACCGCCGGTCATGCCCGAACCGAAGTTGTAACCGGTCTTGCCCAGTACCGCGACAAAGCCCCCGGTCATGTACTCGCAGCAGTGATCCCCAGTGCCTTCCACCACGGTGTGGGCACCGGAGTTACGCACGGCGAAACGCTCACCGGCCGTACCGGCGGCGAACAGCTTGCCACCGGTGGCACCGTACAGGCAGGTGTTGCCGATGATGGCACTGTCCTGGGTCTTGTAGACGCTGCCTTTGGGCGGAACGATGACCAGCTTGCCGCCGGTCATGCCCTTGCCTACGTAGTCGTTGGCGTCGCCTTCCAGGTACATGTGCAGGCCGCCGGCGTTCCACACGCCGAAGCTCTGGCCCGCAGTGCCCTTGAAGCGGAACGTGATGGGCGCCTTGGCCATGCCCTGGTTGCCGTGCTTGCGCGCGATTTCGCCGGAGATGCGTGCGCCGATGGAACGGTCGCAGTTGCAGATATCCAGGGCGAATTCGCCACCAATGGCGTCGTTGATCGAGGAACCGGCCATCTCGACCATTTTCTCGGCCAGCAGGCCTTTGTCGAACGGCGGGTTGCGATCCACCTGGCAGAATTGTGGCTTGTCTGCAGGGATGTGATCGCTGCCCAACAACGGCGTCAGGTCCAGGTGCTGTTGCTTGGCGGTCTGGCCTTCGAGGATGTCCAGCAGATCGGTGCGACCGATCAGCTCTTCCAGCGAACGCACGCCCAGCTTGGCCAGCCACTCACGGGTTTCTTCGGCGACGTAGGTGAAGAAATTCACCACCATGTCGACGGTGCCGATGTAGTGATCCTTGCGCAGCTTCTCGTTCTGAGTGGCGACGCCGGTGGCGCAGTTGTTCAGGTGGCAGATGCGCAGGTATTTGCAGCCCAGGGCGATCATCGGCGCGGTGCCGAAGCCGAAGCTCTCGGCGCCGAGGATCGCGGCCTTGATCACGTCGAGGCCGGTTTTCAGGCCACCGTCGGTCTGCACCCGCACTTTGCCGCGCAGGTCGTTGCCGCGCAGGGTCTGGTGGGTTTCCGCCAGGCCCAGTTCCCACGGTGCGCCGGCGTACTTGATCGAGGTCAGCGGCGATGCGCCGGTGCCGCCGTCGTAGCCGGAGATGGTGATCAGGTCGGCATAGGCCTTGGCCACGCCGGCGGCGATGGTACCGACGCCCGCTTCTGCGACCAGTTTCACCGAGACCAGGGCCTGCGGATTGACTTGTTTCAGGTCGAAAATCAGCTGCGACAAATCTTCAATCGAGTAGATGTCGTGGTGCGGCGGGGGCGAAATCAGGGTCACGCCCGGTACCGCATAACGCAGCTTGGCGATCAGGCCATTGACCTTGCCGCCCGGCAGCTGGCCGCCCTCACCGGGCTTGGCGCCCTGGGCCACCTTGATCTGCAGCACTTCGGCGTTGACCAGGTATTCCGGGGTCACACCGAAACGGCCAGTGGCAACCTGCTTGATTTTCGAACTCTTGATCGTGCCGTAGCGCGCCGGGTCTTCACCGCCTTCACCGGAGTTGGAACGCGCGCCCAGGCGGTTCATGGCTTCGGCCAGGGCTTCGTGGGCCTCAGGCGACAAGGCGCCGAGGGAAATACCGGCAGAGTCGAAGCGCTTGAGGATCGATTCCAGCGGTTCGATTTCGCTGATAGCCAGCGGCGTATCCAGGGTCTTCACCTTGAACAGGTCGCGGATCATCGACACCGGGCGGTTATCCACCAGCGCGGTATATTCCTTGAACTTCGCGTAGTCGCCCTGCTGCACGGCGGCTTGCAGGGTGCTCACCACGTCCGGGTTGTAGGCGTGGTATTCGCCACCGTGCACGAACTTGAGCAGGCCACCTTGCTGGATCGGCTTGCGCGCGCTCCAGGCTTCGGCGGCCAGGGCTTTCTGTTCGGCTTCGATGTCGACGAACCGCGCGCCCTTGATACGGCTCGGCACACCACGGAAGCTCAGCTCGCAAACTTCTTCCGACAGGCCGATGGCTTCGAACAGCTGCGCGCCACGGTAGGAGGTGACGGTGGAGATGCCCATCTTCGACAGGATCTTCAGCAGGCCCTTGGTGATGCCCTTGCGGTAGTTCTTGAACACCTCGTAGAGGTCGCCCAGGACTTCACCGGTACGGATCAGGTCACCCAGCACTTCATAAGCGAGGAACGGGTACACCGCCGAGGCGCCGAAGCCGATCAATACCGCAAAGTGGTGCGGGTCGCGGGCGGTGGCGGTTTCCACGAGGATGTTGGAGTCGCAGCGCAGGCCTTTTTCGGTCAGGCGGTGGTGCACCGCGCCGGTGGCCAGGGACGCGTGGATCGGCAACTTGCCTGGAGCGATATGACGGTCGGTCAGCACGATCTGGGTACGCCCGGCGCGCACGGCTTCTTCGGCCTGGTCGGCGACGTTGCGCACAGCGGCTTCAAGGCCGAGGCTCTCGTCGTAGTTCAGGTCGATGATCTGGCGGTCGAAACCCGGGCGCTCCAGGGTCATCAGCGAACGCCACTTGGCCGGGGAAACGACCGGCGAGCTGAGGATCACGCGGGAGGCGTGCTCAGGCGATTCCTGGAAGATGTTGCGCTCGGCACCGAGGCAGACTTCCAGGGACATCACGATGGCTTCGCGCAGCGGGTCGATCGGTGGGTTGGTCACCTGGGCGAACTGCTGGCGGAAATAGTCGTACGGCGTGCGCACGCGCTGGGACAGGACGGCCATCGGCGTGTCATCGCCCATGGAGCCGACCGCCTCGTAGCCTTGCTCGCCGAGCGGGCGCAGCACCTGGTCGCGCTCTTCGAACGTGACCTGGTACATCTTCATGTACTGCTTGAGCTGGTCGATGTCGTAGAACGCCGAACCGTGGTCGTTGTCTTCCATGGTCGCCTGGATGCGCAGGGCGTTCTTGCGCAGCCATTGCTTGTACGGGTGACGGGACTTCAAGCGATTGTCGATGGCATCGGTGTCGAGGATCTGGCCGGTTTCGGTGTCCACGGCGAGGATCTGCCCAGGGCCTACACGGCCTTTGGCGATCACGTCTTCCGGCTTGTAGTCCCACACGCCGATTTCCGAGGCCAGGGTGATGAAACCGTTAGTGGTCGTGACCCAGCGGGCCGGGCGCAGACCGTTACGGTCGAGCAGGCACACCGCGTAGCGACCGTCGGTCATGACCACGCCGGCCGGGCCGTCCCACGGTTCCATGTGCATCGAGTTGTACTCGTAGAATGCACGCAGATCCGGGTCCATGGTCTCGACGTTCTGCCACGCAGGCGGAATGATCATGCGCACGCCACGGAACAGGTCGATGCCGCCGGTGACCATCAGTTCGAGCATGTTGTCCATGCTGGAGGAGTCGGAGCCCACGCGGTTGACCAGCGGGCCGAGCTCTTCCAGGTCCATCAAATCGTTGGCGAACTTGGTGCGACGGGCCACGGCCCAGTTGCGGTTGCCGGTGATGGTGTTGATCTCGCCGTTGTGGGCGAGGAAGCGGAATGGCTGGGCCAGCGGCCATTTCGGCAGGGTGTTGGTGGAGAAGCGCTGGTGGAACACGCAAATGGCGGTTTGCAGGCGCTCATCGCTCAGGTCTGGATAGAAGGCGGTCAAGTCCGCCGGCATCATCAGGCCTTTATAAATGATGGTCTTGTGGGAAAAGCTGCAGATGTAGTGGTCGGCATCGGCGGCGTTGGCCACGGACGAGCGACGACGGGAGGTGAACAGCTTGATCGCCATGTCCTGGTCGCTCAGGCTGTCGCCTGCGATGAACACTTGCTCGATCTGCGGCAGGCGCTCCAGGGCCAGGCGGCCGAGCACGCTGGTGTCGATCGGCACTTTGCGCCAGCCCACCAGCTGCAGGCCGGCAGCGACGATCTCGCGGTTCATGTTCTCGCGAGCGGCTTCGGCTTTGACCGGGTCCTGGTTGAAAAACACCATGCCCACGGCGTACTGCTTGGGCAGGTCGACCGCGAAATGCTCTTTGGCGACCGCGCGCAGGAATTGGTCGGGCTTTTGAATCAGCAAGCCGCAACCGTCACCGGTCTTGCCGTCGGCGTTGATCCCACCGCGGTGGGTCATGCAGGTCAGGGCCTCGATGGCCGTTTGCAAAAGGGTATGACTGGGCTCGCCCTGCATATGGGCTATCAGGCCGAAACCGCAGTTATCCTTGAATTCATCGGGTTGGTACAGACCTGCTTTCATAGACACTTTCTCACCAGGCTGCCTCTTATATCGAGGCAAATTTCTTTTCAATTCAACCGGTTACCTTCCACGCCGAACGTACGCCGGCTTAGCGGGGGCAAAAGGGAGGTCATTGTACACACCGACACGAACGCTCACAAATTTAGCGACGAAATGTCGCAAATCTATGTCGCATTTATGAAAGGTTTAAAGCGATATGCTGTGCTAGTCAAAACTTTTTTAATTCTGACCGCTACGACTCAAAAGCTACTGTAACGCAGACACCACAAAGCGCGCGGCCTGGAGGGGCTGCACGCCTTGCGATCTTTTTTGAGGTGCCGGGAGGGCGGCCTGGGTAAGGCCGCCGGATCTTCAGCGAGTTGCTGCCAGTTCTTGTTGAACGCTGGCGACAGTGCGAGGCCAAGGTTTACCAGCCTGAACCTTCGCTGGCAAGGCTTTGATGGCGGAATCAGCTGCGGCACGGCTTGGGAAGCTGCCGTAGGTGATCACGTAGAGAGGCTTGCCGTTGAGCACTTTCTTGAAATAACGGTATTCGCCGCCCTGCTCTTTCACGAACGCCTGGGCGTTGGCTTCGGAGCTGGTGCCGAGGATCTGCACGACAAAGTTGCCGGTGGGCTGGCTGCTGTACCAGCTGCTGCCGGCCTTGGCGACGGTGGCTGCCGGCTTTTCGGCCGGTTTGGCGACTGGCGCCGGAGCCGGCTTCGCCACTGGCGCCGCAGGCTTGGCTGTGGCAACGGTCGGCGCCGGGGTCGGCTTGGCGGCTGGCGCCACAGGTGTCGCTGGCGTACCTGCGGGAACGCCCGCAGGTGGTGCAGTAGTGGTCACGGTCGGCGGTGTGGCGCTGGAGCCTTCCACCGGCACGCCGTCGTCGCCTTCGGAGATACCACCGGCTTCTTCGGCGAGCGGGCCACGCATCACCGGCTGGCCCACCATCGGCAGGTTGGTCGGCTGACCGGAATTGGCGAACTCGACATTCGGCGTGGGCTTGCCCAGTGGCAACTGCGCCTGTTCGGTTGGCGCACCGGCGGTAGTCGGTGCCTTGCTGCGACCCGGAATCAACCAGGCGGCGGCAACAGCAACCACGACAACGGCGGAAATTGCCAATACGTGCTTCTTAGGCATAGTGAACCCCATCTTTGGACGCTTGACCGCAGAGCGGCTGGCAATCATGGCTTCGATCATGGCATCGCGGGCGACCTGGTTGATGGTGCCAGGCCAGCCGTCGGAGCTTTCGTGAATATCAGAGATCTGCGCAGCGGAGAAAAGTTCGATGCCCTGCCCTGCGCCTTCGAGGCGCTGAGCCAGGTATTCCCGGGTTTCGTCCTCTTCGTACGGTTGCAGTTCGATAACGTGGAACAGCTCCTGATCACCGCTGATCTGCTCCAGATCGGCG
The DNA here is from genome assembly GCF_059416305.1 of Pseudomonas sp. GW821-FHT09D08. Taxonomy (NCBI): domain Bacteria; kingdom Pseudomonadati; phylum Pseudomonadota; class Gammaproteobacteria; order Pseudomonadales; family Pseudomonadaceae; genus Pseudomonas; species Pseudomonas sp. GW821-FHT09D08. The sequence goes on from NZ_JBWKOX010000006.1 coordinate 194,491, forward strand.
ATCAACGACGATTCACCGAACAGGAACACATGGGGGCGACCTTCCGGCGTGCCCGCCGCCAGCGCCAGCAGCGCTTCCAGGGCGGATTCGTCGAGCTGCTCGGCGTCATCCACCAGCAGGTAGACTTCCTGGCCGGTCAGACCCAGTTGCACCACCTGCTTGAGAATCGCATTCGGCTCGGCAGTGGCGACATCCAGCGCCTGGGCTACCTGACGCAGCACGCCCGCCGCATCACCGGCACCACGGGCCGACACCACCACGCTCTGTACGGACTGTTTGTTGGTACTGGCCACCAGGGCCTGGCGCAGCAAGGTCTTGCCGCTGCCCAACGGGCCCGTGACAACCAGCAGCAGCTGGCTGTAGCGCGCGAGATGGTGCAGTTGCCCCAGCACCGGCTTGCGCTGGGCCGGGAAAAATTTGAAACCAGGCACCCGTGGAGCAAAAGGGTCGTGGCTTAACTGGTAATGGCCGAGGAACGCCTCGTCGGCATGCAAACTAGTCATCGGGATCTTATTAACCTTTCAGCTGAGCCAGGGCGCGGTAATCCGCTCCCAGCGTGGCCTGTAAAATCTCTTTCGGATAATCGTCGGTCACTACCGCTTCGCCCATATGGCGCAACAGCACCAATCGCAGGCGACCGTCGATCACTTTCTTGTCTATTGCCATATGTTCGAGGAAGTCCGCCTCGGTCATCTCTTCCGGCGGGATAACCGGCAAACCGGCACGCTGGAACAGGCGAATACCGCGATCACGCTCCTGGGCGCTGATCCAGCCCAGACGTTGCGACATCTCCAATGCCATCACTGTGCCAGCCGCTACAGCCTCTCCATGCAACCACACACCATAGCCCATGCGGGTTTCGATCGCATGGCCGAAGGTGTGGCCCAGGTTCAAGGTGGCCCGCACACCGGACTCCCGTTCGTCTGCGTTCACCACCAACGCCTTGGCGGCGCAGGAGCGGGAAATCGCCTCGGTGAGCGCCACCTGGTCGAGTGCGCGCAGGGCGTCCACATGTTCTTCCAGCCAGGCCAGGAAGGGTTCGTCGCAGATCAACCCGTACTTGATGACCTCCGCCAGGCCCGCCGACAGCTCCCGCGGTGGCAAGGTGTTGAGGGTCGCGGTGTCGATCAGCACGGCCTGGGGCTGGTAGAACGCGCCGACCATGTTTTTGCCCAGGGGGTGATTGATGCCGGTCTTGCCGCCCACCGACGAATCGACCTGGGACAACAGGGTGGTCGGCACCTGGATAAAGTCCACGCCGCGCTGGTAGCAGGCCGCCGCAAAGCCGGCCATGTCGCCGATCACACCGCCGCCCAGGGCAATCACGGTGGTTCGGCGGTCATGGCGTGCGGTCAGCAGGCCATCAAAGATCAGTTGCAGGGTTTCCCAGTTCTTGTGGGCTTCGCCATCGGGCAAAATCACGGAGATCACTGAGTACGCCGCCAGGCTGCGGCTCAGACGCTCAAGATACAGCGGCGCGACCGTTTCATTGGAGATGATCGCCACTTGCCGCCCGGCAATGTGCGGGGCCAGCAATTCGGGCTGGTCCAGCAGACCTTCGCCAATATGGATCGGGTAGCTGCGCTCGCCTAGATCGACCTTAAGTGTCTGCATGTGTCCCCGCGTTGAAGATGTATTGACGACCGGTAACGTCGAGATCTGACGTTGCCTGATGGCTCTACGCCACACCCCGCAGGGTGATAGCGCGCCGCCGAGAATAGCGCATTTCGGGCCTGGCTTTAACGGGGTGGCAGCCGTTGCAGGCGCTCAAGAATGTCGAGAACCACCATCCGAGGCGGCCGCTCATCGGTTTCCACCACCAGATCGGCGATTTCCCGATACAGCGGATCGCGCAGCGCAAGCAGGTCGCGCAAGGTTTTTTCCGGGTTCGCCGTGCGCAGCAAAGGACGATTGCGATCACGGGCGGTACGCCCCACCTGCTGCTCGACCGACGCATGGAGATAGACCACCCGACCACCGGCATGCAGCGCCCGCCGATTTTCATCGCGCATCACCGCGCCGCCGCCGGTGGCCAATACCACGCCATCGCAGCCGCACAGCTCGGCAATCATCGCCTGCTCGCGGTCGCGAAAGCCCAGCTCGCCTTCCTTATCGAAGATCCATGGGATATTGGCACCCGTGCGCAATTCAATTTCCTTGTCGGAATCTTTGAATGGCAGGCGCAGCTCTTTGGCCAGCAATCGGCCGATGGTGCTTTTTCCAGCCCCCATCGGTCCTACAAGAATCAAATTTCGCACAGAATCAACGACTCACAGCAATCGCCTGGTTATTCATAATACGCGGAGTCAGGAATACCAGCAGCTCGGATTTTTTCTCCGCCAGCACATCGCGCCGGAAAAGGCGGCCAAGATACGGCACATCGCCCAAAAATGGCACTTTATCTACCACTTTGCTTTGGGTATTGGAGAAAACCCCGCCGATGACGATGGTTTCGCCATCCTTGACCAGCACCTTGGCATTCACCTCGTTTTTCTTGATCGGCGGTACGTCGTTGAGTTTGTTGAGATAGTCGGGCTCATCCTTGGTGACCTTGACCACCATGATCACATGGTCATCGGGGGTGATCTGCGGCGTGACCTCCAACGACAGGGACGCCTCCTTGAACGACACCGAGGTAGCACCCTGGGAGGTGGATTCCTGATAGGGAATTTCGGTGCCCTTCAGAATGCGCGCGGTTTCCTTGTCGGAAGTGACCACCTTGGGCTGCGAGACGATTTCGCCATTGCCGGTTTTCTCCATGGCGGTCAGTTCCAGGTCCAGCAGGAGGTTATCGGTGATAAAGGCGATGCCCAGGCCCGATGTACCCGTGAGTGAACCCAAGTCGACAAATGGCGAGCTGGGCACGTTTTCCGGCGCCTGGGCACCGTCCGGCAAAGGCTTCTGGATCCCCCCGGCCGCCCAATTCCCGCGAGTGAGCCGCCCACCCCAGCGTGCGCCCAGGCTTTTGTCGTAGTCGACATTGGCCTCGACAATCCGCGCTTCGATCATCACCTGGCGCACCGGCACATCCAGTTGCGCCACGATCCGCCGCAACTCTTCCAGGCGCTCGCCGGTCTGGTAGGCAATGATGTTATTGGTGCGGTCATCCACTGCCACTGAGCCACGTTCATCGGTCGTGCCTTCAAAGCCGCTCACCGACTGAAACAGCTTGGCCAGGTCTGCCGCCTTGGCATGGTTGACTTGCAGTAGCTCACGGCGCAGCGGCGCCAGGTCAGCCATCTGCTTGCGCGACTCCAGCGCCAGCAGTTCCCGTGCAGCCAACTCCTCGGCCGGCGCCACCAGCAGGACACCAGCCTTTATCCGTTTATCCAAGCCTTTGGTTTGCAGCACCAGGTCCAGCGCCTGATCCCAGGGCACGTCTTTGAGCCGCAGGGTGATAGAGCCCTGTACGTCATCGCCGACCACCAGATTGAGGCCCGCCACGTCGGCGATTTGCTGCAAGGCAGCGCGCAGACCGATGTCCTGGAAGTTGAGGTTCAGCTTGTCACCGCTATAGGCGCCCGAATCCGCGCTGCCGGGAGGCGGTAGCTGGATCAGGTCCACACGATTGGGCACAGCAGCAGCCATCGGTGCCGTGAACGCTATCCATAGCGCCACACCGAAGGACGAGAAAGTCCTTTTCATTGTTTGATTCCGTTATGAGTTGACGTTTAGCACGAGGGTTCGCGGGCGCTCCAACCATCCCCCCTGTTCATCGGGAAATAACTCGACCAGTTCGATATGGCCGTCATGAATCGCTGTAACTCGACCATGGTCCGGCCCCAGATAGTCGCCGACTGCCAGGCGATGCACGGTCGAGGCCTGGCGCAGCAAGGCGAAGGTCTGTGCCCCACGGGACAACGTGCCGACCATCTCGAACTGATCCACTGGGTGGCCTTCCAAGGCTTCCCGCGGGCGAGCGAGGTCCGGCGCAGCGGCCGTCCGCCCTGGCGCGCGGTCGACTTGCAGGGCAATGGGCTGGAACGGGTCACGAATACCAGAAGCACCGTATACAAAGGGTGGCCCTTGCATGACAGCCGCGTCCCGCTTGATGCCTTTTCGCTCATGCCAATAAGTCTTGGCCAGCAGATCAAGGTGCAGCAGTTTGCCATCACGTCGCATGGCGATGTCGTGCGCCGTGGCGATTCGCGAAAGGCCGCCCAGGGCACTCACAAAGGTCGCCAGGTCGTGATAGGTACCGGTGGCGCCGATGCGAACGGGCTGTTCGTGATAGAACGGCCTAGACAGCTTATCCAGCGGAGTGACGCTCTCAATCACCAAACCGTTGGCCAGCGCCATCCTGGCGATGTCCTCAAGAAAGCCGGGCATTTCGGACTCTTCGGGCATTTGCTGCAAAAGCCCGCTGACCTTTTCCTGCATAAGCTGGACCTGGCGAGCCCGCTCTTCAAGGTCCGCAGCCAGGACGGCTTTTTCCGCAAGTTGCTGCTGCAAGCTCACTTCCTGCACCTGGACCTCGCGCAAGCGCTCCCGCGACGGGCTGAGGCACACAAAGTCGCCCACCAACAGCACCACGCCGGCCAGCGCACAGCCCAGCAAGATCCTGCCAGGTAAGGGCCATTTGGCAGCATTGTGAGTCAGCGCGGAAAATTCGAGCCTGGGCCGGCTCATGGCTGGGCCTCGGAAGATTCTCCCTGGCGCACCATCAACTGGAATTCAGTGTTGCCGCGAGCGCCTTCGGTTCGTACATGCTGCAGGCGAGTGGCGTGGGCGCCTTCGGATGCCTCCAGGCGGCGCATCAGTTGGGCAATATCCTGGCTGGACTCAGCACTGCCGCTGATACTCACCGTATCGCCTTTCGCCACGACCTCATGCAAATGCACACCGTCGGGCACCGCACGGGCCAACTGATCCAGCAGCTGTGCACCGGCGGAGCGATTATCGTGCAGGTCCTGCACGACTTTCATGCGCTCCGCCAGTTGCTGGCTTTGCACCTGGAGGTCGTCAATGGTCTGGATGCGCGAGTCCAGGACGCCGACGTCCTTGCGCACATGATCGTTTCGCGTCACCTGCCGGTCGATCGCCTGGTCGATCACCTGGTCCGCCAGCCACACCGTCGCGAGCGCGACACAGGCAAACGCCACCAGCAGTATCAGGAAATATTTACGCCTGCGCTCCGCCAGCGCCTGGCGCCAAGGCAAAAGATTGATTCGTGTCATCCAGCGAAACTCCTCAGGGCCAACCCGCAAGCGACTCCCATCCCAGGGGCATCCACGATCCACTGTGCACCATCGACTCGATGACCCGGCGTGAAGCTGGCGAAATCCTGACGGCAAGCGCGCGCCAATGCAAACCCTTCGACATCCACCACCCTGGGCACCAGCCCCGCCAGGGCCAACACGGCTTCACGAACCTCGACGTGCTCCTTCAAACACGCCGCCAGCAACACCTCGACCCGCGCGGGATCCTGCGTCGACGGCCCCTGGACCTGAAAGTCCAGCGCCACCTCGTCCAGCGGGTAGGGAATGTATTGCTCTGCCTCCACCTGGATCCTCCGGGCCATTTCGTCGTCGCCAAGCCCCGCCTGCATTTCAATGACCCGTGTAATGACCGAAGGACCGGAAACGGCGACCGCCGCCTGCCTGGCCGACGTGCGCAGCCGGGACAGCGCCGTGTACAGCACATGGCCTATGCCTTCCAGGTCCAGCCAGACGCCGTCGACCACCGCCTGGGCCGGCAGCGCCTGTGTGGCGTAGCCCTGCACGGTGTAACGGTTGGCTGAACAGTTCAGCTCTACCAGCCTGATCCCTGCCTCATTGATGTCGACGCCAAGGACGGTGTCGACTTTGCGCCTGAAAAATCCCTTTCCCATAAAACTCCCCAAAGCTTTGCCTGTCTTAACGCCTGATTGCCGCCGGAAGCCCTGCATTCGGTCGACTTGTTGAGCCGGCGCGAATGACGCCCCAAGGCGAAAAATGCTTTAATGCCCAGCGTTTTTCCCCGCTTTTTATCCGCAGCTCGGGTCGATCCATCGTTTGCCATGCATGCCCCGACGCGTAACCCATTCTTTTCTCTGGAAATCCAAAAGCCTTGATCCGTCTGCTGAAGTTTTTCGGGTACTCCATTGTCGCGATCGTCTGCGGGCTGCTGCTCGTACTCAGCGGGGCCTACCTCTACCTTAGTCCGGGTTTACCCTCCGTAGAGGCCCTCAGAAGTATCCAGTTGCAGATTCCTTTGCGGGTCTACAGCAGCGATGAAAAGCTGATCGCGGAGTTCGGCGAAATGCGCCGCACACCGATCCGTTTTGCCGACATTCCACCTAATTTCATCAGCGCATTGCTGTCGGCCGAAGATGATAATTTTGCCAACCACTATGGCGTCGACCCCAGCAGCCTGGTGCGTGCGGCCACGCAACTGGTAAAAAGCGGACACATTCAATCCGGCGGCAGCACCATCACCATGCAGGTGGCGAAAAACTTCTTCCTCACCAGCGAGCGCAGTTTTTCCCGCAAAGCCACTGAAATCCTGCTGGCATTGCAGATCGAACGTCAGCTGACCAAGGACGAGATCCTCGAGCTGTACGTCAACAAGATCTACCTGGGCAACCGTGCCTACGGAATCGAGGCGGCCTCCCAGGTCTACTACGGCAAGTCTATTCGTGACGCCAGCCTGGCGCAGATGGCGATGATTGCCGGCCTGCCCAAGGCCCCTTCGCGCTTCAACCCCCTGGCCAACCCGGCGCGCAGCAAGGAGCGCCGCGACTGGATCCTGGGGCGCATGTACAAGCTGGGCAAGATCGACCAGGCCGCCTATGAGAGTGCGGTGGCCGAGCCATTGAACGCCAGCTACCACGTGCCGACGCCGGAAGTGAATGCCCCGTATATCGCTGAAATGGCGCGCGCCGAGATGGTCGGCCGTTACGGCAGCGAGGCCTACACCGAAGGCTTCCGCGTGACCACGACGGTTCCGAGCGACTTGCAGGAGATCGCCAATGACTCCGTGCATTCCGGCCTGATCACCTACGACCAGCGCCACGGCTACCGAGGCCCTGAGTCGCGCCTGCCAGGTAAGACCCTGAGCGCCTGGACGGCCGAGCTGGGCAAACAGCGTGCCATCAGCGGCCTGGAGCCGGCCATCGTCACCCAGGTGAAGAAAGATGGCGTGCAGGTACTGACCCGCACCGGCGAAGCCCACGTGGCCTGGGACAGCATGAAATGGGCGCGCCCGTTCCTGAACACCAACAGCATGGGCCCGATGCCGAAGCAACCGTCGGATGTCGCGCAAGTGGGCGACCTGATCCGCGTGCAACGCCAGAAGGACGACAGCCTGAAATTCAGCCAGGTGCCGCTGGCCCAGGGCGCACTGGTATCGCTGGACCCGCAGAACGGTGCAATCCGCGCCCTGGTGGGTGGCTTCGCGTTCGAGCAGAGCAACTACAACCGGGCCACCCAGGCCAAGCGCCAGCCGGGCTCGAGCTTCAAGCCGTTCATCTACAGCGCCGCCCTGGATAACGGCTACACCGCCGCCAGCCTGGTCAACGATGCACCCATCGTGTTCGTCGACGAGTACCTGGACAAAGTCTGGCGCCCGAAGAACGACACCAACACTTTCCTTGGCCCTATCCGTATCCGTGAGGCGCTGTACAAGTCACGCAACCTGGTGTCGATCCGCCTGCTGCAGGCGATGGGTGTCGGCAAGACCATCGACTACATCACGCGCTTTGGCTTCAACAAATCGGACCTGCCGCCGAACCTGTCCCTGGCCTTGGGTACCGCGACCCTCACGCCGATGGAAATCGCCACCGGCTGGAGCACCTTTGCCAACGGCGGCTACAAGATCGCGCCGTACCTGATCGACAAGATCGAAAGCCGCAACGGCGACACCCTGTTCACCGCCAACCCGCCACGCGTGCCGGGTGATGTGGTCAACGGCATCGCTGCGACGGATGGCCTGGCGGCGCCAGGCAATGGCGGTATCACCGTCGAGCCGACCCCAGGAACCGCGCCAGCCACCAATCCCGCTGCAACCGAACCGCAGGCACCCGCCGTGGCCGAGCGCATTGTGGATGGCCGTACCACCTATATCCTCAACAGCATCCTGGAAGACGTAATCAAGAAAGGCACCGGCCGTCGCGCCCTGGCCTTGGGGCGCGCGGACATCGCGGGCAAGACCGGTACCACCAACGAATCCAAGGATGCCTGGTTCTCGGGCTATAACGCCGACTACGTGACCACCGTGTGGACCGGCTATGACCAGCCGGAAAGCCTTGGCCGCCGCGAGTTCGGCGGTACCGTAGCGCTACCGATCTGGATGAGCTACATGGGCGCGGCCTTGAAGGACAAGCCGCTGCACACCCAACCGGAGCCGGAAGGCATCCTCAGCCTGCGGATCGACCCGGTCAGTGGCCGTGCGGCCTCGCCGAGCACGCCGAATGCGTACTTCGAACTGTTCAAGAGCGAAGACACGCCGCCGTCGGTCAATGAGCTGGGCAACGGCGTCGTACCGGGCAGCCCGTTGCCGGCGGATGAGGCGGCGCCGATCGATCTGTTCTAACCTGGACCTTAAGCCTACGCAGAACCCAATGTGGGAGGGGGCTTGCCCCCGATAGCACTGGACCAGCCAACTCATCGAGTGACTGACACACCGCCATCGGGGGCAAGCCCCCTCCCACATTTGATCTCCACAGGACACAAGTTAATCGCCACCCCAACAAAAAGCCCCGACTCGCGAGAGCCGGGGCTTTTTGTTGGTGCGCTACAACGGCTTAGCCGTTGAACACATCATCCACGCTTTGCAGCGGGTAGTTTTTTGGATACGGCAGGGTGGCCACACCGGTCTCGATCGCGGCCTTGGCCACGGCATCGGAGATCAGGGTGATCAGGCGCTTATCCATTGGTTTCGGGATGATGTACTCACGACCGAATTCCAGCTTGGCGCCACCGTAGGCGTCGCACACGTCCTGAGGCACGGGCAGCTTGGCCAGTTCACGCAGGGCGTTGGCGGCAGCCACTTTCATCTCTTCGTTGATGCGCTTGGCGCGAACGTCCAGGGCACCACGGAAGATGAACGGGAAGCCCAAAACGTTGTTGACCTGGTTCGGGTAGTCCGAACGACCGGTGGCCATGATCACGTCGTCGCGGGTGGCGTGGGCCAGTTCCGGGGCGATTTCCGGATCAGGGTTGGAGCAGGCGAACACGATCGGGTTGGCCGCCATGGACTTCAGGCCTTCAGCGCTCAGCAGGTTCGGGCCGGACAGGCCGACGAACACGTCGGCACCGTTCAGGGCGTCAGCCAGGGTACGCTTGGAGGACGGGTGGGCAAACATCGCCTTGTACTGGTTCAGGTCGGTACGCTCGGACTGGATTACGCCCTTGCTGTCGACCATATAGATGTTTTCCAGCTTGGCGCCCATGCTGACGATCAGCTTCATGCAGGAGATGGCCGCAGCGCCGGCGCCCAGGCAGACGATCTTGGCGTCAGCCAGGGTCTTGCCGGCGATTTCCAGGGCATTGATCATGCCGGCCGCGGTGACGATCGCGGTGCCGTGCTGGTCATCGTGGAATACCGGAATGTCGCACTGCTCGATCAGGGCCTTTTCGATCTCGAAGCACTCAGGTGCCTTGATGTCTTCCAGGTTGATGCCACCGAAGGTGATGGAAATGCGCTTGACCGTGTCGATGAAAGCCTGCGGGCTCTCGGAGTCGACTTCGATATCGAAAACGTCGATGCCGGCGAAGCGCTTGAACAGCACGCCCTTACCTTCCATGACTGGCTTGGAGGCCAGTGGGCCGAGGTTACCCAGGCCGAGAATCGCGGTGCCATCGGAAATCACTGCAACCAGGTTGCCTTTGCCGGTGTACTTGTACGCCAGTTCGGGGTCGCGGGCGATTTCACGTACGGGCTCGGCCACGCCAGGGCTGTAGGCCAGCGACAGGTCGCGGGCGGTGGCGGTGGCTTTGGTGAGCTCTACACTCAGCTTTCCTGGACGAGGATGGGCATGATATTCGAGAGCGGCAGTTTTCAAATCAGACATATCGGCATTCCGCTTTTACTGTTGGTCGACGGACCGCCGAGGATACTCGTGTCGTAAAGTCCCTACAAGACTGGGCAGTCACAGGTGTCAAGGGCCCTGCACTAAGACTTTCGGCCAAGAGCCACGGGATACAAGGGCTCAACTGTTCACAATCGACTTAAAAAATGTCTACAATTTTTTCTCAGTGCGTCGATTTGAGCATACTTGGATCGGTCAACGGCAGAAGCCAGCGCGCCTGACCTTTTTTCAGCCCGCCGCGTCGCGAGCGATCCTGTACCCAGCCCCGCGCCTCAACAGTGCGGCCTTGCAGACCATTAAGCCCGGCAGCATCGAACTGACTGACCAGAGCAGGCGAGACGCGTAATACCAGTGATCCCTGCATTTCAATCCAGATACCGCCGCGATTGCGCTTTACCTGGCTGACCCGGCCACTGACCACGGCAAACCCGGAGCGTTTGAGCTGCGCCACAGACTGTACCGGCGATTGGCGCCACAGGCCCAGGCGCGCGTTACGGGCGCTGTTTTCAGCCGCCTGCTGACAGGTGACGAGATCGACATTCGGCGCCACGCCGACCTGGAATCCCAGGCCCTCGGCCAACAGTTGCGCCTCCAGGTTCTCGCCGTCGGCACCATAGAGGTGGGCCAGGGTGCGCCCGTAATGATCCTTACGCTCACGCCCCGGCACCAGGCCGACACGACCACCGCTGGCATCCACCAACGCCTGCAGGCGCTGGCGCGCGGCAACCGCGAAAGGCTCGTCGGCGCGCCCCTTCTTGCCGGTTTCCGGAGCATTGATACCGATCATCCGCACACTGCGGCCATCCTTGAGGCGCACCGTGTCGCCATCCACTACCCGCTGCACTTCCATGCGGGCCAGGGCCGTCGGCGCGGGGCAGAATACCTCGGCCTGCACGGCCGTCACCCAAATCGCAGGCACAAAAAAGGCGCCCGCAAGGGACGCCTTTTTCAACAGCTGGCAAAAGCCCATAAGGCTTTTGAGCCTTACTCTGCTGGAGTAGCAGCAGGCTTCTTGCCGAAAGCACCAAAGCGATCTGCGAAGCGCTGTACACGGCCGCCGGTGTCCAGAGTTTTCTGCTTACCGGTGTAGAACGGGTGGCACTCGTTGCATACGTCAGTACCCAGTGGCTTGCACAGGTTCGAGCGAGTTTCGAACTTGTTGCCGCAGCTGCAGGTTACTTCGATGGTTTCGTACGCTGGATGGATATCGGCTTTCATGGTGACTTCCTCGGGCTAGCGTGCCGCCACTCAACACTATTGTCGAATACCGCACGTAATTAGGCCGCGGATTCTACCAGACCTTTTTAAACACGCAAGCGGCGACACCCATCGCGTGTCAACATAAAAGCACCTTTCATCAGAAAACTGGCGGCTACCCCAAGCCTCCCCCGGTCTGCTAGGCTCCCGCCCCTGCGCCACCGCCTGCCTTTATAGATGAGACCTCTCGCGTGCCCGACGCCATTTTGCGCCTAGCCCTGCCCTCGCCCCTGCGCCGCCTGTTCGACTACCGGGCCCCGGCCGGTGTGCTGCGCACGCAGTTGCAGCCGGGCATGCGCGTGCGCGTGCCGTTTGGCCGCCGAGAGATGATCGGCATCCTGGTGGAAGTCGCCGACCACAGCGAAGTGCCGGCCGAGAAGCTCAAGCCGGCCATCGCCCTGCTCGATGCCACGCCGCCGTTGCCTCCCGCCCTGTTCAAGCTGTGCCTGTGGACCGCCCAGTATTACCAGCACAGCCTCGGTGACACGCTGAGCTGGGCACTGCCGGTGCTGTTGCGCCAGGGTGAACTGGCCGAAACGCGCCAGGAACGCTTCTGGTCGACGGTGCCCGGCGCACACCTCGACGACCCGCGCATCGCCCGCGCCCCGCGCCAGCGTGAAGCCCTGGCGACCCTGGCCCAGCATCCCCATGGCGTCGCCCATCAGTTGTTGAGCAAGCTGATGCTGAGCAAGGACAGCCTCGACCTGTTGCTGGCCAAGGGCCTGGTGCAGGTGGAAATCCGCAGGCATGCCCCCGACCCGCGCCACGAACACTGGCTGGCCCAGCCCGAACTGCCGCTGAACCCTGAACAACGTGCCGCCTATGAAGCGATTCGCGCAGGTTTCGACAGCTTCCATGCGTTCCTGCTGGCGGGCGTCACCGGCAGCGGCAAGACCGAAGTCTATTTGCAGTTGATCCGCGAAACCCTGCAGGCCGGCAAACAGGCACTGGTGCTGATCCCCGAGATCAACCTGGGCCCGCAGACTCTGGCGCGCTTCGAACAGCGTTTCAATGCGCGCATCGCCCTGGTGCACTCGGCGGTCAATGACCGTGAGCGCCTGGAGTCGTGGCTGGCGGCGCGGGATGGCGAAGCCGACATTATTATCGGCACCCGCTCGGCGCTGTTCACGCCGATGAAAAACCCCGGGCTGATCATCATCGACGAGGAACACGACGGCTCCTATAAACAGCAGGAAGGCCTGCGCTACCACGCCCGCGACCTGGCGCTGGTGCGCGCGCGCCAGGAAGACATCCCGATTGTGTTGGGCTCGGCCACACCGTCCCTGGAAAGCCTGCACAATGCCTACACCGGTCGTTACGGGCTGCTGCGCCTGAACGAGCGCGCCGGCGGCGCCAAGCAACCCCGTTTCCTGCGCCTGGACGTAAAAAGCCGGCCGCTGGACAGCGGCATTTCCGGGCCGATGCAACAAGCCATCGGCCAGACCCTGGCGGCCGGCCAGCAGGTCTTGGTGTTTCTCAACCGCCGGGGCTTTGCGCCGACGCTGCTGTGCCATGACTGCGGCTGGATGTCCGAGTGCGAGCGTTGCGATGCGCGCATGACCGTGCATCAGCGCCATGGCGAACTGCGTTGCCACCATTGCGGCCATGTGGAGCGTGTACCGCGCCATTGCCCACAGTGCGGCAAGGTCGATCTGCGTCCGGTGGGCGCAGGCACCGAGCGCGCCGAGGAGCGCCTGGGGATTCTGTTCCCGGACTACCCGGTTTTGCGGGTCGACCGCGACAGCACATCGCGCAAGGACGCGATGAACCAGCTGTTCGCCACCATCCAGAAGGGCCAGCCGTGCATCCTCGTGGGTACGCAAATGCTCGCCAAAGGGCACCACTTCCCCCGGGTGACCCTGGTGTCGATCCTGGATGCCGACGGCGGGCTGTTTTCCGGCGACTTCCGCGCCAGCGAGCGCATGGCGCAGCTGATCGTGCAGGTCGCCGGGCGTGCCGGGCGCGCCGAGGAGCCGGGCAAGGTGATTATCCAGACCCACCTGGCCGACCATCCGTTGCTGATTCAACTGACCGAACAAGGCTACTTTGCCTTCGCCGAACAGGCGCTGAGCGAACGCCGCTCCGCCGGCCTGCCGCCCTTTGCGCACCTTGCGCTGTTGCGTGCCGAAGCCCATAAACCGGGGCAGGCCGAGGGTTTTCTGGACGAAGCCTGCAGCGCCGCCGAACGCTTGCTCGGCGAGCTGGGGCTGAGCGGCATCGAATTGCTCGGCCCGGTACCCGCGCCCATGGAGCGTCGTGCCGGGCGTTATCGTGCCCAGCTACTCTTGCAGGCCACGTCCCGCGCACCGTTGCATCGCCTATTAAGTAGCTGGTTACTTGCGCTGGAGCAAATGCCCAGTGGCCGCCAGGTGCGATGGTCGTTGGATGTAGACCCGGTAGATTTGTATTAAGCCTGGCCACAGGTCCTGCGAAGGTTGGCAAGCCCGCCCTCGCCACGGATAATGCCCAGTTTTTCCACCTGCGCATCGCGCGCCGCCGCTTGCGGTCGAAAGAGAACACCATGAAAGACACCATTCGCCAGCTGATCCAACAAGCCCTCACCCAACTCGTCAACGAAGGTGTGTTGCCTGAAGGCCTGACGCCGGCGATCCAGGTGGAAAACACCCGCGACAAGACCCACGGCGACTTCGCCAGCAACATCGCGATGATGCTGTCCAAGCCGGCCGGCATGAAGCCGCGCGACCTGGCGGAAAAAATCATCGCCGCGCTGCCTGCCGACGAGAGCGTTACCAAGGCCGAAATCGCCGGCCCGGGCTTTATCAACTTCTTCCAGAACACCCAGGCCCTGGCTTCACGCCTGGATGCGGCCCTGGCCGATGCCAGGATCGGCGTACGCAAGGCCGGCCCGGCTCAGCGCGTGGCCATCGACCTGTCGGCGCCCAACCTGGCCAAGGAGATGCATGTCGGTCACCTGCGCTCGACCATCATCGGCGACGGCGTGGCCCGGGTCCTGGAGTTTCTCGGCGACACCGTGATCCGCCAGAACCACGTAGGCGACTGGGGCACCCAGTTCGGCATGCTGATGGCCTACCTGCAGGAAAACCCGATCACCAGCAACGAGCTGTCGGACCTGGAGAACTTCTACCGCGCCGCCAAGAAGCGTTTCGACGAATCCGAAGAGTTCGCCGATCGCGCCCGCGGCCTGGTGGTCAAGCTGCAAGCCGGCGACAAGGAATGCCTGGAACTGTGGGGCCGCTTCCGCGAGATCTCGCTGTCCCACTGCCAGGAAATCTACGAGTTGCTCAACGTCAAGCTGACCATGGCCGACGTGATGGGCGAAAGCGCCTACAACGACGACCTGATCAACGTGGTCAACGACCTCAAGGCCAAGGGCCTGCTGGTCGAGAGCAACGGCGCGCAGTGCGTGTTCCTCGAAGAATTCAAGACCGCCGACGGCGAGCCGCTGCCGGTGATCATCGTCAAGGCCGATGGCGGCTACCTCTATGCCACCACCGACCTCGCGGCCGTGCGCTACCGCAGCGGCGTGCTCAAGGCCGACCGTGCGCTGTATTTCGTCGACCAGCGCCAGGCCCTGCACTTCCAGCAGGTGTTCGAAGTGGCACGTCGCGCCGGCTTCGTCACCCACCCGATGCACATGGAGCACATGGGCTTCGGCACCATGAACGGCGCCGATGGCCGCCCGTTCAAGACCCGCGACGGCGGCACCGTCAAGCTGATCGACCTGCTCAACGAAGCCCAGGACCGCGCCTACAACCTGGTGAAGGAAAAGAACCCGGAGCTGGCCGAGGCCGACCTGCGCAACATCGCCCGCGTGGTGGGGATTGGCGCGGTGAAATACGCCGACCTGTCCAAGCACCGCACCAGCGACTACAGCTTCAACTTCGAACTGATGCTCAACTTCGAGGGCAACACCGCGCCGTACCTGCTGTACGCCTACACCCGCGTGGCCGGTGTGTTCCGCAAGCTGGGCAAGGACTTCAGCGAAGTCGAAGGCCGCATCGTGCTGGATGCGCCCCATGAACAGGAGCTGGCCGCCAAGCTGGCGCAATTCGGCGAAGTGCTGAACAGCGTCGGCGAGAAAGGCACACCGCATATCCTGTGCACCTACCTGTACGAAGTCGCCGGGTTGTTCTCCAGCTTCTACGAGAACTGCCCGATCCTCACCGCCGACGACGAAGCCCAGAAGCAAAGTCGCCTGCGCCTCGCCGCACTGGCTGGACGGACCCTCAAGCAAGGCCTGGAACTGTTGGGCCTGGAAACTCTGGAGCGTATGTAAGTTGGCTGCCAAGAAAAAACCTGCACCCAAGCGCGGCGCCAGCCGCTACCAGGCCCCGGCGAAGAAGCCGATCCCAGGCTGGTTGTGGATGGCCATCGGCCTCACGGTCGGCGCGTTTATCGTGTTCCTGATGAAGCTGGACCCAGGCCAGGGCGATGACGTCAAACGGGTCAAGCAGGAACAGCAGAAGGCCACGAAAATGGCTGAAGCCAACAAGACTGCACCGAGCCCGACAGCACCGGTAAAGCCGAAGTACGACTTCTATACGCTGCTGCCGGAATCGGAAGTGATCGTGCCACCCGACGCCGTGCCGGAAAAAACCCTGCCGACGCCGCAAGTGCCGACCACGCCAGTCACCCCTGCGGAAGCGGCGAAAATCGATACGGCGCGGGCCCAGGCAGCACTGGCCGGTATTACTCCGCCGCCAGCACCACCGGTTGCCGAAACCAAGGCCGCACCTGTGACCAAGTTCTTCCTGCAGGCGGGCTCGTTCCCGAAGCAGGCGGATGCGGATCGCGTGCGTGCGCAGATCATTCTGCTGGGCCAGACGGTGACGGTGGAGTCCGGCACGGTGAAGGACGCGACCTGGTATCGCGTGCTGGTGGGGCCGTTCAGCAACCGCGAACAGCTGACCGTGGCGCAGAAGCAATTGGCCGGCGCCGGGTTTAGCAACTTGTTGTTACAACAGCGCCAGAGCCGCTGATTCGGGCTCAACTTCGATAAAAATGTGGGCGGGGGCTTGCCCCCGATAGCGGCAGTTCAGTCAATATTTTCGGTGACTGATACACCGCCATCGGGGGCAAGCCCCCTCCCACATTTGGTTTTGCAGCGCTCTGAAATGGGTGTCAGACCGATAAACACCACTCGTCCGCCATAAACCCCCATGGTTGAAATCCCCCCCGCCACCCCCATATGAGTTTCCATCAGGGCATTTTCGCCCCGCTGCGTGGAGACTCTCCCCTTGACCACCATCGTTTCAGTACGTCGCCACGGCAAAGTCGTCATGGGCGGCGACGGCCAGGTTTCCCTGGGCAATACCGTGATGAAAGGCAATGCGAAAAAAGTGCGTCGCCTGTATCACGGCCAGGTCCTCGCCGGTTTTGCCGGTGCAACCGCCGACGCCTTCACCCTCTTCGAGCGTTTCGAAGGCCAGCTGGAAAAACACCAGGGCCACCTCGTACGTGCCGCTGTCGAACTCGCCAAAGAATGGCGCACCGACCGTTCCCTCAGCCGCCTGGAAGCCATGCTGGCCGTCGCCAACAAAGATGCGTCCCTGATCATCACCGGTAACGGCGATGTGGTTGAACCTGAACATGGCCTGATCGCCATGGGCTCCGGCGGCGGGTATGCACAAGCCGCAGCCAGCGCACTGTTGAAGAAAACCGACCTGTCGGCCCGCGAAATCGTCGAGACCGCCCTGGGCATCGCCGGCGATATCTGCGTGTTCACCAACCACAACTTCACCATTGAGGAGCAGGACCTCGCCGAGTAAGCCGTAGGCTTATTCCCGCTTGAGGCCGCCAAACACTATGTCCATGACTCCCCGCGAAATCGTCCATGAACTCAATCGCCATATCATCGGCCAGGACGATGCCAAGCGCGCGGTTGCCATCGCGCTGCGTAACCGCTGGCGCCGGATGCAACTGCCCGAAGAATTACGCGTTGAAGTAACACCCAAGAACATCCTGATGATCGGCCCGACCGGCGTCGGTAAAACCGAGATCGCGCGACGCCTGGCCAAACTGGCCAACGCACCGTTCATCAAGGTCGAAGCGACCAAGTTCACCGAAGTCGGCTATGTGGGCCGCGATGTCGAGTCGATCATTCGTGATCTGGCCGACGCTGCCCTGAAACTGCTGCGCGAACAGGAAATGACCAAGGTCAGCCACCGTGCCGAAGACGCCGCCGAAGAACGCATCCTTGACGCCCTGCTGCCACCGGCGCGCATGGGCTTCAATGAAGACGCCGCACCGGCCTCGGATTCCAACACCCGCCAGCTGTTCCGCAAGCGCCTGCGTGAAGGCCAGTTGGACGACAAGGAAATCGAGATCGAAGTCGCTGAAGTCTCTGGCGTCGACATCTCCGCACCGCCTGGCATGGAAGAAATGACCAGCCAGCTGCAGAACCTGTTCGCCAACATGGGCAAGGGCAAGAAGAAAAGCCGCAAGCTCAAGGTGAAGGAAGCACTGAAACTGGTGCGCGACGAGGAAGCCGGGCGCCTGGTGAACGAGGAAGAACTCAAGGCCAAGGCCCTGGAAGCGGTTGAGCAGCACGGCATCGTGTTTATCGACGAGATCGACAAGGTGGCCAAGCGCGGCAACGCCGGCGGCGTCGATGTATCGCGCGAAGGTGTGCAGCGCGACCTGCTGCCGCTGATCGAAGGCTGCACCGTCAATACCAAGCTGGGCATGGTCAAGACCGACCACATCCTGTTTATCGCTTCGGGTGCGTTCCACCTGAGCAAGCCAAGCGACCTGGTGCCCGAGCTGCAAGGCCGCCTGCCGATTCGCGTAGAGCTCAAGGCGCTGACCCCCGGCGACTTCGAGCGCATCCTCAGCGAACCCCATGCGTCGCTCACCGAGCAATACCGTGAGCTGCTGAAAACCGAAGGGCTGGGCATCGAGTTCCTACCGGACGGTATCAAGCGCCTGGCGGAGATTGCCTGGCAGGTCAACGAGAAGACCGAGAACATCGGTGCGCGCCGCCTGCACACCTTGCTTGAGCGCCTGCTTGAGGAAGTGTCCTTCAGCGCCGGCGACATGGCCGGGGCGCAGAATGGCGTAGCGATCAAGATCGACGCCGACTACGTCAACAGCCACTTGGGCGAATTGGCGCAGAACGAGGACTTGTCGCGGTATATTCTGTAAGCCTCACACAGAACTGCTTTGCTTCAAATGTGGGAGGGGGCTTGCCCCCGATAGCGGTGGATCAGTCAGCTTATCTATAGCTGACCCACTGCAATCGGGGGCAAGCCCCCTCCCACATTTTTAAGCCGGTTTATTCAAGAGCACCTCATATGGCCAAGTTTCCTACCGCTGTAAACCTGCACAAAACCTCCAACACCCTCGGCCTCACCTATGGGCCCGACGAGGTCTACCAGTTGCCCGCCGAACTGCTGCGGGTGCATTCGCCTTCCGCCGAGGTCCAGGGCCACGGCAAGCCTATCCTGCAATTCGGCAAGCTCAACGTGCGGTTGACCAAGATCGAACCGGCCGGCCAGTACGCACTGAAATTGACCTTCGACGACGGGCATGACAGCGGACTGTTCACCTGGGACTACCTCTACCAATTGGCCGTGCGTCAGGACGCGTTGTGGGCCGATTATCTCGCCGAGCTCAAGGCAGCCGGCAAAACCCGCGATCCGAGCGAGTCGGTCGTGCGGCTGATGCTCTAGTCCAGGCTTCTTGCTCTTTAGAGGGCATTTTCTAATTTCATCTGCTTGAATGCCCTGTCGCGTGGCCAACGATTGGCCCGCTTGCGAAAAAAATTAAACTCGGGTAACCAATGGAACTGGCAAGTTCCCTGCATTTGACGATGCGGTATCAACGGTCACCCGAGTCGCAGTACCTGGCTTGTGTTGTGTATCGAAACCTGGTGCGCAGCGGTACCCGGTACTCGTCTTTCGGACAATGGAGCGTCGTAGATGAGTAACAAGAACAACGATGACTTGAAACGCCAGGCCTCGGAAAACACCCTGGGACTCAACCCGATCATCGCGTTACGTAAAAAGGATTTACTGGCCTCGGCCAAGATGGTGCTGACCCAAGCCATCAAGCAACCGTTGCACAGCGTCAAGCACGTCGCCCACTTTGGCGTTGAATTGAAGAACGTGATGTTCGGCAAATCGCAGCTGCAGCCCGAAAGCGATGACCGTCGCTTTCACGACCCAGCCTGGAGCCAGAACCCGCTCTACAAACGCTACCTGCAAACCTACCTGGCGTGGCGCAAGGAACTGCACGACTGGATCGGCGACAGTAACCTGTCGGAACAGGACATCAGCCGCGGCCACTTCGTGATCAACCTGATGACCGAAGCCATGGCCCCTACCAACAGCGCGGCCAACCCGGCGGCGGTCAAACGCTTCTTTGAAACCGGCGGCAAGAGCCTGCTCGACGGCCTGTCGCACCTGGCCAAGGACATGGTGCACAACGGCGGCATGCCGAGCCAGGTCAACATGGGCGCGTTTGAAGTGGGCAAGACCCTGGGCATCACCGAAGGGGCGGTGGTATTTCGCAACGACGTTCTGGAGCTGATCCAGTACAAGCCGATCACCGAACAGGTGCACGAACGCCCGTTGCTGGTGGTACCGCCGCAGATCAACAAATTCTATGTATTCGACCTGAGCCCGGAGAAGAGCCTGGCGCGCTTCTGCCTGCGCAACGGGCAGCAGACCTTTATCGTCAGTTGGCGCAACCCGACCAAGGCCCAGCGCGAGTGGGGCCTGTCGACCTATATCGAGGCGCTCAAGGAAGCGGTCGACGTGGTCACCGCGATCACCGGCAGCAAAGACGTGAATATGCTCGGCGCCTGCTCCGGCGGTATCACCTGCACCGCCCTGCTGGGCCACTACGCGGCGCTGGGGGAGAAGAAGGTCAACGCCCTGACCCTGCTGGTGAGCGTGCTGGACACCACCCTGGACACCCAGGTCGCGCTGTTCGTGGATGAGCAGACCCTGGAAGCGGCCAAGCGCCACTCCTACCAGGCCGGTGTACTGGAAGGCCGCGACATGGCCAAGGTGTTCGCCTGGATGCGCCCCAACGACCTGATCTGGAACTACTGGGTCAACAACTACCTGCTGGGCAATGAGCCGCCGGTGTTCGACATCCTGTTCTGGAACAACGACACCACGCGCTTGCCGGCGGCCTTCCACGG
Source organism: Pseudomonas sp. GW821-FHT09D08 (assembly GCF_059416305.1). NCBI lineage: Bacteria > Pseudomonadati > Pseudomonadota > Gammaproteobacteria > Pseudomonadales > Pseudomonadaceae > Pseudomonas > Pseudomonas sp. GW821-FHT09D08. The sequence goes on from NZ_JBWKOX010000006.1 coordinate 214,887, forward strand.
CGACCTGATCGAACTGTTCAAAAACAACCCACTCGTGCGCGCCAATGCCCTGGAAGTGTGCGGCACGCCCATCGACCTCAAGCAGGTCACGGCCGATATCTATTCACTGGCCGGCACCAACGACCACATCACGCCCTGGCAGTCGTGCTACAAGTCGGCACAGCTGTTTGGCGGCAAGGTGGAATTCGTACTCTCCAGCAGCGGGCATATCCAGAGCATCCTCAACCCGCCCGGCAACCCCAAGGCGCGCTACCAGACCAGCGACAGCCTGGCGGGCAAGCCACTGGAGTGGCAGGAGAATGCGACCAAGCATACTGACTCGTGGTGGTTGCATTGGCAGGCGTGGCAAGCGGAACGGGCGGGCAAGCTGAAGAAGGCACCGACGGTATTAGGCAACAAGACGTACGCCGCAGCCGAAGCGGCGCCGGGTACCTATGTGCATGAACGCTAGTCCTGTAGGAGCGAGCTTGCTCGCGAAAGGCTCAAGATCAACACGGGACATCAGCTATCCCGCGTTATCGTTGACGACCTTCGCGAGCAAGCTCGCTCCTACAAGGGATTGAAGTACCTATCGAAGGGTTCCCCCATGCCGCAACCGTTCATCTTCCGTACCATCGACTTGGATGGCCAGACCATCCGCACGGCGGTACGCCCGGGCAAGCCCCACTTGACGCCGCTGCTGATCTTCAATGGCATCGGCGCCAACCTTGAGCTGGTGTTTCCGTTCGTCCAGGCCCTGGACCCGGACCTGGAAGTGATCGCCTTCGATGTGCCGGGCGTGGGTGGCTCCTCGACGCCCAACCGGCCTTATCGTTTTCCCGGCCTGGCCAAGCTCACCGCACGCATGCTGGACTACCTGGACTATGGCCAGGTGAATGCGGTGGGCGTGTCCTGGGGTGGCGCCTTGGCGCAGCAGTTTGCCTACGACTACCCGGAGCGCTGCAAGAAGCTGATCCTGGCCGCGACCGCGGCCGGTGCCTTTATGGTGCCAGGCAAGCCGAAGGTGCTGTGGCTGATGGCCAGCCCCCGGCGCTACATCCAACCGTCCCACGTGGTGCGCATCGCACCGATGATTTATGGCGGTTCGTTCCGCCGCGATTCGAAACTGGCGGCCGAGCACGCGAGCAAAGTGCGCTCGGCCGGCAAGCTGGGCTACTACTGGCAGCTGTTCGCGGGGCTGGGCTGGACCAGCATCCACTGGCTGCACAAGATCCGCCAGCCGACCTTGGTGCTGGCCGGGGACGACGACCCGCTGATCCCGCTGGTCAACATGCGCATGCTGGCCTGGCGCATTCCCAACGCACAGTTGCACATCATCGATGACGGCCACCTGTTCCTGATCACCCGGGCTGAAGCCGTGGCGCCGATCATCATGAAGTTTCTCGAGGAGGAGCGCATGCGGGCCGTGATTCACCCGCGACCAGCGGTGTAAGGACCACACCGCCGCGCAACTTGCCGAGAACCGACTATGGTTCTGAATTGGCGTGCCTGTTGATGGCTTGACGAAGGAGTGTTGGCTCATGCGAGAAAGACCCGTGACGAACCCGGCGCCCACCCCTGCCGCGTTCATCAACGCACAAAACGCGATCACCGGCCTGCGCGGTCGGGATTTGCTGTCGACCTTGCGCAGCGTTGCCGCCCACGGCTGGCGCAACCCGGTGCATACCGCCCGCCACGCCCTGGCCCTGGGCGGTCAGCTGGGTCGTGTGCTGCTGGGTGAGACCGTGCACGAGCCCAACCCACGGGACAGCCGCTTCAGCGACCCGACCTGGACGCTCAACCCGTTCTACCGACGCAGCCTGCAAGCCTATTTGAGCTGGCAGAAGCAGACCCGCCAGTGGATCGATGACAGCTCACTGAGTGACGACGACCGCGCCCGCGCGCACTTTGCCTTCGCCTTGATCAACGACGCCGTGTCGCCCTCCAACACCCTGCTCAACCCGCTGGCCGTCAAGGAGCTGCTCAACTCCGGCGGCAACAGTGTGGTGCGCGGCGTGAGCAACCTGTTCGACGACCTGCTGCACAACAACGGCCTGCCGCGCCAAGTGAGCAAACAGGCCTTTGAAGTCGGCAAGACCGTGGCCACCACCCCAGGCTCGGTGGTATTTCGCAATGAGCTGCTTGAGTTGATCCAATACAAGCCCATGAGCGAAAAACAGTACGCCAGGCCGCTGCTGATCGTGCCGCCGCAAATCAACAAGTACTACATCTTCGACTTGAGCCCGGCCAACAGCTTCGTGCAGTACGCCCTCAAGAACGGCCTGCAGACCTTCATGGTCAGTTGGCGCAACCCGGACGTGCGCCACCGCGAATGGGGCCTGTCCACCTATGTGGCGGCGCTGGAGGAAGCACTCAACGTCTGCCGGGCCATCACCGGTGCCCGCGAGGTCAACCTGATGGGCGCCTGCGCCGGTGGCCTGACCATCGCCGCCCTGCAAGGCCACTTGCAAGCCAAGCGCCAGCTGCGTCGTATCTCCAGCGCCAGCTACCTGGTGAGCCTGCTGGACAGCCAGATCGACAGCCCCGCCATGCTGTTTGCCGATGAGCAAACCCTGGAAGCCGCCAAGCGTCGTTCCTACCAGCAGGGTGTGCTGGACGGCCGCGACATGGCCAAGGTGTTCGCCTGGATGCGTCCCAACGACCTGATCTGGAACTACTGGATCAATAACTACCTGCTGGGCAAGGAACCGCCGGCCTTCGACATTTTGTACTGGAACAACGACAACACGCGCCTGCCCGCCGCACTGCATGGCGACCTGCTCGATTTCTTCAAGCACAACCCGCTGAGCCATCCCGGCGGCCTGGAAGTGTGCGGCACGCCCATCGACCTGCAGAAGGTCACGGTGGACAGCTTCAGCGTGGCCGGGATCAACGACCACATCACGCCGTGGGACGCGGTGTATCGCTCCACGCAATTGCTGGGTGGCGAGCGGCGCTTCGTGCTGTCCAACAGCGGGCATATCCAGAGCATCCTCAACCCACCGGGCAACCCCAAGGCCAACTACGTCGAAAATCCCAAGCTGAGCAGCGACCCGCGTGCCTGGTACTACGACGCCAACCACGTCGAGGGCAGTTGGTGGCCGCAGTGGCTGGCGTGGATCCAGCAGCGCTCGGGCGTACAGCGCGAAACCCTCACCGCCCTGGGCAACCAGAACTACCCACCGATGGAAGCGGCGCCCGGCACCTACGTGCGAGTGCGCTGAGCTCAACGATCAGATTAAGAAGACTGGATGAAGACCCGCGACCGTATCCTTGAATGTGCCCTGCAGTTGTTCAACCAGAAGGGCGAGCCGAACGTGTCGACCATGGAGGTGGCCAATGAAATGGGGATCAGCCCCGGCAACCTCTACTACCACTTCCATGGCAAGGAACCGCTGGTGCTGGGGTTGTTCGAGCGCTTCCAGGGCGAATTGGCGCCGCTGCTCGACCCGCCGGCGGACGCGCAACTGCAGGCCCAGGATTACTGGCTGTTCCTGCACCTGATCATCGAACGCATGGCCCAATACCGGTTTTTGTTCCAGGACCTGTCGAACCTGGCGGGGCGCCTGCCGAAACTGGCCAAGGGCATTCGCAACTTGCTGACCGCACTCAAGCGCACCCTCGCGTCCTTGCTGGCGCGCCTGAAGGCGGACGGGCAACTGGTCAGTGACACCCAGGCGCTGGGCCAGTTGGTGGAACAGATCACCATGACCCTGCTGTTCTCCCTGGACTACCAACGCATTCTTGACCGTGAGGGCGAGGTGCGGGTGGTGGTGTATCAGGTCATGATGCTGGTGGCGCCACACCTGCTGTTGCCGGCGCGACAGGCGACGGAACGATTGGCGCTACGTTATCTGGACGATCAGGGCTGACTACCCGAGTTTTCCGAACTGGTGAGTAAACTTGAACAGTTCACTGTCGTTCCTGATTCCCAGTTTTCGATAGGCGGATTGTTTTTGCGTACTGATCGTACTTGCACTTCGAGAAAACTTAGCCGCAATGGAATTCACGGACATGCCGTCCAGAAAACACCGCAATACTTCCTGCTCTTTTGGCGTCAGGCATTCGTTAAACTGCAATGGCTTCGAAAAGTCTCTGTCCGATTTAATCTTTCCCTCCTTCAATACGGATTGCACACCCTGCAGCGCAGGCACCATGCAAAGCTGCAGGTAAATCCGTCCCTGGGCGACCGTTCGGATTGCCGTGATCAACTCCGTCAGGTTTTGGGTTTTCCCCATGATCCCCCTGCAACCCGCCTTCAACGACAAAGAAACAGTGGCGGGCGTGTAGTGCGAACACACAATCAAGAGCCTGCAGGTGCTGAAACGCCGGTGCAGCGCCTCGATCAGGCTGAGGCCATCGCTGTCCGATGGCGCGAGGATAAAGTCCATCACCACGACATCGGCCGGCCGCCGCGTAAGAGCCTCCAGCAGTTCCTTGCCGGTTCCGAAGGAACCGATCACCGCAAGGTCGGCCTCCTTGCTCAACCCCAACTCGATGCCCTGCCGAACCATCTCGTGATCATCCAGCAGCATGACGGTATGCGTAGTGGACATTGAAGTAGCCATAATTACACCCATACAAGTGAATACAGCACCACACCCATAATCGCTCTGGTTAAATACACGGTATACCCAGTTACAGGCGAGGATCAATACGACAATTCAATAAGAAAAAACCCTTCAGGTATAACTTACAGATATTTCCCAGTACTACAGAAAACACCTACAAAAGTTAAATTAACTTATCGAACGATCACGAGATAAGTCTCGCTGATTCTCTATGGATACCACTCGGCAAACGCGACAAATTAGGGCACCCCGCCATTCGAAAGATCAGCGATCTTCATCGGCGACGGGCAAGACCTATGAATGACGACTGGAAATATCATGAACGTTAACCCCCTCTCCACGATTACGGCCGCGCTGGCCTTGACCGTCGCCGCTTCACAACCGGCGCACGCAGCAGATGGCATCATCAAGTTCAGTGGTCTTGTGACAGACCTGACGTGCACGGTCGAAGGTGCAGCCCCCGGCACTGGCGCAGTCGTCAAGGACGTCAACCTGGGAGGCGTCTCGGCGGCACGCCTGGCAAGCGCGGGCAGTCGTGCCAACCCGACGGGCTTCACCATCCGTATCGGCGCGCCGGGTGAAGGCAGCTGCAGCAACGGGCGTACCGCCATGGTCGCGTTCGATCCAACCAGCCCGGCCATTGATGTGGCGACCGGGCGCTTGAACATCGACGGCTACGATGACCCGTCCGACACCAGCGCCGCCAAGAACGTACAGGTGGAAGTGACTCAACGCGATGGCACGCCGATCAACGTCTACACCGAGAAATCGGCCGGCGCGGTGATCGTCGACAACCAGGCCGTTATCCCATTGGCGGCGCAGATGTACGCCAGCGGCCCCGCGACCGAAGGCAAGGTCAACACCCGTGTGGGCTTCTTGATCGAGTACGCCGAGTAAGGCAACCCAGGGGCCTGACACGATGAAAAGAATCGCCTGCCTGATGCTGGTTGCCACCGCGGCCTGCTCGTGGCTCTGGCTGTTGCCGCTTCCTGCCCGCGCAGGCGTGATCATCCATGGCACCCGCGTGATCTACCCCATGCAGCAGCAGGAAGTCGTGGTGCGCCTGGAGAACAAGGGGCCGCTTCCGGCGCTGGTGCAAACCTGGCTGGACACGGGCGACCGGCATTCGACACCGGCAACGGCCCACACACCGTTCATTCTCTCGCCACCGATCTTCCGCATTGAGCCGCGCCAGCAACAGGCTTTGCGCCTGCGCTATGGCGCAGGCGCCTTGCCGGCCGACCGTGAAAGCCTGTTTTGGTTGAACGTGCTGGAAGTACCACCGCTTGCCGCTGACGCTGCACACAACAACCAGATCGAATTGTCGTTCCGCACCCGTTTGCGTGTGTTTGTGCGCCCGCCGGCATTGCCCTACCCCGTCGACAGCGCCCCGGAAAAACTGCAGTGGAAGCTGGTGGCCCATGAGCAGGGTTTCGCCCTGCAAGCCATCAACCCCACGCCGTACCATATTTCCATCGCCTCGATCGAGTTGCTGAACGACGGTAAACGTTTCAGTAAAGCCGCCAACAAAGACGCCAACGACAGTCTGCTGATGCCGGACGGTGACGTGAAACTGTTTGTGCTGCCCCTGCTGCGCCATCACCCCGTCGATGCAGCCACGGTCGAATTCACCACCGTCAGCGACTTTGGTGCCCGAGTCCGTCACTCGGCCCGCCTTACCCTTCAACCGCAGGATGATCGATGACATGAAGGCCGCTACCCGCTCACACCTGCCGACCCGGTGCATGGCGTTGGTGCTTGCGCTGTTGAGCACCCTGCCCGTGCAGGCGAGTGTGGTCATCAACAGCACCCGAATTGTCTACCCGCAGGACGACAAGGAAGTGACGATCAGGCTGCACAGCAAGAACCAGGCACCGGTGCTGATCCAGGCGTGGCTGGACAGCGGCGATGAGCAATCAACACCGGATCTGGCGACAGCGCCCTTCGTCCTCACGCCACCGATCTTCCGCATGGAGCCAGGCAAGCAACAGGTGGTACGTATGGCCTACACCGGCGAAACCTTGCCCACGACACAGGAAAGCCTGTTCTGGTTCAACGTGCTGGAGGTGCCCTCACGCTCCCAGGGCGGCCAGCAGGGCGATCAGGTGCAGTTCGCCTTCCGCTCGCGCATCAAGGTGTTTTTGCGCCCATCGAACCTGCCTTACCAGGTCGAGGAAGCACCCGGGAAGCTGCAGTGGCGCTCTGTCCCGGGCGAACATGGCCAGGCGCTGGAAGTCTTCAATCCGACGCCTTACCACGTGACGTTCGAGCGCATCGAAGTGCAAGTGGCAGGGCAGCACCATGTCCGCGAACCGGCGGCGTCGGGTACGGAGAATATGGTGACGCCCGGTGGGCACGCCCGCTTTGAGTGGCCTCGCCTGCAAACCCCGATGGGCAGCGCTGCAATCGTCGAATTCCAGACGCTCGACGATTTCGGGGTCAAGACCCACCACAGCAGCGAGGTCTCTCCATGACGGCCGTTCTTCTGTAGCAATCCCACTTCGCCTTATTGAAAGCACCGTCGATTGATACCCCATTCAGTGGGTAGGGATGCCCTTTGCCGACATTCGGGGAGCCCGTTTATGGAAACGCGAAAAATGAGTTTTTACACGCTTGCCAGGCTCGTAAGCCGGCCCCGTTTAAAGCAGACGCTGCGTGGCGTGCTGTTGGTAAGCGGAGCCCATGCCATGGCCGCCAATAGTGCAGAACAGGCTGAGTTCAACCCGGCTTTCTTTACCGGCGGCCGGGGCGGGCTGCAGATCGATATTGCACGGTTCAGCCAAGGCAACGTCGTGCTCCCGGGCAACTATCGCACCGACATCCACCTCAACGGCCAATGGGTCGGGCGTGAAACCCTGACGTTCATTGCCGTGGAAGGTCAGCAGGTCGCGCAGTTGTGCCTGGAGCGCGATGTGCTGCTCAGGTTTGGCATTGACCTGCAAACCACCGAAGCCAATCAGGCGTCCCGTACGCCGTTTGCGCGCTGTGCGGATATCGGCACCTACCTGCCGGGAGCCAGCAGCCAATTTGATTCAGGTGAAAACCGTCTGGATTTGCAAGTGCCGCAGGTTTTCCTGGTGCGCAAGGCGCGGGGCTATGTCGACCCGCAGCACTGGGACAGCGGGATCGATGCCGCCTTTGTGCGGTACAACGCCAATACGTTCACCACCCAGACCGATACGCGCACACTCGGCTCCAGCTACCTGGGCCTGAATACTGGGCTCAATCTTGGCGATTGGCACTGGCGGCATAGCGGCAGCTACAGCCATTCAGAGGTTGCCTCGAGCTATCAAAGCAGCGCCACCTATGTGCAGCACGAAGTGGACACGTTGCAGTCCCAACTGATGGCGGGCGAAATCTACACGCCGGGCGAACTGTTCGATAGCGTGCGCCTGCGGGGTGCCAGCCTGTCCAGCGACGATCGGATGCTGCCCGACTCATTGAGCGGATTTGCACCGGTAGTGCGTGGCGTTGCCGAGACCAACGCGCGGGTCAGCGTGCGCCAACGCGGCGTGTTATTGGACGAAGTGTCTGTAGCGCCCGGCCCGTTTGTCCTCAACGACTTGTTTCCCACCGGGTATGGGGGCGACCTGAGCGTCACCATCACCGAGGCCGACGGCCGCCAGCGTGAGTTCATCGTACCGTTCGCCGCCAACGCCAACCTCCTGCGTCCCGGCCACAGCCGCTATGCATTGAGCGTCGGCCAGCTGGATGAAGTGGGCCTGCACCATCCGCCCGCGCTGGTGCAGGCCACGTATCAGCATGGCCTGAGCAATCTCCTCACGGGGTACACCGGCGCGACGCTCGGCGACGACTACCAATCGCAGTTGCTGGGTACGGCGTTCAACACCTCAGTAGGTGCATTGTCGTGCGACCTGACGCATTCGAGCGCGCATCTGCCGGGGCATGGTTCACGCCAGGGGCAAAGCGTACAACTGCGCTACAGCAAGAACTTCACGGACACCGGCACCCACTTTGCCCTCGGGGCGTACCGCTACTCCACCGAAGGTTTCCTGAATGTGGCTGATGCGGCACGCATTCGCGACCTGGCCATCGACGGACTGAACCCCGATAACCTGTCGCGGCTGCGCAACAGAATGGACATCAGCCTCAACCAAAGCCTGGGCAACGGTTCGGTGTACCTGACCGGTTCTTCGCAGCACTATTGGAACCGCACCCATGGCAACCTGACCTTTACCGCCGGGTACAGCGGCACGTGGCGAGGCCTCCACTATCTGCTGAGCGCACAGCGCAGCCGTGATCTGCGCAGTGAGCACGGGGACAAGCAACTGGAGCTCACCTTGAGCCTGCCACTGGGCAGCCACGCCCATTCGCCGACATTGACCACCACCGCCTATGGCGGCGATCAAGGCAGCGGCGAGCGCGCCAGCCTGGGCGGCAGCCTGGGTGAGCACAATCAGTTCAGTTACAGCGTCAGTGCCAACCGGACCCAGGGCAGCAGCAACGCCACCAGCGCCGACATGAAATACCACACCCGCCATGGCGTACTCTCCGCCAGCCATGGCCAGAGCAGCACATACCGCTCCACATCGCTTGGCATGACCGGAGGCATTGTCGCCCACGCAGACGGTGTGACCCTCGCCCCAGAACTCGGCGATACCATCGGCATCGTCCAGGCGCCTGACGCCCAAGGCGCGCGAATCAATGGCAATCACAGCGCGCAAATCGGCAAAGGCGGCTTTGCCGTGGTGCCGCACCTCACCCCTTACCGCCAGAACATCGTGGAACTGGACCCGAAGGATCTGTCCACCGATGTGGAGCTCAAGACCGCGGCCCGGAATGTGGCGCCGCGCGCCGGAGCAGTGGTGAAACTGCAGTTCGAGACGACCAGCGGCCAGGCCTTGTTGATCACGGCACTGCGCGAGGATGGCAGCTCGTTGCCGTTCGGTGCGGATGTGTTCGATGAGGACGGCGCGAGCGTCGGGGTGGTCGGGCAGGGCGGTCAGGCTTTTGTGCGCGTGCCCCGTACACAGGGGCCATTGACGATCAAGTGGGGTCCCCATGCCGGCGCCGCATGCCAGTTGCATTACGACTTGGCTGCACAGTCGAACACTGCCGGCACCCAGCGCTTACTCAATCTGGACGCGGGCACCTGCCGGCCCGATACAGCACAGCGCATGCCACCCTCGAGCGAGAGCAATGCAAGCAGTTGATCCGGCGCAGGCGAGCACTGCCATTGCACCGCTTGCCTGCAAACGCCCTATTTCTTTTGCGGGACTGAAGATGAAACGCGCCTTACAACTCCTGTCAACCGTGCTGGTCGTGCTCTCGCCGATTGCGGCACACGCCGCATGTGACAGGTATCAGAACAACACATTCACACTCACCCTTCCGTCCACAATCGTCGTACCGGACAGCCTCCCGGTGGAGTCTGAAATTGTCGTTCGGGAATTCACGGGTACGGCCCCTTCTTTCACCATGAATTGCGGCCATACTTTATTAACGATTACCGGACGCTACAGCGCAAGGTCTCACGCAAAGTACTACGAGACCGAAGTTCCGGGTGTGGGCGTACACATGCGCATCCGACATTCCGGCGCGTTTTACCCTTTCTTTGGCATGCACAGCCAACAACGCACATTCAGTGGCCCCCTCACCAGCTTCATGGCCGCGGAGTTGAGGTTCTATAAGGCCGGGCCTGTAACAGACGGGACAGTGCCTGCTGGAGACATTTGGGTGCAGAGACTGGATAACCGCCCGGAGAGTTTTACCCTGAGGCTCGGCAACGCAGTGCGCTTTGTCAGGCCCGCCGCCACCTGCGACCTGTCAGCCGGCGACGCCAACCGCACGATCTCCCTCGATCCGGTGCAAGTCGGCGCATTCGAACACTCCACCACCGTCGGCGCCCGCGAATTTGAGCTGTCGGCGCAGTGCACCAACGCCTCCAACGTCACCTTCAGTTTTTCTGGCACCCCCGCACCAGGCAATGACCGGCTATTCGCCAATACCGGCACCGCTGGCGGAGTGGCCCTATGGCTTTACTCGCGCCTCGATGGAGGCGTCCAGAACATTCTCGCCAATGGCACCGAGAATAGCCGCACGGTACCGGTTTCCGGCAACCGTGCAGTCTTGCCGCTTGGCGCGGCGTACCACCTGAACGGCACGGTCAGCCAGGGCACACTCGCCAGTACCGCCACCGTCACCATTACCTACAACTGAAACCCTGAGCACTCTTTGATGAAGATCCGAACGCGCGCCCTGCTGCTGACAATGACTACGAGCCTGGCCTCCCTGCCTGCTGTGCACGCCGATACCACCGGCACTTTAAACTTTACCGGCCAAGTCAACGCCGGTACCTGCGACCTTGCCGCCGGAGACCTGAACCGCAGCCTCGCCCTGCCGGCCATCAAGATTTCGGACTTCGATGCGACCTCCACGGCAGGCTCGCTTGATTTTGAGATTTCTGCCGAATGCGACTCGGATATACGCAAGGTGGTTTTCCAGTTCGGGGGCACACCCGCAGAGGCGAACCCCTTGTTGTTCTCCAATACCGGAACATCGAAAGGGACGGCCCTGGCGTTATCACACCGCGCGGCCAAGGCGTACGCCATCCCTGCGAACGGCACGGTCGAGCAGCGCAGCCGTACGATTGCAACAAAAGGCAAGAAAGCCGTGATACCACTCACGGCGGCCTATCACAAAACCGGCGTAGCGATCACCCAAGGAACCCTGGCCAGCGCGGTGACTGTCTCGATCACCTACAACTGAGGCACTGACAACGCACAAAAAAATGCCCCACCTTCGCAGGTGGGGCATTTTTTGTGTCCCGGAAAAATCAGGACTGACTGGTTGGCGTCGGGGTGACCGGCGTTGCAGTCGGGGTGGCGGCAGGCGTGGGTGCCGACACCGAGTTGGCCGCCGAAGCAGCCGGTGCCGTGGTTGCCGGCTTGGCGGCAACAGCAGGCTTAGGCGCTGCCGTTTTTTTCGCTGCAGCTGGCTTCTTCGCCGCAGCAGGTTTGGCGGCTGGCTTGGCCACCGGTTTCGCGGCAGCAGGCTTGGCTGCAGGTTTAGCAGCGGCAGGCTTGGCCGCGGGTTTGGCGGCTGCGGTTTTGGCGGCTGGCTTAGCGGCCGGTTTGGCAGCGGCTTTGGCTGCTGGCTTGGTCGCAGGTTTGGCAGTTGCTTTCGCAGCCACGGGTTTAGCGGTGGCCTTGGCAGCCGGTTTGGCCGCTGCGGTTTTGGCAGCCGGTTTAGCGACTGCTTTTGCAGCAGCCTTGGCCGCAGGTTTTGCAGCTGGCTTGGCGGCAGCTTTCACCAGAGGTTTGGCAGCCGTTTTAGCCGCCGGTTTGGCAGCGGCCGTTTTTGCAGCAGGCTTGGCAGCCGGTTTAGCGGCAGCCGCTTTCACTGGAGCCACTTTGGCACCGGTCAGTTTTTCGATTTGCTTTGTCAGGGTATCGACCTTGCTGTGCAGGGTCTTCAGCTCAGCTTTACTCGGCACGCCCAGGCGCGAAATAGCACTGTTGAGGCGCTTGTCCAGAGCCCCTTCGAGTTCGCCCCAAGTACCCAATACCTGTTTCTTCGCATCACTGATGCGCGAACCGGCAGTGGCTTTGGCAGCACCTACTTGTTTACCCACTGCGCTCTTGGTCAACTTCTCGGCTTTCTCGCCGTCTTTAACCAAGGTCTCGAAGAGTTTACTGCCGTCACTGTCGATCTTCGAGTAAACGCCTAAACCAGCCAGCCAGATCTTGCGGGAATACTCTTCAACTTTCCCGACCCACGAGCTGCCTTCTTTCTGAGTAGTCTTTTTAACAGCCATCCCGATGTCTCCTTAGTGTTTACGCGCGACACGTTCGAGCAATGCCGTCAGCTCTTCGAGCTTAGCAGAGAGTGTCTCCACGTCATGTTTAGACGCAATGCCAATTCGATTCAAGGCACTGGCAACGCGAGTATCAAAAGCTTTTTCAACTTTATCCAGCTGAACTTCTACCAGACCTTTGACCGCGGAGACATTACTCTTTACTTGATCAATCTGACTGTTGGCCGCATCAAGTTGTTCCACTGCAACTTTTTTGCCTTTACTTTCAACATGTTGACCAGCCTTAACCAGCTCTTTGAAGTAGTCGCCGCCCTCGCTGCCGACCTTCGCATAGGCACCAAGACCCGCCAACCAGATCTTGCGGGCGTAGGTTTTAACGTCACTCAACGCGCCGGTCTGAGCATCGATTTTTTTCTTCAGGATAACTTTGGCCATGGTGCACCTCACGCAGAAAAGGGGGGAGGAACGGCCCGCAGGAGTTGAGGACCTGGGCACAAAGTAGGCTGGAAAATTAGAATCGGCACCCTAAGTACTCGCGGATCAGGCCAAGGCTTTATCCAGGGCTTTCTCGATTTCGGACTTGATGGTGCCACTCATGGCGGACATCAACAGGCCCAGTTCCACATCAATGCGCAGCGAATCATCCGCCACCAACACGGTGCCTTTAACCCCCGAACGCTTGAGGTTCAAGGTGTCGCCGGACCACGAGGGTTCCAGGCCATATTGCTCCTGGAGTTTATGCGCCAACTTCTCGGCCTTTGCGCGTGCCCCTTCTTTACCCAGGGAATGTGCACGCTCAACGGTTATACGGGCCATTACGATGACTCCTCTTTATAGGGATTTGAATACCTTGAATGCGGCAAAAGGTCTCGGTGCGTGCCTATCTTACCTGCAGCCTTGCCAAGACAAAGCAGGCCTTGGGGATTATCATGTCCCGCATTCTCTTTTGGTGACAGCGATATGACTGATCAGCGCAAAGGCAGCGATGCCGAACCCACCACTCACTTCGGCTTCAAGAACGTCCCGGAAAGCCAGAAAGCGGAAAAAGTCGCTGAGGTGTTCCACTCCGTGGCAGCCAAGTACGACCTGATGAACGACGTGCTCTCCGGCGGCATGCACCGCCTGTGGAAACGCTTCACCATCGAGCTGTCGGGTGTACGCACCGGCAACCGCGTGCTGGACATCGCCGGCGGTACGGGTGACCTGGCGGCCAAGTTTTCCAAGCTCGTCGGCCCTACCGGCCAGGTGGTGCTGGCGGACATCAACGGCTCGATGCTCAAGGTCGGCCGTGATCGCCTGCTCGACAAAGGCGTGGCCGGCAATATCGAATTCGTCCAGGCCGACGCTGAAAAGCTGCCGTTCCCCGACAACCATTTCGACTGCGTGACCATCGCCTTCGGCCTGCGCAACGTGACCCACAAGGAAGACGCGATCCGCTCGATGCTGCGCGTCCTCAAGCCGGGTGGCCGCCTGTTGGTACTGGAGTTCTCCAAACCGACCAACGCGCTGATGTCCAAGGTCTACGACACCTACTCCTTCGCCTTCATGCCGTTGATGGGCAAGCTGATCACCAATGACGCCGAAAGCTACCGCTACCTGGCCGAATCGATCCGCATGCACCCCGACCAGGAAACCCTGAAGTCGATGATGGTAGAGGCCGGTTTCGACCGCGTGACCTACCACAACATGACCTCGGGCATTGTCGCCCTGCACCGTGGCATCAAGCCCTGATGCTGCTCAAAGGCCTTCTCGCCAGCGTCGAACACGGCCTCAACCGTGTGCTGCGCCTGGACAGCACCGCCCTGGCACGGCTCGCGCACTTGAACGGCAAGGTCATCGCCGTGGACTGCAGCAGCCCCGCCCTGCAGCTGTTTATCCTGCCCAGCGATGAAGGCCTGCTGCTCGCCACTCAATGGGCTGCCGAAGCCGACTGCACCCTGCGTGCACCGGCCTCCAGCCTGTTGCACCTGGCGCTGAGCCGCAACAAGACCGCCATCCTTCACGGCCCCGAAGTGCACCTGGAAGGCGACAGTGCGGTCCTGATGGACCTGGCCGCCGTGCTGCAGGACCTGGAACTGGACTGGGAATACGAGCTGTCACGCTGGATCGGCCCCGTCGCCACCCAGCTGATCAGTGGGCACCTGCGCAGTCGCACGCGCTGGTACCAACAGGGGTTCGCCAGCCTCAACCAGAACCTTGCCGAATACTTGAGCGAAGAATCGCGCACCCTGGTCGGCGAACGAGAAGCGCAAGCGCGCTTTCGTGAACTCGACAAGGCCAAAATCGACTTGGAACGCCTCGAGGCCCGCTTCGAGCGCTTGAGCCGTTCCCTTGATCCAAGCGATAACGCATGAAGCTGCTCGCCGTCCGCCGTTTGTTCCGTATCCAGCGCGTCGTAATCCGCTACCGCCTCGATGACCTGCTGTTCGCCCTGCCCTTGCCATGGTTCCTGCTGGCGGTGCGCTATGTGCTGCCGTGGCGCTGGTTCCCGCGCAAGCAACTGGAGCTGAGCCGGGGCGCGCGCCTGCGCCTGGCGCTGCAGGACCTGGGGCCGATCTTTATCAAGTTCGGGCAGATCCTCTCCACGCGCCGCGACCTGCTGCCCGAAGACATCGCCGACGAACTGATGCTGCTGCAGGATCGCGTACCGCCGTTCGATTCCCAGCAGTCGATGAAGCTGATCGAAGAGCAACTGGGCAAGAAGATCAGCGAGGTGTTCAGCCGCTTCGACGTCGAACCGCTGGCCTCGGCCTCGGTGGCGCAAGTGCACGCCGCGCAGTTGAAGAGCGGCGAAGAAGTGGTGGTGAAGGTGATTCGCCCGGGCCTCAAGCCGATCATCGGCCAGGACCTGGCGTGGCTGTTTATCCTGGCCCGCGCCGCCGAACGTTTCTCTGCCGATGCGCGCCTGCTGCACCCGGTGGACGTGGTCGCCGACTACGAAAAAACCATCTACGACGAACTCGACCTGCTGCGCGAAGCAGCCAACGCCAGCCAGCTCAAGCGCAACTTCGAAGGCTCGCCGCTGCTGTACGTGCCGCAGGTGTATTGGGACTGGTGCCGCCCGAAAGTGCTGGTGATGGAGCGCATCTACGGCGTGCAGGTCACCGACCTCGCGACCCTGGCCGACCAGCGCACCGACATGAAGATGCTTGCCGAGCGCGGCGTGGAGATCTTCTTCACCCAGGTGTTCCGCGACAGTTTCTTCCACGCCGACATGCACCCCGGCAATATCTTCGTCAGCACCGTCAACCCGTGGAGCCCGCAGTACATTGCGATCGACTGCGGCATCGTCGGCAGCCTGACCCCGGAAGACCAGGACTACCTGGCGCGCAACCTGTTCGCCTTCTTCAAGCGCGACTACCGCCGCGTGGCGCAGTTGCACATCGATTCGGGCTGGGTGCCGGCGGAAACCAAGCTCAATGAATTCGAAGCGGCGATCCGCACCGTGTGCGAGCCGATCTTTGAAAAGCCCCTGAAAGATATCTCCTTCGGTCAGGTGCTGATGCGCCTGTTCCAGACCGCGCGGCGCTTCAATATGGAAGTGCAGCCGCAACTGGTGCTGCTGCAAAAAACCCTGCTCAACATCGAAGGCCTGGGCCGTCAGCTGTACCCGGACCTCGACCTGTGGAACACCGCCCAGCCGTTCCTGGAACGCTGGATGCGCGAGCGGGTCAGCCCGAAAACCCTGCTGGGCAACCTGCACAGCCAGTTCGAACAGCTGCCGCACCTGGCCAACATGACCCGCGACCTGCTGGAGCGCATGTCCCAGCCCCATGCCAAAGACCCCGCACCGCCCTGGCAGAAGCGCAAGGACGACTGGTTCCTGCGCCTGCTGGGGGCCGCGCACCTGGTCGGTGGCGTGATGCTGGCCATTGGCGGGCCGCTGAACCAACTGGGCCACTGGCCGGCCGGCATCATGGTCGCCGTGGGTGTTTATCTGATCGTGCGTCGATAGCCAATCCGGTTATACACTGTCGCAAATTGCCGGAGCCGAAAATGAAAGACTGGCTGGACGAGATCAAGTGGGACAGTGACGGCCTGGTGCCGGCCATTGCCCAGGACTACAAGACCGGGCGCGTGCTGATGATGGCCTGGATGAACCGCGAGGCCCTGAGCCTCACCGCCACTGAGCAGCGCGCCATTTACTGGTCACGTTCCCGTGGCAAACTGTGGCGCAAGGGCGAAGAGTCCGGGCACGTGCAGACCCTGCACGAGATGCGCATCGACTGCGACGCCGACGTGGTGATCCTCAAGGTCGAGCAGATCGGCGACATCGCCTGCCACACCGGCCGCCACAGCTGCTTCTATCGCGTGTTCGAGAACGGCGAATGGAAGGTCGTGGAGCCGGTGCTCAAAGACCCGCACGCCATCTACTCGGCAGGACACTGACCATGAGCGATACCCTCAACCGTGTGGCCCAGGTGCTGGAGGACCGCAAAGGTGCGGACGCCGACAGCTCCTACGTCGCCAGCCTGTACCACAAGGGCCTGAACAAGATCCTGGAAAAACTCGGCGAAGAGTCCATCGAGACCATCATCGCCGCCAAGGACGCACAAATCAGCGGCGATTGCAGCGATGTCATCTATGAGACCGCCGACTTGTGGTTCCATAGCCTGGTCATGCTCGCCCAACTGGGGCAGCATCCACAGGCCGTGCTGGATGAACTGGACCGTCGCTTCGGCTTGTCCGGGCACGCCGAAAAGGCCTCGCGCCCGTCCGCTTGAATAACTTTTACTAGAGGATTTGCAGCATGGGCATTTTTGACTGGAAACACTGGATCGTCATCCTGGTGGTGGTGGTACTGGTATTCGGCACCAAGAAACTCAAAAACCTCGGCACCGACGTGGGCGAGTCGATCAAGGGCTTCCGTAAAGCCATGAACGACGATGAAAAGCCTGCCGACCCGGCCGCCAATCCGGTGCCACCGGCACAGCCTGTGCACCCCCAGGCCACCCAGCCGATCACCGAGCGTCGCACCTTCGACGTGCAGGCTGAAAAAGTCGAAGAGCCGACCCGCAAAGACTCGTGAGCACTGACTAATGTTTGGTATCAGCTTCTCTGAACTGCTGCTCGTCGGCCTGGTTGCCTTGCTGGTACTGGGGCCGGAACGCCTGCCCGGTGCCGCACGCACGGCCGGCCTGTGGATCGGGCGCCTGAAACGCAGTTTCAACGCCATCAAACAGGAAGTTGAACGGGAAATCGGCGCCGACGAGATCCGTCGCCAACTGCACAACGAACATATTTTGTCGTTGGAACAGGAAGCCCGGAAGATCCTGTCGCCGGTGCAGGAGCCCGCCAAACCGGTGGAGCCTGTGGCCGAGCACAGCATCGCGCCTGCGCCAGCGGTGGATACCCAGCCCGCCGCCCCGACCCCGACCGCTCCAACCGAGCCTGCGCCGACGCCCGCTGCGTCGCCCGCGCCCCATGACCCTACATTGCCGCCGCGAGCCCCATGAGCGCTGATAAACCGGAAAACGACCAGCATATGCCGCTGGTCTCGCACCTGACCGAGCTGCGGACCCGCCTGCTGCGTTGCGTGGCCGCGATCTTCGTGATCTTTGCCGGGCTGTTCGCCTTTACCCAGCAGATCTACACCTTCGTCTCCACGCCGCTGCGCCAGTACCTGCCGGCCGGCGCGACGATGATTGCCACCGATGTGTCATCGCCCTTCCTCACACCGTTGAAGCTGACGATGATGGTCTCGCTGTTCCTGGCGATCCCGGTGATCCTGCACCAGATCTGGGGCTTTATCGCGCCGGGCCTGTACAAGCATGAGAAGCGCATCGCCGTGCCCTTGCTGGTGTCGAGCATCCTGCTGTTCTACACCGGCATGGCCTTCGCCTACTTCCTGGTGTTCCCGTTGATCTTCAAGTTCTTCGCCGCCGCCACCCCGGCCGGCGTGGAGATGATGACGGACATCACCAGCTACCTCGACTTCGTGATGACGCTGTTCTTCGCCTTTGGCGTCGCCTTCGAAATCCCCGTGGCCGTGGTGTTGCTGGTGTGGATCGGCGTGGTCAACGTGCAGTACCTGAAGAAGATCCGCCCGTACGTGATCATCGGCTGCTTCGTGGTCGGCATGATCCTCACGCCGCCGGACATCTTCTCCCAGACCCTGCTGGCCGTGCCGATGTGGATGCTGTTCGAGATCGGCATCCTGTTCAGCGGCCTGATCAGCAAGCGTGGCGATCACCCGGATGACCAACCCGCAGACGACGACCAGCCGCCAGCGACCCAGCCGTGAACCTGCTGCTGCTGTTCGATGCCGACTTTATCGCGGCCGACCGGGTGATCCTGCGTGATCGGCGCCTGGTGCATATGCAGGAAGTCCACCGCGCCGCCGTAGGCGACAGCCTGCGGGTCGGGCGCCTTGGCGGGTTGATGGGCAACGCGCAATTGCTGCGCCTGGAAGCCCGCGAAGCCGAACTGCAAGTGAGCTTCGACCAACCACCGCCGGCCAAACTGCCCCTGACCCTGCTGCTGGCCCTGCCACGTCCGAAGATGCTGCGTCGGGTGCTGCAAACCGTGGCGGCCATGGGCGTGCCGAAAGTGGTGCTGGTCAATAGCTACCGGGTGGAAAAAAGCTTCTGGCAGACCCCCTTCCTGGAACCCGAGGCCATTCGCGAACAACTGATCCTCGGCCTGGAACAGGCGCGGGACACGGTGCTGCCAGAAATCGTTATCGAAAAGCGCTTCAAGCCCTTCGTCGAAGACCGCCTGCCGGCCATGACCGCAGGCACCCTTGGCCTGATTGGCCATCCCGGCGACTACCCAGCCTGCCCCCGTGGGCTGAATGAACCGGTTACCCTGGCCATAGGCCCGGAAGGTGGCTGGATCCCCTATGAGGTGGACCTGCTGGCCAAGGCCGGCTTGCAGCCGGTGCAATTGGGCGCCCGCATCCTGCGCGTCGAAACGGCCGTCACCGCCCTGCTCGCCCGCCTCTTCTGAACCCACCGCTGTTCCCCTGTGGGAGGTGGCTTGCTCCCACAGGATGGAGCATCGCTACAGAATCCCGCATGCCGGCCGATACCCCGTGAATAAGTCCAAGCCTTGTTCCAGGGGAGTTCGCAACATGTATCGTTGGTTAGCCGAAAAGCTGGGGAATGTCAGCGTCAAAACCAAGCTGGCGGTGGGCTTTGGCCTGGTATTGCTGTTGACACTGATGATCACCTTCACCGGCTGGAGCGGCCTGGGCAGCGTGATCAGCCGGGGCGACAAACTGGGTTACATCTCCAGCCTCAATGAGCTGACCAAGGACCTGCGCCTGGCGCGCCTGGACTACGAAATGCGCCGGGGCGAACAAGGCCCGACGGCGGTCAACGAGCTGATGAGCAAGCTTGAAAGCGGCCTGAAAACCGCCGACACCTTGATCGATCAACCCGCCGACAATCTGCTGGTGGACGAGCAATTGGCCGCGATCGCCCAATACAAGCATGCGTTCGACGATATGGTCCAGGCCGGCGCCAACCGTGAAAACGCCCGTAGCAAGCTGGGCGATACGGCCGACAATGCGGTGCTCAAGATCGGCGAGATCGAAAAATCCCTGTTGCAAGGCGACAGCGTCACCCAGTTCAACAGCGTGGTCGAGCTGAACAAGCTGATCCAACAGGCGCGCTTCCAGGTGCGCGGCTACACCTACAGCGGCAAGGTTGAAGCAGAACAGCCGGCCCTGGACGCCATTGATAACGCCCTGAAGAAAATCGCCACCCTCAACGGCACGCTGCCTGAGCAGTACGCAACCAACCTGCAGCAGGCCAGCGTTTCGCTGCAAGCCTACCGCGCGGCCGTCAGCCAATACCGAGACTCCCAGGTCGCGAGTACCGCCGCCATGAAAAAGATGGGCGAGCAGGGCGACATCTTGCTTGAGCGCAGTAAAAAACTGACCCTCTCCCAGACCGTCGTGCGCGATACCGACGCAGCCCAAGCCAAGAGCCTGTTGCTGCTGGCCACCGTGCTTGCCTTGGTCTTCGGGCTGGTAGCGGCCTGGGCCATCACGCGGCAGATCATTCTTCCGCTGAACCAGACCCTCGAAGTGGCCGAGCGCGTCGCCTCGGGTGATCTGAGCCACAACCTCATTTCACTGCGCCAGGATGAATTGGGCCAACTGCAACGCGCCATGCAAAGCATGACCGTGGGCCTGCGCGAGTTGATCGGCGGCATCAGCGAAGGGGTCACCCAGATCGCCAGCGCCGCCGAGCAACTGTCGGCCGTCACAGAACAAACCAACGCGGGGGTCAACAGCCAGAAAGTCGAGACCGACCAAGTGGCCACCGCCATGAATGAAATGGCCGCCACCGTGCAGGAAGTGGCGCGCAATGCCGAGGAAGCCTCCGAAGCCGCAGTGGCCGCCGACCAGCAGGCCCGCGAAGGCGACAAAGTGGTCGGCGAAGCGATCGCCCAGATCGAACGCCTGGCCACTGAAGTCGGCAACTCCACGGTCGCCATGGCCGATCTGAAGCGCGAAAGCGACAAGATCGGCAGCGTGCTCGATGTGATCAAGTCCGTGGCCCAGCAAACCAACCTGCTGGCGCTCAACGCGGCCATTGAAGCGGCGCGGGCCGGTGAAGCCGGACGCGGTTTCGCGGTGGTGGCCGATGAAGTGCGCAGCCTGGCCCAGCGCACCCAGAAGTCCACCGAAGAGATCGAAGAGCTGATCGTCGGCCTGCAAAGCGGCACCCAGCAGGTGGCGAACATCATGGACAACAGCCGTGGCCTCACCGACAGCAGTGTCGAGTTGACGCGCCGCGCCGGCAGCGCCTTGGAGAACATCACACGTACGGTCTCGACCATCCAGGCGATGAACTCCCAGATCGCCACCGCCGCCGAGCAGCAAAGCGCCGTGGCGGAAGAGATCAATCGCAGTGTGTTGAACGTGCGCGATATCTCCGAGCAGACGGCTTCGGCCAGTGAAGAGACTGCCGCATCGAGTACCGAACTGGCGCGCCTGGGCACTCATCTCCAGGCGTTGGTCGGCCGATTCCGGGTCTGACCCCTTCCCCGCGTGGCGACCCGCCCTGGGTCGCCGCCTGCAATCTGTGAAATTTCCTACGCGTTTATCAGCCCCACCTCTGCGCCGAGAGAACTAGCGTTCAATTCAGCTCAATGTGCCTGCGCATGTTGAGAACGCCCACTGTTCACTTGTCGGAGGTTGATCATGCTTCGTCGAATGACTTACCTGCTGGGTGACGCCAGTGTCACTCTCAAACTGGCCCTGGGCTTCTCCCTGGTCCTGGCCTTGAGCCTTGTGATTGCCGTGACTGGCTGGCAGGCGTTGGCCGCGTCCCTTTACCGCTCGCAGACCCTGACCGTGCTCGCACAATTGGCCGTGACGGGTGAAGAACTGCGGGCCGACCGAATCGTTTACCGCACCCTGGACGATACCAACAGCCTCAACAAATTGAGCGTGAGCATAGAAAAAATCGACGGATTCCTGAGCGAGCTTTCCAACCGGCTCAAAGTCCCCAAATCCATTCAATACCTGCAGGAGATGACCCGCCTCTCCGCAACGTTCAAAACCACGCTCAAGGAGGTGCCCGCCCTGGTCGAGAAACGTGAGAGTGCCCGTGAACAACTGAAGCAGAGCTCCGTACGCACCGGTGACGTGCTGGCACAACTGGCCAGCGACTTACCCGACCAGGAGGATGAAAAAGCCCTCGATGCCATCGAAAACCTGCGCCAGGCCATAGAGCAGGCGGAGGATCGAGCCCAAACCCCTGCCTGGGCCGCCAGCTCGCTGGATGCCTACGCCCAGGCCGTCAGCGACGCCGAGCGCAACCTCGAACTCGCCCAGGCTGGCGTAGCAAAATTGCCGGTCGACAGCGGCGCCCTGAAAAATACCGTGCTCAGTATCCGCACCCACCTCACACGCCTCAAGGACACGCAACTCACAACCGAGGGCGCGCAAAAGCAATTGGAACAGCAACTGGACGAACTGCTCGCCCAGAGCGACCTCTTGAGCCAGGACCAGACTCAGCGGCGCGAACGCGAAGCCGAACAGGCCCGCACCCAAACCCTTGGTACAACCGCTGCCGCCTTGCTGTTGGGCACTCTGGCAGCCTGGCTGATTGCCGGGCAAATCGTGAAACCGCTGCGCAAAGCGCTGTCCGCTGCCAATCGCATTGCGCAAGGCGACCTGAGCCATGACGTGCAATCCCGACGGCGTGACGAGTTGGGCCAACTGCAACGCAGCATGAGCCAAATGACGCTGAACCTACGGGGGCTGATTGGCAACATCAGCGACAACGCTCGGCAAATTGCCAGCGCCGCCGAAGAGCTTTCCGCCGTGACCGAACAAACTCGCGCCGGGGTGAATCATCAGCGCGATGAAACCGAGCAGGTCGCCGCCGCCATGAACCAGATGCTCGCCACCGCCCAGGAGGTTGCGCGCCACGCCGAGCAGGCTTCGCTCGCCGCCGGACAGGCCAATCAACAGACTGAGCTGGGCGATCAGGTGGTGACGGATGCCGTGGCGCAAATCGAGCACCTTGCCCATGAAATGGCGCGCGCGGGTCAGGCCATGGTGGGGCTGCAACGGGAAAGCCAGAAAATCAGCAGTGTGCTGGATGTGATCAAGTCCGTGTCACAGCAGACCAACCTGCTGGCGCTCAACGCTGCCATAGAAGCCGCACGGGCCGGCGAGGCCGGTCAAGGCTTCGCGGTGGTCGCCGATGAGGTGCGCGGTCTCGCCCAACGGACCCAGCAGTCCGCCGAGGAAATCGAAGAGCTGATTGGCGGCCTGCACAGCGGTACACAACAGGTGGCCGACATCATGGACTACAGCCGCACCCTGACCGACAACAGCGTCGGCCTGGCCCGCAATGCCGGGGACTCCCTGACGGAGATCGCCCGCACGGTGTCGGTCATCCAGGAAATGAACCCGCAGATCGCCGCTGCCGCCGAGGAGCAAAGTGCGGTGGCCGAAGAGATCAATCGCAGCGTATTGAAGGTACGCGACGCCTCGGAGCAAACCGCCGCCGCCAGTGAGCAGACGGCAGCGGCCAGTATCGAACTGGCGCGGCTGGGAACGGATTTGCAGCAATGCGTGGGGCGGTTCAAGGTATGAACGCCCCGCGCCCTATAGCACCTGGCGCAGGAACGCCTGGGCGCGCGGGTCTTTGGGCGCCGCGAAGAACTCGGCCGGGGCCGCATCTTCCAGCAACTTGCCATGATCGAAGAACAGCACCCGGTCCGCCACTTCACGGGCAAAACCCATTTCGTGAGTGACGCAGACCATGGTCATGCCTTCCAGGGCCAGGGTCTTCATCACGTCCAGCACTTCGCCGACCATTTCCGGGTCGAGGGCCGAGGTGGGCTCGTCGAACAGCATCACCTTGGGCTCCATCGCCAACGCCCGGGCAATCGCCACGCGCTGTTGCTGGCCGCCGGAAAGCCTTGATGGAAACTCGTTGGCTTTCTGCGCAATGCCGACCTTTTCCAGCAGCGCCAGGGCCTTGGCTTCGCGCTCCTTCTTGCCGCGCTTGCGCACGACTTTTTGCGCCAGGCACAGGTTTTCCAGCACGGTCATGTGGGGGAACAGGTTGAAGTGCTGGAACACCATGCCGACTTCACGGCGATAGGCATTCACATCGGTTTTCGGATCGGCTAGTTGCAGGCCATCGATGCTCACCGAGCCGGAATCGAACTCTTCCAGGCCATTGAGGCAACGCAGGAACGTGGACTTGCCGGAGCCGGACGGGCCGATCACCACCAACACTTCGCCCTTGGCCACCTGGGTGGTCACATGGTCCACCGCGCGCACCACATGCCCGCGGGTATCGAAGACTTTTACCAGATCGCGGACTTCAATCACTTTGGGCGAGCCTCCGCTCAAGCCGGCTGGCCATTTTCGACAGCGGCAGGTTGATCAGCAGGTACAACCCTGCGACGCAGAACAGGATTTCAAACGGCGAGAACGAGGTGGTGATCACTTCGCGACCGCTTTTGAGCAGCTCGGTAATCGCGATCACCGAGACCAGCGAGGTGTCTTTCACCAGGCTGATAAATTGCCCGGCCAGCGGCGGCAACACACGCTTGAAGGCCTGCGGCAGCACCACATGGCGCATCGACTGGCTGGCGCTCAGGCCCAGGGAGCGAGCCGCCTCGTTCTGGCCACGGGTGATGGACTGCACCCCCGCGCGGACGATTTCCGCCACATAGGCGCCGGTGAACAGCGACAGGGCGGCGATCCCGGCGAATTCCCGGGACAGGTTGAGCACCGTGCCGATAAAGAAATAGAAAATGAAGATCTGCACCAACAGCGGCGTGCCCCGCACCAGCTCGACGTAGATCGTCGACAGGTCGCGCAGGGTCGGGTTATTGGACAGTCGGCACAACCCGGTGGCAAGACCGATCGCCAGGCCGAGAATCCCGGATACCACCGACAGCCACAACGTGGTCCACAGGCCCCACATCAAGGGCCCCAACGCCCAATGGCGGTTAACCCCGATGACGTCGCCTTCGGCCACATCATCGCCGCGCGCCACTTGCAGGCTGTTGTCGGCCACGCTCACGCGCTGTTCGACGCCGGCATCGTTGCGCAGGGTGACTTCGGCCACATCGCCCTTGCGGACCAGCTCCACGACAGTGGAGATGTCCGCAGCGCGCTGGGACTCTTCGGCCTGGTAGGCGAAGTATTGCGGGACCCGGTTCCAGCGCCATTCGTAGGACATCAGCGAGGTGGCGTAGTACAAGGCGCCAGCCAGGCCGACCAGCACGACCACGGTCAGCAGGTGCCAGGGCCATTGGGCTTTTTTCTGTTTCATCTACTCAGCATCCAAAAAATCGAGGCCCGCACACCTGAGGTGGCGAGCGGGCTCCCCACAGCAAGCCCTCTCACACCAGAAAACAGTCCCGCTTTATTCCATGTCCTTGAGCCACTCGGAGCTCTTGAACCACTTGTCATGGATGCGATCGTAGGTGCCGTCGTTCTTGATCTGGTGCAGGAAGTTGTTGATGAAGTTGATGCTGTCGTAGTCACCCTTCTTCAGGCCGAACGCCAGCGGTTCAAAGGTGAAGGGTTCTTCGAGGAACACCAACTTGCCGTTACCGACTTTTTTCTCGGCGACCACGTTGTACGGCGCGTCATACACGAAGGCATCGGCCTTGCCGTTGACCACGTCCAGCACACCTTCCTGCTCGTTGTCATAGCCGTGGTACTTGGCCTTGGAGATCAGCTTCTTGGCGACCATCTCACCGGTGGTGCCGAGCTTGGAGGTCAGGCGGTACTTCTCGTCGTTCAGGTCTTTGTAGGACTTGATGGTGCCTTCCAGGTCCTTGCGGATCAGCAGGGTCTGGCCAACCACAATGAAGGGTTCGCTGAAATTCAGGCGCAGGTTGCGTTCCTGGGTCAGGGTCATGCCGCTGCCGATCATGTCGAACTTGCCGGTCAGGAACGCCGGGATGATGCCGTCATAGCCGGTGGACACCAGCTCCAGCTTGACGCCCATGGACTTGGCCATGGCCTTGAGGATATCGACCTCGAACCCAATGATTTCGCCCCGTTTGTCGGTCATTTCGAACGGCATGTAGGTCGGGTCCATGCCGACTTTCAGCGTGCCGCGCTTGACCGCATCATCGATGGCACCGGCCTGGGCGGCATTGGCCGCAACCAGCGCGGCAACGCCGAGCAGCAGCATCGAAAGATACTTTTTCATCATCAAGTCCCCTGAACGATTCTTATACGGTCGGCGCGCAAAAGGGCTGCACCAATTCGGGGTGCGATCCTAACCCACTCATTGCCTGTCACAAAGGTTTCACGGGTATTTGTTATCTGCGTATGTCGGAAAAGTCCCACAACAACGCAGCCAACTGCTGGGATAGACGCTTGCGTTGGCAGCGCTGGCAACGGATTGATGTGTAAGAAGTTATGACTTCCAGTCGACCTCTACCAGCCAGTCCATGTCCTTGAACCACTTGTCGTGCAAGCGATCGTAGGTCCCGTCCTGGGCGACTTGATTGAGGAAATGGTTGATCCAGTTGAGGCTGTCAAAATCGCCTTTTTTCACGCCAAACGCCAAGGGTTCAAAGGTGAATGGCTGTTCAAGCGCCAGCAGCTCGCGGTTTTCCGGCAAGCTCAGGGCGATCAGGTTGTAGGGCGCATCATAAATAAAGGCATCGGCGGCACCGTTCACCACTTGGCGCACAGCTTCCCGGGGCGTTGCAAAACTGCTCAAGCGCGCCGCCCCCAGGAAGCGTTGCGCCGCCGCCTCGCCAGTGGTGCCCTGGACGGTGGTGACGCGGTAAGTGGCGTCGTCCAGGTCTTCGACACTGGTGACCTTGCCACTCAGGCTGGGGTGCAGCAATACGGTTTGCCCCACCACGATAAAGGAGTCGCTGAAATTCAGCTTCAGGTTGCGCTCCTGGGTAACGGTCATGCCGCTGCCGATCAGGTCGAACTTTTTCGCCTGCAGCCCAGGCAGCAACTCGGTATAGGGCACGCTGACCAATTCAAGCTCAACGCCCAGGGCCTGGCTCATCACCTTGAGCAGGTCGATTTCAAAGCCAACGATACGGCCCTCTTTATCGGTCATTTCAAAGGGGACATAGGTGGGCGTAGTACCCACTTTCAACACACCACGCCGAACCGCATCGTCGATGGCACCGGCCTGCACCAGAGCACTGTGAATCAATGCGATAACGCCGATCAGCAATGCCGAACAATACCTTTTGATCATGAATCCCCCTGTGACCGAGTCAAATTTGGGGGGCGATCCTACCCCACTCGCGGGCACGCAAATACGCCTCGGACAAGGGACTTTTGTTTCGAAATAACAAGGAGTTAGGGCGATAGAGAAACGCTGTAGGACCAGCGCTTCGAACGCCCCCGAAGTGAACCCTCGGGGGCGTCTGAATCAGGCCGGTTGGGCCTGGGACGACAGCGGCTGCAGCGGCAGTAACGGCGCGTGCGGGTCGGCCTTGATCGAATTACGCCAGGCAGCGAGCCACTCGGCGTGCCCTTCGCTCCAGATCTGCTCATGCAAGCGGGCCAGGGCTACCGGGTCGCTGAGCAACGCCAGGCGTTCGCCGTTGTTGAGGCCGGCAGGGCCGACTTTCAACGCGTGGCGCACACGTTCGGTACGCAGGTACTCGATCGGCTCGGCCTGACCGTGACGCGAGGTCGCCAGGGCACAGGCCAGGGCGTTCTGCTGCGGGTCGACCACCGAGCGCACGAAGCCGTCTTTCAGCGCGTGCCAACGGTTTTCGTGGGTGTACTTGTCGGTGGACAGCAACGCTTGCGGCGGATTGTATTCCTCAGGGATCAGGAACAGGCTCTCATCGCGGGACTTCAGGCCAAGGTTGACCCGGCTGGAGATCACCGATACCGGGATCGACAGCATCAACGAACCCACGATCGGTACCAGCCACCACAGGAAGCTCGGGTTCAACCACACCACCAGCAGGGCCCAGAAGAAGCCCAGCAGGGTCTGCGTGCCGTGACGCTTGATCGCTTCGCCCCACGGGGTGGAGTCGTCGTCACGCTGCGGCGAGTTCCAGGTCGCGGCCCAGCCGAGGAACGCGGCGAGCACGAAACGGGTGTGGAAAATCATCCGCACCGGCGCCAGCAGCATGGAGAACAGCATCTCCAGCAGCATGGACATGGTTACCTTGAACTTGCCACCGAACTCTTTCGCGCCCTTGGCCCAGATCAGGATGATGCTCAGCAATTTCGGCAGGAACAGCAGCACGATGGTGGTGGAGAACAGCGCCACCGCCTTGTCCGGGTGCCATTGCGGCCACAGCGGGTACAACTGGCGTGGCGCCATGAAGTACTGCGGCTCCATCAGGGTGTTGACCGCCAGCAAGGCCGTCGACAGCACCAGGAACAGGAACCACAACGGTGCCGACAGGTAGGACATCACGCCAGTCAGGAACACCGCGCGGTGCACCGGGTGCATGCCCTTGACCAGGAACAGGCGGAAGTTCATCAGGTTGCCGTGGCACCAGCGACGGTCACGCTTGAGTTCATCCAGCAGGTTCGGCGGTAGTTCTTCGTAGCTGCCCGGCAGGTCGTAGGCAATCCACACGCCCCAGCCGGCACGGCGCATCAGCGCCGCTTCAACGAAGTCGTGGGACAGGATGGACCCGGCGAATGCCCCTTTACCCGGCAATGGCGCCAAGGCGCAGTGCTCGATAAACGGTTTCATGCGGATGATCGCGTTGTGACCCCAGTAGTGGGATTCACCCAGCTGCCAGAAGTGCAGGCCGGCGGTGAACAGCGGGCCGTACACGCGGGTGGCGAATTGCTGCATGCGCGCATACAGGGTGTCCATGCCCGACGCACGCGGCGCGGTCTGGATAATCCCGGCATCCGGCGTGGCTTCCATCAGGCGCACCAGGCTGGTCAGGCATTCGCCGCTCATCACGCTGTCGGCGTCGAGAACCACCATGTACTTGTAGTCGCCGCCCCAACGACGGCAGAAGTCGTCGAGGTTGCCGCTTTTACGCTTCACGCGTCGGCGACGGCGGCGATAGAAGATCTTGCCGAAGCCACCCGCCTCACGGCAGACGTCGAGCCAGGCTTGCTGCTCGGCGATGCAGATGTCGGCCTCGTTACTGTCGCTGAGCACGAAGAAGTCGAAACGATCGAGGTCACCGGTGGCGGCCACCGATTCGAACGTCGCGCGTAAACCCGCGAATACCCGCGGCACGTCTTCGTTGCAGATCGGCATGACCAGCGCAGTGCGCGCGTCTTTCGGGATCGGCTCGTCGCCGGCACTTTTACCGGAAATCCGGTATTTATCGTGGCCGGTGAGCAGTTCGAGAAAGCCCATCAATGCAGTCCAGAAACCGGCCGAGACCCAGCAGAACAGGATCCCGAACATGATCAGGATGCTGGTCTGCAGGGCGTAAGGCAGCACCTGGGTGGCGGTTTGCAGCAGGGTCTGGTTGCGGATCTCGTCGAAGTCGACCAGCGACCAGCCCTGGTACGGCATGATGCCTTTCATGTACCAGCCGGCCACGATGGTCTGGCCGAGCATCAGCACCAGCAGGATGTAACGACGAATCGAACCCACGGTACGCCAGCGGGCTGCCGGCAATACGCGCTCATCCTTCGGCGGGGCCGGCGGGTTGCTGCGGCCGGTGATCCGCCGCCAGCCGCGCACCAGGATATTGGTGCGCCACGGCTCAGGTACCACGCGGGTACGGCGGATCGGCGGCGTGGCCTTGAGGCACACGCGCCCACTGGCGTCGAGCCCGAGCATTTCGGCGTCTTGCAGCTCTTCGGCCGTGCTGAGGGTCAAGCGGCGACCCACCGACGCCTGGGCGGCGTCGACGGGTGCATCGAACGCCTTGGACGACAAGCGCTCGTGCAACTCGGTGAAGGATGTGCAGCCCGCCAACTCGGCGCGCTGCTCAGCGGTCATCGGAAGATGCGCCAGGTACTCGGAGAGAGTCTCTGGCTGGACTTGAGAATTACTCATCGGCAGGCAACTGATAGCTCCAGGTTTCGGTCAGGACTTGCTCGGTCTTGATCGGCTCCGGTGTGGCTGGGGCAGCTTCTGGCTGCTTGGCTTCCTTGTCTTTCGCGTCTTTCTTGGCCTGTTTCTCGTGTTGCTTGGCCAGAACCTTATCGGCCTTCAGCACCTGGGTCGAAACATGCTCAGGCTCAGGCGGCGTGATGTCCTGGACCAGGGCTGCACGCATCTCGGTCGGCTTGCCTGCGTCCTTGATCTTCATACGCAGTGTCAGGCGCCAGCCTTTGGTGTGTTCGTTGTAGCGCACGCTGTTTTCTACCAGCTCGGCGTTGTCACTCACGCTCACCTGGCTACGCACCGGGGCGTCCGGCAGCAGTTTCTTCAAGGACGGGCCCTCGAAGTCCACCAGATACGCCACGCTGCCATCCGGCTGACGGATCAGGTTGGATTGCTTCACATCACCGGTGGAACGCAGGGTCTGCTTGACCCAGGCGCTGTCCGGCGAATGGAACGCGGCATCATCGAGGGTCCAGTGCAGGCGGTAGGCCACTTCCAGCGGCTTGCCGACTTCCGGCAACTCCGCCGGGCTCCAGAACGCAACGATGTTGTCATTGGTTTCGTCGGCAGTCGGGATCTCAACCAGGTCGACGGAGCCCTTGCCCCAGTCGCCTTCAGGCTCGATCCACGCACTCGGGCGCTTGTCGTAGTTGTCGTCGAGGTCTTCGTAGTGGCTGAAGTTGCGACCGCGTTGCAGCAGGCCGAACCCACGCGGGTTCTCCACGGTGAAGTTGCTGACCGACAGGTGTTTAGGGTTGTTCAGGGGGCGCCAGATCCACTCGCCGTTGCCAGCATGGATCGACAGGCCGCTGGAGTCATGCAGCTCGCGACGGTAGTTGAGCACCTTGGACGGCTGGTTGGCGCCGAACAGGAACATGGAGGTCAACGGAGCAACCCCCAGTTTGCTGACCTTGTCACGCAGGAACATCTGGGATTTCACATCCACAACCGTGTCGGTGCCCGGACGCAGGATCAGGCGATAGGCGCCGGTCGCACGTGGGGAATCCAGCAGGGCAAAGATCACCAGGTGCTTGTCACCCGGTTTTGGACGCTCGATCCAGAACTCGGTGAAACGCGGGAATTCTTCACCCGACGGCAGCGCGGTATCGATCGCCATGCCACGGGCGGACAGGCCATAGACCTGATCCTTGCCGACGACGCGGAAATAGCTGGCGCCGAGCATGGTCATGATTTCGTCTTGCTTGTCGCCCTTGTTGATCGGATACAGCACACGGAAACCGGCGTAACCCAGCTGCTCGGTGGCTTTAGGATCAAACTTCACGTCGCCGAAATCGAAGCGAGTCGGGTCGTATTTGATTTCCTGGACGCTGTCGGCGGTCACTTCGTTGATTTTCACCGGTGTATCGAAATGCATACCCTGGTGATAGAAGGACAACTTGAACGGAGTGTTCTGATCGGCCCATTCGGCTTTTTCGTTGCGGAAACGAATCTTCTGGTAGTCCGCGAACTTCATTTCGCGGAATTCGTTCGGCAGATTGCTGCGCGGAGCTTCGTATTTCTGCCCGGCCAGCTCTTTTGCCTTGGCCGACACATCATCCAGACTGAATGCCCACAGTTGACCCGCGCCGAACAGGCAAAACAGGGCGGAGCCCGTCACCAGTGCGTTTCGTAACCGTTTAGCAGACAATTTTGGTGCATTACAGGGACTAACAATCACGAGCAACCCTCGCCGAAAACAGATCAAAAAACCAACGGCCAGCTATCTATATGCCAGGTTGGCGAGCATTGTTCCGACTCCCCTGGGTCAAAATGATTCCCCAGTGGTTATCGGACAAGTCTCTACCTAAGTCAAAAATGGACCAAACAACGCTGATCCCCGTAGCGCGCGATTATCTAGTAGCCCGCGAGACAACGCATCAGGGACAACGAAGTATTTGTAGCGAAACCCTACGTTTTTAGGCATTAAAGTCGTTTTTAATACATTCATGTCTGTAAGAGAAAGGTCACAGGGCCATCATTGACCAAATGCACCTGCATATCCGCGCCAAAACGCCCCGAGGCCACCTTGCCATGCAATTGTTGCGCTTGTAACAGCAAGTGATCAAAAAGCGCCGCTCCCAGGGCCGGCGGGGCAGCGGTGGAAAAGCTCGGCCGCAGGCCGCTCTTGGTATCCGCCGCCAAAGTGAACTGCGATACCAGCAGTAATCCCCCATCGATATCCTTCAACGACAGGTTCATCTTGCCCTCGTCGTCGCTGAACACCCGGTAGTTAAGCAGCTTGTGCAGCAGTTTGTCGGCGCTCTCGGGTGTATCTGAAGGTTCGACGGCCACCAGCACCAGCAAACCTTGATCAATCGCTCCGACGATTTCATCCGCCACTTCGACCCGGGCGCTACGCACCCGTTGCAGCAAGGCCTTCATGCTTCTTCTGGCGGCAGATCAAGCAGGCGCCGTGCCATTTCGCCGGTCGCGCGCACCAGTGCATCGGTAATCCCGGGCTCGGACGCCGCATGGCCCGCTTCACGGATGACCTGCAGTTCGCTGTTCGGCCAGGCCTGATGCAGCTCCCAGGCGTTATCCAGCGGGCAGATCATATCGTAGCGGCCATGGATGATGACGCCAGGCAGATGGGCGATCTTGTGCATATCGCGAATCAGCTGGTTGGGCTCCAGGAAGGAGTTGTTGGTGAAGTAGTGGCACTCGATACGCGCGATGGACAGCGCGCGCTGAGGCTCGGAAAAGCGCTCCACGTGCTGCGGGCTCGGGCACAGGCCGAGCATGCGCCCTTCCCAGCCGGACCAGGCCTTGGCGGCGTGCATCTGGGCGATCTGGTCGTTGCCGGTCAGGCGTTTGTGGTAGGCCGCGATCATGTCGTGACGCTCATCGGCGGGAATCGGCGCGATGTAGTCCTGCCAGTAGTCCGGGAACAGGCGGCTGGCACCGGCCTGGTAGAACCATTCGATGTCCTGGGGGCGGGCGAGGAAAATACCGCGCACGATCAGGCCATGCACACGTTCGGGGTGGGTTTGCGCGTAGGCCAGGGCCAGGGTCGAGCCCCAGGAGCCGCCGAACAGCACCCATTTGTCGATGCCAAGATGTTCGCGGATGCGCTCGAGGTCGGCGACCAGGTCCCAGGTGGTGTTGTTCTCCAGGCTCGCGCGGGGGGTGGAACGGCCGCAGCCACGCTGGTCGAAGGTGACGATGCGGTACAGGTTGGGATCGAAATAGCAGCGGCTCTGGGCATCGCAACCGGCGCCAGGGCCACCGTGGATGAATACGACAGGCAAGCCTTCGGGGGAGCCACTTTCATCGACGTACAGCGTGTGGGTGTCATCGACTGCCAGATCGTGCCGGGCGTAGGGTTTGATCTGCGGGTACCAAGTCTGCATTGCGCGCTCCGTAGGGGGTCGGGTTCATCCCTGGGGGGACGTCTTTTATTTTGCCGTCTGGCACTATAAACCCGAATTGTGCAATGAGCATGTCCTTGAGCGCTTAGAGCTGCGTCAGTAGTTCGCTCCTCAGGTAATCCAACAGGTAGCCGTACAGCCGATCCACCTCCGGGGCCTGGCCCTTTGCGCGTAGACAGCCGTGGACCAGGCCTTTGCCCGGATACAACAGTGCAGGCACACCGGCCTGTTGCAGGCGCTCGGCGTACAGCACGCCGTCGTCGCGCAGCGGGTCGAATTGGGCTACTGCGATCAAGGCCTTGGGCAAACCACTGAAATCATCGGCCAGCAGCGGCATGGCATAGGGCGATGGTTTAGCCAAATCGCGCAGGTAGAGCGCCAGGTAGTAGTCGGTGTCGGCAGTGCTGAGCAGCGGTGCATCCATGCAGTCACGGCGCGAGGGCAAATCGGCCGGGCCGCCCAGCCCGGGGTAAATAAGGACCTGGGCCCGCGGCATAGGCTGGCCATCATTGCGCAACCCCAGGCACAACGCCGCCGCCAGGTTGCCGCCTGCGCTGTCACCGACCACCGCCAGGCGTTGCCGATCGATGGCGTGCGGGCCCTCCTCTGCCTGGATCGCCTGCCACACCGCGCGACAGTCGTCGTATGCAGCCGGGAATGGGTGCTCGGGCGCCAGGCGGTAGTCGATGGCGATCACCAGCACCCGGAGGGCATTGGCCAGCTCGAAGCAGATGAAGTCGTGGGAATCCAGGCCGCCGACCACCCAGCCACCGCCGTGTATATAGAGGAGACATGGCCAGCCGTCGGCGGGTGGCGGTGTGGGGGGCAGATAACTGCGCACGTCCACGCCGGCCAGGGTGAAGTCCGTGAGCTGCAAGCCTTCCGGTTTCGGCGGGGTGAATGCCTGGCACATGCGCTGGTAACTTTGGCGCTGGCTCGTCAGGGAAGAGTCGGCGCAGGTGAAGGACTCGGTTTTTGCGACGAAGGCCGCGAGTTGCGGGGATATCGGGTACATACGCGATGATCTCTGGCGCGGCAGGTTCAAGGTGGGGGCTTCCGATTGCGATGGATCAGTCACTCGATAGGTGGCCTGGCATGGCGCTATCGGGGCAGTCGTATCTGCACATCTTCGGTGAAAGCATAACCTGAGGTAATGAAGTCCTTGTGGTGAGCGGGCTTGCCCCGCGCTGGGCTGCGAAGCAGCCCTAAAACCCCACACGCTGAGTACTAACAGAAAATCCCGGCGCCTTTATTGGGGCTGCTTCGCAGCCCAACGCGGGGCAAGCCCGCTCACCACAGCGTTATGCGTCAACCCTTAAGATACCCATGGCTATCGGGGCTGCACTTGGCTTAGGGTTTGAGGTAGGCCTGGAGCGACGCCAAGCCATCGCTGCCATCAAATGCTGTAACCCCGGCCAACCAACGCTGCAAATCCTCGGGGTGGTCGCGCAGCCATTGCCTGGCCACGTCCTGCGGCGACTGGCGCTCCATGATCGGCACCATCAACTGGCTTTCCTGGGCGGCGGTGAAGGTCAGGTTCTCGAGCAATCGGTTAGCGTTGGGGCAGCGTTCGGCAAAGTCCGGCGCGATCACGGTGGAGACCGTTGCGCGCCCTTCGTCAGGACCGAACACGTCTTCGCTGCCAGTGAGATAGGCCATTTTCATATTGATGTTCATGGGGTGCGGGGTCCACCCGACAAATACCACGAACTCCTTGCGGTTCACCGCGCGCTGCACCGCCGCCAACATGCCAGCCTCACCGGAAGCCACCAGCTTGAAGCCGCCCAGACCGAAGTGGTTGGTGTCGATCATTTTCTGGATATCGGTATTGGCGCCGCTGCCGGGCTCGATGCCGTAGATCTTGCCGCCCAGCTTGTCCTTGAAACGGGCGATGTCGGCAAAGGTCTTCAGCCCGGCGTCAGCCACGTATTGCGGCACGGCCAGGGTGGCCTGGGCATCGGCGAGGCTGGGTTTATCAAAGACCTTGACCTGCCTGGCGGCCAGAAACGGCGCGATGTTGTTGTCCATCGCCGGTTTCCAATAGCCGAGGAACACGTCCAGGCGTTTATCGCGGATACCGGCAAAGATGATCTGCTGCACGGCGCTGGTCTGCTTGCTGTCATAGCCCAGGCCGCTGAGCAGCACGTCGGCCATGCCCGAGGTGGCGACCACATCGGTCCAACTGACCACGCCCATGCGCACGGTTTTGCAGGAGGCCGGTTCGGCGGCCATGGCTTGGGCACTGAGGAGTGCGGCGCCGGTGAGGGTCAACAGGTAACGGTTGAACAGCCTTTTCATAAAAGAGGTCTCACTCGGCAGCTTTTATTATGGGAAGTGGCGTCTGGTGCGCCATAACCACAACCTTACCGAGCGAGACCTCTCCCAACACGACCTGTGGCGACTGTGAGTTGCACAGGGGCGACCGTTCGTCACTCGTAGCGCTTGCGCCCCCACGCCAGCAAGCCTTCCAGCAGCTGCTTCAACACCACTTGCGTCGGCTCGGCCAGATCCGGGCGATAGCGGAACGGCTCGAACTCTTCCATATACGTGCTCTGGCACAACTCCAGCTGCACCGCATGGATATCCTGCGCAGGATTGCCGTAATGACGAGTGATATGCCCGCCCTTGAAGCGCCCGTTCAGCACATGGGTGTACTGAGGATGGGTGGCACAGATGGCCTCGAGCTGGCTCGCCAGTTCCGGATCGCAGGCGGCGCCGTTGAAGGTGCCGAGGTTGAAGTCCGGCAGCTTGCCCTCGAACAGGTGCGGGATC
The DNA here is from genome assembly GCF_059416305.1 of Pseudomonas sp. GW821-FHT09D08. Lineage (NCBI taxonomy): Bacteria > Pseudomonadati > Pseudomonadota > Gammaproteobacteria > Pseudomonadales > Pseudomonadaceae > Pseudomonas > Pseudomonas sp. GW821-FHT09D08. The sequence goes on from NZ_JBWKOX010000006.1 coordinate 250,825, forward strand.
ACTGAGCGGATCGAGTGCGCATCGAACAGCAGCGCATAACCGAACTCAGCCTTGAGCCGCGCCAGTTCCTCTTGCAGCGTACGGTGATACGGGCCCCAGATCTTTTGCAGGTAACTGGCGCGCTCTGTCTCGCTCGGCTCCAGCCCTTCGCGGAACAACGGCACGCCCTCGAACAGGGTCGCCGGGTACAGACCGGTGGTGGCACCGGCGTACAGCGGCTTGTCGTCCGAAGGCCGGTTCAGGTCAATGACAAACCGCGAGTACTCCGCCGACAGGGTGCTGGCGCCCAGTTCATCCGCGAAGTCATACAGCGTGGGGATGTGCCAATCGGTGTCCGGCAGGCTTTGCGCTTCGGGGATCAACCCGGCTTCCACCGCAGGCGTCAGGCGCAGGCCGGCGTGGGGCATGCTGATCAGCAGCGGCACACGGCCTTGTTTGAAGTTCAGAACCTTATCCACAGCAGTGCTCCTTATAGGGTGACGTCGACGCCGTGGCGCACGACGCGTTTATCCAGCTCACCGCCCAGCCAGTAGGCGAGGTCGGCGGGGCGATCAATCTGCCAGGCGACAAAGTCGGCCACCTTGCCCACTTCCAGGGAGCCATGGGTGTCGCCCATGCCCAGGGCGGTGGCCGCATGTTGTGTGACACCGGCCAGGGCTTCTTCCGGGGTCATGCGGAACAGGGTGCAGGCCATGTTCAGCATCAGGCGCACCGACAACGCCGGCGAGGTGCCGGGGTTGAGGTCACTGGCGATGGCGATCTTCACACCGTGCCTGCGCAGGGCGTCCATCGGCGGCAGTTGGGTTTCGCGCAGGAAGTAGAACGCCCCCGGCAGCAACACCGCGACGGTGCCGGCAGCGGCCATGGCGATGGCGTCTTCTTCGGTCATGAATTCCAGGTGATCCGCCGACAGCGCGTGGTAACGCGCCGCCAGGCTGGAGCCGTGCAGCGACGACAGCTGCTCGGCGTGCAGCTTCACCGGCAGGCCGAGTTGCCGGGCGACCTTGAACACCCGCTCCACCTGCTCGGTGGAAAACGCCAGGTATTCGCAGAACGCATCCACCGCGTCCACCAACCCCTGCGCCGCCAAAGCCGGCAGCATTTCATTGCAGATGTGCTCGATGTAATCGTCGGCGCGGTCCTTGTACTCCGGCGGCAATGCATGGGCCGCCAGGCACGTGGCACGCACGCTGACCGGCAGCGCTTCGCCCAGGCGCCGAGCCACCCGCAACATCTTGCGCTCGTTGGCCAGGTCCAGGCCGTAGCCGGACTTGATCTCCACGGTGGTCACGCCGTCACGCAGCAGGCTGCGCAGGCGCTTATAGGCGCTGGCGAAGAGTTCATCCTCCGTGGCGGCGCGGGTGGCACGCACGGTGCTGGCAATACCGCCGCCCTTGGCCGCGATGTCGGCATAGCTCACGCCCTCGAGGCGCTGCTCGAATTCGCCGCTGCGATTGCCGCCAAACACCGCGTGGGTGTGGCAGTCGATCAGCCCGGGGGTGACCCACGCGCCTTGCAGGTCATGCACCTGGGCGTAATTCGCCGTCGGTACTTCGCTGCGCGGACCGATCCACTCGATGAGCGAACCGGCGGTGACCAGGACGGCATCCTCGATGATCGAGTATTTGCCCTGGGCCATGGTTGCGACGTGGCAGTGTTGCCAAAGCGTTTTCATCAACGCCTCCCTAAGTTATCGATGAGACAAGGCCGGGTCGTAATGGACCTTGGCCGCTTGCCCGGCGGCGGGCTTGACCCACAGCAGATAGGCAACGACCAGCAACACAATCCACACCGCACCGACCAGCAAGGCCGCCTGGGTGTCCGGGAAGTAACCGAGCACGCCAAACACAAACAGCATAAACACGATGGCCGCAGCTGGTGCGTAGGGCCAGAACGGCACCGGGAATTTCAATTCGGCGACCTGCTCTTTCGTCATCGAGCGGCGCATAGCGACCTGGGTGAACAGGATCATCAGCCACACCCACACGGTGGCGAAGGTGGCAATCGACGCGATCAGCAGGAACACGTTTTCCGGGATCAGGTAGTTGAGCAGCACACCGCCGAGCAAGGCGGCGCCCATCACCACCACCGTCATCCACGGTACGCCTTGCCTGGACAACCGGGCAAAGCCCTTGGGCGCCTGCCCTTGCTGCGCCAGGCCGTACATCATGCGGCCGGCACCGAAGATGTCACTGTTGATGGCCGACACGGCCGCCGAAATCACCACGATATTGAGGAGGGTCGCCGCCGAGCCTATCCCGAGGTTGCTGAAGATCTGCACGAACGGGCTGCCCTGGCTGCCGATCTGCGGCCATGGGTAGATGGCCATCAAGACAAACAACGTCAGCACGTAGAACAACAGGATGCGCAGCGGCACGGCGTTGATCGCCTTGGGGATCACGCGCTGCGGGTCCTTGGCTTCACCGGCGGTGATGCCGATGATCTCGATGCCGCCAAACGCGAACATCACCACGGCAAACGAGGCGATCAGCCCACCAATGCCGTTGGGCATGAAGCCGCCGTGGGCCCACAGGTTGCTCAGGCCGCTGGCCTGGGTTTCGCCGGCCGAGTGGATGCCGAACAGCATGATGCCGAAACCGCCGAGGATCATCGCCACGATGGCGCCGACCTTGAGCAGCGACAGCCAGAACTCCATCTCGCCAAAGACCTTGACGTTGCACAGGTTCAGGCCGCCGATCAAAAACACGATGCCGAGCACCCAGACCCAGCGTGCGACCTCGGGAAACCAGAAGCCCATGTAGATGCCGAAGGCGGTGACGTCGGCGAGACAGACGATGATCATTTCAAAGGCGTAGGTCCAGCCCAGGATAAAACCGGCCAACGGGCCCAGGTAGGTGCTGGCGTATTGGCCGAAGGAGCCGGAGACCGGGTTGTGCACGGCCATTTCACCGAGGGCGCGCATCACCATGAACACCGCGGCGCCGCCGATCAGGTAGGCCAGCAGCACGGCGGGGCCAGCCATCTGGATGGCCGAGGCGGAACCGTAGAACAGCCCGGTGCCGATCGCGGAACCGAGGGCCATGAAGCGAATATGTCGGGCGCTCAGCCCGCGTTTCAAACCCTTTTCTTGCTGGTGCATTTCTCGTCCCTAATTATTTTTATCCTGAGAAAGTTGTTTGTGGTGAGCGAGCTTGCTCGCGCTCGAGTGCGAAGCGCTCGCGGCCTTTTTTGGGGCTGCTGCGCAGCCCGGCGCGAGCAAGCTCGCTCACCACAGAGAGCCATGCCGCTCTCTGAACCGCTTACAGGCTCGGCAGCAACGTGGCCGGCACCAGCTCATTCAGGCAGCGGCTGGCGAGCAGTTCGCTGGCGGCGATGATGTCCGGGGCGAAGAAGCGGTCCTTGTCGTAGAACGCCACTTTGGCGCGCAGGATGCCACGGGCTTTTTCCAGTTTCGGCGAGGTTTTCAGGCCTTCGCGCAGGTCCAGGCCCTGGCACGCGGCCAACCATTCCACCGCGAGGATGCCGCGGGTGTTCTCGGCCATTTCCCACAGGCGCTTGCCGGCCGCCGGGGCCATCGACACGTGGTCTTCCTGGTTGGCGGACGTCGGGATGCTGTCGACGCTATGGGGATGAGCCAATGCCTTGTTCTCACTGGCGAGGGCGGCGGCGGTCACCTGGGCGATCATGAAACCGGAGTTCACCCCGCCATTGCCCACCAGGAACGGCGGCAGTTGCGACATGTGCTTGTCCATCATCAGCGAGATACGACGCTCGCTCAGGGAGCCGATTTCGGCGATGGCCAGGGCCATGTTGTCAGCGGCCATGGCCACCGGTTCGGCGTGGAAGTTGCCACCGGAGATCACGTCACCCTCAGCGGCAAATACCAACGGGTTATCGGACACGGCGTTGGCTTCGACCACCAGTACCTCGGCCGCCTGGCGCAACTGGGTCAGGCAGGCGCCCATGACTTGTGGCTGGCAGCGCAGGGAGTACGGGTCCTGCACCTTGTCGCAGTTCTGGTGCGACTGCGACACCTGGCTGCTCTCACCCAGCAGGTCACGATAGGCCGCCGCCGAATCGATCTGCCCACGTTGACCGCGAGCCGCATGAATACGCGCGTCGAACGGCGAGCGCGAGCCCAGCACCGCTTCCACGGTAAGACCGCCGCACGCCAGGGCGCCGGCGAACAGGTCTTCGCCTTCGAACAGGCCACGCAAGGCGTAGGCGGTGGACACCTGGGTGCCGTTGAGCAGCGCCAGGCCTTCCTTGGCGGCGAGGGTCAGCGGCGTCAGGCCGGCGACTTTCAGCGCGTCGGTGGCTTCCAGCCATTCGCCCTTGTAGCGCGCCTTGCCTTCGCCCAGCAGCACCAGGGACATGTGCGCCAACGGCGCCAGGTCACCGGAAGCGCCAACGGAGCCTTTCAGAGGAATATGCGGGTACACCTCGGCATTGATCAGCGCAATCAGCGCGTCGATCACCTGCCGGCGAATCCCGGAGAACCCACGGCTGAGGCTGTTGACCTTGAGTACCATGACCAGCCGCACCAGCGCATCGCTGATCGGCTCACCGACGCCGGCGGCGTGGGACAACACCAGGGAACGCTGGAGGTTTTCCAGGTCTTCGCTGGCGATGCGGGTCGAGGCCAGCAGGCCGAAACCGGTGTTGATGCCGTAGGCGGTGCGGTTCTCGGCGAGAATCTGTTCCACGCAGGCCACACTGGCTTCGATCTGGGCCGAGGCACTGTCATCCAGGCGCAGGGTTACCGGCTGCTGGTAGATGGCCCGCAGTTGGGCGAGGCTCAATTGGCCTGGAATCAGGTTTAGCGCAGTCACATTCATACTCCTTGTGAATTATTCTTTTGAAATAAGTGTTCAGTGCAGATTCGGTAATGCGGTGTCCTTGAGCACCTTGGCGGCGGCCGCAATATCCGGCGCCAGCCAACGGTCCTGCTCATAGGCCGGCACCACTTCACGCAACAGGCGCCAGGCGCGATCGGTGCCCACGCCGAAGCGCTGGTCTTTCAGGAATTCGAAGGCCTGGGCCGCCAGCAGGTACTCGATGGCGAGGATCTGGGTGACGTTGGCCACTACCTGGTGCAGCTTGAGCGCGGCGTTGGTGCCCATGCTCAGGTGATCTTCCTGCAGCCCCGAGGTGACGAAGTTGTCGAGCACCGCCGGTTGCGCCAACTGGCGGTTCTGTCCGCACAGCGAGGCGGCGACGTACTGCACGATCATCATCCCGGAGTTGACCCCGGGGTTGCTCACCAGGAACGCCGGCAGGCCGCTGACGTGGGGGTTGATCAGGCGGTCGAGGCGGCGCTCGGCCACCGAGCCGATTTCGGCCAGGGCAATCGCCAGCAGGTCGGCGGCCAGGGCGACGGACTGACCGTGGGGGTTGGCCTGGGACACCACGCGGTAGTGGTCCGGCGTGCCGAGCACCAGCGGGTTGTCGGTGGCGCTGTTGAGTTCGGTCTCGATCTGGCGAGTGGCGTGTTCCACCTGGTCGCGCGCCGCGCCGTGAATCTGCGGGATCGAGCGGATGCTCAGGGCGTCCTGTGTGCGGATGCCTTTGCTGCTCGCAATCACCTCACTGCCATCGAGCAACGCACGCAGGTTGCGGCCGACATGCTGCATGCCCGGGTGCGGCTTGAGGGCGATGATTTCTTCGTCGAAGGCATCGATCTGGCCGCGTTGGGCCTCGAAGCTCATGGCGCCGATCACGTCGGCCCATTGCAGCAAATGATGGGCGTCGGCCAGGGCCAGGCAGCTCAGGCCGGTCATGCACGGCGTGCCGTTGACCAGGCACAGGCCGTCCTTGGCGCCGAGGACCACCGGCTGCAAACCTTCTTCGTCCAGGGCTTGTTGCGCCGGCACGATCCGGCCGCGATAGCTCACATGCCCGACACCCAGCAGCGCCACGCCGACATGGGCCATATGGGTCAGGTAGCCCACCGAGCCCTGGGACGGTACTTGCGGCGTGATGCCGTGGTTGAGCAGCGCCAGCAGCGAATGCACCACCTGCGGATGCAGGCCGGATTTGCCGTGGCTGTAGTTGATGACCGCCGCGCAGATGATTGCGCGGGTCTGCTCGTCGCTGAGGACCGGGCCGACGCCACAGGCGTGACTCAACAGAGTATTGCGCGACAGCTGGCTCAGTTGCTCGCCTTTAAGCGACACGTTGCACAATGCGCCCAACCCGGTGTTCACGCCGTAGGCGCGTTCGCCGCTGGTGACGATGCGCTGCACGATGGCCTGCGCATTGTCGATCCGCGCCCAGGCCTGGCCCGAGAGTTCGAGCACCGCACCGTGACGGGCCACGGCGACCACGTCCTGCCAGCGCAGCGGAGTGTCGGCGATGATGATTTTTACTGCCTGGGACATTGTTGACCTCTTCATATTCTCTACAGCTTTGCCGGCCTCACCACAGAACCTGGGTCAAACCACCGCCGCACGCCGCTGGACAAACCGGTCCACGTACTCATCCGCCGGCGAATGCAGGATCTCCCTCGGCGTGCCGACCTGGATCAGCTTGCCGTCCTTGAGGATCGCGATGCGGTTGCCGATACGCACGGCCTCGTCGAGGTCGTGGGTGATGAACACGATGGTCTTGTGCAGGGTCTTTTGCAGCTCGAGCAACTGATCCTGCATCTCGGCGCGGATCAGCGGGTCGAGGGCGCTGAAGGCTTCGTCCATCAGGATGATGTCGGTGTCAGCGGCCAGGGCGCGGGCCAGGCCGACACGCTGGCGCATGCCACCGGAAAGCTGGTGCGGGTATTTGTTTTCGTAGCCCTTGAGGCCCACGGTTTCGATCCAGTGCAGCGCGCGTTCGGCGCAGACCTGCTTGGTTTCGCCACGCACCTTGAGGCCGTAGGCGACGTTGTCGAGCACGCTCTTGTGGGGCAGCAGGCCGAAGCTCTGGAACACCATGCTGATCTTGTGCCGACGGAATTGGCGCAGGGCATCCATGTCCAGTTGCAGGATATCTTCGCCGTCCACCAGGATCGCGCCGCTGGTGGGGTCGATCAGGCGGTTGAAGTGGCGCACCAACGTGGATTTGCCCGAGCCCGACAGGCCCATGATCACGAAGATCTCGCCGGTACCGATGCTCAGGGACAAATCGTTCACGCCGACCACGCAGCCGGTCTCGGCCAGCACCTGGTCCTTGGTCTTGCCTTGGCCGACCATGGCCAGTGCGTCCTTGGCGCGGGCGCCGAAGATCTTGAAGACGTTTTTAACTTCGATTTTGCTGACAGTAGTCATTTGCTCGCCTCATGCCGTGGACGACCATAGGCCTGGGTAATGCGGTCGATGACCACGGCGAGAATCACGATCGCCAGCCCGGCTTCGAGGCCACGGCCGACGTTGAGGGTCTGGATGCCGACCAATACGTCTTCACCCAAGCCACGGGCGCCGATCATCGAGGCGATCACCACCATCGACAACGCCATCATGGTGGTCTGGTTGATACCGGCCATGATGCTCGGCAGCGCCAGCGGCAATTGCACGCCGAACAGCTGTTGCCAGCGGTTGGCACCAAAGGCGTTGATGGCTTCCATGACTTCGCCGTCGACCTGGCGAATCCCCAGGTCGGTCAAGCGAATCAGCGGCGGGGCGGCATAGATCACCGTGGCGAAAATCGCCGGTACCTTGCCCAGGCCGAACAGCATCAGCACCGGGATCAGGTACACGAAGCTGGGCATGGTCTGCATGATGTCGAGCAGCGGCATCAACACCGCACGCAGGCGATTGCTGCGCGCCGACAGGATGCCCAGCGGGATGCCGATCAACACCGAGATCACCGTGGCGACCATCATCAGCGCCAGGGTCTGCATCAGCTTGTCCCACAGGCCGACCGCGCCCACCAGGAACAGCAGACCGACGATCACCGCCGTGGTCAGCACCTTGCGGGTGGCATGCCAGGCAACGGCGCCGACGATGGCCAGCATCAGCCACCAGGGGGCCGCGCGCAGCAGCCCCTCCAGGTTGACGATGGCCCACAGCAGGGTGTCGGAGATGTGCCGGAACACATCGCCGTAGTTGGTAACCAGTGAATCCACCCAACCATTGACCCAGTCGGCGATGGAAAACGTAAAACTCTCAGGAAACATAGCGTGCTCTCGATCCAGTGGGTTGTGGCCAGGCGCCCGGCTACCCATGAGGGTAGCCGGGCACACTTGACCTACAAGGCCGCGTCGATTTTCTTGGCTGCCTCGTCGCTCACCCAGGCGTGCCAGACTTCAGGATGTTCCTTGAGGAAAATTTTCGCCAGTTTCGGCGACTCAATACGCTCCTTGGCCATGCGCCCCAGGTTCTGGTTCAGCAGGTCGATGGGCAGGTTGACTTTTTCCAGCACGGCCACCAGTTCCGGGGCTTGTTCGTGGAAGGTCTTGGACAGGCCGACCTTGATGCTCACGGTCTTATCCACACCGGGTTTTTCTTCCAGCTTGACCAGGTCGACCTGGCCCATCAGCGGGGTTGGCGACCAGTAGTAGAACAGGATCGGCTCGCCACGCTTGTAGCTCGACAGCACCGCCGCATCCAGCGCCGGGCCGGTGCCTGGGCGGAAGTTGGTGTAGGTGCTTTCCAGGCCGTAGCTCTTGAGCATTTCGCTGTTGTCCAGCTCGCAGGTCCAGCCGGCCGGGCAGTTGTAGAAGCGGCCCTTGGACGGTTCTTCCTGGTCCTTGAACACCGCGGCGTACTTGGCCAGGTCGGCGATGTTTTTCAGGTCCGGCGCCTTGGCTTCCAGCTTGCGCTTGGCGTCGCCTTCGATCACGTAGCGCGGTACGTACCAGCCTTCGACGGCGCCCACCACCGGGGCACCGACACCGACGACTTTGCCGGCCTTCTCGGCCTTGTTCCAGACTTCGCTGCGGCCGACCCATTCTTCGGCAAACACTTGGATGTCGTTGCTGCTCAGGGCGTTTTCCATGGTGATGGAGTTGCCCGGCAGGCTGTCGGTTTTGCAGTCGTAGCCTTTTTCCAGCACGGTTTGCAGGATGTCGGTGAGCAACATGCCGCTTTCCCAGTTCAGGCCGGCGAATTTCACCGGTTTGCCGGATTCACACCAACCGGCCGCCTGGGCGCCAGCAGTGGCCAGCAAGCCCGCGGAAAACACGGTGGCCAACAGGGTCTTATGCATTTTCATTGTTGTGACGCTCCCAAATCTTGAAATGGATTACGGCAGTCAGTAGGCATCCTGCCCTGTCCACGTCCCATCAGGCCTGTGCAACCAGCCCGTTTGTCGTCGTCGGTGCAGCGCCCTGCTCTGTCGGCAGGGTCAGGTGTTCAGGCGTTGCGCGAGGCCACTTTTTCGCCGCCCAGTAATAGAGCGCGGCGGGAAGAACCAGGCCGATGATCCAGGAAATATCCACATCCCCCAGGGCCGCCACCAGGGGACCGGTGTAGAACTTGGTGGAGATGAACGGCAACTGCACCAGCACACCGAAGACATACACGCTGATACCGAGCAGGTTCCAACGGCCATAGCGCCCGTTCGGATCGGCCAGCGCCGGTACGTCATAGCGATCGCGGGTGATGCAGTAGTAGTCGACCAGGTTGATCGCGCTCCATGGGGTAAAAAACGCCAGCAGGAACAGGATGAAGGACTTGAACGCCCCCAGGAACGAGTGCTGCCCGAGCAAGGCGATCAGGGTCGCGGTACCGACGATGGCCAGTACGAAAAACAGGCGCTGCAAGCGCGTGACCTCGAGGCGACCGCGAAAGCCGCTGATGATCGTGGCAATGCACATGAAGCTGCCGTAGGAGTTCAGCGTGGAGATGGTGACCTTGCCGAACGCGATGCTGAAATACAGCAGCGCCGCAGTGGCTCCGGTACCGCCCAGGCCGACGATATAGGCCACTTCGTGACCGGCAAATTGCCCGTTGGACATGGCCGCCGCGAACACGCCGAGGATCATCGCCACCTGCGCGCCAACCACCGAACCTGCACCTGCGGCAAGAAAGGTTTTCAGCGAGGACGTGTTGCTCGGCAGGTAGCGTGAATAGTCCGCCACGTATGGGCCGAAGGCGATTTGCCAGGAGGCCGCGAGCGACACCGCCAGCAGGAAGCTGCTCCAGCTGAAGTGGCGGATTTGCAGGAGTGCGCCAACGTCGGCCTGGCTCATCAGACGGCTGAACAGGTAGACAAAGGCAATCACGCCAATGACGCTGGCAACGCGACCGATGAAGTGGATCACCCGGTAACCGAGCACCGTGACCAGCACGATGACACTGGCGAAGATCAGGATCCCGACGCTGTCGCTGACACCAAACAACTGGCCCAGGGCCTGGCCGGAAAGCACGGTGCCGGTTGCGGTGAAACCAAGGTACATCAGGCAGACCAGCACGATCGGAATCGCCGCGCCGTACACACCGAACTGCACCCGGCTGGAGATCATCTGCGGCAGGCCCAGCCTGGGCCCTTGCGCCGCATGCAACGCCATGACGCCGCCGCCCAGCAGTTGACCGATCAACAGACCGAACAACGACCAGAACACATCACCGCCCAGCACCACGGCCAGGGCCCCGGTGACGATCGCGGTGATCTGCAGGTTGGCACCCAGCCACAGGGTGAACTGGCTCAATAGACGACCGTGTCTTTCCGCTTCCGGGATGTAGTCGATCGAACGTTTCTCGATCAACGGGGTGGTGCTTGCACGCGCGTCACTTGCAGCCATGGGTGTTCAACCTCTGATGGATTGTTTTCAGGGTGGTGCTGGCTTACTTGATCATTGGAAGATTGAGACCCTGCTCTTTGGCGCAATCGATCGCGATCTGGTAACCCGCGTCCGCATGACGCATCACACCAGTGGCCGGGTCGTTGTGCAGCACACGGGCAATGCGCTCCGCCGCTTCGTCGGTACCGTCGCAGACGATGACCATGCCGGAGTGCTGGGAGAAGCCCATGCCGACGCCGCCACCGTGGTGCAGCGAAACCCAGGTCGCGCCGCTGGCGGTGTTGAGCAAGGCGTTGAGCAACGGCCAGTCGGACACGGCGTCAGAACCGTCCTGCATGGATTCGGTTTCGCGGTTCGGGCTGGCGACCGAGCCGGAGTCCAGGTGGTCACGGCCGATGACGACCGGTGCCGACAACTCGCCGCTGCGCACCATCTCGTTGAACGCCAGGCCGAGCTTGGCGCGTTGGCCCAGGCCGACCCAGCAGATACGCGCCGGCAGGCCCTGGAAGCTGATGCGCTCGCGCGCCATGTCCAGCCAGTTGTGCAGGTGCGCGTCGTCGGGGATCAGCTCTTTGACTTTGGCGTCGGTCTTGTAGATGTCCTGCGGGTCGCCCGACAGCGCAGCCCAGCGGAACGGGCCGATGCCACGGCAGAACAGCGGGCGGATGTACGCCGGTACGAAGCCTGGGAAGTCGAAAGCGTTTTCCACGCCCTCTTCCTGGGCCATCTGGCGAATGTTGTTGCCGTAGTCGAAGGTCGGGATGCCTTGCTTCTGGAATTCCAGCATGGCTTTGACGTGCACCGCCATCGACTGCTTGGCGGCCTTGATCACGGCAGCCGGTTCGGTCTTGGCGCGGGCGCGGTATTCGTCCCAGGTCCAGCCGGCCGGCAGGTAACCGTTGAGCGGGTCGTGGGCGCTGGTCTGGTCGGTGACCATGTCCGGGCGCACGCCACGCTTGACCAGTTCCGGCAGGATTTCAGCGGCGTTACCCAGCAGCGCGATGGAGATCGCCTTGCCTTCCTTTGTGTACTTGGCGATGCGGGCCAGGGCGTCGTCGAGGTCGGTGGCTTGTTCGTCGACATAGCGGCTGTTGAGGCGGAAATCAATGCTGACCTGCTGGCATTCAATGTTCAGCGAGCACGCGCCGGCGAGTGTCGCGGCCAGAGGCTGTGCACCGCCCATGCCGCCGAGGCCGGCGGTGAGGACCCAACGGCCCTTGAGGTTTGAATCGTAGTGCTGGCGACCGGCTTCGACGAAGGTTTCATAGGTGCCTTGGACGATGCCCTGGCTGCCGATGTAGATCCAACTGCCGGCGGTCATCTGGCCGTACATGGCCAGGCCCTTGGCGTCCAGTTCGTTGAAGTGCTCCCAGCTGGCCCAGTGCGGTACCAGGTTGGAGTTGGCGATCAGCACACGCGGGGCATTGCTGTGGGTCTTGAACACGCCGACCGGCTTGCCGGATTGCACCAGCAGGGTTTCATCGTCATTCAGGTGGGTGAGGCTCTCGACGATCTGGTCGTAGCACTCCCAATTGCGCGCTGCACGGCCAATACCGCCGTACACCACCAGTTCTTTGGGGTTCTCGGCCACTTGGGGGTCGAGGTTGTTCATGAGCATGCGCAGCGGCGCTTCAGTCAGCCAGCTTTTGGCAGTGAGCTTGTTACCGCGGGCGGCGCGGATTTCGACGTCACGGTATTTTGTAGGCTTGGTCACAACAAGAACTCCTCGGCGATCGATGCGCGAACATGGATGGTGCGAAGGAGAGTCTTACGCACACATCTTTACTTGTACATACAAGCATATGCAATCAAGCGGCCAACTTTCTGAGGAAGGTATTCGGATTTTTCTGAAAAGCGCGTACGAGCCTTGGAAATCAGGGCTTCGAGGCATGATGAAATTTCTTGCGAAGGGGTTGTATAGCGAAGGGGGTTTGTCACGACAGCGCAGTTTTGCGCCACGCTGGGGCGTTCGGTAACAAATTGGTGCGAGACCTGGAAACAGATCGCAAGAACCGTGAGAAACAAATGTGGGAGGGGGCTTGCTCCCGATTGCGGTGTGTCAGCCCAGGATATACCGACTGATCCACCGCTATCGGGGCAAGCCCCCTCCCACATTTTTTAACCCCGCAGGGTCAGTTCGATGATGCAGCAGCGACCCGTGACGGAAATATCCAGCAGACCGCTGTTACCGTCCACTTGCAGGCAATCGTGATGACCCAGTACCTGGTCCAGCACCTTGACTTCATCCGCCACGCTGAACACCAGCACTGTCTGCGCGGTACTGAAAAACCGCTGCACACCATCCACCCACTGCAACCGCGCATGGTAACGCTGGGGCGAGTAGATCAGGTTGAAGTCGCGGATAGGCCCGGTAATCAAGCGGCATGAAACCTGGCTGTCGCCTTTGAAGGCGAACGGTTGCAGCGGTAACAACCCGCGCTGCTCCTCGCCATCCACGGTCAGCACCATGCCTGCGCCTTTGATCACGGTGATCACGCGCTGGTAGCCGGCAAAGGTGGAAAACCCGCCAGACTCGCCGATATCGGCAATCGACAGGCGCCAGCCGAAGCCTTCCAGGCCCTCGCCGGCATCGCGGGTGATTTCTTCGGTACTGCCGCCGCCGTTTTTCCACGGCATGCGCACGTAATCGGCGGCGCGCCAGACTTTTACTGCACTCATTTACTGAACCGTCCTTCCAGGCTGTGACGAGAACCGGGGTGGATCAAACGCGCGGCAGTCACCGGCTGACGGCCGGACCAGGTACGCCGGCGAATCAACAGGCACGGCTCGCTCGGCTCGATCTGCAGCAACTTGCACTCGGCAACGTCGGCGAGAATCGCCTCGACCACGTGCTCGCCTTCGGTCAACGGCGCCACTTGGTTGAGATAGGCATAGGGGGTTTGCAGGGTGAAGTCCTGTTGCAGGTATTCCGGCGCGACCAGGGCGTTGACGAAACGGTCCTCGATTTGCACGGGAATATCGTTTTCGTAATGCACGATCAGCGAGTGGAACACCCGCCCGCCTTCACGCATTTCCAGGGCGACGGCGCGTTCGGAACCGGCAGCCTCTTCACCCAGGGTGATGACCTGGCAGGTATGCCGATGACCGCGGGAGGCGATCTCATCGGCAATGTTGTGCACTTCGAACAGCGCCGACTGGCTCTTGGGCTCGGCGACGAACGTGCCGACGCCTTGCATGCGCACCAGCAAACCTTCGGCGGTGAGCTCGCGCAGGGCACGGTTGATGGTCATGCGGCTGAAGCCCAACTGGCTGACCAGTTCGCTCTCCGACGGTACGCGATAATGGGGCGGCCAGTTGCCGTTGAGGATCTGCTGGCTGATCATCTGTTTGACGCGGGCATACAAGGGCGCCGGACTTTCGTCCATGTGGGCAGCCAGTGAAGACTTGGCGGGCGGAGTCGGCACAGGGAATCCTTGCAAGGGGAAAAGATGCATAGATTGCCGGAGTTTACCGAGCAGGCAAACGTCTGTATATGTATATACAAATAAACACACGACCGGGGTGCTCTAATCATGTCCGCTTTCTTTGCCGAACGCGCGCTGCTGCCTAGTGGATGGGCCAACGATGTACGTCTTGAAGTCAGCGCCGATGGCCTGCTGACACAGGTTGAGGCCAACGCCAGCGCAGCCGGTGCCGAACGGCTCAGGGGCCCGGTATTGGCGGGCATGCCGAACCTGCACTCCCACGCCTTCCAGCGCGCCATGGCCGGGTTGGCCGAAGTGGCCGGCAACCCGAATGACAGTTTCTGGACCTGGCGCGACCTGATGTACCGCATGGTCGGCAAGATCAGCCCGGAGCAACTGCAGGTGATCGCGCGGCAGTTGTATATCGAGATGCTCAAGGCCGGCTACACCTCGGTGGCCGAATTCCACTACGTGCATCATGACGTCAGCGGCCAGCCGTACGCCGACCGTACGGAACTGTCGCGGCAGATCAGCCAGGCCGCAGCGAGTAGCGGCATCGGCCTGACGCTGGTGCCGGTGCTCTATACCCACTCAGGGTTTGGCGGCCAGGCGCCGAATGAGGGGCAGCGACGGTTTATCAACAGCACCGAACATTACCTGGACCTGCAAGCGCACCTCAAACCGATCCTCGCGGCGCAACCGGCGCAGCAACTGGGGCTCTGCTTCCACTCCCTGCGCGCGGTTACGCCACAGCAGATCAATGAAGTGCTGGCCGCCAGCGACAAGACGTGCCCGGTGCATATCCATATCGCCGAACAGCAAAAGGAAGTCGACGACTGCCTGGCCTGGAGCGGCAAACGCCCGTTGCAATGGCTGTACGACAACGTCGAGGTCGATGAACGCTGGTGCCTGGTGCACGCCACCCATGCCAACCCGGAAGAAGTGACGCGCATGGCCAAGAGCCGCGCGATTGCCGGCTTGTGCCTGACCACCGAAGCCAACCTGGGCGACGGGATTTTCCCGGCCGTGGATTATCTCGCCCAGGGCGGACGCCTGGGCATCGGTTCCGATAGCCATGTGTCCCTGAGCGTGGTGGAAGAACTGCGCTGGCTGGAATACGGCCAACGCCTGCGCGATCAACGGCGCAATCGCTTGTATCGCAGCGACCAGCCGATGGTCGGCCGTACGTTGTTCGATGCGGCGCTGGACGGCGGCGCACAGGCGCTGGGGCAGCCGATCGGTCGACTGGAAGTGGGCAAGCGTGCGGATTGGATCGTGCTGGACGGTAACGATCCTTACCTGGCGACAGCCACCGAAGACGCGATTCTCAACCGTTGGCTGTTCGCTGGGGGTGATCGGCAGGTACGGGATGTGCTGGTCAACGGCAAGTGGGTCGTGCGCGATGGGCGACATGCTGGCGAGGAAGACAGCAGCCGAGCGTTCACGCAGGTCTTGAGGGATTTGTTGGGCTGACTAATGTGGAAGGGGCTTGCCCCCTCCCACATTTAATTGATGGGGTTTTCGCGTTACTGCGAAGTCTTCGCCATCTGCTTATCCGACGTGCGCCAGATCAACCGCGTGGTGTCATACCCTTGCTGCCGCGCCCTGCTCAACAGGTCTTCGCGGGTGTCCGCGCTGACCGTCGGCGTGCGTGACAGGATCCACATATAGCGCCGGCTCGGGCTGCCGACGATGGCGGTCTTGTAGTCATCGCTGACGTACAGCACCCAGTAATCGCCCTTGGCGACGCCTGGCAGCAGTGACGTAAACCAGTTGTTGAATTCCACCCAGAGCTTGTCGGTCTTGCCAGGCACCTGCGGCGTGGCCGTGCCCTTGGCTTCTTCCCACTTCCACTCGGTGGTGAGGCAGCGGTTGAATACCGACATATCGCCATCAGGCAGCAATGTGTAGCGGGCTTCGGACTGCGCGCAGTTGCGCTGGAAGTACATCGGCAATCGAGCCAACTCATACCAGGTGCCCTGGTAACGCTTGAGGTTGACGTTGCTCGCTGTCTTGGGTTGCAGATCATCGCCAGAATGGCTGGCGCAGCCCGCCAAAAACAGGCTGGCGCAAAGGAACAAAACAAAACGCATCATTCTTCTTCTCCCGCAGGCTTTCGCCCCGGTTTACTTCAGGCCTTGCCCGGAAAACATAAGAACTTTGTCACCGGCATATTGAACGCTGATAAAGCTGTTTTTATCGCCCCATGTGCAGCTGGACATGCCCAGTGCGCCGGAACAATCGGTCGGCTTGCCCAGCAGCGACTCCACCTCGGCCTTAGGCATGCCGGCCGACAACTTTGCGTAGTTTTCTTGATTGACCTTGCTGCAAGCGGCCAACAGCACGCAAAAGGCCAGCAAAGCGAGACGGCGTAACGACATGGAATAACTCCTGGAGGGACGAAGCAGCTTGGGTATCTGCCAGAAGCTTAGAAGGGAAAAGAGGTGTCTGGTTCCCGACGAACGAAAACAAAAAAGCCCCGAAAACGCTGAAACGTTTCGGGGCTTCTTTAAGGGTGAACCGGCTCACAACAACGCCGTTCACTTATCGCCGCAGCTTACTTCTTGTGGTAGGCGGTCACACGCTCAACTTCTTCCTTGGAACCCAGGAACACCGCCACACGCTGGTGCAAGCCGTCGGGCTGGATGTCGAGGATGCGCTGGTGGCCATCGGTGGACGCACCGCCCGCCTGCTCTACCAGGAAGGACATCGGGTTGGCTTCGTACATCAGGCGCAGTTTGCCCGGCTTGGACGGCTCGCGGCTGTCGCGTGGGTACATGAACAGGCCGCCACGGGTCAGGATACGGTGTACGTCGGCCACCATCGCCGCGACCCAACGCATGTTGAAGTTCTTCTTCAACGGGCCTTCTTCGCCTTCCATCAACTCGTTCACATAGCGCTTGACCGGTTCTTCCCAGTGGCGCTGGTTGGACATGTTGATCGCGAATTCCTGGGTGGAAGCCGGAATGGTGATGTCTTCATGGGTGAGGACGAAGCTGCCCATTTCACGGTCCAGGGTGAAGCCTTTGACGCCATCGCCCAGGGTCAGCACCAGCATGGTCTGTGGGCCGTAGATCGCGTAGCCGGCAGCGACCTGCTCGGTGCCTGGCTGCAGGAAGGCCTTTTCGTTCAGGGCTTCGTTCTGGCTCAGGTATTCGTTCGGGCAACGCAGTACCGAGAAGATGGTGCCGACCGGGGCGTTGATGTCGATGTTGGACGAACCGTCCAATGGGTCGAACACCAGCAGGTAGGCGCCTTTCGGGTATTTGCCCGGGATCTGGTAGGCATTGTCCATTTCTTCGGACGCCATGCCGGCCAGGTGACCGCCCCATTCGTTGGCTTCGAGCAGGATCTCGTTGGAAATCACGTCGAGCTTCTTCTGCACTTCGCCCTGCACGTTTTCAGTGCCCATGCTGCCCAGGACACCACCCAATGCGCCTTTGGACACGGCGTGGCTGATTTCCTTGCAAGCACGCGCCACCACTTCGATAAGGAAGCGCAGATCGGCAGGCGTGTTGTTGCTGCGGGTCTGCTCAATCAAATAGCGACTCAAGGTAACGCGGGACATGGAAGGCTCCGATGAAGGGGGGGCTAAAAACCCGCGCAGTTTAACGCGAGTCGGGGCGTATTTCCTCCTATCAGAGGATTTAAACCCAATAGAGTTCATGGACTTTATTTAACGTGCCACCGGTGGCTTGCGCAGCAAACTGTAGGCCATGCCTCCCAGCGCCGCCACGCCGAGCAGTAATACGGCCCAGAGTCCGAGTTTTTTCCAGTTCGGCCCGCTGTCGACAGCCGCCGGGACCGGTGGCGAAGTGACCGCGACGGCCCCGGCCACCTTGGCCTGTCCCAAGGTGTTGAGGCGCTCGGCGGTGTAATCCGGGATCAGCGTCGACAACGGCAGGTTCGCCGCCTTCACCGAGGCATTCCCCAGCGCCAGCGTGAACGGCGGCTCGCCCCGCGCCAGGAACACCAACTGCGTGGCGCGCACCGCGAAGTGCAGGGCCGGCGCTTCGACGCCCAGGCCGCCGCCGCGCTCGTCGACCTGCAACTTGAGTTCGGTGACCGTCTGGCCGGGCAGTTGCAACTCGTCCTGCACCACGTCCTGGCCATTCTGGGTCAGGCGGTAGAGCAGACCATTGCTCAGCGGCTGCCAGGCTTGATTGCCATCGCGTCGCCCCGCTAAGGTCACCGGCGCCAGCGTATTGGCCTGCTTCAGCTCGACACGCAAGCGCTCGACACCCAGCCCGGTGGGCAACTTCCAAGTGTACTCACCCGCCTTGAGCCGCGTGCCCGAGAGCGGCTGCGACCATACCAGCGGCAGCGGCAGGCTGCTGCTGGTGGCACTGGCCAACCTGGCCGAGGTCAGCAATGGTGCCGCCTGCCCCTTCCACACCAGGCGCAGGTAACGCGCGGACTGGCCCGGCAAACTGACGTCATGCTGCTCGACCCGCTCGTCGGCAAACGACAAACGCGCCACTTGTCCATCGCCCCAGGATTGCCAGTGCTGCAAGTCATCACTGGCTTCAATGCTGAAGCGCTGGAAGCCCTCCTGCTCGCGGCTCCAGTCCAGGCTCAACTGCTGCAACGGCGCCTTGATTTTACTGGCATCGAGCACCCAGCCGCGCAGCACCTGCTTGCCGGGCTTGGGTGCGGTGGACGGTTTGATTTCCACCAGGGTGCCTTCGGCCGTGGTTTTCATCACCACACCGGGCAAGGTTGCCTGGGTGTCGGCGGCATACAGCGGGAACCACTTCACGTCGGTGACTTCACGACTTTCGGTGCGTTGCGACGCTTGACGCGCCAGCGCGTAGGCCTGGGGTTCACCGGCGGCGTTGAACACGCGCACATCGCTGAGATCAGCCTGGCGCGCATTCAGTTGCACGGCCAAGGGCAACTCAAGGCGATACCAGGGGCCGTTGCCGCTGACGCTCAGCGGCACCTGGCTGCTGAAGTCGGCCGGCGTTTCCTGCGCCCACGCCGACAACGCCGTACACATGCCCAGCACGACCACGCTTAACTTACCGATCAAGAGGATGCTCCTTCAGTGTCCAACACAGGTTCGGCACGCTTGGGCGGCAGCGGCGCAAAGTAGCCCACCACCAGCAACAACCCGCCCACGCCGATAAACGACACGATCCGCGCCAGGCCGCCACGGTTGCTCAGCTCGACGAAGAACAGCTTGGCCACCACCACCGCGATCAGCGCCGCGCCGATCAGCCAGACTTCGCGGCGATGGCGCAGGTGGCCGCCGATCATCAGGCCGAGGGCGATCAGGGTCCAGACAATCGACAGGCCGGCTTGCACCAACATCGACGCCAGCAACCCATCCAGATGGAACGGCACGCCGCCCCAGTGGTGGGCGGTGCGCATCACCAGTGCCGTAAAGAACGCGAACAGCGAAACACCGGCAATGCCCTGGGCAAGCAATTCGGCACGCGGCCCGCGCTGCGGCGCCACGCTGCGCGACCACAGGTACACGCCCAGCAGCGCAAACAGCAAGCCCAGGTCCAGCGGGTTGAGCAGCGGCACATAGGGCAATGGCTCGGCCGTGCCGTCACTGAAGGTATTCGCCAGCCAGAACCAACCCAGCATCAGTATCGCCAAGGGCAGTGCCGCCAACACGCGATATTCCCGTGGATACGCCGACACCGGCCACGGCCAGTTGCGCGGTGCGGCAGCCAGCACCAGGTACAGGCTTGGCAGGATCGCCCAGCCCAGCCAGCGCCAGGCGTTGTATTCGCTCGACAGCAACAACAGGCCGTAGCGCAACTCCAGCGCCAATACGCCGATCAACATCCAGCCACCCAACACATGAGCAACGCTCAGGACGGTGGCCGGCACCAACGTCGCCAAACGCCGCAGCGCGATGAAATGCACCCCGAACACCGCCAGCCACGCCAGCCAGCCGTAGTGCGCTGCCGGGTGGTAATAATTATGCGCAGACACCAGCAAAACCATCCCCGCCGCCGGCATCAACAGGGTGCAGAGCATGCCCAGGGACGACCAGCGCAGGCGCGTCGCGAGCAACGCCCAGATCGCCACGCTGACCGCGGCAATACCCAGCAGGCACGCACCCCGCAGCTCATCGGGTATAAACCGCAGCACTTCAGCGATCAGCGCCAACGCCCACCACGCCGCGCCCCACACCAGCAGCAGGTCAGACAGGCGTTGCAGCTTGAGCACGGCAAACACCGGCGCATGGGGTTCACGCTGCAGGCGCCAGGCGCCGATCAAGGCGGCCAGGCCCAGCACCATCGGTGTCCAGAAACCGCTGTGCCCCAGGGGACGCACACCCTCGCTGGTCAAAGGCCCGAGCAGCTCCGGCACCGCCAGCAGGAACGACGCGCCGCCGATCACTTGCAGCAGCAACCCAAATACAAAACTGACGCGCTGTTGCAGGTACAGGCTCAACCAGATGATCAACAACCCACTGGCCGCCCACACACCGCTGGCGCTTTCCCATGGCAGTACAAACAGCACGGCGAGGTTGATCAGCACCAACCCGGCCAGCAGCACCACAGACAGCCCGCGCAACAGCCGTACATCGCTGCGCACCATGTCGTCGCGCGCCGCCAGCAGCATGCCGCCGATCAACGCCAGGCCGATCAACGACGCGCTGAGCAGGCCGCTCCAGCCGGCGTTGAATACCGCTGCCGAGTCGCCGCCTTGCAAGCGCAGCAGGAACAACGCCCCGCCCAGCAGTTGCACGGCGAACGCCGTGAACAGGAACGTGCGCGAGCCAATCCGCAAGCCGATGAACAGGGTCGCCAGGCCGGCGAGCGCCCAACTGATGGCAGTGCCTTGAGTCAGCAACAGCAGCGGCGCGAGCAGGTACACGAAAGTCAGGCCGAGGCTGGCCAGAACCGGCAGGCCCTTGCGCTCCCACTCCGCCGCCTGCTGCGTCGCGGCCCTGCGCAGTTGGTCGAAGCTGAACAGCAAGGCCGCGCCCAGCAGCAACGCCCCCAAGGGCGCCCCCTCCAGCAGCGTGTGCTCGCCGATGCGCAGTTCACTGAGAAACGCCAGCGCCGAACCCAATTGCAGCAACAGGCCAAATGCCCGCGCCAACGGCCGCTGCTGGCGCAAGCCGAGCCAGAAGATCCCGGCACCTTCCACCGCCCAGGCGGCTGCGGTCCAGCGGGCATCGAGGCCCAGGGGAATCGCCAGGCTGGCAAAGATCACCCCCAAGGCCAGGCAGGTTTCCGCCAGCAGCAAAGCGCGCCCGCCACTGAGCACGCGGGCCAGGCTCATGTAGAGGATGCCCAGGCCCAGCGCACTGAACGCCGCGGCGAACTCAAGGTGCTGCACCAGCGCGAACTGCAGGCCAAACCCCACCAGCGGCGGGCCGAACAGCATGCTGCCGTCGACGTAGTCGCCTTTGGATACCGACCAACGCAACAACGCATCACGGCCTTCCGGCGCGTCGCCCATCTCCCGCAACTTGCGCCGGGCGAACAACAGGCCGATAGCCAGGTACATCAGGAAAAACAGGATCAGGAACGGCTCGGTACTCCACAGCAGTTCCGGCGTGTAGGAGCGCATGCCCCAGGCAAAGCCGATGCCGAAGGTGCCGACAAAGCCGATCAGGTTGAGCAAGCGCCAGGCCTTGAACCAGGCGATGGCGAGGATACCGGCGTTGAGCAGGGCAAAATAACTGAACAGCGCGACATGATTACCGGCGCCGGTGGACGTGAGGATCGGCGCCGCGAAGCCGCCGAGCGCGGCCGCACAGGCCAGTCCCAACGCATCCTGGGTAATCGCCAGGATCGCCGAGAACACCGTGACCGCCACCAGCAGGCCCAACGCCGCGCTCGGGTCGATCAACGGGTGCAGGCGCATCGCGGCAAACACCGTCAGGTACAGCACCGCGATCCCGGTGCCTTGCAGCATCAAGCCGTAGTTGCTGTTGCGCAACCGCAGCCACCAGCCCAGGCCCAACAGGCCAAGGGCCGCCGCGGCAACGCCGGCGTAACGCAGTTCGATCGGCACCACCATGCCTTCGGTGGCGTAGCGCAACAGGAAGGCCAGGCCGAGAAACAGCAGCACCACGCCGACACGCAGCACGGTGTTGCCACCAAACAGCCAATTGCGTGCGCCGCCGATGGCGCGTTCGATCAGGTTTGGGCCACGGGGAGCGGCAGGTTCTTGAGGCGGGCGTGGCGTCGGGGCAGGCGTCCAGACCTCATCCGGCAATGGCTGGCTCGGTTCGGCGACCATGGCGACAGGTGCCAATTCAGCCGGCAGCTCCCACACCAGTTCAGGCACCTTGGCGACAGGTGCCGCCTTAGGCACAGGCGGCTCGACAATGACAGTGCGTGTCGGCGTGGGTACTTCCAGTTGCCGCAGGCGCTCACCCAGGGCGATCAACGCCTTCTGCGTGGTTTCCAACTGAACAGCCTGTTGCTGCGCCTGGGTCGCCAGCTTCGACAGGCGAATCGCCTGGCCGATGCCCAACCCCAACAGCGCACCGATGCCCGCATCATAGAACGACTCATCGAGCGTCCAGCCGAGCACCAGGCCAATCAGCATGAAAATCCATTGCATGGTCGATATTCCCTGAGCAAACCGTGCTGTAGGAGCGAGCTTGCTCGCGAAGATCGCAAAGATACCGCGTTAAATCAGAAAGCACGCGTTATCGTTGGCGTTTTTCGCGAGCAAGCTCGCTCCTACAGTAGATCTAGTCCAGGGCTTTCCAGATCTCCGTAGCGTACTCGCGGATCGTCCGGTCCGACGAGAACCAGCCCATGCGCGCGGTATTGAGCACCGCCGAACGCCACCACGCCTTGGAATCATGCCAATGCGCTTCGACCCGCGCCTGGGCATCCCAGTAGGAATCGAAGTCGGCGCAGACCAGGAAGCGGTCGTAGTCGATCAACCCGTCGATCAAGCCCACATAGCGGCCCGGATCGTCCGGCGAGAACACCCCGCCGCGAATCGCTTGCAGCACATCGTTCAGACGATGGGACGCCGCAATATCGGGCCCGGCGTTGAATTCCCCGGCGTGTTTACGTGCCTCGACCTGCTGTGCGCTGAGGCCGAAGATAAACATGTGATCGGCGCCCACGCGCTCGTGCATCTCCACGTTGGCGCCGTCCATGGTGCCGATGGTCAGCGCGCCATTGAGGCCGAACTTCATGTTGCTGGTGCCCGAGGCTTCAAAGCCGGCGGTGGAGATCTGCTCCGACAAGTCCGCCGCCGGAATGATGCTTTCCGCCAGGCTGACGTTGTAGTTGGGCAGGAACACCACCTTGAGCAGGCCGCGTACGGTCGGGTCGTTGTTGACGGTGCGCGCGATATCGTTGGTCAGCTTGATGATCAACTTGGCCTGGTGATAGCTGGCCGCCGCCTTGCCCGCGAAGATCTTCACCCGTGGCACCCAGTCGGTACCCGGCTCGGCACGGATCGCCTGGTACAGCGCCACGGTGTGCAGCAGGTTGAGCAACTGGCGCTTGTATTCGTGGATACGCTTGACCTGCACGTCGAACATCGCCGCCGGGTTCACCGAAATGCCCAGGCGCTCATGGATGATCTCGGCCAGCGCACGCTTGCTGTGCAGACGCTGGTCGGCAAAGGCTTTGCGGAAGGTCTGTTTCTCGGCGAAGGTTTCCAGCTCGCCCAGGCGGGTTTCGATGTTGTCGAGAATGTCCGGGCCCAAGGCTTCCACCAGCATATCGGTGAGCTTGGGGTTGGCCTGGTACAGCCAGCGGCGGAAGGTAATGCCGTTGGTCTTGTTGTTGATGCGCTCCGGGTAGAGCTTGTGCAATTCGGAGAACACCGTGCTGCGCATCAGTTGGGTGTGCAGGCCGGACACGCCGTTGACGCTGTGGGAGCCGAGGAACGCCAGGTTGCCCATGCGTACACGGCGGCCGTTGTCTTCTTCGATCAGGGACACGGCGCGCAGTACGTCGAAGTCATGGATGCCCTTGGCGCGCAGCGCATCGATGTGCTGGGCGTTGATCAGGTAGATGATCTGCATGTGCCGGGGCAGCATGCGCTCCATCAGGCCGACCGGCCAGGTTTCCAGGGCTTCGGGCAACAGGGTGTGGTTGGTGTACGACAGGGTTTCGACGGTCACATCCCACGCGGCTTCCCACGGAATGTCGTGCAGGTCGACTAACTGGCGCATCAACTCGGCCACGGCGATCGAGGGGTGGGTGTCGTTGAGCTGGATCGCCGCGTGTTCGCCCAGGCTCAGGACCGAGCCGTGCATGTTTTTGTGGCGACGCAGCAGGTCTTGCAAGGAGGCGGCGACGAAGAAGTATTCCTGACGCAGGCGCAGTTCCTGCCCCGCTTCGGTGCTGTCCGCCGGGTAAAGCACTCGGGAGATGCTCTCGGCGCGGGCTACTTCGGCGACGGCGCCCAAGTGGTCACCGGCGTTGAAGCGCTCCAGGTGCAGGTCTTCCACCGCCCGGGCACGCCACAGGCGCAAGGTATTCACGCTGGCGCCGCGCCAGCCGACCACCGGGGTGTCGTAGGCAACGGCGCGCACGGTTTCGTTGGGCGTCCACACCTGGATCAGCTTGCCGGAGGCATCCGGCAGGGTTTCGACGCTGCCGCCAAAGCCAATCGGGTAAATCACCTCGGCCCGCTCGAATTCCCACGGGTTGCCGAAATCCAGCCAGCGTTCGGTCTGTTCCTGCTGCCAGCCATCGACAATCGCCTGGCGGAACAAGCCGTGCTCATAACGAATGCCATAACCGTGACCGGCGATGCCCAAGGTCGACATGCTTTCCATAAAGCACGCGGCCAGACGGCCGAGGCCGCCGTTGCCAAGCGCCGCGTCGGGCTCGAGCAGGCGAATGCGTTCGAGGTCCACACCCAGCTCGGACAAGGCTTCGCGAGCGATCTCCAGCACGCCGAGGTTGCTCAGGCTGTCGTAGAGCAGGCGGCCGATAAGGAATTCCAGGGAGAGGTAATACACCCGCTTCTGGCCTTTGCGGTAGATACGCCGCGTGTGATCCATCCAGTGGTCGACCATCTGGTCGCGGGCGGCCAGGGCAATGGCTTCGAACCAGTCGTGGTCGAAGGCATGGTCCGGGTCTTTGCCCACCGCGTAGGTGAGTTTGGTCAAGACAGCATCGCGGAATGCGGCTACCTCTGCTTCTCGTGCAAGCGGTTCCTGAGACATCGGTGTGACCTCGGGCGAGATTGAAGGAGTTGCTAGAGCCTAGTCGGTCTGACAGACGGTAGACGCTCTGGTTCGGCAGTTTTTTAACTCATTCACCTTTAATACGCTTTTGATGCAGGGGTCGTGCCCGATCAGCCCTCATCCGCGCCTTTGAGCTGAAATCCGTAAAATATTGTTCAAAAAACCACCAATCCCGGTATGATCGCGCGCCCGGATACCGCCCCACCTTTTGGAACCCTGATGAAGCCTCAACTGATCGCCGCCGCGGAACTCGACCGTCTCGAGACTTGGCAGAAATACTCCGCCCATATGTGCGGCGGCTGCGTGTCCAGCTGCTGCACGCTGCCGGTTGAGGTGAAGATCAAGGACCTGATCCGCATTGGCATCGTCGATGAGTTCGAGCGCGGCGACCCGCCGAAGAACATCGCCAAGCGGTTGCAGAAGGAAGGCATCGTCGAGCGCTACAACAACAAATCCGAGATTTTTACCCTGCAGCGCATGAGCAACAACGACTGCCTGTACCTGGATCGTAAGACGCGCTTCTGCACTATTTATGACAAGCGCCCGGATACTTGCCGCAACCACCCGAAGATCGGGCCGCGCCCGGGGTATTGCGCGTACAAGCCGAAGGAAGTGGTGCGCGAGACCAAATTCAAGACCCTCGACAAGTTCTGATTCGGGTTTTGTGGGGCTCTCAAGGGCCCTATCGGGGGCTTGCCCCCGATGAGGCCAGTACAGCCACCCCAAAATCTGCAGGCATAAAAAAACGCCCCCGGCCTTTCGACCGGGGGCGTTTTTCATTCAGCCTGAGTTAACTCAGTTCTTGGCTTTCTTGGCAGCGCGGGTACGCTCGCCTTCGTCCAGGATCTTCTTACGCAGGCGGATCGACTTCGGCGTCACTTCGCACAGTTCGTCGTCCTGGATGAACTCCAGGGCCTGTTCCAGGGTGAAGCGAACAGGTGGAACCAGGGCGATGGTTTCGTCTTTACCCGAAGCACGCATGTTGTCGAGCTTCTTGCCTTTGGTTGGGTTGACACCCATGTCGTTGTCACGGCTGTTCAGGCCAACGATCTGACCGTTGTAGATCTCTTGACCGTGTTCAACGAACAGCTTGCCACGCGCCTGGAGGGTTTCCAGGGAGTAGGTCAGCGCCTTGCCGGTTTCTACCGATACCAGGACACCGTTCTGACGGCCGGACATGTCGCCGGACTTCATGGTGTCGTAGCGATCGAAGATCGAGGTCAGGATGCCAGCACCGTTGGTCAGGGTCAGGAACTGGTTACGGAAACCGATCAGACCACGAGCAGGGATGTTGTATTCCAGACGCACACGGCCTTTGCCATCCGGCACCATGTTGGTCAGGTCACCCTTACGCAGGCCCATCTCTTCCATGACCTTGCCCTGGGATTCTTCAGGGGTGTCGATGGTGACGTTTTCGAACGGTTCCTGCTTCACGCCGTCAACCTGACGGATGATCACTTCAGGACGACCAACGCCCATTTCGAAGCCTTCGCGACGCATGGTTTCGATCAGTACCGAGAGGTGCAGCTCACCACGGCCGGAAACCTTGAACTTGTCAGCCGAGTCGCCTTCTTCAACGCGCAGTGCAACGTTGTACAGCAGCTCTTTGTCCAGACGTTCCTTGATGTTACGGGAAGTCACGAACTTGCCTTCTTTACCGCAGAAAGGCGAGTCGTTTACCTGGAAGGTCATAGAAACGGTTGGCTCGTCGACGGTCAGAGGCTTCATCGCCTCGACAGTGTCCGGCTGGCACAGGGTGTCGGAGATGAACAGCGAGTCCATACCGCTGACGCACACGATGTCGCCGGCGAAGGCTTCTTCAACGTCGATGCGGTGCAGGCCGTGGTGACCCATCAGCTTCAGGATACGACCGTTACGCTTCTTGCCGTCGGCGCCGATAGCGACAACCGGGGTGTTCGGCTTGACGCTACCACGGGCGATACGGCCAACGCCGATAACACCCAGGAAGCTGTTGTAGTCCAGTGCCGAGATTTGCATCTGGAACGGACCGTCACGGTCAACCTTCGGTGGTGGAACGTGGTCAACGATCGCCTGGTACAGCGGGGTCATGTCTTCCGCCATGGCGGTGTGTTCCAGACCGGCAATACCGTTCAGGGCCGAAGCGTAGATCACTTGGAAATCAAGTTGCTCTTCGGTGGCACCCAGGTTGTCGAACAGGTCGAAGATCTGGTCCAGAACCCAGTCCGGACGCGCGCCTGGACGGTCAACCTTGTTGATGCACACGATCGGACGCAGGCCGGCTTCGAACGCCTTCTTGGTCACGAAACGGGTTTGCGGCATAGGGCCGTCTTGAGCGTCAACCAGCAGCAGAACGGAGTCAACCATCGACATTACGCGTTCTACTTCGCCGCCGAAGTCGGCGTGGCCCGGGGTATCCACGATGTTGATGTGGTAGCCGTTCCAGTTGATAGCGGTGTTTTTAGCCAGGATGGTAATACCGCGCTCTTTTTCCTGGTCGTTGGAGTCCATCACGCGCTCGTCGTTGAGCTCGTTGCGCTCCAGGGTGCCGGATTGACGCAGGAGTTTGTCTACCAGGGTGGTTTTACCATGGTCAACGTGGGCAATGATGGCGATGTTACGTAGATTTTCGATCACTTGTGTATCTCGATCAGAGGATTCGGTGTGCTGACAGGTCGTGGCAGCGATTAACAGTAGAGTCAGGCCTTGCCGTTACAGCTTGACGGCAGAGTCGGGGGGCCGGTGACGCAGGCCACAGGCAAACAGCCCCGGGCTCTTAGCTCGGTCGATAAACGCGCACATTGGCATGCCCCTCACTGAGCAAATGGTGGGCATGCAGGCGACTCATCACGCCTTTGTCGCAATACAGCAGGTACTGACGGCTGTTATCCAGTTCCTTGAAACGCGCGTTCAATGCATAGAACGGCAGCGTTTGTACGTCGATGCCGGCGATTTCCAGCGGCTCATCTTCAGCGGCATCCGGGTGACGGATGTCGATGACGATCTGGCCGGCCAGGGCTTCGCTGACTTCTTCGATCTGCACATCCTGGCCCAGTTCGTCGATAACACGATCGATCGGGACCAGCTTGGCGTTCTCGAGCGCACGCTCCAGAACCGCCATATCAAACTGTTGTTCTTCGTACTCCACGCGGTTGCGCTTGGCGTGGGTCTTGGGGTTCACCGAAATGACCCCGCAGTATTCAGGCATATGCTTGGCAAAGTCGGCGGTGCCGATTGTTTCTGCCAAGTCGATGATGTCCTGCTTATGGCTGGCGATCAGCGGGCGCAGTACCAGCTTCTCGGTCACGCAGTCGATCAGCGACAGGTTCGGCAGCGTCTGGCTGGAAACCTGGGAAATCGCTTCACCGGTCACCAGCGCGTCGATCTGCAACTGATCGGCGATTCGGGACGCAGCGCGCAACATCATACGCTTCAATACTACGCCCATATGACTGTTATCGACTTTACCGAGAATTTCGCCCAGCACTTCCTCGAACGGTACGCTCACAAATAGCACGCGCTGGGAGCTGCCGTACTTCTTCCAGATAAAGTGCGCAACTTCCATCACGCCCAATTCGTGTGCACGCCCGCCCAGGTTAAAGAAGCAGAAGTGGCTCATCAGGCCGCGGCGCATGATCTGGTAGGCCGCCACCGTGGAATCGAAACCGCCGGACATGAGGACCAGGGTCTGTTCCAGGGCGCCCAGCGGGTAGCCGCCGATGCTGTCGTGCTGGCTGTGAATCACAAACAACCGTTGGTCGCGAATTTCCATGCGCACTTCAATTTGCGGCGCCTTGAGGGAAATTCCGGCGGCGCCGCACTCGCGACGCAGCTTGCTGCCGACGTATTTCTCGACGTCCATGGAACTGAACGGGTGCTTGCCGGCACGCTTGCAGCGCACCGAGAAAATCTTGCCTTCAAGGCTGTCGCCGAAGTGCCGTTTGCATTTTTCGGTGATGTCGTCGAAGTCCCCCAGGGGGTACTCATCCACCTGCAGGAAATGCGCGATACCCGGCATGCAGCTCAGGCGCTCGGTCATGTCCTTCAAGGCTTTGGCGTCGGTCAGGCGGGTTTCCAGCTCGAGGTTGTCCCACACACCGTTCACCACCACAGCCGGGTCCAGATCGCGGAGCACGGCACGGATGTTCTTGGCCAACTGACGGATGAAACGCATCCGTACCGGTCGGCTCTTGATGGTGATCTCGGGGAAGACTTTAACGATTAATTTCATGGAAACAGCGCGCGCAGGG
Source organism: Pseudomonas sp. GW821-FHT09D08 (assembly GCF_059416305.1). Taxonomy (NCBI): domain Bacteria; kingdom Pseudomonadati; phylum Pseudomonadota; class Gammaproteobacteria; order Pseudomonadales; family Pseudomonadaceae; genus Pseudomonas; species Pseudomonas sp. GW821-FHT09D08. The sequence goes on from NZ_JBWKOX010000006.1 coordinate 280,264, forward strand.
CCTGCCGAAAAAGGGGGGCGCGGATTATAGCGGAAATCGCTCAAGGTTTAACCAGTTAATATGCACAACACTCGACTCGCACTAAAGAGGTGCGTTTGCACTCGCGAACGCCACATTGCGGTGCGCTAATTTCGGGCATTTGTCGCAATGCACCTTTATAGGGGCGTTTTTGGAGCAAAAAACCCATGTTGGCGCACTGGCATGCAATTTGCTCTCTTGTGAGGCAGGTTGCCATGGCGGACTATCCGCGCCGGCATCACCCACATTCTAAGGGCTAACTCCACTACCCCAGCCCGAAGCCACCCGGAGGACACTATGTCGAAGTCGGTTCAACTCATCAAAGATCATGACGTTAAATGGATTGATCTGCGCTTCACGGACACCAAAGGCACTCAGCACCACGTGACCATGCCGGCTCGCGACGCGCTGGATGATGCTTTCTTCGAAGAAGGCAAAATGTTCGACGGCTCCTCCATCGCCGGCTGGAAAGGCATCGAAGCCTCCGACATGATCCTGATGCCGGACGACAGCACTGCCGTCCTCGACCCGTTCACCGAAGACCCAACCCTGATCATCGTCTGCGACGTGATCGAGCCTTCGACCATGCAAGGCTACGACCGCGACCCACGTGCGATCGCCAAGCGTGCCGAGGAATACCTGAAGTCCACCGGTATCGGCGACACCGTATTCGTCGGCCCGGAACCGGAATTCTTCATCTTTGATTCGGTCAAGTTCAAGTCCGACATCTCCGGCTCCATGTTCAAGATCTTCTCCGAACAAGGTTCGTGGATGTCCGACCAGGACGTGGAAGGCGGCAACAAAGGCCACCGTCCAGGCATCAAAGGTGGCTACTTCCCGGTTCCGCCGTTCGACCACGACCACGAAATCCGTACCTCCATGTGCAACGCCATGGAAGAAATGGGCCTGGTCATCGAAGTTCACCACCACGAAGTGGCGACTGCCGGCCAGAACGAAATCGGCGTTAAGTTCAACACCCTCGTGGCCAAGGCTGACGAAGTCCAGACCCTGAAGTACTGCGTACACAACGTGGCTGATGCCTACGGCCGTACCGCTACCTTCATGCCTAAGCCGCTGTACGGCGATAACGGTTCGGGTATGCACGTTCACCTGTCCATCGCCAAAGAAGGCAAGAACACCTTCGCCGGCGAAGGTTATGCCGGCCTGTCCGACACCGCCCTGTACTTCATCGGCGGCATCATCAAGCACGGTAAGGCCCTGAACGGCTTCACCAACCCGTCGACCAACTCCTACAAGCGTCTGGTCCCAGGTTTCGAAGCACCGGTCATGCTGGCCTACTCGGCTCGCAACCGTTCCGCCTCGATCCGCATTCCTTACGTATCCAGCCCGCGCGCTCGCCGTATCGAAGCTCGCTTCCCGGATCCGGCAGCCAACCCATACCTGGCCTTCGCTGCCCTGGTCATGGCCGGCCTGGACGGTATCCAGAACAAGATCCACCCTGGCGACGCCGCCGACAAAAACTTGTACGACCTGCCGCCTGAAGAGGCCAAAGAGATCCCACAAGTGTGCGGCAGCCTGAAAGAAGCCCTGGAAGAGCTGGACAAGGGCCGTGCGTTCCTGACCAAAGGCGGCGTATTCAGCGACGACTTCATCGATGCCTACATCGAGCTGAAAAGCGAAGAAGAAATCAAAGTGCGCACCTTCGTACACCCACTGGAATACGAGCTGTACTACAGCTGCTGATCCGGTAGCGCTGCTTGACGCAGCGTGATGAAAAAGGCCTCCTTCGGGAGGTCTTTTTTTTGCCCGCACCCTAGGAGGTCACCTCTTGAAGCGTCTACTTGCATTCACTTTATTGTTCGCCAGCGCCAGTGCATTCGCTGCACCGCCGACACTGGCGCCATTGCTCAACAGCATCGCCGAACGCCTGGCCATTGCCGACCAGGTGGCCCTGAGCAAATGGGACAGTAAAAAACCGGTAGAAGACAAAAAGCGCGAGCAGGACGTGCTCGCCAGCGTCATCGCCCAGGCACCGAGCTACAAACTGGAGCCCGCCGCTGCCGAGCAATTTTTCTCGGCGCAGATCGAGGCAAACAAGCTGGTGCAATACACCCACCTGTCCGACTGGCAGTTCCAGGGCAAGGCACCCGACGCCCCGCGCCCGGACCTGGTGAAGCAGATTCGCCCGCAACTGGATCAATTGCAAAAACGCCTGCTGCAACAACTCGCGGACTTCACGCCACAACGTAGCGACCCGCAGTGCCCTCAATGGCTGGCTGAAGCGGTGCATGAGCCGCTGAACGACCCGTTGCGGCAGCTGGCGATGATTCGCGCCACGGCCGAGCTATGTATCCACAAAGACTGAATCTGTCACCCGACCCAAACATGTGGGAGCTCCTCCCACATTGGATTTGTGTGAATTCGCCACTTCCTGAACAACCTTCACAAAACCGCACTATATTGGTGCGACACCCCGCACCCTTCCCACTGGCTCACACCATTTTGGTTCGAAACTTCCCGAGCAGGCTGGCAGAACGCCACAGTTTCGCGCCTTAACCCCTTATTTCAGGGGATTCACGCTTCTTTTCGGAGCCTTGGTTTGGTTTTTGCATTTTCCTTGTATCAGCGTGTGCCTCAAGCCCGCGCCTTGCTCCAAAAGAGGTCCCGATGACCATCAGCGATGCACTGCACCGTTTGCTACTCGACAACCTGACCACCGCGACCATCCTGCTCAATGACGACCTGCGCCTTGAGTACATGAACCCGGCGGCAGAGATGCTCCTGGCCATCAGCGGTCAGCGCAGCCATGGGCAGTTCATCAGCGAATTGTTCACCGAGTCGGCCGAAGCCTTGAGTTCGTTGCGCCAGGCGGTGGAGCAGGCACACCCGTTCACCAAGCGTGAAGCGATGCTCACGGCACTGACCGGCCAAACGCTGACCGTCGACTACGCCGTGACCCCGATCCTGAGCAACGGCGCGACCCTGCTGCTGCTCGAAGTGCACCCCCGCGACCGCCTGTTGCGCATCACCAAGGAAGAAGCCCAGCTGTCCAAGCAGGAGACCAGCAAGATGCTGGTGCGCGGCCTGGCCCATGAGATCAAGAACCCGCTGGGCGGCATTCGCGGCGCGGCGCAGCTGCTGGCCCGTGAACTGCCGGACGAGCACCTCAAGGACTACACCAACGTCATCATCGAAGAGGCCGACCGCCTGCGTAACCTGGTGGACCGCATGCTCGGCTCCAACAAGCTGCCGTCGCTGGCGATGACCAACGTGCACGAAGTACTGGAGCGCGTCTGTCAGTTGGTAGAAGCCGAAAGCCAGGGCTGCATCACCCTGGTGCGCGACTACGACCCAAGCATTCCCGACGTGTTGATCGACCGCGAGCAGATGATCCAGGCGGTGCTCAACATCGTGCGCAACGCCATGCAGGCCATCAGCAGCCAGAACGAGCTGCGCCTTGGCCGCATCAGCCTGCGCACCCGTGCCCTGCGCCAGTTCACCATCGGCCACGTGCGCCATCGCCTGGTAACCAAGGTCGAGATCATCGACAACGGCCCGGGCATTCCTGCGGAACTCCAGGAAACCATTTTCTTTCCCATGGTCAGCGGCCGCCCGGACGGTACCGGGCTGGGCCTGGCCATTACCCAGAACATCATCAGCCAGCACCAGGGTCTGATCGAATGTGAGAGCCATCCCGGCCACACCACATTCTCGATCTTTCTGCCTCTGGAACAAGGAGCCCCATCGACATGAGCCGTAGTGAAACTGTGTGGATCGTCGATGACGACCGTTCTATCCGCTGGGTCCTCGAGAAAGCCTTGCAACAGGAAGGCATGACCACCCAGAGCTTCGACAGCGCCGACGGGGTGATGAGCCGCCTGGCGCGCCAGCAGCCCGACGTGATCATCTCCGACATCCGCATGCCCGGCGCCAGTGGCCTGGACCTGCTGGCGCGGATTCGCGAGCAGCACCCGCGCCTGCCGGTGATCATCATGACTGCCCACTCGGACCTGGACAGCGCTGTCGCGTCCTATCAGGGCGGCGCCTTCGAGTACCTGCCCAAGCCGTTTGACGTGGACGAGGCCGTGGCGCTGGTCAAGCGCGCCAACCAGCACGCCCAGGAACAGCAGAACCAGGAAGCTCCGCCGACCCTGACCCGCACCCCGGAAATCATCGGTGAAGCGCCGGCGATGCAGGAAGTGTTTCGCGCCATCGGGCGCTTGAGCCATTCCAACATCACCGTGCTGATCAACGGCGAGTCGGGTACCGGTAAAGAGTTGGTGGCCCACGCCCTGCACCGCCACAGCCCGCGGGCGGCCTCGCCGTTTATCGCGCTGAACATGGCGGCGATCCCCAAGGACCTGATGGAGTCCGAGCTGTTCGGCCATGAGAAAGGCGCATTCACCGGCGCAGCCAACCTGCGTCGCGGCCGCTTCGAACAGGCGGACGGCGGCACGCTGTTCCTCGATGAAATCGGCGACATGCCGGCCGACACCCAGACCCGTCTGCTGCGCGTACTGGCGGACGGCGAGTTCTACCGCGTGGGCGGGCACACACCGGTCAAGGTCGATGTGCGCATCATCGCCGCGACTCACCAGAACCTGGAAACCCTGGTGCACGCCGGCAAGTTCCGTGAAGACTTGTTCCACCGTCTCAACGTGATCCGCATCCACATCCCACGCATGTCGGACCGCCGCGAAGATATCCCGACCCTCGCCCGCCACTTCCTCAGCCGCGCCGCCCAGGAGCTGGCTGTCGAGCCGAAGCTGCTGAAAAGCGAGACCGAGGAATACCTGAAGAACCTGCCGTGGCCCGGCAACGTGCGCCAGCTGGAGAACACCTGCCGCTGGATCACCGTGATGGCGTCCGGCCGCGAAGTGCATATCGGCGACCTGCCGCCGGAACTGCTGAGCCTGCCACAGGATTCGGCCCCGGTGACCAACTGGGAACAGGCGCTGCGCCAATGGGCCGACCAGGCCCTGGCACGCGGCCAGTCGAACCTGCTGGACAGCGCCGTACCGGCCTTCGAGCGGATCATGATCGAAACCGCCCTCAAGCACACCGCGGGCCGCCGTCGCGATGCCGCCGTGTTGCTGGGTTGGGGTCGCAATACCCTGACGCGCAAGATCAAGGAGTTGGGCATGAAGGTCGATGGTGGGGATGACGATGAGGGCGACGACGCCTGATCTCCAATCTACCGAGGTCTAATGTGGGAGGGGGCTTGCTCCCGATGGCGGTGGATCAGTCAGATAGATATCGACTGACACTCCGCCATCGGGAGCAAGCCCCCTCTCACATTTGGCCCCCCACACGGACTCAGAACCGTGCACCGCTTCAATGCACCCTGTTCTAGCATCGCGCACACGTTCCAAGCCCGAAACATGCGTTTTGTTAAGAAAATGCTGAACCCCGAAAACACCAAAGCCCCGTATTCCGGGGCTTTGCGCTTTCTGGAGAAATTTTTTGGCACAACTCAGCCACTCTGGCACGCGCCCTGCAATAACCCCAGTACAACCCAGTTTCGGGGACCTTGGTACAGGCAGGCCGAGAATCCCCTCTTTACACCCGGGGTGCTTGATGCGAACCGCGTCGCGCTCCACACCGCTTTCGGGAACCTCGGTACAGGCAGGCCGGGGATTCCCTCTTTAACACCGAAGCCTCTGGCTTCACCCCGTTTTGGGAGCCCTGGTACAGGCAGGCCGGGAACTCCCTCTTTTATTGCTCTTGGAGATGGATCTCCAGCCGCCAGCGGTCATCGACCTCCTCGCCCTTCCACTCCCCGCGCAGCGGCCGAGCCGCCACCAGGTTCAGCAGCAAGCCCGCATCGGTCTTGCGCACGCGCCAGTTCACATCCTTGTCGTTGACCTTGAGCTGCCCACTGGCGGCCTTGCCTTGCGCGTCGAACAACAGCGCCACGGTGCCGTCGATATGCTCACCGTGCAGCTTGGGTTCGCGGTTGAACCACACCACCACACCGTCCGCCGCCGTCTCTATCTGCTGCAACTCGACCGGGTCAGGGGTGGTCAGGCGGCCGATCATCAGGCCCACCATCAGGCCGACAATCGCCAATGAGCCCATCACCTTCGGCATTAGCTTCGGTCTTGGGTCTTCTTCAGGGGTAGAATGCAGCGCATCTTTGCCTTCGGAGCCGTGCATGTTTCACGTCATCCTTTTTCAACCAGAAATTCCGCCGAATACCGGCAACGTTATCAGGCTGTGCGCCAACAGTGGCTGCCACCTGCATTTGATCGAGCCCCTGGGCTTCGACATGGACGACAAGCGCCTGCGCCGTGCCGGCCTGGACTACCACGAGTATGCCACCCTGCAGCGCCATGCCGACCTGGCCAGCTGCCTGGAAAGCCTGGGCCACCCACGGCTGTTCGCGTTCACCACCAAGGGTTCGCGACCGTTCCATGATGCCAGCTTCGCCGAAGGCGACGCTTTCCTGTTCGGCCCGGAAAGCCGCGGCCTGCCGGCCGACGTACTCGAAGCCCTGCCGGACGGGCATCGCCTGCGCCTGCCGATGCGCGAAGGCTGCCGCAGCCTGAACCTGTCGAACACTGTCGCCGTTGCCGTCTACGAAGGCTGGCGCCAACTCGGCTTCAAATAGCACACATAACAAATGTGGGAGGGGGCTTGCCCCCGATGGCGGAGTGTCAGTCGACATCTACGTGACTGATCCACCGCCATCGGGAGCAAGCCCCCTCCCACATTGGGTTCTGCGTCGGGTTCGAGATTACTGAACCGTCGGCGCGCCTTCCTGTTGCATGCGCTGCAGCTCTTGAGCGTACAGGGCATCGAAGTTCACCGGAGCCAGCATCAACGCCGGGAACGAACCACGGGTGACCAGGCTGTCCAGGGTCTCGCGGGCATACGGGAACAGGATGTTCGGGCAGAACGCACCCAGGGTGTGGCTCATGGACGCTTCGTCCAGGCCCTGGATCAGGAAGATACCGGCCTGTTGCACTTCAGCGATGAAGGCCACTTCTTCGCCATTCTTGACGGTGACCGACAAGGTCAGCACGACTTCGTGGAAATCGCCTTCCAGTGCCTTTTGACGGGTGTTCAGGTCCAGGGCAACGCTTGGGGTCCATTCCTGGCGGAAGATAGCCGGGCTTTTCGGCGCTTCGAACGACAAGTCACGCACATAGATACGCTGCAGCGAAAATTGTGGGCCTTGGGCTTCTGCTGCTTCGGTGTTCTGTTGGTCAGTCATCGCAGATCCTTCTTGATCTTGGGGTCTTTTAGGGGTTAGGAGTCAGACGAGCAGCAGCGCATCGAGTTTACCGGCGCGCTCCAGGGCAAACAGGTCGTCGCAACCACCGATGTGTTTGGCGCCGATCCAGATCTGCGGCACTGACGTGCGCCCCGCCTTCTGGGCCATTTCGGCACGCACCTGGGGTTTGCCATCGACCTTGATCTCTTCGAAGGCAACGCCCTTTTTCTCCAGCAGGGCCTTGGCCCGCATGCAGTAAGGGCACCAATCGCTGGAATATACGACGACCTGGCTCATATCACTTCACCAGCGGCAGGTTATCGGCGCGCCAGCTGCTGATGCCACCGGACAGCTTGGCGGCGGTGAAACCGCTCTTGAGAATTTCGCGGGCGTGGGTACCGGCGTGCTGGCCCTGGGCGTCGACCAGGATGATGGTCTTGGCCTTGTGCTTTTCCAGCTCGGCCAGGCGCGCGATCAGCTTGTCCTGAGGAATGTTCAGGGCACCGACGATGTGGCCGGCGGCGAAATCCTTGACTGGGCGGATATCCACCACAATGGCCTCATCCTTGTTGACCAGCGCGGTCAGCTCCGACGTGCTCAGGCTGCGGCCACCACGGCTCAATTCGTGAGCGATCAGCAGCGCCAGCAGGATGACGAAGGCACCCACGAGCAGATAGTGGGCAGTGGCAAATGCAATCAGGTGATCAACCATCAAGGAGGTTCCAGGGCGTTAAAATGGCGGTAAGTATACACAGCCGTCAGGGGGGGCCAACCCCCGTAAGGCGGTGACGTGGTCGGAACTTCGCTTTAAACTGCCACTCCCTTTTCAATTGCCTTCCTTTATTACCGCCGCGAGAGGATCTATGACTACTACGCCTAAACCTTTGGTCCTGATAATTCTCGATGGCTTCGGACACAGTGAAAGCCACCACGACAACGCGGTGTACGCGGCCAAGAAGCCCGTACTCGACCGCCTGACCGCGACGGTGCCCAACGGCCTGATCTCCGGCTCGGGCATGGACGTGGGCCTGCCGGACGGCCAGATGGGCAACTCGGAAGTCGGCCACATGAACCTCGGCGCCGGACGAGTGGTCTATCAGGACTTCACCCGCGTGACCAAATCGATCCGCGATGGCGAGTTCTTCGAGAACCCGACCCTCTGCGCAGCGGTAGATAAAGCCGTGGCCGCCGGCAAGGCCGTGCACTTCATGGGCCTGCTGTCCGACGGCGGCGTTCACAGTCACCAGGACCATCTGGTGGCAATGGCCGAGCTGGCCTTCAAGCGCGGCGCCGACAAGATCTACCTGCACGCCTTCCTCGATGGTCGCGACACCCCGCCAAAAAGCGCGCAATCCTCCATCGAGCTGCTGGACGCCACCTTCGCCGCCCTGGGCAAGGGCCGCATCGCCAGCCTGGTGGGCCGCTACTTCGCAATGGATCGCGACAACCGTTGGGACCGCGTGTCCCAGGCCTACAACCTGATCGTCGACGGCCAGGCCGAATTCCACGCCGCCACCGCCCAGGAAGGCCTGGAAGCTGCCTACGCCCGTGGCGAGAGCGATGAATTCGTCAAGGCCACCACCATCGGCGAGCCGGTCAAGGTCGAAGACGGCGACGCCGTGGTGTTCATGAACTTCCGCGCAGACCGTGCCCGCGAGCTGAGCCGTGTGTTTGTCGAAGACGGTTTCAAGGAATTCGAGCGGGCGCGCCAGCCAAAAGTCCAATACGTCGGCCTGACCCAATACGCCGCCAGCATCCCGGCCCCCGCTGCCTTTGCTGCCGGCAGCCTGGACAACGTGCTGGGCGACTACCTGGCGAAGAACGGCAAGACCCAGCTGCGTATCGCTGAAACCGAAAAATACGCCCACGTCACCTTCTTCTTCTCCGGCGGGCGTGAAGAACCGTTTCCGGGCGAAGAACGCATCCTGATCCCTTCGCCGAAAGTCGCCACCTACGACCTGCAGCCGGAAATGAGCGCGCCGGAAGTCACCGACAAGATCGTCGACGCCATTGACCACCAGCGTTACGACGTGATCGTGGTCAACTACGCCAACGGTGACATGGTCGGCCACAGCGGCAACCTGGAAGCTGCGACCAAGGCTGTGGAATGCCTGGACCTGTGCGTCGGCCGCATTGTCGAGGCCCTGGAAAAAGTCGGCGGCGAAGCGCTGATCACGGCCGACCACGGCAACTGCGAGCAGATGTCCGACGAAACCACCGGCCAGGCCCATACCGCCCACACCACCGAGCCGGTGCCGTTCATCTACGTCGGCAAGCGCGATTTCAAAGTACGTGAAGGCGGCGTGCTGGCGGATGTGGCGCCGACCATGCTGATGCTGATGGGGTTGGAGAAGCCCAAAGAGATGACCGGGACCTCAATTCTGGTCTGATCTCAACAAACATGTGGGAGGGGCTTGTCCCTTCCCACATGGGATCTGCGGTGTTTGGCAGATGTCTTTTTGCCATACCACCGCCACTCGGCACCTATCTTGCCTTCCAGGCCGAATTGGGCGTTTTTTTTGCAGCGCTTGGCGGGCATACTAGGCCGTCCCTTTCCCTGGTGTCGCCCGCCTCTATGCTTCGCGCCTTGATTACCCTCGCTCTTGTCTGCCTGCTCCAACCGGCGTTTGCCGACGAGCGCGCACAAACTCAACAACAGTTGGACGCTACGCGTCAGGACATTACCGAGCTGAAAAAACTGCTCGGCAAGCTCCAGGAAGAAAAATCCGGGGTGCAGAAAGACCTGCGCGGCACGGAAACCGAAATGGGCAAGCTGGAGAAGCAGGTCCAGGAGCTGCAAAAAGAACTAAAGAAGAGCGAGTCGGAACTGGAGCGACTCGACGCTGAGAAAAAAAAACTCCAGAGCGCACGCGTTGAACAGCAACGCTTGATCGCGATCCAGGCCCGCGCCGCCTACCAGAGCGGCCGCCAGGAATACCTCAAGCTGCTGCTCAACCAGCAGAACCCGGAGAAATTCGCGCGCACCCTGACCTACTACGACTACCTGAGCAAGGCCCGCCTGGAGCAATTGAAAAGCTTCAACGAGACCCTGCGCCAGTTGGCCAACGTCGAACAGGAAATCGCCAACCAGCAGTCGCAGCTGGAGGACCAGAAAGCCAGCCTCAACGCCCAGCGCGACGAGCTGGACAAGGTCCGCAAGGAGCGCCAGCTGGCCCTGGCCAAGCTCAATGACGACGTGAAGGCGCGCGACGCCAAGCTGCAGGCCCGCGAGCAGGACCAGGCCGACCTGGCCAAAGTGCTCAAGACCATCGAAGAAACCCTGGCACGCCAGGCACGCGAGGCCGAAGAAGCGCGACAGAAAGCGCTGATCGCCCAGCAGGAAGCGGAAAAAAAGCGCCAGCGTGAGGCCGAACTGGCAGCCACCAGCGATGCCCCCGCACCGCGTAAACCGGCACATGCCGCCCCTGGCCCGCTGGTTTCCAGTGCCGGCGAGTCGTTCGGCGGGCCTTTTGCTTCAGCCCGCGGCAAACTTCCATGGCCGGTTGATGGTCGACTACTGGCACGCTTTGGGGAAACCCGAGGCGACGATACCCGCGCCAAGTGGGATGGGGTGATGATCAGCGCCTCTGCCGGCAGCCAGGTCCACGCCGTACATGGCGGGCGCGTGGTGTTTGCCGATTGGCTGCGGGGCGCCGGCTTGCTGGTGATTCTCGACCACGGTAATGGCTATTTAAGCCTTTATGGCCACAATCAGACGTTACTCAAGTCGGCAGGTGATGTTGTAAAAGCCGGTGAATCCATCTCCACTGTCGGTAACAGTGGTGGCCAGGACACCCCGGCGCTGTACTTCGCTATTCGTCAGCAGGGTCGCCCGAGCGATCCCGCACAATGGTGCCGGTCCCAAGGATAGGGTCGCATCTACATTAGGAGTTCGTTCGACATGCTGCATTTGTCCCGCCTCACTTCGCTGGCCCTGACGATCGCCCTGGTCATCGGCGCGCCTCTGGCTTTTGCCGACCAGGCCGCCCCGGCTGCACCCGCCGCCACGGCCGCGACCACCAAGGCGCCATTGCCGCTGGACGAGCTGCGCACCTTTGCCGAGGTCATGGACCGGATCAAGGCCGCCTATGTCGAACCTGTAGACGACAAGACCCTGCTGGAGAATGCCATCAAGGGCATGCTCAGCAACCTTGATCCGCACTCCGCCTACCTGGGTCCGGAAGATTTTGCCGAGCTGCAGGAAAGCACCAGCGGTGAATTCGGCGGCCTGGGCATTGAAGTCGGCGCCGAAGACGGCAATATCAAGGTGGTCTCGCCCATCGATGACACCCCGGCGTCCAAGGCCGGCATCCAGGCCGGTGACTTTATCGTCAAGATCAACGGCCAGCCGACCCGCGGCCAGACCATGACCGAAGCCGTCGACAAGATGCGCGGCAAGATCGGCCAGAAAATCACCCTCACCCTGGTGCGCGATGGCGGCAACCCGTTTGACGTGACGCTCACCCGCGCGACCATCGTGGTCAAGAGCGTGAAGAGCCAGTTGCTGGAGTCGGGCTACGGCTACATCCGCATCACCCAGTTCCAGGTCAAGACCGGCGAAGAAGTGGCCAAGGCCCTGGCCAAGCTGCGCAAGGACAACGGCAAGAAACTCAGCGGCATCGTGCTCGACCTGCGCAACAACCCGGGCGGCGTGCTGCAGTCGGCGGTAGAAGTGGTCGACCATTTCATCACCAAGGGCCTGATCGTCTACACCAAGGGCCGTATCGCCAACTCCGAGCTGCGCTTCTCGGCCACCGGCAACGACCTCAGCGAGAACGTGCCATTGGCCGTGCTGATCAACGGCGGCAGCGCCTCGGCCTCGGAAATCGTCGCCGGCGCCCTGCAAGACCAGAAGCGCGGCGTGCTGATGGGCACCACCAGCTTCGGCAAAGGCTCGGTACAAACCGTGCTGCCGCTGAACAACGATCGCGCCCTGAAGATCACCACCGCGCTGTACTACACGCCGAACGGCCGCTCGATCCAGGCCCAGGGCATCGTGCCGGACATCGAAGTGCGCAAGGCCAAGATCACCAACGAAATCGACAGCGAGTACTACAAGGAAGCCGACCTGCAAGGTCACCTGGGCAATGGCAACGGCGGTGCCGACCAGCCAACCGGCAGCAGCAAGAAAGCCAAGCCGATGCCGCAGGACGATGACTACCAGTTGGCCCAGGCGCTGAGCCTGCTCAAGGGCCTGAGCATTACGCGCAGCCGTTGATATGCGTGTTGCCCTGATCATCGCTGTGCTGTGCAGCCTGGCAGGGGTCGCCCAAGCGACCCCTGTCGGCGAATCCCACAAAGCCTACCTGACCCTCATCATCGATGACCTGGGGCAAAACCTGCCCCGGGATCGTCGCGTGCTGGCCCTGCCTGGGCCGGTGACCACGGCGATCATGCCCGACACGCCCCACGCCGCCGAATTCGCCCGCGAAGCGCACAAGGCCGGCAAGATCGTGATCCTGCACATGCCCATGGACCCCGCCACCGGCCCGTTCGCCTGGCACCCTGAACTCTCCATGGAAGAACTTGGCCAACGCCTGGACGCCGCCTTCAAGGCCGTGCCCTACACCGCCGGCATCAATAACCATATGGGCAGTCGCATGACCGCCCAGCCGGCCGCCATGGCTTGGCTGATGGCTGAACTGCAGCGGCGCAACAAGTTCTTCGTCGACAGCCGCACCAGCGCACAGACCGTGGCCGCCGCCGAGGCGCAGAAGATCGGCCTGGCCCATGTCTCGCGGGATGTATTCCTCGATGATGAGCGCACCGAAGCGGCAATTACCGCGCAGCTGCAAACCGCGATCAAGCTGGCGCATAAACAGGGTTCGGCGGTGATGATCGGCCACCCCTATCCGCAGACGCTGGCGGTGCTCGAGCGCGAATTGCCCAAGCTCCAGGCCCAGGGCATCGAGTGGATTGATATCAAGCTGATGATCAGTGTGCGCAGCAATCAAGCCATGGCGGGGCACGGCAAGAACGGCGTCTACCGCTACAAATAGTCCGCCATGATCTGTTCCACCCGCCCTTCAGAGCGCAACTGATCCAACGCTGCCTGCAGCCTGGCCACCGTCTCATCCGGCACATCCTTGTTCAGCGCCAGGTACAACTGGGCACTGTTGAACCGCAGTACAGTCTTGAGCCCGGTCACACCGACCTGGCGCGCCAGGTAACGCCCGGCCGGATCGCCGGTAGCCCACAGGTCGATCTGGCCATCCACGAGCTTTTGCGCGTTGTCCTGGTCACGCAACACCACCACCGGGTTAAGGCCCTGCTTCTCCAGGGTCTCGGCGATGGCATCGCCTTTATAGGCGCCGATCCTGTAGCGGCGCGCGTGTTCCAGGTCGTCGAGCTGGATCTTGCTGTCGGCCTTGGCCAGCAGCACCCAGTCGTCCGGACCGATGGGGCCGACCCACTTGAACAGCGCTTCCCGATCCGGCAGGCGCGCCATCACAAACACGCCATAGCCGGGTTTCTCCAGGGCGAGCTTGTAGATTCGCTCCCAGGGAAAACGTAGGGTGAGATTGTAGGAAATGCCGGCACGCTTGAAGGTTTCGCGCACGATGTCCACGGCGATGCCTTCGATGTTCTCGTCCCGGGCGAAGTTCTTGCCGTTCTTGGCCATGTTGTAGGGCGGGAAATTTTCCGTCAGCAATACCAGGGAGGCGTCGGAAGGTTCTTCGGCGTGGGCCGCACTCACCATGAAGATGGAGGTGCTGGCGAGGGCAAGCAGCAGGGTCTTGAACATGAAGGCTACCGGAATCCATGGCAAGCGCAGAGAGTGCCGCGCGCCTGCCATGGTGTCCAGCAACGTTTAGCGAACGACGATACCGCGCGCCGCCATGTAGGCCTTGGCCTCGGGAACGGTGTATTCACCAAAGTGAAAAATACTCGCCGCCAACACCGCGCTGGCATGGCCTTCGATCACGCCGTCGGCCAGGTGTTGCAGGTTACCGACGCCGCCGGAGGCGATTACCGGAATACCCAGCGCATCGCTGATGGCGCGGGTCACGCCCAGGTCGAAGCCGTTCTTCATGCCGTCCTGGTCCATGCTGGTCAGCAGGATTTCCCCGGCGCCCAGGCCTTCCATCTTCATCGCCCACTCCACCGCGTCCAGGCCGGTCGGCTTGCGACCGCCATGGGTGAAAATCTCCCAGCGCGGGGTTTCGCCCGGGCCGGAGACTTTCTTGGCGTCGATGGCGACCACGATGCATTGCGAGCCGAAGTGCTGTGCGGCTTCGCCGACGAACTCCGGGTTGAACACCGCAGCCGTGTTGATCGAGACCTTGTCCGCACCGGCATTGAGCAGGTTGCGGATGTCCTGCACGGTGCGCACGCCACCGCCCACGGTCAGCGGGATAAACACCTGGCTGGCCATGCGCTCGACGGTATGCAACGTGGTGTCGCGGCCGTCGACGCTGGCAGTGATGTCGAGAAAGGTGATCTCGTCGGCACCCTGCTCATCGTAGCGACGGGCGATTTCCACCGGGTCGCCGGCGTCACGGATGTTCTCGAACTTGACGCCCTTGACCACGCGACCGTTGTCGACGTCCAGGCAAGGGATGATGCGTTTGGCCAGCGCCATGGTCAGTCCTCAGCCGTTGTAGGCATCGCAGTAAGCCTGGGCTTCGGCGACGTCCAGGGTACCTTCGTAGATCGCGCGGCCGGTGATGGCGCCGATGATGCCGGGGGCCTTGGCGTCCAGCAGTGACTTGATGTCACCGAGGTTGTGAATGCCGCCGGACGCGATCACCGGAATCTTTGTCGCCGCCGCCAGCGCCGCGGTGAACGGCACGTTGCAGCCCTGCATCATGCCGTCTTTGGCGATGTCGGTATAAACGATGGCGGACACGCCGTCGGCTTCGAACTGCCTGGCCAGGTCGATGACTTGCACGGTGCTGATTTCAGCCCAGCCGTCGGTGGCGACGAAACCATCTTTAGCGTCCAGGCCCACGATCACTTTGCCCGGGAACGCGCGGCAGGCTTCGGCGACGAAGGCCGGGTCTTTCACGGCCTTGGTGCCGATGATCACGTAGCTCACGCCAGCCTTGACGTAATGCTCGATGGTTTCCAGGGAGCGGATACCGCCGCCGATCTGGATCGGCAGGTTCGGGTAGCGCCTGGCGATCGCGGTGACCACCTCGCCGTTGACCGGCTGGCCTTCGAAGGCGCCGTTCAAGTCCACCAGATGCAGACGCCGGCAGCCCCCTTCCACCCATTTGGCAGCCATGCTCACCGGATCATCGGAGAACACGGTGGAATCTTCCATACGGCCTTGGCGCAGACGGACGCAGGCGCCGTCCTTGAGATCGATAGCGGGGATAATCAGCATCTGGCAAACCTTATTCGATATTCAGCAATGCTTGGGAAATCAGGGTTTCTCAAGCGACCACAGGTCGCTTTCGATGCTTTCGAACCTTTCTTTAAGGAGCGTCTGCGTATCGAAAATCGCCCTGTTGTAATAGTGCGGAGCCACTTCGGTGGTGAACAGCTCAAGAATCTCGGCGACCTCGAACGAGCCCAGCTTGAGCTCGAAGCGGTCTTCCATGAAGCGCTTGATCTTGAGGGTAGCCTCACTTTCCTGCTCCGGCGTGAGGGTCAAGATCGGCAGCTTCGGCTTCCTGGCCATTTACCAGCGCCCATCCCAGGCGGCGAAGTTCTGCAGCAATTGCAGGCCATGGGTATGGCTCTTCTCCGGGTGGAACTGCACGGCAAAACGCGAACCTTCGGCCAACGCAGCGGCGAAGTCGACGCCGTAGTGCCCACCACCCACCACCTGGCGCGGTTTACCGGCGGCGATGTAGTAGCTGTGCACGAAGTAAAAGCGCGCCATGTCCGGGATGTCGTGCCACAGCGGGTGATCCACTGTCTGGCTGACTTCGTTCCAGCCCATGTGCGGGACTTTCAGGTGGGCGCCGTCTTCGTGCAGGTCCTTGCCGAAGAACTTCACCTGGCCGGGGAACAGGCCGATGCAGTCGACGCCGTCGTTCTCTTCACTGCGATCGAGCAAGGCTTGCATGCCCACGCAGATGCCGAGGAACGGGCGATCCTGGCTGACTTCGCGCACCAGGCTGTCAAAGCCCAGGCGACGGATCTCGGCCATGCAATCGCGGATCGCGCCCACACCGGGGAACACCACGCGGTCGGCTTCGCGAATCACGTTGGCATCGCTGGTGATCAGCACCTTGCCGGCCCCTACGTGTTCGAGGGCCTTGGCCACCGAGTGCAGGTTGCCCATGCCGTAATCGATAACCGCGACCGTCTGCATTACAGGACGCCCTTGGTCGAGGGCATCTGCCCGGCCATGCGCTCATCCAGCTCCACGGCCATGCGCAGCGCGCGGCCGAAAGCCTTGAACACGGTTTCGATCTGGTGGTGGGTGTTGGTGCCACGCAGGTTGTCGATGTGCAGGCTGACGAGTGCGTGGTTGACGAAGCCCTGGAAGAATTCCTGGAACAGGTCGACGTCGAAGCCGCCCACGGTGGCGCGGGTGTACGGCACGTGCATCTGCAGGCCTGGGCGGCCGGAGAAGTCGATGACCACACGCGACAGCGCTTCGTCCAGCGGGACATAGGCGTGGCCGTAGCGACGGATGCCTTTTTTGTCGCCGATGGCCTTGGCAAACGCCTGGCCGAGGGTGATGCCTACGTCTTCCACCGTGTGGTGGTCGTCGATATGCAGGTCGCCCTTGCTGACGATATCCAGGTCGATCAGCCCGTGACGGGCGATCTGGTCCAGCATGTGCTCAAGAAAAGGTACACCGATATCAAATCGGGCCTTTCCGGTGCCATCCAGGTTGATCGAGGCTTTGATCTGGGTTTCCAGAGTGTCGCGCTCGACGGACGCCTTACGTTCGGCCATCACCAGCTCCGCAAAATCATTGGGCGAAAAAGGCAGCCATTATAGGGGCGCGGGCGCTAAACAGAAACATCGAAGGGGATAAGACTGACGAGTTGAGGCGGGTAATGTCGAGGATAGACATGTATACACAAGCGGGTGCTCCAGGATGGTGCACCCGCTTGTATTCAACTTAGTGGAACAGTACCGCCGTCTTCTGCAGGGTCACCCACACACCCCACGCCAACGGAATACCCACCACCAGCCAGGCCGCGATCGCCAACGGCACGGTGCCGGGTGCCGCTTTCCACTCCAGGGAAGTGCTGGCATCGGCACCCTTGTCATGGCCCAGCGCCTGCTCGGCGGCCAGTTCCGCGTCGGTCATGAAGTACTTGTCGGCCACCGGGCGGACCAGCATGTTGCAGATAAAGCCCAGCACCAGCAGGCCGGCGAGAATGTACAAGGTGATGTCATAGGCCGCAGCGCGTTCAACGCCGATGCTCAGTTGATACTCACGCAGGTAGTTCACCAGCACCGGGCCCAGCACGCCCGCCGCTGCCCAGGCGGTCAGCAGGCGACCGTGGATCGCGCCGACCATCTGGGTACCGAACAGGTCCGCCAGGTAGGCCGGGACAGTCGCAAAGCCACCGCCGTACATCGACAGGATGATGCAGAACGCCGCCACGAACAGCGCCACATTGCCCAGGTGCCCCAGGTTCGGGATCAGCGCATACAGGGCAAAGCCCAGGGCGAAGAACACGAAGTAGGTGTTTTTACGCCCCAGGTAGTCTGAGAACGACGCCCAGAAGAACCGGCCACCGATGTTGAACAGGCTCAGCAGGCCGGTGAAGCCCGCAGCGATGGCGGCAATCGACGCCAATTGCCCGGCGTCCAGTTGGCCAAACGGCACATCGACACCCAGCAGCTTGCCACCGAACACTTCCTGCAGCAGCGGCGAAGCCATGCCGAGGATGCCGATACCGGCCGACACGTTCAGGCACAGCACCAGCCATACCAAGCGGAATTGCGGGGTTTTCCACGCCACATTCACGTGCACGTGACGGTGGGTGATCATCGCGTTACTGGCTTTTTTCGCCGGTGCGGTCCAGCCCTCAGGCTTCCAGCCAGTGGGTGGAACGCGGTAGGACAGCGCGCCGCCGATCATGAACACGAAGTAGATCGCAGCCATGACCAGGAAACTCTGCCATACGCCCACGCTGGTCGGCGAAGCAAAGTGCCCCATCAGCGCAGCGGCCAGCGGGGCGCCCACCATTGCGCCGCCGCCGAAGCCCATGATCGCCATGCCGGTGGCCATGCCGCGCTTATCCGGGAACCACTTGATCAGGGTCGATACGGGCGAGATATAACCCAGGCCCAGGCCGATACCGCCAATGACCCCGGAGCCGATCCACATCAGCCAGATCTGGTGGGTATAGATACCCAGCGCCGAGATCAGCAGGCCGCCGCACCAGCACAACGCCGACACAACACCGGCCTTGCGCGGCCCGGCATGTTCCAGCCAGCCACCCCAGATCGCTGCCGAGCAACCCAGGAAGATGAAGAACAGGGTGTAGATCCAGCCCAGCATGGAGATGGGCCAGTCGCATTGGGACGAGAAGACTTGGGCGATGAAGCTCATGTCCGGCGCACAGGCAACCGGTTTAGTGATACCCAGCGCCTTGGACAGCGGCAGCCAGAACACTGAAAAACCGTAGGCCATGCCGATGCACAGGTGGATGGCCAGGGCGGCCGGTGGAACCAGCCAGCGGTTGAAGCCGGGCTTGGCGATAATGCGCTCCTTGGACAGGAACGCAGGCTGCGGGGCGGTATTGCCCGCCACAGTGCTGCTGCTCATTGATGTATCCCCCAGTTATTAGTATGCGTTCGTCAGGCGCTCTCTCCCTCGGCCTTGCACGCAAAGCGTGGCCGTTTTTGTAGAGTGAAGCTCCATTTTGGCGCGACGATAAGTCGCAGAAGGCGAACGAACGGCTGAAGATTAGCATTAGCGGATGACAGAAAAATCAAAATGACATCATCTTTTTGCGATTTTTCGGTTTTATTGGCGTCAAAAACCCGCTTCCCGACCTGTGGATACAATGTAACGATCGGTGAACTGACGCAGGCCGTCGGGCGTTATACTCTGCGGCTAAATTTTGAAATCGACATACAAGGACTCGCCCATGAAAGCGTTCGGCAAAATCCTGGGTCTGGTACTTCTCGGGCTGTTGCTGATCATTGTGGCTCTGGGCTTTGCCCTGACCCATCTCTTCGATCCCAACGACTATAAAGACGAGATTCGCCAGATTGCCCGCGACAAGGCCCACATCGAGCTGACGCTCAATGGCGATATCGGCTGGAGCCTGTTCCCCTGGCTCGGCCTTGAACTGCACGAAGCCAGCGTGGCGACCCTGACCACGCCGACCCAACCCTTCGCCGACCTGCAAATGCTTGGCCTGTCGGTGCGCGTGCTGCCGCTGCTGCGTCGCGAAGTACAGATGAGCGATGTGCGGGTCGAAGGCCTGAACCTGCGCCTCAACCGCGACAAGCAGGGCCATGGCAACTGGGAAGACATCGGCAAGACCGCACCGGTGGCAACTGCCGGAACCCCCGCGCCAGCGCAAGCGCCTGCCGAGCCCGAAGCGGAAAAACCGTCCAAGCCGATCCGCCTGGATATCGACAGCCTGACGGTCAACAACGCCCGCGTCGAATACAACGATGAACAGACCGGCAAGCAATTCAGCGCCGAAAGCATCCAGCTGAGCACCGGCGCCGTGCACGAAGGCGCGAGCATCCCGGTGAAACTCACCGCCTTCTTCGGCAGCAACCAGCCGGTGATGCGCGTCAAGACCGAGCTCAACGGCAACCTGCGTATCGAACGCGCGCTCAAGCGCTACCAGTTCGAAGACATGAAAGTCACCGGCGAAGCCACTGGCGAGCCGCTGCAAGGCAAGACCGTGACCTTCTCCACACAAGGCCAGCTACTGGTGGACCAAGCGGCCAATATCGCCGAATGGACCAACCTTAAACTCTCGGCCAACCAGTTGCGCGCCCTGGGCGAGCTGAAGGTCAACGACCTGGACAAGACCCCGCAGCTCAGCGGCGCGCTGTCCATCGCCCAGTTTGACCTGGCCAAGTTCCTCGACAGCGTCGGCAACCCGTTGCCGCCCATGGCCGAGGGCAGCCTGAGCAAGGTCGAGCTGGTCAGCCGCCTCAAGGGCACGCCGACCAGCCTGGCGCTGGAAGACCTGAACCTGAAACTCGATGGCAGCACCTTTACCGGTCGCGTCGCCGTGGACGACTTTGCCAAGCAGGCGCTGCGCGTGCAGCTCAAGGGCGATACCTTCAACGCCGACAACTACCTGCCGGCCAAGTCCGAATCCGCCAAGGGCGCGACCGCCGCCCGCCAGGCCGAAGTGCAGAACAGCGAAGCCGGCGCCATGGCGGCCGGGGGCACCACGCCACTGCCGGAAGCACCGACCAAAGGCGCCTGGAGCACCGACAAACTGCTGCCACTGGCCCACCTGCGCAAGCTGGATGTGAATGCCGACCTCGCCTTCGGCCAACTGACCCTGAGTAAATTGCCGATCCAGAATGCCGTGCTGAAAGCGTCCGGCGTCGACGGCCAACTCAAGCTCGAGACCCTGAGTGGCGGGCTCTACAACGGCACCTTCCAGGCCAACGGCAGCCTCGACGTGCGCCAGGACATTCCACTGCTGGCCCTGCAAAGCCGGATCAAGCAGGTGCCGGTCGAACGCATCCTGCAGGCCCAGGGACAAACGCCGCCGGTGAAAGGCCAGGTCACCCTCGACAGCAACCTCAGCGGCCGCGGCAATAGCCAGAAAGCCCTGATCGACAGCCTCAACGGTACCGCCAGCTTTGTGATCAACAACGGCGTGCTGCTCAACGCCAACCTCGAGCAGCAACTGTGCACCGGTATCGCCCTGCTCAACCGCAAGACCTTGAGCGGCGAACAACGCGGCAAGGACACACCGTTCCAGGAGTTGAAGGGCAACCTGACCTTCCGTAACGGCGTCGCCAACAACCCCGACCTGAAAGTGCGCATACCCGGGCTGGCGGTCAATGGCAACGGTGACGTCGACCTGCGCGTACTGGGCATGGATTACCGCGTCGGCATCATCGTCGAAGGCGACCAGCGCGAAGTACCGGACCCGGCCTGCGAAGTAGGCGCCAACTTCCAGGGCATCGAAGTGCCGCTGCGCTGCCGTGGCCCGCTGGAACTCGGCGCCAAGGCCTGCCGCCTGGACAAGGACGGCCTGAGCCAGGTCGCGATCAAGGCGGCCGGCAACAAGCTCAGCGAGAAGCTGGAAGAGAAGCTCGACAAGGTCAACCCGCAGCTCAAAGATGCTTTGAAAGGCCTGTTCAAACGATGAAAAACGAGCAGTTTTCAACGGCGGTGCTGGACTGGTACGACCGCCACGGCCGCCATGACTTGCCCTGGCAGCAGGGCATCACGCCTTACCGGGTGTGGGTTTCGGAGATCATGCTGCAGCAGACCCAGGTCAGCACGGTGCTCAATTACTTCGACCGCTTTATGGCCTCCCTGCCAACGGTCGAAGCCCTGGCCGCCGCGCCGGAGGACGAAGTGCTGCACCTGTGGACCGGCCTGGGTTATTACACTCGGGCGCGCAACCTGCAAAAGACCGCGAAAATCATCGTGGCCGAGTACGGCGGCGAGTTTCCCAGGGATGTGGAAAAACTTACCGAGTTGCCCGGCATCGGCCTGTCCACCGCCGGCGCGATTGCCAGCCTGAGCATGGGCCTGCGTGCGCCGATCCTCGACGGCAACGTCAAACGCGTGCTGGCGCGCTTTACCGCACAAGAGGGCTACCCCGGCGAACCCAAGGTGGCCAAGCAGCTGTGGGCCACCGCAGAGCGCTTCACACCCCATGACCGTGTCAACGCCTACACCCAGGCGATGATGGACATGGGCGCCACCCTCTGCACCCGCAGCAAACCCAGCTGCCTGCTGTGCCCGCTGGAAAAAAACTGCGAAGCCCATATGCTCGGCCTGGAGACGCGCTACCCGATCCCCAAGCCGCGCAAGACCATCCCCCAGAAGCGCACGCTGATGCCGATGCTGGCCAATGCCGAAGGCGCCATCCTGCTTTACCGCCGCCCTTCCACCGGCCTGTGGGGTGGCTTGTGGAGCCTGCCCGAACTGGACGACCTGCAAGACCTCGAACACCTGGCCAACCAGCACGCACTCGAACTGGGCAAGCACCAGGCACTGCCGGGGCTGATCCACACCTTCAGCCACTTCCAGCTGGCCATCGAACCCTGGCTGGTGCAGGTCGAGGAATCCGCCCATCACGTGGCCGAGGCCGACTGGCTCTGGTATAACCTCGCCACCCCGCCGCGCCTGGGCCTTGCCGCCCCGGTAAAGAAACTGCTGAAACGCGCGGCCGATGTATTGAACGCAGGAGAGTCGTCATGACCCGCACCGTAATGTGCCGCAAGTACAACGAAGAATTGCCAGGCCTGGAACGCCCTCCGTACCCAGGTGCGAAGGGCCAGGACATTTTCGATCACATCTCCGCCCAGGCATGGGGCGACTGGCTGAAACACCAGACACTGCTGATCAATGAAAAACGCCTGAACATGATGAACGCCGAAGACCGTAAATACCTGTCAGGCGAAATGGACAAGTTCTTTTCCGGCGAGGATTACGCCAAGGCTGACGGCTACGTGCCGCCTGCTCAATAATTGATCAAAAACCGGGGTCGGCACGTAAGCGACGGTAATAATTAAATATTTTTTGAAAACTTGCTTGACGACCCCCTGAAAAACCCGTTTAATGCGCCCCGTTGCCCAGATAGCTCAGTCGGTAGAGCAGGGGATTGAAAATCCCCGTGTCGGCGGTTCGATTCCGTCTCTGGGCACCACTAATTAGTTTCAGGTGGTGCAAACGTCATCTGAAACACATAAGAAACCCGCCTAGTGCGGGTTTTTTATTGTCTGCAATTTGAGTGATCCAAGTCGCGATTTTGAGATGAGGCGGCTGATTCATTCCAGCCGAAACACCATCAGTGGGTTGTCATTCAAACGCCCTTCAAAACTTGGCACCTGATGCTCCAGAGGCGTGCCCTTGAGCAACGCGGTTTCCTTGCGCGCCACAATGACCCACGACGGTCGCGGTAACGCGCTCAATCGCTCAACATCTGCAGCACCGACAAACAGCGGCTGCTCGTCATGATCCAGATTCATCATGTAGCGCACCGCCCAGGTGTCCCTGCCGAGATTCAGGAATACCAGTTGCCCAGGCTGCGATACGCGAAGCGCTTCCACCTGGCTGACGAATTGCCGAGTGTCGAACTGCAAATCCTTGGCAGGCTCCACGACCGTCACCAGCACCAGCCATTGCGCACCCAGCGCGAACGCGCTGAGCCACACCAGCCGCCCCGCTCGCCGCCAGGCAAGCACGGCCGCCACTTGCAGGATCACCAGCGCCCCCACCAACAGCGGCAACGAGACGTCAGGCCAGTAACCGTGCTTCTGCCACCCATGCCGACAGACCAACACGGCAACCACGCACAGCGCCGGCAACGCCGCGACAAGCCACTCGTAGCCCCTGCGCACGCCCGAAAGCCAGCCTTGCGCCTGAAGCAGCCCATAGGCCGCGACAGCCGCAAACATCGGCACCATGGGCAGGATGTAATAGGCACGCTTGAAATGCGGCACCGACAAGCCAAGCAGGATCATCAACCCACAGGCACCGAGCCGCACCACCAATTGCACCGGGTTATCAAACCGCTCCGCCCAACGATGACGCAGCGCAACCAATGTGACCAACGCCAGCGGCACCACGGGGAAGTAACGGTACAGGCTCAGCTGGAAGTAGAAATAGAACGGCTCGCCGCTTTCATCAAGGCGCCCGCCCACTTGCATCTTGAAGACTTCATCGGCAAACCCATCGCCGCCGCTGATGCGCGCCAGCTTCACCAACAGCCACCAACAGGCCGCCAGCAACACCAGGCCGACGATGCCGTGGATCAACACCTGCCTGACCCGCTCTCCAGGGCTGCCCAGCGCCCAATACACACATACCACGCCGCAGACTTCGATCAAGCCCAGCGGGCCGCGTATCGCGAAACCCAGGATGAACAGCGGGAACACCGCAAGTTGCCTGAACCGTGAGCCCAGGCGCTCACCACTGTGCAGCAGGTAGAAACTGCCGACACACAGCAACGCCACCATCTGGTCCAGGCATACCGAGCGGGACTTCTCGAGCAATTGGGTAGTGAGCAACGTCAGCAGCACCGTGAGCAACGCCCACGGGCGACTCGCCGGGACCAGCAAGCGATAGATCAAGGCTACGACCCCGGCGGATGCAAGGGCAGTGGGCAGCACATTGGCCAAATGGTTGGGCGCACCGAACAACCGGGCAAATACGTAACTGAAGAAGGTCGCGGTACCAGGGTAGTCCGCGTAAGGCTGCCCATAGGTGGTGGGAAAAAGACTCGCGCCATGGCGAAACATTTCCTGCAGGAACAGCGCCCAGCGACCGTCAAAGCCCTGGGGTTGCTGGTCCCAGATACCCAGCGTGAACAGCAACAGCGCGAACAGGAAAATGCCCAGGGACTCCAGGCGGAAACGGTTGCAGTGATCCATGGGTTGGCCTGTCAGGTAGGGAACGCCGACCTAGAGTGCCGAACGTATCCCTAATAGCACCTGAACAAACCTGAACATTCACATTTCACCGGCCTGCAGGCCACACCAGCCTCGGGATCAGGCGCACGTAGATCAACTCGCCGACCAATTCGACCAGGGTTTGCAGGATCACCGCCGTCGCCGCCACGCCGCGCACGTCTTCTGGCAACGCCAGGGCCAGCGGCAACACCACCAATGAGTTACGCGTCGATGCGCTGAACGTCACCGCCCGTGCCGTCGCCGCCGGCAGCGCGAACAGCCTCGCAGACAACGCCCCGATCACCGGCGCCAGCAACAGGAACGCCACGTATACCGGAATCACCGGCAGCAGCAGGTTAATGTCACGCACCACCGAAGTGATTTGCGAACCGATCACCACCACCAACACCAGCGCCATCGCCGGCACCGGCAACCACGCCCAGGCATCACTCCA
The DNA here is from genome assembly GCF_059416305.1 of Pseudomonas sp. GW821-FHT09D08. Taxonomy (NCBI): domain Bacteria; kingdom Pseudomonadati; phylum Pseudomonadota; class Gammaproteobacteria; order Pseudomonadales; family Pseudomonadaceae; genus Pseudomonas; species Pseudomonas sp. GW821-FHT09D08. The sequence goes on from NZ_JBWKOX010000006.1 coordinate 305,394, forward strand.
GGCGCTGACGCCCGATGAGCGCCGCGCCAGGAATGCGGTGATCACCGCCAGCGCCATGGGCAACACGATCAACAACAGGAACGCCTCGATAAACGGCCCCGCCTGCACCACCACCCCGGACTGCGCCCCCAGCATCAACCCCAGGTACACCGGCAACAGCAGCAACTGCAGCAACAACAGCACCGGCGTCGCCGCCAGCATCAAGCGCGAGTCGCCTTTACCGATATGGGTAAACACCACCACATAGTCGATACACGGCGTCAGCAACACCAGCAATGCGCCCACCAGCAACGCAGGGCGCTCCACCAGGCCACAGGTCAAGGCCCAGACCAGCAACGGCACGAGGATGAAATTGGCCAGCAGCAGCGCCGACAGAAAGCGCTTGTGGCCCAAGCCCTGGCGCAGGTCCAGAAAAGGAATTTGCAGGAACATCGCATACATCAACACCGCGATGGCGGGCGTGACCAGCGCGCCGAGGCCCTGGGCCAACGAAGGCGCGAGCAGGCCGAAAGCACCAGCCAGGAGGACAGCGGCGAAGTAGACGGGGATCTGGTGGTGTTCGAGGGTGTCGCGGGTCATGGTCGAGCTCAGATCAATCGAAAGATCGTCAGCCTATGCACCCAAACGGCCAAGGTCGAGCGTCATGGCCATCTTCACACCCATGGAGCGCTAAATTTGTTAATTTCGACTCCCTATAAAAAGCGCGTGAGCCTCCAAGCACCACAAAAAAGCGCACGGATCGAGCGGACCTATGAACCTGCCAACCCGCCCCACCCAAGAAGCATTCCTCGAATCCGCCGCAGACGGCCATCCCCTCGGCGGCTTCACCTGGCGCCACCCGCGCACCGACCGCGAACGCCCGGTCGTCATCATCAACGCCGCCACCTCCGTGCGCTGCCGCCACTACTCACGTTTCGCCGACTACCTGTTCGCCAACGGCTTCGACGTGATCACCTATGACTATCGCGGCATTGGCGAGTCGCGCAGCGGTTCGTTGCGTGGGTTCAAGGCGTCGTGGTCGGATTGGGGCACGCTGGATTTCGAAGCGATCCTGCTGCGGGCACAGCGGGAGTTTCCAGGCCAGCCGATTGATGTGGTCGGCCACAGTTTTGGCGGTTGTGCGGCGGGACTGGGGGCATCCGGCGCGGCGATCCGGCGAATCGTGACCGTGGGCGCGCAGTTCGCCTACTGGCGCGATTACGCCGCCGCCGGGCGCTGGCAGATGTTTGCCAAATGGCATGTGGTCATGCCGATGGTCACGGCACTCTGCGGGTATTTCCCCGGCAAGCGCCTGGGTTGGCTGGAGGATACGCCGGCAGGCGTGGTGCGCGACTGGAGCACGCCAACGCCCAGGTATGAGACGCGGCCCAGCGGGCGGGCTCTCGCGCAGTTGCCATTCAGTCGCGTAAAGGCGCAGATGCTGGCGATCAGCATCACCGATGACCCCTTCGGCACCGTGGCGGCGATTGAACGGTTGCTGGGTTACTTCGATGGCAGCGAGCGCACCCATCTGCGCATTGCACCTGAAGACATCGGCGAAAAACAGGTCGGACATTTCGCGTTCTTTCGCAGCGAGTATCAGGATCGGTTGTGGCCGATTGCATTGGCATGGCTGCAACACGGTCAATTAACGGCGGATACCCTTGGGATTTCCCTCAACCTGCGCTTCAATACCCCACCCAGATCCTGACCCAAGGACGTGAGCCCATGGCCTCGCCGAACAAGCAGCAAAAACGTGCCCACCGGGCCAAGGCCAAGGCCAAGCAGAACCGCACCCAGCGCGCCGTCGCGAGCAAGCCGGATGCGTTTGCCGGCGATGACGACCGGATTGACCTTGAATCAGTGGATTTGACCGAGCTGTTCGTGGAGATGCGCACCGCCGGCGAGACCAGCCAGCAGGCCCTCTGCGCGGTATTCCTGGCCCACCCCCTGCTCGCGCTGGTGCTGGAGCAGGAAGGCGAAGAAGAAGCCACCGACTTTATCCTGGCGGCACTGATCGAGTATCGGCAGTGGGCCACCGACAGCGACGATGAAGCCGCCGCACTGGCGTGGATCGAATCGCCGCAGTTCCAGGCGGATTACGTCGCCGCATCTGAGGCTCTCACCAACGCCCAAGACTGACGCAAAACCAAATGTGGGAGGGGGCTTGCCCCCGATAGCGTGGTATCAGTCAATTAGATGTCGACTGACGCACCGCCATCGGGGGCAAGCCCCCTCCCACATTTGAACTGCGGCGCAATCAAGCACCGCATTCCATCACATCAATTCAGCACCGCAGCGCCCACTCTCTGCGCCTTGCGACGGCTGGACACAATCAACCCGGCCGCCACTACCAGCAAGCTCAAGACCCCAGTCGCGATGATCTCGACCCGGTGCGCTTCCTGGAACAGCATGATGGTCAATGTGCCGACGATAAACACCATCACCGCGTAGGTCAGGCCCGGGAACAGCCACATCTTGAAGACAATTTTCTCGCCCGCCGCCATGCGCTTCTGGCGCATGCGCAGTTGCGACACTGCAATCACCAGGTACACCAGCAACGCGATGGCGCCAGAGCTGGCCAGCAGGAATTCGAACACCGCAGCCGGTGCCACGTAGTTGGCAAATACCGCTAGGAACGCCGCGCCGGTTGACAGCAATACCGCCCAGTAAGGCGTGCCGCTCTTGTTGGTGCGCTTGGCCACGGCCGGTGCATCGCCGCGACGGCCCAGGGAGAACAGCATGCGCGAAGCGGTGTACAGCGCCGAATTCAGGCAACTGGTCACGGCAACCAGGACCACCAGGTCGACGATCAGCTTGGCGTTCGGGATACCCATGCGTTCCAGCACGGTCTGGTAGGAACCTACCGCCGCCAGGGTCGGATCGTTCCAAGGCACCAGGGACACGACGATGAAGATCGACAACAGGTAGAACAAGCCAATCCGCCAGATCACCGAGTTGGTGGCCTTGGTGATTTGCTGGCCCGGGTTCTTCGATTCAGCGGCGGCGATGGTGACGATCTCGGTGCCCATGAAGGAGAACATGGTGGTCAGGATCGCGGCCAATACCGCGCCCATGCCGTTGGGCATAAAGCCTTGGGTGTCAAAGAGGTGGGAAACGCCGCTGACCTGGCTGGTCGGCAGGAAGCCGAAAATCGCCGCCAGGCCTAGGATCACAAAGCCCACGATCGCCACGACCTTGATCAACGCGAACCAGAACTCGAACTCACCGTAGTTCTTCACACTGAACAGGTTGGTGGCCGTCAGCAGCAACGTGATGACCAGCGTGAAGGCCCAGATGGCCACATCCGGGAACCAGGCGTTGAGAATGGTCGCGGCGGCGTTGGCTTCCAATGGAATCACCAGCACCCAGAACCACCAGTACAGCCAGCCGATGGTAAAACCGGCCCAGTGACCGATCGCACGGTCGGCGTAGGTGGAGAACGAACCGGTGTCCGGCGACGCCACGGCCATTTCGGCCAGCATGCGCATCACCAAGACCACCAGCGTACCCGCTGCGGCATATGCCAGCAGCACCGCAGGGCCGGCGGCAGCAATCGCGTGGCCGGAGCCGACAAACAAACCGGCACCAATGACGCCGGCAATCGACAGCATGGTGACGTGACGCGGTTTGAGCCCCTGTTCGAGGTCATTGGAGCTTTGCGTACTACTCATTGACACACCTTTGCGAGGAATTGCGAAAACGGTCCGCCCGGCCTGGGCTCTTCCTCGTGAAAAGAAACCAACAGGGCGTTCTTTATTTTTTACGCAAGATTTGCGCCAAAATGTTACAAAGCCGCGATTGACGCGGCCTGTAGGACGATTCAACAGTCATCGCAAGTCATTGAGAACAATGGCATTCCGCTATAGCGTTACCGTGCGACTCACTTTCAAGACGAACAAGTGCACCAAAACCACACACGAAAAGTACGCGGCGCGCCATAAAAGGGCCGATCACTACCGTTTGCCGGTTTAACCCTTCCAACACCCGGCCAAAGCTGGCACCATCGCGCCCTTTTTCACGCGAAGCCTGCGGGATTCACGGGTTCAAACGGTTGTTCGGTTGTTGATGGCGCGACACCCTGCTGTGCCGATGCGACACCCTGCCGTACACCGCCCGTTTACCGCCCGCCACGCTGTTGGCCGCCATCAGGACGCTATGCTAGCTTGGCGCCTCGCCAGGAAGGCGGCCCAACAGCGAAGATCGCAATGAACACAATGAGGACCCCACATGGCCGAGGCCACGCCCGCGCTTGAAATCCGCAACTTGCATAAACGCTATGGTGAGCTGGAGGTACTCAAAGGTATCTCGCTGACCGCTCGCGACGGCGATGTGATCTCGATCCTGGGTTCCTCCGGTTCCGGCAAGTCCACGTTCCTGCGCTGCATCAACCTGCTGGAAAACCCGCACCAGGGCCAGATCCTCGTGGCCGGCGAAGAACTCAAGCTCAAGGCCGCGAAAAACGGCGAGCTGCAGGCCGCCGACGGCAAGCAGATCAACCGCCTGCGCAGCGAAATCGGTTTTGTGTTTCAAAACTTTAACCTGTGGCCGCACATGAGCATCCTCGACAACATCATCGAGGCCCCTCGCCGTGTGCTCGGCCAGAGCAAGGCCGAGGCCATAGAAGTGGCCGAAGCCCTGCTGGACAAGGTCGGTATCGCCGACAAGCGCCATGCCTACCCCGCGCAATTGTCCGGCGGCCAGCAACAACGGGCCGCCATCGCGCGCACCCTGGCGATGCAGCCCAAGGTCATCCTGTTCGACGAACCCACTTCAGCCCTTGACCCGGAAATGGTCCAGGAAGTACTTAATGTGATCCGCGCGCTGGCCGAAGAAGGCCGCACCATGCTGCTGGTCACCCACGAAATGGGCTTCGCCCGTCAGGTCTCCAGTGAAGTGGTGTTCCTCCACCAGGGCCTGATCGAAGAGCAAGGATCGCCACAGCAGGTGTTTGAAAACCCGCTTTCGGCGCGCTGCAAACAATTCATGTCCAGCAACCGCTAACGGAGCAACATGCATGCAGAACTATAAAAAATTCCTTCTGGCCGCGGCCGTCTCGATGGCGTTCAGCGCCACGGCCATGGCAGAAACCTTGACCATGGGGATCGAAGCGGCCTACCCGCCGTTCAACAATAAAGACGCCAGCGGCCAAGTGGTCGGCTTCGACAAAGACATCGGCGACGCCCTGTGCGCCAAGATGAAAGTCGAGAAGTGCGACGTGTACGTGTCCGACTGGGACGGCATCATCCCGGCCCTGAATGCCAAGAAATTCGACTTTCTGGTGTCCTCGCTGTCGATCACCGACGAGCGCAAGCAAGCCGTCGACTTCACCGACCCGTACTACTCCAACAAGCTGCAGTTCATCGCGCCCAAGGCCACCGCAGACTTCAAGACCGACGCCGGCTACCTGAAGGGCAAGGTCATCGGCGCCCAACGCGCGACGCTGGCCGGTACCTACCTGGAAGACAAGCTGCCTGACACCGAAGCCAAGCTCTACGACACCCAGGAAAACGCCTACCTCGACCTGACGTCCGGCCGCCTCGACGGGATCCTCGCCGACAAGTACGTGCAGTACGAATGGCTCAAGAGCAAAGACGGTTCGGCCTACGAGTTCAAGGGCGACCCGGTTGTCGAGAGCGACAAGATCGGTATCGCCGTACGCAAGGGCGACCCGCTGCGCGAGCGCCTGAACAAAGCCCTGGCAGAGATCAAGGCAGACGGCACCTACAAGAAGATCAACGACAAGTACTTCCCGTTCAGCATCGAATGACCTGAACGGCCTGCCCGGCGCGCTTACTTGAGCGCGCCGGCTTTCAGCAATGCCTGCCGCGATATGAAAACACCATGAATTTCGATCTCTACGGATTCGGCCCGGCGCTCGCTGCCGGCGCGCTGATGACCGTCAAACTGGCGCTCACGGCGCTATGCCTGGGGCTGGTGCTCGGCCTCGCCGGTGCCCTGGCCAAGACTTCCCCGTACAAGCCGTTGCAATGGCTGGGCGGTACTTACTCGACAATCGTTCGCGGTGTGCCGGAGCTGCTGTGGGTGCTGCTGATTTACTTCGGCACGATCAACGCCATGCGCTCATTGGGTGAGTTGCTCGACATTCCCGACCTGTCCCTCAGCGCCTTTGCCGCTGGCGTGATCGCCCTGGGCCTGTGTTTCGGCGCCTACGCCACGGAAGTGCTGCGCGGTGCAATCATCTCCATTCCCAAAGGCCACCGCGAAGCGGGTGTGGCGCTGGGCCTGTCGAAGTTTCGTATCTTTACCCGGTTGATCATGCCGCAGATGTGGCGCATCGCCCTGCCGGGCCTGGGCAATCTGTTCCTGATCCTGATGAAAGATACCGCGCTGGTCACGGTCATCGGCCTCGAGGAAATCATGCGCCATGCGCAAATTGCCGTAACCGTCACCAAACAACCTTTCACCTTCTATATGGTCGCCGCATTCATCTACCTGGGCCTGACGTCGCTGTCGATGGTGGCCATGCACTTCCTGGAACAACGCGCCGCCCGCGGCTTCGTGAGGACGACGTAATGGAATGGGAAGTCATCATCAAGTGGCTGCCGAAGTTTATCCAGGGCGCCATCCTGACCCTGGAGCTGGTGAGCATCGCTGTGATCCTCGGCCTGATCCTGGCCATCCCCCTGGGTATCGCGCGCTCGTCCAAGCACCTGTCTGTGCGCGCCCTGCCCTACGCCTATATCTTTTTCTTTCGCGGTACGCCGCTGCTGGTGCAGTTGTTCCTGGTCTATTACGGCCTGGCCCAATTCGACAGCATCCGCTCAAGCTTCATGTGGAAGTATCTGCGCGACCCGTTCTGGTGTGCCACCGCCACCATGACGCTGCACACCGCCGCGTACATCGCCGAGATCCTGCGGGGTGCCATCCAGGCCATTCCGCCTGGAGAAATCGAAGCCGCCCGTGCGCTGGGCATGTCCAGGCCCAAGACGCTGTTCTACATCGTCCTGCCCCGGGCCGCGCGCATCGGATTGCCGGCCTACAGCAACGAAGTGATCCTGATGCTCAAGGCCAGCTCGCTGGCGAGCACCGTGACCCTGCTGGAGCTGACCGGCATGGCCAGGACGATCATCGCGCGCAACTACCTGACGGTGGAGATGTTCTTCACCGCCGGCGTGTTCTACCTGCTGATCTCCTTCCTGCTGGTACGCGGCTTCAGGCTGCTGGAACGCTGGCTGCGCGTCGATGCCTGCCAGGGACGTTGAAGCCCGCTTCGAGGCGCTGGATGCGTTTCTGATCGAGCACCAAGGGCTGTGGCGACCACGGCCCTTTGTTCATAGGCAACTGCCTTGGGAAACCGAGCATCCGCAACTGGCCCGATGGCTGCGTCAACGCTCGTTGTCCGACGCGGAAACCAGCCATAACCATCCCCACACCCTACCGGCGCCAGCGCCTTTTCCCTCACTGGCCCGCGAAGCCTTGCGCCTCAGTGCTGTGGATAAGTTACCGACGCAGCCCCTGCAACCCGCGGCGCGCCGCCTGAATGTCGACGTACCCGGGCGTAAATGGCAGCAAATTGAAGCCTTCGGCGCCGCGTTGCAGTTTGCGCAAACACCCCGGCATTGGCTGGACTGGTGCGCCGGCAAGGGCCACCTCGGCCGCCGCCTGTTGCACACCGGCCAGCAACTGACCTGCCTGGAATACGACCCGGCGCTGATCGCGGCAGGCCAGGCCTTGAGCGACCACCATGGCCTGCCCGTCACCCATCGCCTGCAAGATGTCATGGCGGACGTAAGCCTAGACCCCGAGCACACCCCCGTCGCCCTGCATGCCTGCGGCGACCTGCATGTGCGCCTGCTGCAACTGGCCAGTGCCGCCGGCTGCAAGCAACTGGCCGTAGCGCCGTGCTGCTACAACCGCATCCACGCGGACGCCTACCAGCCGCTGTCCGAAGCGGGCCGTGCTTCCACCTTGCAGCTGTCGGTCGACGACCTTGGCCTGCCCCTCAGCGAAACCGTTACGGCCGGCAAACGCGTGCGGCTGCAGCGGGACACCTCAATGGCCCGCCGCCTGGGTTTCGATCAGTTACAACGCCAGTTACGCCACTGCGACGAGTACCTGCCCACACCGTCCCTGCCCGCCGGTTGGCTGGACAAACCCTTCGCCGACTACTGCCAGGCGTTGGCCAGCCTCAAAGGGTTATCCACAGGTGAACAGGATTGGGCGGCGCTGGAGGCGCACGGCTGGCAACGTTTGGCCGAGGTCAGGAACCTGGAGTTGCTGCGTGGGCTGTTTCGGCGCCCACTTGAGGTGTGGCTGGTCCTGGATCGGGCACTGTTTCTGGCCGAACGTGGCTACAGGGTCGAAGTGGGCAGCTTCTGCGAAACGGCATTGACACCACGCAACTTGATGGTGCTTGCCGAGCGCGATTAAGGGGCAGGATTGTCGCACTCCAGCCTGTGGATAACTCTGTTGATGGAATCGTTACAAGGCCTGTGGTCATCTGCGCTAGAGGCAAAAAGCCACGTTGTTCATTTTTTGTTCACAGAATAAAACGCACGTAAAACAGGCAGTTGCGGCGTGTTGAGAACGGTTGCACAAAACAGCAGTTTCGTGACACCTGTACCCCACCGATTGTGCATAAGCATCTGGCGTCAAGCGTATAAACCGTGCTTTACACGCGCTTTTTACGGGCGATCAATAACCGGCAAAGTTCACTGATATCGTCACCGGCCAGGCTCGGGACCGAGCCGGCCAGCGGGTCGGCCGCAAAGGCCAGGGCTTCGCTGATCGCCGGATCACGGTGGACGACTTCCAATGGGTATTCGCCTCGACGCAGCTTGAAGGCATCGAGCATATCCAGGTTGAACGCCGAGTTTTCGTCCAGTTGATTGATCACAAAGTGACAACGGGGTGGGCGTTCACGCTCAAGGTGGGGCGCCAGCAGTGCATCCAATTGATCCAGCGTGCCGAGGCATGCGGCATTCGGTTGGGCGACCACCAGCACAATATCGGCCACGCTCAAGGCCTGATGGAGATAAACGTTGTTCCCTGCGGGAGTATCGACGATCACCGTATGCCCTTCGCTCAGCCCCAGTGCCGACAGGCGCTGAGCCAGCCACTTCGGTTCACGGGTCAACCAACGTTGCAGGTTTTCCTTCTGTTGGGTGTCGGTGTCACCAAAGGGGATAACCTGACATCCGGCGAAACCCGATTGCAGGATGCTCTGCCAGGGTCTGTTGAGCAGGCTGCTACGGCCCACGCCAGGTAGCTCACGATCGACACCGAAGTGCTGGTGCAAGGCATTCTGGGGATCCAGGTCCACCGCCACGACCGACTCACCCAGACGCTGCAGGCCGCTGCTCAGCGCCGTAGCCAAGGTGCTGCGGCCCACGCCACCATTGACTGACACCAACGCCACAACGGTCGGGCGCAGCGCGCTCAATGGTTCATTTTGTGGGTGTTCATGGGCATAAGTCCCCTGAGCACTTAGGCGCGAACCCTCTTTTTGGTTTACCCGAGTGCCATCATCGAACGGAATGCTGCCAAAAAAGTGCAAGCGCGCATTTCTTCCCGTAGGGTCCCGGGAAACGCCCTTGCCGAATAAGGCAAATAGATCATCAGTGCGGCTCATAGCCGGAGCTCCTTTACAGCGCCATTTAAAGACGTGAAAGGTCGGCAAGGTGAGGCTTCACCGCAGGTCTTTTTGTAGGCGTCTTCGTTGCCATATTCTGTGACAGCGCTAACAAGGTGTCATTATTTTGATGAAACCCACACCACCCTTTCAGACGAGCGGAAAAAGGCCAATTTCCTGACGCATATTTACTCCAATTCAATGGCGGTGATTTCATCGTGCCATTGTTTTTTACCCAGTATCACCGCACCATTGCCGCACCTTCAATGCTGCAAGCTTGGGTAATCGCAGTGGCGTTACGCTTTAAACTCCCGCGGATTCTGTACGGTCTTGCCATCACGCTGTTGCTGGGTGGCGGCCTGCTGGGCGATTTGCTCGCCGATTGGGATTTCAGCCAGATCAGCCGCCGCGCCGAGTCGCTTTACGGGCCGCTGGGCCCCGGGCGTCAGCGCATCGATGCGTGGCAACAATTGCTGTCGACGCAAAAGCAGGTAAGTGAGGGCGAGCAGCTCAAAGTAGTGAACTTGTTCTTCAACCGCCAGTTGCACTACGAGGAAGACATCGACCTGTGGCACGAGATTGATTATTGGGCGACCCCCATTCAATCCCTGTGGAAAGGCGCAGGCGACTGTGAAGACTACGCCATCGCCAAATACTTCAGCCTGCGGCATCTGGGCGTACCGGCCGAGAAGCTGCGCATAACCTACGTCAAGGCCTTGCGCCAGAACCGTGCGCATATGGTGCTGACATACTATGCAAGCCCCGAAGCCATGCCCTTGGTGCTGGACAGCCTGATGGACCCCATCCTGCCTGCCAGCCAACGTCCGGACCTGCTGCCTGTCTATGCGTTCAACGGCGAAGGGCTGTGGTTGACCGGCGCGACAGGCAACAAAAAAGTCGGTGACACCAAGCGCCTGTCACGCTGGCAGGACGTGTTGAAGAAAATGAGCGCAGAAGGGTTTCCGGCCAGTTCGGATAATTAACAGGAGCTACGATGTCACTGTTCAAACAATTGCTGATCGCTATCTGCGTGTTCCTGGTGGTCGCGTTCAGCGGTAGCTTCATCGTCAGCCTGGAGAGTTCGCGTACCCAGTACGTCAACCAACTGCGCTCCCACGCCCAGGACGCGGCCACCGCGCTGGCATTGTCGCTGACGCCGAACATCGACGATCCGGCGATGACCGAACTGATGGTCAGCTCGATCTTTGACAGTGGCTACTACGCAAGCATCCGCGTGGTGGACCTGAGTAATAACCAGGTGCTGGTGGAGCGTGCCGCCGAGCCGGACGCCAGCAGCGTACCGGCCTGGTTCGTGAAGATGATCGGCCTGGCGCCGGCCGGCGGCGATGCCATCGTCAGCCGTGGCTGGCAGCAAGCGGCACGGGTTGAAGTGGTCAGTCACCCGATGTTTGCCCTGGCAAAACTCTGGCAAAGCGCACTGGGCAGCCTGGGTTGGCTGCTGATCTGCGGTGCCGTGAGTGCGGTATTGGGCGCGCTGTTGCTGCGCCGCCAGTTGAAGCCGTTGGACTATATGGTGGAGCAGTCCCACGCCATTGCGCGTCGCGAGTTCCTCAGCCTGCCCGACCTGCCCCGCACCCCCGAATTGCGCCGCGTCGTGCAGGCCATGAACCAGATGGTGGAGAAGCTCAAGGCGTTGTTCCATGAGCAGACCGAGCGCAGCGAGAAGCTGCGGGTGGAGTCCTATCAGGACAGCCTGACCGGGCTGGCCAACCGTCGCTACTTCGAGATGCAACTGCAATCGCGGGTCAGCAACCTCGAAGAGTCCAGTTCGGGCTACCTGCTGATGTTGCGGGTCAACGATTTGAGCGGCCTCAACCAGCGCCTGGGCGGGCAGCGTACCGACCAACTGTTGCAGGCCGTCAGCCAGCAGTTGGTGCGAACCTGTGCCAAATACCCGGAAACCCAAAACCTGATCACCCGCAGTCGAGGTGGCGAGTTTGCGGTGCTTGCCCCTGGCCTGGTGCGGGACGAAGCGCTGCAACTGGCCCAGGCGCTGGAAAGCACCCTGCAAAGCCTGCACGAAACGGGCGCCACCGACCTGTCGACCGTGGCCTTCATCGGGCTGGCGCCGTACAACCCTGGCGATGCCTCGGCAGACCTGTTGATGCTGGCCGACCAGGCACTGGCCCAGGCTGAAGCCAGCGTTGGCCAAAGCTGGGTGTGCCTGGAACACCAGACCACGGGCACCACCAGCGACGACCCGCACAGCTGGCACACATTGCTCGACGACGCCCTGAACCAAGGGCGCTTCCGTTTGTTTTTCCAGCCCGTAGTCAGCAGCAGCGACACCCGACAGGTGCTGCATTACAAGGTGCTGTCCCGCCTGCTCGATAATCAGGGCCAGACCATCGCGGCCGGCCACTTCCTGCCTTGGCTGGAGCGCTTCGGCTGGACCGCGCGCCTCGATCAACTGATGCTCGACCTGGTGATCAAGCACCTGACGCAGCACACCCCAGCGGTGGCGCTGAACCTCTCGGCCGCGACCTTGAATGACCCACAGGCCCTGGAGCGGGTGTTCGAACGCCTGGCCCAGCACCCGGCTCTGGGGCCGCGCTTGACGCTGGAGATCGGCGAAGAGCAAGTGCCTGAGCAAACCCAGCTGGAGCGTCTTACCCGCCGTATGCGCAGCCTGGGGTACAGCCTCGGCCTGCAACGTTTCGGTGGCCGCTTCAGCATGATCGGCAACCTGGCGAACCTGGGCCTGGCGTACCTCAAGATCGACGGCAGCTACATCCGAGCCATCGACCAGGAAAGCCATAAGCGCTTCTTTATCGAAGCGATCCAGCGCGCCGCCCACAGCATTGACCTGCCGCTGATTGCCGAGCGAGTAGAAACCGAGGGTGAGTTGCGAGTGATTCGCGAGATGGGTATTGAAGGCGTGCAAGGCCAACTGGTCGGAGAACCGGCGCCCTGGAAGTGAAGCACTGACGCATCGTGCCTCCTTGACGGGTACGCCGTGAAGGAGGTGCGTGGGCGTCAGATCAAACCGGTTTCATCGTCATTGATCAACTCGCTCAAGCCACCCAACGCCGCCCTGGCCTGGGTACGCTCCAAAAACTTGGCCTGTGCTGCCGGCGGCAAGTCGGTGATGCTCATCACGTTCTTGGTGATCAGTACCTGGATCAAGTCATCCAGCACTCGAATCATCTCAAGGTCACTTTGCTTGAGCTGTTTGAGGCTGTTGTCGACCAGATCATCGGCAAACCACGCCTGAATCTCATGATGATCAGCCGGCAGCGTCTCGGTGGCTTCGGCGTAGGCCTGCGCCTCGACGCGAATCAAAGCGTTGTGTTGATCGCGTTGCACGTAGAACATCAACGTTCTCCCAATAAAAAATCCCTGCAGGCGCCGCGCACGGCCCCCCAGAGATTACACGCATTTTTCCGAAGCCGATGCCAACGGGGCGCCAATCTCGAAAGATTGACGCCCCGTGGGTGATCAGTCGTGGTGCTTGACGGTCAAGTCGCCACCGGCGATCAGGTTGTTGATCGCGGTGCTGCCGGCCCCCCAGTTGGCGCCATCGACCTTGATGGTGACATCAGCCGTGCCGCCACCCGACGCCGTGAACGACCCGGTGCTGCTGACGCTCAACGTCGAATTACCCGCAGAGTCGGTGGTCAGCTTCAGGTAGCTGGACAAGTTGTTGTCGTTATTGCCCTGGAGCAAATCGGACAGGTCCAGCTTGTCGCCTTCGCCGTGCTTGAAGTCGGTGATGCGATCGAAGCCGCCACTGGTGTTGGTGTCGCCCTTGAGCCATACGAAGGTGTCTGCACCCGCGCCGCCGGTCAGGATGTCGTTACCCTTGCCGCCCACCAGGATGTCGTTGCCGGCACCGCCGGAGAGGGTGTCGTTGCCGCCCTGGCCGAACAGGATGTCGTTGCCGGCATTGCCGATCAGGGTGTCGCCGCCATCATTGGTGCCATAGATGTTCGACGCGTTGGCCAGTGCACCGACGTCCTGCACGTGCTCGGTGATGTACTGATGCAAGGTGCGATCATCGATCTGGTCGACAGTGGTGGACAGCTTCTCAGCGGCGAACGCCTTGAGTGCCGCACTGCCTTCCTGGCCTTTGTAGCTGATCAGGTCACCGAAGATGATGTCGTTGCCCGAACCGCCGGAAACGCTGTCGGCACCCGCATCGGCGGTATGGCCGGTGATGGTATCCGCCAGTTTCGCGGTGTCGATCGTGCTGACCGTCTTGTCGGTATCGAAGTACTTCTGGAGCATGTCCTTATCGACGTTGTTGCCCAGGCCGATGGCTTGTACTTCAACACCGTTCGAGACCGCAGTCGTCAACGCCGTGTAAGCGGCCTTGGCGTTTTCCAGCGCGTAGTCATAACGACCGGAGTTGCCGGCAGCGCCCGCGACGTCGAAACCACCGCGGCCGTCAGACACAACATAACCTTCAAAGGTCTTGTTGCCGGACGAGTCGTACGAGTACACCTTGCCGTCCTTGTCGACAATGACCTGCGTCTGGCCGTAGATCGTTGCGGTGACCGGAGTCGTCTGGCCCAAAGTGTAGGTGCCGCTGTTGACCTTGTTGTCGAAGGTGACGTTAGAACCCCACCAGGAACTGGTATACCCCAGGCTGATGTTGTCATACGTGGCGTTGTACACATTCGGCTCACCGTCGGTAATGAAATACGTCAGGTTTTTTGCACCGGCGTTGCTGGTAGCGTCACTGCTCTTGAACCAGGCCGTCGCCGCGTTGAAGGCATCCTGGTAGTTGGTCACGTCACTCGGGTTGGAGGCCATATTGTTCAACACGGCCTGCAGGGCAGCCTTGGCGGCAGCCTGGTCGGCCAGGTTGACCGACACTTGGGATTCAACCTTGGTATCGAAGTCGACCAGCAGCACTTTCACCACACCCGACCCCGTCAGCTTGGCGTTGGCGATCAAGGTATCGAAAATGCTGGAGAGCTGGGTTTTGATCGACGACATCGCACTCGACCCGATACTGCCCGAGGTGTCGACGATAAACGCGATGTTGTAGTTGCTGCCCGGGGTGGTGATACCGCCCTTGTCGCCGACCACGATGTTGTTGGCCGAGCTGGAACCCAGGTCGATGGTATCCGCCGCCGCACCGCCTTCGGTGACAGGGGTGTAGACCTGGGGCTTGACCGTGATGGTGGTCGTCGCCACTGACGAACTCAGGCTGTTGCTACCTTCGTTGTCAGTCACGGCGATGTCGATGGTGCGGTCACCAATGGCCGGGTACTTGCTGGTGCTGGAATACTGGAACGACTCGAGCAGCGCCTTGTAGGTCGCTGCATCCGCCACACCCGACAGGGTCAGCACGATCTTGCCGCTGACGTCGGTGCCGACGCTGGTCACGGTGACGCCTTTGTAGGTACCGCCCACTGCCACTAGGTTGGAGCTGAGCACGTCACCCGAACTGGCGTTTTTCAGGGTGATGGTCGCACTTTGCATCTGGGTGCTGTCGACGTCAGCGATGGCCACATTGCCGGTAATCGCAACACCGTTGGTGCCGCGTTCGGTGTACGAGGTGCTGAAGCCAGTGGCAACAGAGCCGTCGACGGTGCTGAGGTCCAGGGTTGGCGCGTCATTGACCGCAGTGACCACGATGCTCACTTTGCCAGTGGTCACCGCTTCAACGCCGGTGCTCAACTCTTTGGCCGTCGCTTTCACGGTCAGATCAAAACTGGCGGTGGAGTCCTTGAACGGTGTAACCGTCAGGGTTTTCAGGTTCCAGGTGCTGACATCGTACAGCGTGGTTGCGCCAGTCGAGGTGATGCTGTGCCCCGTGGTGCCGTCGGTAATCACGGTGCCTGCCGGCAAGCCGCTGATTTCCACCTTGTGGGATTCAGAACCATCGTTGTCGACAAACGTGGTGGTAATCGGCGCGACCTTGATGGCGGTGTCTTCCGGCCCACGGTTGTAGACGTAGCCGGTGTAATAGCCTTCGCCGTTGACCACGTGGCTGTCACCGAGGACCGCACCGGCCGCTTTCAACGCGTCCACGCTGGTGTAGGTCTGCACGCCGCTGTTGCCCAGCGACATCGACGGGCCATTGTTGATCGACACATTGACGTCGTAGTTGCCCGCGCCGGCCTGGTTGTAGTGGTAGATATCGAGGGTGTAATAGCCCGACTCGGTCGGCGTATAGGCCGTCCCGGTAATCGCGCTGCCCTTGCTCCAGGTCTCGCTGGCGACCAACTTGCCGCCTACAGTGATTGCCAGGCTGTCATCGGCGGTACCGGTGAAGGTATAGCTCTTGCCGGCTTCCAGGTAGATCAGGCCAGAGACCTTGGTCGCGGTGCCATCCGCCACATTGCTGTTGCTGACACTGCTGGTCACGCCCGTAGAGACAGCACTCGCAGCGGTCTTGGCGTCGATCACCTTGATCAGGTCACTGGAGTTGACCACACCGTTACCGTTGGTCCCCAAATCAGTGCGCAGGGTGCCGCCGGTCCAGGTTTGAATGGTCAAGCCTGTCGGCACAGCGCCGAACGCGCCGACCGTCACGACCGGAACGTCCGTCACCGGGTGGATATCCACAGTGATGGTCTTGGTGTCGCTGTAGGAGTTGCCGTCGGTAGCCTGGAACTTCAGCTGGGTGTAATCGCCTTGCATGTTACCCACGCCGGTGCCGCCGAAGCTGTTATCGCCCGACTCGTTGGCTGCCGGGGTGTAACGCACATTGTGGTTATCGAAGTCAGCCTGGCTGAACGACTTGCCCGCCGAGGTATCGGTCTTCAGATCGTTGGTGGTGAGTTTGACCCACGTGCCGTTGACGTTGTACTCGATGGCGCCGGCAGGCAGGCTGGTGAACACCACTTTCGGGTTAGCGGAGTCCTCATCCTTGACGCCGAAGGTGGCCCAGGTCAGTTCGACCGAGGTGTCTTCGTTGCTCTGGATGTAGCCGTTGCTGGCGGTTGGAGTGTCGTCGACCAAAATCACGGTCGGCTGCCCGGTGCTGTGGGAATTCAGGCCTTCAGGGTCGGTGACGGTCAGGTCGATCTTCGGCAGTTGATTGCCGGCGTTGACGAAGTCCGCGCCCTTCTGGGTCAGCACAATGTTGTTACCGGACAGGCTGTAGTAGCCGTCCGAGTTGCTGTTACCGGTGAAAGTGATCGTCAGACCCGCGCGCGGCGTTTCTTCGTCGGAGGCCGTGAAGGTACCGGCGACAGTGCCCGCTTTAGCAGCGTTCTCATCGAGGGTATTGGCCGCGATGCTGATCACCGGCACATCGTTGTGCAGGATGACAGTCGGCTGCCCAGTGCTGTGAGAGTTCAAGCCTTCAGGGTCGGTGACAGTCAGGTCTATCTTCGGCAGTTGGTTGCCGGCGTTAACGAAGTCAGCGCCCTTCTGCGTCAGTACAACGTTGTTGCCGGACAGGCTGTAGTAGCCATCTACGTTGCTGTTGCCGGTGAAGGAAACAGTCAGGCCTTCGCGTGGTGTTTCTTCATCGGTCGCGGTGAAGCGGCCAGCGACGGTGCCCGCAGTAGCAGAGTTCTCGTCGATGGTGACTGGCGCGACGCTGATGACCGGCACGTCGTTGTGCAGGATGACGGTCGGCTGCCCAGTGCTGTGAGAGTTCAAGCCTTCAGGGTCAGTGACAGTCAGGTCGATCTTCGGCAGTTGGTTGCCGGCGTTAACGAAGTCGGCACCTTTTTGCGTCAACACAACGTTGTTGCCAGACAGGCTGTAGTAACCGTCTACGTTGCTGTTGCCGGTGAAGGAAACATTCAGGCCTTCGCGTGGCGTTTCTTCATCGGTCGCAGTGAAGCGGCCAGCGACGGTACCCGCTGTAGCAGAGTTCTCGTCGATGGTGACTGGCGCGACGCTGATCACTGGCACGTCGTTGTGCAGCGTGATGGTCGGTTGACCAGTGCCATTGGAGCTGAGCCCCTCAGGATCGGTAACCGTCAGGTCGATCTTCGGCAGTTGATTGCCGGCGTTAACGAAGTCGGCGCCCTTCTGGGTCAACACAACGTTGTTGCCGGACAGGCTGTAGTAGCCGTCTACGTTGCTGTTTCCAGTAAAGGAAACAGTCAAACCTTCGCGCGGCGTTTCTTCATCAGTCGCAGTGAAGCGGCCAGCGACGGTACCCGCTGTAGCGGAGTTCTCGTCGATGGTGACTGGCGCAACGCTAATGACCGGCACGTCGTTGTGCAGGATGACGGTCGGTTGACCAGTGCCATTGGAGCTAAGCCCCTCTGGATCGGTAACCGTCAGATCAATCTTCGGCAGTTGATTGCCAGCGTTAACAAAATCCGCACCTTTCTGAGTCAGCACAACGTTGTTGCCAAACAGGCTGTAGTAGCCGTCAGCATTGCTGTTGCCGGTGAAGGAAACAGTCAAACCTTCGCGCGGCGTTTCTTCATCAGTCGCAGTGAAGCGACCAGCGACGGTACCCGCTGTAGCAGAGTTCTCGTCGATGGTGACTGGCGCGACGCTGATCACTGGCACGTCGTTGTGCAGCGTGATGGTCGGTTGACCAGTGCCATTGGAGCTGAGCCCCTCAGGATCGGTAACCGTCAGGTCGATCTTCGGCAGTTGATTGCCGGCGTTAACGAAGTCAGCGCCTTTTTGAGTCAGTACAACGTTATTGCCAGACAGGCTGTAGTAGCCGTCAGCATTGCTGTTACCCGTGAAGGAAACAGTCAGGCCTTCGCGAGGCGTTTCCTCATCGGTCGCGGTGAAACGACCTGCGACGGTACCCGCTGTAGCGGAGTTCTCGTCGATGGTTTCTGGGGAAACGCTGATGACCGGCACGTCGTTATGCAGAGTGACAGTAGGCTGACCAGTGCCATTGGAGCTAAGCCCCTCAGGATCGGTAACCGTCAGGTCAATCTTCGGCAGTTGATTACCGGCGTTAACAAAATCCGCGCCCTTCTGGGTCAACACAACGTTGTTGCCAGACAGGCTGTAGTAACCGTCTACGTTGCTGTTACCGGTGAAGGAAACAGTCAGGCCCTCGCGTGGTGTTTCTTCATCAGTCGCAGTGAAGCGGCCAGCGACGGTACCCGCAGTAGCGGAGTTTTCATCGATGGTTTCTGGGGAAACGCTGATGACCGGCACGTCGTTATGCAGAGTGACAGTAGGCTGACCAGTGCCATTGGAGCTAAGCCCCTCTGGATCGGT
>NZ_JBWKOX010000007.1:0-302730 GCF_059416305.1 Pseudomonas sp. GW821-FHT09D08
CCGGAAAGGAATCGGGAGCACAGCATCGGGGATCAGATGGTGACTTTGAATGTGGGGTTCATGGAGCGCTTACAGAATATCTACATCATCAGACCCCAACGCATCCGTGCTACACCAAGGTATTGCTACCCCAGTTGATTCTTCCAAAAAAAATATTCCCCTTACCTCTTACGGGCATACGGTCCACTACGAGATCCCCCCACCTCATTTTGATTTCACTAAAACCGGCTATAACTCAAAAATGCATGATCATTTTCTTGAACTTTAATCACAGTAGGCCGCGTACCAGCTGCACACTGAAAATAAATCTGCTTTCCTTAGCAAGTTTTCAAAGCTCGTACTTACATATCAACTTTTGTAGATCACCAGCTCTTTCAGGGTATTCATTCCCTAGAGCAAGCATAGATTCCCTCATGGCCTCCTTAACCACCTGAACACTATAAACACGGGAATTTGAAAAAATACCACTCATATGCTGATCAGCTGAGAAAAAAATAGTGCCCAGAACATGTATCCTGCTCGTATTCAAACTCCCAACCCAAGTCACCAGAAAGTCCTTCGCAACGTATAAACATCCTCTGCAAAAGCCGTTCTAAGTCACCCTCTGAAAACGCATCGATAGCAAACCAAAGAATCCAATATAACAGATTCTCACTATTTCCGGACAACTCACCCCACTTCATTTATCAACTCCAATTGGAAATACAGTTGAAACATATATCCCAACATTTTTTATATTAATCGGGACCTGAAACCTCTACTTACCAACAACAACTTCCTGCAGTCTCTCACCCGTCGCCTGATACTGAATGAGCGCTCTACGCAAGAAAATAGAGGTCAGACCAACATTCTTATTTTTAAAGAGCAATTTTTCTGGCCTTTATAAAAACATGGTCTGACCCCGATTTCTATGGGCTCGCGAGCAGGCAAATCGTTTGGATCCTCTTCAGCAGGAACTGGGCGAGGTCACCGAGCTTGCGGTTGAGCTGGAGAGTTGGTTCAGCGAGTCAAGCTTTGGGCGTAAGGAAAACAATTGGTGGGGATGAAGCACCATTCGAAGACATCTACCCCCAAGCCCTCCACCGTAGCAAAGCGAAACCAAAAGCCGTCCACACATACAAGCACTACTTTCAAGCGGTGCTTACCCAACTAGGAGCAGCCGACCTCTCATATAAGAAAACATCGTTCACATCACACTCCGGGTACACCCATTTACTCCAGTTATCAATCAGCCACCTTGTCGAAATCCCGTGACCAGGAGCACGACTTTCGATAGGGAGCTGAATGAGCATCAACCCTGACTTATTTCCAGACGCAACGACCAAAGAGTGCCCAAATTTCTCATCCGGGAGATCAACAACCATGAAGTCCACAACACTTTCATACGGCCAACTTGCTGGCAGTCTAAATATATAGCCGCGCGAAATCAGCTCACCTGCATACTCAACCAGCTTAACACATGCCATTACTTTACCCTCAGATCATGAGCACCAGAAGAGTCTTTTGAGTTATCTACAGGACTAAGATCGAACTTAACCTCTCCCATATGCGCTCCGCTCCTACCATTTAACTGCTCGAATCTACCATGCTGGGTATCAACCGAGTAGTTCCATCATCAACGGCTGATGATGCCTCATATATTGCTTCGGTCGCTGCCATAAGCGAATCCTCTCCACCAGCTAAGGACAGCGCCGATACAGCGCGAGCTTGGCTAAACAGCTGAAGGTCAGCTACATTTAAGCTTTGCTCTTCGTCCAGGCTGTCTTGCAAGCAAATACTTCTCATCTAACTGTGCAGCTAAAGCATCTAGCCCAAAAACCTGATCAGTCGTGAGTTTATTACCAGATTGTAGCTACCTAAGAGACTCGGCAAAAATAAAAACTTCTACTGGGCAGTCCTGAAAGCAAGTTCGCAAGCCAATTTTACAGCACCTCTTCGTTATTCCTCACTGACTACCTTAAGTTTTTCTACAAAGCTTTTCTCAACTATTTCTAAACGCATAATTATTATTTAGGCTCTGGCAGTGGTTTTAATGACGCGGACACATCCTGTGCGCTCTTTAAACTACGACTGCCAAAATGTTAGACAGACGCCATATTCATCGAGAAGATCATCAGCAATTTCAAACTGAAATACCTTCTCTGGAAAGGCATCGGATAAAGCGCGCTTCCAATATCTAGTGATCTGTTCAGCAAATAAATGACAAAGACGATAATCTTCTTCCGACAGACCCACTTTAAATACGGGTCTGCCCGGTGCATCCTCCCACTTTGAAAAGAACTGGTTTATTGAAAAAATATTTCTGTATCGTTCAACGTCTCTACGCGATGTACTTTGTTCCAACACACTAGATGCGGTCTCAACCAGCCCGTTCAAATGAAATTTTTGTGGATCGTATTGCTGAGCGTTAGGCAGCCAGAAAATGTGACCATTGACCTCAATAAAATCAGGAGAGAGCAAACCCAAAACAGAAATTGCCTGTTCTAATGAAACCAAGTGCCCTACATATGAAAAAAACTCTCCGGAGCCAATATCTGAAACAAACAGACTCAACGACTCTTTAGAAATATTACCCTGATAAACCTTCATCATTTCAACCCCAAGCTATCAAGAACCGACTGAGGAACATTTCCCTCAAAAAAATTTTGTGTCACTTCTCTTCTTGGGGAAATATGTTCCATTCGGGGCTTGGTTCCATTCGACCACCTTAATCCGAGAGCTAGACACATCATATAGTGCACGCCCCTCAGGACCGTAGACAACAACATGCCCATTTCCAAGATTCGCATAAGAATCGGAAGTTTGCCCTTGCAACGGATACTGAACACCACCACGCGTTCCCGTGACCGTCACATTCGTTTGCCTGAGCCCCTTGGTATAATCTAAATCAATAGAGGAAAATAGGGGTCAGACCACTATTCTCATTTTTTAAAGAGCAATTTTTCTGGCCTTTATAAAAACGTGGCCTGCCCCCGATTTCTGCAAATAAACAACGGTGGGTTTCCCACCAGAACTAGCTAATTCTCCCATCGCTTTTGCACCAACTAATTACGGCGAAATCAAAACCACTGGAAAATTTAAAATTTTTCCTTCAACATAATCCCAAGATAGGGCATGCAACTTCTTTGATACGCGCGAATCTATTGACATAAGTAACATCAAGAAAGTCTCCAGTTCGTCACTATACTCTATTCCTTTTATACCTAAATTATCGTACAGCCTTCCAGAATACTCACTTTCAACTCCATCATTCGAAAAGACATAAATTATCTCAGAGGTAATATCTGAGTAAACAATTGACTGAACAAAAACCTTACTGTTTATAGACGGAATGACCATTCCACACATCCTTAAACTCTTTAACGCCCATTTTGTACTGCGTACCATTAAAAGGATCTTTAATCAACACCCTGCCAACGTCATCCACTCCATCAACCACGACCCAGTGCCCTACTTTATTTCCAGAATCCCACATCATTGCACTCCAAGAGCCAGTTTTATTGAGTGCATTGAAGCTAGATACATCGACTGCATTCCCAAACCAACCAGAATCAGCTGTATTTGATTTACTCGCCAAGGAGTTCATGGAAGTAAGCTCGGTTCCAAGATCAACCTGAGAAGTAAGAACACCTCGATCCTTCAACAGCATCTCACCACAGGCAGCACCGCAAGCTGTAGGAGTGGATTGCTTTACCACGTTAGGGCTAGCAATCCGTCCAAAACATTCCAAGTCCCACCAGTCCCAGCCTTTATTTCTTTTGTACCGACGGCCAAATAAAAGCCATGCTAATTAACTTACTAAACTATCCACTCCACCTCAAAATCAACTAGCTGAGCCTGAAGCCCTGCCTCATGCTCGAACCAGTAGTCAAACCCTTCAAGATCACTTTTCTTCAAGTAAAGATAATACCCGCCAGTGTCGCCATCACGGTCATCAGCAACAACAATTTCCCAGCCAGAATATTCGCCAGTGATAACAATACCCTTCCGAACGATAGACATATCCATATCCTAGTCCGCATAGGGAACATGATTGTTAGAAATATATTTTCCAGTCACAGGATCTTTAACTCCGAAAGAACATTCAGGTAAACACCACTCGGCCCAGCGTTAATGACGCGACTTGCAGCTTACAACTGAAAATCCCCGAGCGAGCACTTCAAACCCTGTGCCTCCATAGTCTTTCAGACTGTATTTAACGCACTCAAGCTGATCAGCTGAGACATCCTCCATTTCAAGTTCGCTTAAGTAAAAACTTCCACACACATCAGGAACGCTTAAGCGACCACCCCCCGTAAACTCTAAAACAACTTCAAACTCCGACTGCTTAGACGCATAAAGCATCTCGAGACTAACCTTGTAAGTTTCAACCGCCCCCGCGTATTTTCACGCTGCAAGGTGAGCCCCTTTATTAAATTTAGATTATAAAAATCAAAATCGGAAATAATGGAAAGCTTTTCAACGCCCTCACAAACCCTTTCAACTGCCCGCATATTTTCTCCTAGTCATCAGGACGCATATCAGGCCTGATCCCTTAGCATTCTAATATCTCTCCAAACCTGAAGAGAAGAGGAAAGATTCACTTGAAAAATTGGGGTCGGCCCCTGAGGAATCCCCACAAACCTACTCCAGTCTCTGAGCTTGCCGGTGCACTTCATCGCGCAGCAATAGCTCCATATCCGCCAATTTCGAGCAGGACAATCCGATGGTGGAGCATCTCAAGTATTCGAGGCCGAGACGCCAGAGTGAGAGCACCGGTTTCTGCCTGATGCTGTTGCTCTGGAAGTGAAGTGAGCATTTTCCAGTAGAACGGCGGACGTTCATGTTGCAGCTGAACGTGACCGAGCACGCGATCCAAACGTTTGATCGAATGCTTGGTGTAAGCTCTGCTGGGCATGAATCTGCCCAGATCAGTCAGCGTTAGACGGGCCGGTACATCAAAGCGCTGACGCATCTCATTAGGGCGTTCAGACGCTTGCGGTGCAGAGTGGGGAGTGCTTGGAAAAATGCCTTGTGTAAGAATCGTACGACCTGCATGAGTCTCGGGTATTGGTTTGCCTAGCGACTACCAAACTGCCCGACTCATGCAGGCCACTCAAGATATCTAACTGACCTGCAAGGAAGTTTTGTGGGGATTCCTCAGGATCTGTCCCACTTCCCGCAAAATCAAATAATCGCCCCCCAATATTCCTTTATCATAGTGCAGCTTTACGTCAACTACTGCCAACTCTTAAAATCAACATAAACTGACTTAATCAACGCATCAACCTCGTAATCACCAATATCTGGAACATAAAAACTCAATCCAAGTTCGCGTATCTTGAAGCCGGATGTACTAACATCAATTCGTACATTTTCTTTAATCAATAACTCACTCAAAAAAGAGTAACGCTCCCCTACAACCTTTATATTATTGAAATAAAACTCACTACCTCTCAAAAACTCGGCACCTTCCAAGCGGTCATCAGCATCATAATAGACATGAACTCGATGCACACTATAGTCTTCCGTTTCATTTTCATCATCCGCTGTTTTTTTGAAAGCAGAAAAATCACCTCCCAACACCTCGCGCACCTTTTCACGGCTCATCCCTGATTGAAGAGGACCAACACAGCCGACTGAAATAAATTTGAAGAGCATAATTTGTTACCTCTTAAAATCGTTGGGATCCAGTTTTGATGCGTATTCAAGCATCTGCTTGATGCCCTCATCATACTTATTATCAAACTGACGTCTAATATCATCAATATCCATTTGCATAGCCTCTTTGAGCTTCCCCTGACTAAGCAGCTCTTCTTGCTTGGCTCGATAAGCTTCAGCTTGCTTTGAGCCACCGTAGCTTGCAGTTTTTTCGTGATCCGCTGGGTCCATTTTTATTGCAGGACCATCTTTTGTGCTGATGGGAGCTCCCTTGTAGCAGCTCTGAGCAGGACAGTGATGAGAGTCCAATTTATCGTTAACCGGCTTGCTCGTGTCTCTGTGAGCCCCACCCAACACCGTTTCGGGGTCTTTTTTATCATTAAAATGACCGCTAGGTCGATCCTTCACGGTGACGACAGTGCCACCCTTATTTTTTGCCCTCCCAGGCATGGCCCCAGTCAAAATACTCGACAGCAGATCACCGCCACCAATCAGGTATTTATCACTTTCAAACTCAGGATTTAAGGTAGTGCCTTCTATGATTTGAGCAACCTTCTGTCCTAGGAAGGTGTTTAATTTGTCCACATTTTTTGATATCGCCTGACCTGCCGCTGTGCCTTCAACGGCCTTCATCACAATAAACTGAGCAACACCTTTCGGCCCTTGCGCCGCAGCCAGTACGTAGGCGATGGCCTCCGCACTCTCAGGGTGTGTGTTTTTATAAGCCTGTATCGCACCAAGTTGACGAATTACACCTTGAAGCTCATCAATCCCTGACGGATTGACTTCCTGATCCTCCAACACTATTGCCTGAGAGTCAGGCGTGTAGCTGCTCGATTCAACTAGCTTTTTCGCATCCGCAAGAACATGAGGTTCGATCCCATTTAACGACGCCACACTTCCGAGAACACTGTCGATAAATTCGGGGTCAGCCATCTTCGTCATGGCCGATTGAGGACTCATGCCAGAAAGAATGAGCGCTTCTAGCGTGCTTTCCGCTAAGTCTTTACCGGCCATGGCTTCTGCGCGAGCATCCATGGGACGGCCAAGCATGATATCCACTCGATTGACTACAGCGTTCAACGCCCCAGCGACCTTATTAAAGTTGTCCAAGGCTTTTTTGTCGTAGTTCAGTAATCCGTCAGACCATTGCTTAAGCGTTTCCCCCGGTTTGAGTACAGCATCAATTGAGGAACTGCTTGCATAAAGGTCCGTGCGCTTTTCCTCGTCCTTAGTAACCTCATAGGCCTTGCTCACATCCCGGTTCAAACCAGACGTGGAGTCAGCACCCGTTTCGGCATCCTTGCGTACGACAATGTCACCTGCGCCTACTGTGGCACGGACAATCTGCTCACGGTCTTTTTCATAGTTCCAGCCTTCAACACTCCATCCCGTCTGACCCTCCTTGCCTTTACCCACCTGGCTACCGTCTTGTGCGGTACTACCTTTACTGTCACTGCCACCCGCTTTGTAGGTTCCTCCCACGTTCAGGTAATAACCGTGCTCTTTGTCCTGCCCTGCAATATCGCTGAAACCCAGAGTACCGGTGTCTAATTTAAGGTTGCCGTTATCGGCGGCGATGACAGCACCGTCGACTTGAGTATGGTTTTCGGTTCGGATATCGACTTTGGTTTTACCGGTGATGCTGGTTTGCTCTTCGACCCAGTCAGTCTTGCCTGTGGTTTGGCCGTAGCCGACCGAGCCACTGACTCCTGCTCCCGGGCCGATGGTAGCCGTAACACTGATGTCGAACTCTTTGCCCTTGACCTTACCGGTATCGGCCACCGACGAAACGTTGAAGTCGCCACCGACACGGCCCACAACTTCATCACCCCGTAGGCTAGCGCCGCCGATATTGGTGTCCTTACCACTGGTAAAGCCCAGTCGGTCGCCTGCGTAGAGGTACGCCTCTTGTTGGCGTTGACCCTCTCTCTCCAAATTCCCCTTGCCCACACTCACACTGACGTAAACGCCAATGCCATCGGAGCCAAAAGTGAGACCGGCCTCTCCACCACCACTGTGGCGATTGTTTTCGCTGTTGCTATCGTTATGCGCCGAACGGATATTCAAATCGTTACCGGCGTTCAAATCGATGTCTCGCTGCGCCTGGACATGTGTACCGATCAGGTTCAGGTCATTGCTCGCCTTTATGTTGATATCGCGACCAGCATCGAGTTGAGTCGCCGTAGAGGAACCTTGAATACTCTCGCCGGTGGCGGTGCCATAGCTGCCGCCAACACCAACTTTGATCCCGCCACTGGTGCCGCCATGAATTCCCCCCCAACTCTGGGTGTTGTTGGTTTCCTCGCTGACACTGCCCCTGGCGACATCGAGGGTGACATCGCGACCTTTGATGTTGATGTCGCGGCCGGCATCCAATTGGCTGCCCTTCACAGCAACGTCGTTACCCGCGTTAAGGTTGAGATCTCTACCGGCATTGAGCGTCGAGGGCCTGTTTGTCTCCTCGATAATTTTTTGACTGTTGCTTTGCTTACTGTTGCCGAACTTCCCGTCTAATGTCGGGCCGCTGACGAACTGGCTTACCGAATCCACCGCCTTAAGTGTGCTCGACCCCTTACTGACATTATCCTCCCCCTTGCCAGCGCCACTCACCGCGTCCTTAGTATTGGCATAGTTGTGATTGATCGAAGCCCCAAGGCCATTGCTCTCTTTCTGCCGCAATTGCTCTTTGAGCTGGCTTTCACGAGCAGCATCGATGTTGATGTTTCTTCCTGCAGTCAGATCGATATCATTGGAGGCGTTGAGATCGGAACCTAGCTGGTTGATATCGCGCTTGGCGTTTATCGCTACGTCCTGGCCCGCACTGATCTGGCTGCCTGCAGCAGTTTCTCGTTCCACCCGGTCTTTTTTCGTAGTGCCCTCAGTGCCCGCAAAGACACTGAAGCCGTTGCCATTACTGGAAATACTTGAACCGGTATGCTTCTTTTTCTCCCAACTGCTCTCGCTGCTGGTGTTCTGGGCCGCGACCACATTGACATCACGCCCTGCATCCAGGCTGGCATTGCGCCCGGCTCTGATGCCACTGCCCACAAGATTGATGTCGCGCTCAGCCTGCAATGTGGCATCACGGTCGGCGTTGACCTGGCTACCCACGCTGGTGCTGCTCTGCGCTTCACGCCCGGCCTTTTTAGCCGACGAGATCGCCACCGAGGTGGGCCTTTCCGTATAGCCAAATTTCTTTTTATATTCCTCGCTACGGCTGTAAGCCGTATCATTCGCGGAAACTAGGTTGATGTCACCCGTACTGTTTACCAACCCGGCACGCAGTTCGGTGTCGTTCTCCGCACTGATTTCACTGGCACGTAAACGCACGTCATTACCGGCTGCCAGTACCACGTCATTCCCAGCCCCTAACTCACTACCGACCTGACTGGCCGTGGTTTTCAGCTGACTCTTGCCACTCTTGGAAAGCCCCAGGAACCCGGACTTGGTCTTCTTGCTGTAGGAGCCGTGCTCTTCAATACCCGACAACACCGCGATGTCGCCCGTAGCGCCGAGCAGCATGTCGCCACCGGCTTTCAACTGGCTGCCGATCACGGTGACGTCACGACCACCTTCGATGTTCATGCCTCCGTCAGCTTTCTTGCTGGCGTTGACTGTCAGGTCTTTACCCGCCTCTACGACGGACGCCACGTTGGTACTGTCGTAGCTTTCACGCTGCTCGCTTTTGCTGCGGCCGAACGAGCCTTTGCTCTTCTTGGAATAGAACGAAGCGTCTTCGTCCAGTGCCGAAAGAATACTCAGGTCACGCTGCGCCTCCAGGGCCACGTTACCGCCGCCGCTTACTCGACTTGCGGTCAGTTCAAGATCCTTTCCAGCATTGAGTGACACGTCACCGCCCGCGGTCAGCACACTGGAAACCTGGTTGATGTGGTCTTCCGAGCGGCTGACTTTTTTGGACTTGCTGGATGAATGCTGCTCATCGGCTGCCGACGAGATACTCAGGTCTCCGGTCGCAGCAATGGCCAAGTCGCGCTTAACATCGATCCGGCTGGCTACAACGCTTACATCGCGCCCGGCGGTCATGCGCAGGTTTTCGCCGACATCAATAGCCGAACCACTTTGAGTAACCGATGAGGAGCGCGCCCCCATCCCACTGTTCCCGGAATCACGCGTTTCAGTGGAAACAATGTTGATATCCCGTCCTGCACTGATAATCGTGTCGGCACCGCTCTTAAGCACACTGCCGCTGTTATTCACATCACGCCCGGCCGTGATGCTCAGTGCATTTACAGCTTCAATACGTGCCGAATCGCCGTAGTAGTTACGATTGCTTGTGCCGAGTCCGGTAAGACTGCGCTCATTTATCACATCGCCCTTTGTCGCAGAAAGCGTCACATCCCGCCCAGCAATCACGCCGCCGGATTGGTTAACGATGCTATTACCTGCAAGCAAATCCAGACGGTTGCCCGCCTCGATCCGGCCGTTGTTGACGAGGTCATTACCCGCCGCTGCCGAAAGATTGTTGCTGGCACGCAAAGTCCCGGCGTTTACCAGGTCCTTGCCGGCGATCAAGTTGACGTCCTTGCCGGCGATCAACGCCCCGTTCGATGCAAGACGTTGATCGGCATTAGCCAAATAAAGCACCGGAACCAAAACCTTCTCACCGGCTACTTCATGCTCTTCCAGCCATACGATGTCGTGGGTCAGTGCCGCAACTTGTTCGCCTGTCAGCGACACGCCAACCGTCAGGTCCAGGCTTTGCTTGCTGTGGATGGCGTTGTCCATCAGATAACGGAACAGGGCGTCGTCCGAGGCCTGGCCGTCAAGGAAGCGTTGACCGGTACGGGCGACTACGGCTTGCTGGATAAGGCGTTGTTCGTAGAGACCGTCACCAAGGCGCTTGGCGCTGTCGTCGGGGTTGTAGCCGAGGCCGGTGAGCAGGTAGTCCGAACTCATGAATTGTTTGAGGTCGGTAAGCACCGGATTCGTTTCAATCAGGTACTTATGCGGTTGTGAAACGACGCTGAGGTTAGCCCCCCCCTTCACGCTATCGACGGGTTGCGCAGCGTCAGTTTGATGACTGCGCTGAGCCAACGGTGTCACGCCCGGAACACTGATCACCGCGCCGGTGCTGGTTGCAACTGGCGTTTCGCGGGTAGCACTGGATAGACCAGGCACACTCAAACCGGGCGGGGTAGAGCTACCGGGCGAAGTGGTCAAGACTAGGCCATCACGTGCGTCAGGGGTTAACCCGGGCAGGTCAAGAACTGGACCTGGAACCTGGGTATTGAGTCCATCTGCGTGGCTCATTTCGACACCTGGGTTACGACCAGACGGCAATACACCACTGTCGGCGTTGCCAACGACGTTCACGGTACGGGCATTGCCATTGATGCCACCGGCGTCGCGAGCTGTCGGGGCCACCTGATGAACACCGACGGCAGTTTGCACCGCCTCAGTTACCTGAATGGTACGGCTCGAGGTGCCAGGCAATGTTTGCTGGCGCTGCGCCAGCGCGACATTGGCACCACTCAATGTCCAGTTCTGCGAACCGGTACTGCCACGGCTCACCTGGCTGTCATTCGCTGCCTGGCCGCTCAGGCGGAACAGTCCGTTCTTCCCGCTAGGCAAGCTGAAACCTGGCAGTGCCACCGGATTGACCTGTTGCAGGGCAAGCCCCGGAGGCAGTTCGCGGTTGATCGTAACCATCACCGCAGTGTTTCCGGCGACCTGGGTTGCACCCACACGCGATCCGTTACCAGCTACAGCGACGTTCTGACGCACGATACTGTTAGTCAATGTTTGTGTTGCATTGATGCTGACTGCCCCACCCGCCTGAACGACGGCATTTGCCGCGCTCGAAGACCCAATGGTGGTGTTATTAAATGGCTGGGTGGTGAGCATCTCCCACGGACCATCTGCCGCACCAACTCCAGAGTCAACGCCTTTGTCAGAGTTCTTGAGAATTAAAGGTCCATAACTCGTTGAACCGCGGTCTTCCCGACCATTGCGCTGGTGGCCCACACGAACAATGGACTCTGTCCCATCGCTGGTCCAAACATGAATGTTCGGAGCGGGCGCGTTGTAGTAAGGGTCGTGACCACGGTTGTAGTTCATGACCGTCACCATGAAGCGCGACAGGTCGTAGGGATGCAAACCACCATAGGTGTATGAACGACGCAGGCTGTAGTCACCAACCGAGGCCCCCTCGTTGGTAAAGTTTTGCAAGGCAAAATTGATGTTGCCGCCCGCGCTGAGGGTTGAGTTCTTATTACTCATATCTCCCCCAGTGACGATAAAATCGCGCCCAGCCGTCATCGCGGCCGATGCCGAATCCTCGACTATTTGCGATTTGAAGTTTTGCACCCAGACCAGATAACTATCAGCTGAACGATTCGGAACGATCGAAGTACAGCTGGTGCACTGAACCCCGATGTAACTGGATACCAGGCCGCCCGTAGTCTTGAAGGCATCCTTGCGGTTCTCGATGTTCACAGCCGCCAGATTCAGGTTGCCGCCACTCTCTACCGTGGCCGAAATATTGCGGATCGACGTGCTCTGACCGTTGTTGTCATCTTTGGCAATGCTGACATTCCCCAGACCGTATACGTCCGCGAAGCGGTTGGTGAACGTATCAGTGCGCAGCGCCATATCGTCGCCGCTGAAGATCAGTCCATTCTGGT
The DNA here is from genome assembly GCF_059416305.1 of Pseudomonas sp. GW821-FHT09D08. Taxonomy (NCBI): domain Bacteria; kingdom Pseudomonadati; phylum Pseudomonadota; class Gammaproteobacteria; order Pseudomonadales; family Pseudomonadaceae; genus Pseudomonas; species Pseudomonas sp. GW821-FHT09D08. Next base: position 12,288 of record NZ_JBWKOX010000007.1, read on the forward strand.
TCAACAGTGTGGACGTGGACAGGCGCAGGTTGCCGGTACTGCCCAGGGTGCCGTAGTTGTTGATAACGCCAGCAGTGACGTTCAGGTCCGCAGCCGAAGTGATTCGGCCTTCATTTGCCAGTGCACCGCCAACGGTTATGCGCGTATTGCCACCACCGGAGATCGTGCTGAGTTGCGCCAAGGTCAACTGGGCGGCAGTAAGGTCCAAGGTCCCCACACTACTGACCCGACCGCTGCCCTCATAGCCACCCGTTAAATCCAGCGCCAGGCTGCCATCACTGGCAATCAGACCATTGTTAATCCAGTGCCCGCCCTTGCCCTCAAGGCGTGAGGACGCCAATAACTGCCCGGTTTCAGTCTGAGTAAAGGTGCCGACGTTCACATTCAGGCGTCCGGCCTCAATGACGCTGCTGTTAGTCCAGGTATCGGCGTTCAGGGTCAGGCCGCCACGGGTGACAATGCTGCCGCCGGCGCCGGTGACATTGGGCAGGGAGATATCAAAATCACCCTCCCCGGCGTGCAGGAGTTGGCCGCCGGTGTTCTGGAAGGTAGTGGCTACCAGGGCAAGATCAGTGTTGGCGGTTTCAACGATGCCATTGCGGTTATCAAACAGATTGCCGATCTGAAACTGGGTCTTGCCCGTGCGCGCCAAGGCACGCAGTTTGCCGCTGTAGTTGACCAGGTCTCTGGCCTGCAGCGTCAGCGTCTCATCGCTTTCAATAATCCCCGAATGGTTGCTCAGTTGCCCACTGAGGCCGAGGTCAATGCGCTTGGCGGAGATTTGTCCGAAGCTGTTATCCAGCGAAGTGCCGCGGGTTTGCAAGGCGCCTTTGGCGTACACCCCACCGTAGGCGTTGAGGAATTGATTGGCGGTGATGACGGCATCGCCGTCCTGAGCGGCGATGCGACCATGCTGGTTGTCGACGGTGAGCGCAGCCACGTTGACGCGCTGGCCTTGAATTACCCCACCTTTGTTTTGCGCAACGCCGTTGAGCAAGCTGTCATTCAGAGTGGCGTCCACCCACCCGGTCAGGCTGGCCACGCTGCCGCCCTGGTTGTCCAGGGTATTTGCCCTGACGATTGTGTCACCGGTGTGCGCCAGGAGCTTCCCGCCGTGGTTGTCGATATCGCCATCGATGTCGAGGCCCAGGCCGCTTTGGCCTTGCACTGCACCGCCGGCATTGGTGAGGCCTGAGGCCTTGATTTGCAGGTCAGCCTCCTGGCTGTAGATCAGGCCATCGGTGTCGTTTTGCAGGACGCCGGTGCTGGTGATCGCCACACGATTCTTACCGGCGATGGTGCCTCGCTGACGGTTGTCGAGGCCACCGGTCAGCAATGTCAGTTGCCCTTGGCTGGCGATCTGGCCGCCCTGGTTGTTGACCTGCACCGCACGCTGGAGCAACAGCGGGCCTGCGCTGGCCAACTTTCCGTTTGTGTTGATCAGAGAACCCAGCAGGTTCAGGGTCAAACGGTCGTTACCGGCGACGGTGCCGCCGGTGTTGTTGAGGTCAGTGGCGGTGATGGCCAGCGCTTTTTGCGCGTTGATCGTACCCGTCTGGTTGCCCAGGGTGAGCGCTTGCAGGTCGAGTTCAGCGCCGCTGTCGATCAGGCCACCGTTGGCGTTGTTCAACTGGCCGGTGACCGACAGGCTTTGTCCCGCACCGCTGGAGAGTATGCCACCGCTGTTTTCGAGACTGGCGGCGCTGAGGTCAAGCCGGCCCTGGCTGACCACCGCGCCTGCGCCGGTATTGAGCAAAGCGCCAGCGAGTCGTACATCCACTGCGCCATTGCGGCTGGACAACGTACCGTTGTTGCGATTGTCGAGGCTATCGCCACTGACGTTCAAACCTTGCCAGCCGGATAGCAGGCCGTTCTGGTTGAGCAACTGAGCTGCGTTGACCGACAGCACCTGGCTGCTGATCAACTTGCCACCAGTGTTGTCCAGGCCACTCAGGTTCAGTGTCAGGCTTTCCTGAGTGGACAGCTCACCGTTCTGATTATTGATCGCCCGCACGCGGTTCAGGGCCAACGCCCCCTTGGCAGCAATCAGCCCGTTGCGGTTATCCAAGTCTGCATTGTTCAAATCCAGGGTCACGTCCTGCCCGCCCATGATTTGACCGCCGGCCAGCGTCAAGCCACCCAACTGCAAGTCCATCGCACCCTTGGCGGACACTTCACCGCCACTACCGGTAGCGAGGTTGCCTGCCGCGATGTCGAGGTTACCTTGGCTGTTGATCAAACCATTTGCGGTGTTATCCAGGGCCGTTGCGCTGAGCGTCGCGCGGCTGCCGCCCAATAGGTTGCCACCCTGGTTGTTCAGCAGGCCGTCGCTGCTCAGTTGCAGTTCGCCTCGACCGGTCAGCGTACCGCCTTGGTTGTCCACCGACCCGGCGTGCAGGTTGAGGTTAGCGGCGCCGATCAGGCCCTTAATGTTGGCTAGAGCCTGATTGATTCGCAGCGCCAGATCCTGATTGCTCAGCAGCTTGCCGTTGCTGTTATCAAAGCGTTGTGCGGCCAGGGTGAAGGCTTGGTCGCTGGAGATTTCACCGCTCTGGTTATCGACGGTGTTGAGGTTTTTCAGTAGTAACGGGCCGCTGGCATTGATCAAACCACCGCGGTTATTCAACTGGCCGTTATTCAGGTCAAGGCTCAATCCGGCCTGACTGAACAGCTTGCCTGCCTGCTGGTCGAGGCCAGTCACCGTGGCGTTCATTGCCTGGGCACTACCGATACTGCCACCGTTGTTCAACTGTGCGGTCACCAGGGTCAAGGTGTCTCCGCTGTTTAGGCGCCCCGCCTGGTTGTTCAGCGCTCCGGTGGTAACAGAGACCGGACCTTTGCCGCTGAGAGTGCCTTGCTGGTTACCCAGGCTGGCGCTGCGCAGTATCAAGTTGGCGTCGGTGAGCAGTTCACCGCCCTGGTTGTTCAGGTTATCGCTGACAACAACGCTCAGACCTTGCGCGCTGGAGAGACTGCCTTCGGTGTTGTCGAGGCTGCGCGCCTTGACGTCCAGCGTGCCTTCGCTGCTCAACAGGCCCTTGTTGTTGATGAGGTTACCTGCCAGATCGACCACTAATGGTTGCTGACTGAGCAGCTTGCCGCCGCTATTGTCCAGCGCAGTGCCTGTCAGCGTCAGGCGTTGAGCACTCAAGTGGCCGCGCGTGCGGTTGAGTACCTGATCCACGGCCAGGCTCAAGCCTGTGGCGGCGAACACCAGCCCGCCGTCGCTGTTATCCAGGCGCTGGCCGGTAATGCTCAGGTCGGCGTTGCTGGTCAGTTCACCGGCACGGTTATCAACATCGCCCACGTCCAGTTTCAGCACTTTTGCAGCGCCGACCAGGCCATCGCGGTTATCGAGATGGGCACTGGCCATCGCCAGGGTCTCGGTGCTGACCAACTGGCCTTTTTGGTTGTCGATCAGATTGGCGTTGACGGTGACCTTGGCCTTCCCCGCCAATTCGCCCGCACGGTTGTCCAGTTTTGCAGTGGTCAGTAGAACGGCACCATCGCCGATCAGGCTGCCACGCTGGTTGTCGATCAGGCTATCGGCGCTAACCTCCAGGCCGCCACGACTGCTGATCAGGCCGTCGGTATTGTCCAGGCTTGCACTGCGCACGTTGAGGCCGACAGCGCTGATGCTGCCTTTGGCGTTGGCCAAGGCCTGCTCGATGCGCAGATCCAGGGCATGATTGCTGATCAACTTGCCGTTGCCGTTATCCAGGCTACTTGCCGCTAGGGTGAAGGCGTTCTGGCTGGAGATCTCACCAGTGCGATTATTCACGTTGCCAAGATTTTTCAATACCAGGATGGGTGCATTGAGCACCCCGGCGTTGGTCACCTGCCCCTGATTCATATCTAGGTTCAACTGGCTGCTGCTGAACAACTCACTACCGCTTGCCTGGGTCAGGGCTGTAAGGTTCGCGGTCAGTACACCGCCGCTGGCAATGCGTCCGCCGTTGTTGAGCTCGGTGGCTCTAAGGTCAAGGCTGTTGGCACTGATCACGCGCCCGCCAAGGCCGTTGTTGAATCGCCCGGTGGTCAGGTGGGTGTCGCCCTGGCTTTTCAGCAAACCTTGCTGGTTGTTGTCCAGGCTTGCACTGGTGAGATTCAGCGCCTGAGCAGACTCCACCACGCCGCCCACATTGAGCAGTTCACCATCGCTGGCCAGGGTCAGGTTGCCTGCGCTGGAAACACTACCGCCGGAGTTGTCGACCCGCTGAGCGCGCAGCTGCAGGCCGCCTTCGCTGCTGATCTTGCCGCGTGTATTGTCCAATCCCGCCGACAGTTGCACCGCCAGCAAACGTTGGCCAGCCAGTGTGCCTTCAGTGTTGTCCAAGCTCGAACCACTGAGGTGTAGATCCTGGGCGAACACCAGGCCCTTGGTTCGGTTGATCAACTGGGCAATAGCCAGTTCCAGCGCAGTGCCGGCCAACACCTTGCCGCCACTGTTGTCCAGGCGCTGGCCGCTGATCTCGGTCTTGAGTTGGCCAGAGATTTCACCGACACGGTTATCCACGCGATCGACGTTGAGTTTCAGCGCTTTTGTCGCGCCGACCAGAGCGCCGTTGCGGTTATCCAGATCGTTACCACTGAGGCTCAGGTTGCCTTGAGCGACGAGCTCACCGCCCTGCTGTTTCAACACGCCAACTGTGGCGTCGAGATCGGCCTGGCTGGCGATACGGCCCTTGGTGTTATCCGCCGTGTCCCACGTCAGGCGCAGTGGCCCGGCGGCGCTGATCAGGCCGCCCTGGTTAATCATGGATTGCCCGGTGAGGGTCTGCGCCTGTTTGCTGTTCAGTACCCCAACACGGTTGTCCAGGTTGCCCGCCTGAACGGTCATGTTGCCCTTGGACAAGATACGGCCCTTGGCCTGGTTATCCAGTAGACCAGCGACCTGCACCGACAGGCTACCGTCGCTGACCAGGCTGCCGGACAAGCTATTGTCGAGGCTGGACGCGGTGACATGCAGGCGCTGCCCGGCACCCAGTGTGCCGCCCTGGTTGAGCAGTACGCCCTGGGTTGTAAGGTTGAGGCTGACGTCGCTCAAGATCTGCCCATTGCGGTTATTCAGGCTCATCGCGTCAATCACACTGAGGCCGGCACTTGACACTTCGCCGTCGGTGTTCAACCAGTCACCGGCCACCGCCAGGGTGAGGTCTTTTAAGCTGTTGAGGACGCCTTCAGTGTTATCCAACCGGGCGGCCTGAGCATTGAGACCCGCCGCCGCAATCACCCCCTTGATATTGACAAGGGTCTGGTCGATTTTCAGGCTCAGGGCTTGATCGCTGAGCAGTTTACCTTCGCTGTTGTCCAGTCTCTGCGCCGCCAGGGAGAAGCCGTGTTCGCTGGAGATTTCGCCTTTCTGGTTGGCAACTGTGGATAGGTTCTTGAGTAACAACACACCCGGGGTATTGATCAGACCTGCGGCGTTGTCGAGCGCTCCATGGTTCATATCCAGAGTCAGGCTGGCGTCACTGCGCAGTGTGCCTTGCTGGTTCAGCAGCGGACCATTAAGCACGATGCTCAGGTTGCGTTTTGCGTATACGTTGCCCTTGAGCTGGTTATCCAGTCGATCGACGTTCAATTGAATATCGCCGTTGGCGAGTAGCTTGCCGCCAGCGCTGTTATCCAGTTGACTGCCCTTGAGTGCCAAGTCCGTGACGCTGGACACTTCACCTGCGCGGTTGTCCAGACTGTCGACCTTCAAGGTCATGGTTTTGCCGGAGTTGAGCAATCCGCTGCGGTTATCGAGTTGGCCGATGGTCAGCGTCAGCTCGCTCTTGCCGGTGAGGCGGCCTTTGCTCTGGTTATCGAGCCTGGCAGCGGTCAATTGCAACTGGCCGGCGGAGGCAAGCAGCCCGGCTTGATTGAGCAACTGGCCACTAATCAACGCGCTCAGGGTGCCTTCGCTGGTAAATGTGCCGCCGGTGTTATCGAGGCTGGCGGCGTTTAGGTCCAGTGACTGCCCCGCGACCACACGGCCATTGCGGTTGCTGATCAAGCCCGTGTAGTTGAGGGTCAGACGCTTGTCCCCTTGGATCAATCCCTTGCTGTTATCCAGCGATACACCGGTCAGCAAAGTATTAGCTCCAAGGATCTCGCCCTGCCGGTTATCCAGGCCGGTAGCAATGCGTGCGGTCAGATCATCGCGCGCGCTGAGTTTACCTTCGGTGTTGATCAGGCTATTGGCCCGCAGATCCAACCCCGTAGCGGCTACCAGGCCCTTGGTGTTGTCCAGCGCCTGTGCGATTCGCACCAGCAGCCCTTGTTCACTGAGCAATTTGCCACTGCGATTGTCGAGGCTACCAGCGGTGAAATTCAGCGTCTGAGCAGTGGAGATTTCCCCACCCTGGTTATCCACGCTGGCCAGGTTGCTCAACAGCAATGCGCCTGGCGCGTGGATCAAGCCGCCCTGGTTATTCAAGTGGCCGTGGTTCAGGTCCAGGCTGACGCCCGCCTGGCTGTAGAGGCCACCTTTGTTGCTGTTGTCGAGGCTGGCAGCGCTGACTTGCAACTGACCGATCGCGTTCAACAAACCTGTCTGGTTCAGCAACTGTGCACTGATCAGCGCAGTGAGTCGTCCGTCACTGGTCAGCTTGCCGCCACTGTTATTCAGACTGCCGGATGCGACATCAACGTTTTGCTCGGCAAACAACGTGCCCTGGCGGTTGTCGAGCAAACCAACACTGTTGATGTTGAGCGTGGCATCGCCTTGCACCAAGCCCTGACGGTTATCCAGCGATGCGCTTTTCACGGACGCCGTACGTGCCAGCATTTTACCGCTGCGGTTATCCAGCGCGCCGTCTACCTGTGCGATCAGCGCTTCACCGGCACTGAGAGTACCGCCCCGGTTATCCAGACTGCTGGCTTCAACGTCCAGTTTTTTCGCCGAGACCAAGCCTTGAGTGTTGTCGAGAACACGGGCGATTCGCACGGTCAGCGCCTGCTCGCTTAGGAGCTTCGCGTTGCGGTTATCCAGCGTATTGGCGGTCAGGGTAAAGGCCTGGTTGCTGGAGATTTCACCTCCCTGGTTGTTGACGCTATTGAGGTTGCTCAACATCAAGCGGCCGGGAGCATTGATCACCCCGTCCTGGTTGTTCAGGTGCCCCCCATTCAGGTCGAGGCTGACGTCGCCCTGTCCGAAGAGTCGACCGTCCTTGTGCTGGTCCAGGCTGCTGACGCTGGCATTGAGCGACTGACCGCTGCTGATCCGGCCACCCTCGCTGTTATCGACCTGGCCTGCTTTCAGATCCAGGCGAGCCTCACCGCGCAAGGTGCCATGCTGGTTGTTCAGCAGGCCATCCAACTGCACATCGAGATTGTTGGCGACGACAGTGCCCTGACGGTTATCGAGGCTGCCCAAGTTCAGGCGTGCGTCACCCTTGGCGGCAAACAAGCCGGTTTGGTTGAGTAAGTGACCGGCGATGGCGGCGGTCAAGGAACCGTCAGAGGTCAGCTTGCCTTCGGTGTTGTCGAGAGTGGTGCTGGTTACGTCAAGGCGGGTACCTGCCGCTAGGCTGCCGCGCTGGTTGGTGAGCGTTTCACTCTTTACCAACAAGGAACGATCACCCTGAATCTGGCCGTCATTGTTGTCCAGGGAACCCACCGTCAAGGTGGCGTCAGTGGCTAGAAGTTGGCCTTTACGGTTTAGCAGTTGCTCGGCCTTTATATCCAGGCTTCCCGCACTCAAGATGCGTCCCTGATTCTGGTTATCCACACGCGTAGCGGTCAGTTGCGCATTGCGCTGAGCACTCAACGTGCCGCCCTGATTCGCCAGTTCACCGGTGCCGATGGTCAGGTCACGGCTGGCGATCACGGTCTTGCCGCTGTTATCGATAGCCTGTGCGGTCAAGCGCACGTCGCCTTGGGTATTGCGGCTGTTATCCGCGTTGACGCCCGCTTCGATAATCCCGTTATTGGTCAGCCGGCCAGCGGCGTCCAGGGTGATGCTGTCCTTGGCAGCGAGGGTTTGTTGGTTGGTCAGGGCACCTTGGGTTTTCACCGACAAATCGGTACCGGCGTAGACCGCGCCTTTGGCTTCCAGGTTGGCGGCCTTGACTGCCAACGCCGAACCGGCGGAGGTCCGGCCCATGACCACATTGCCCGCCGCATCAATCTGGATGTCACCGCCGGCGACCATGTCCCCGGACAGTTTCACCCCCACGCCCGCTTCGGTGCCCACCAGCTTGACCGCGCCTACGTACATGCCACCCAGCGCTGAAGAATCAATCGCCAAATCCGGCGCCTTGCTGCCGTCCGATGCACGCGCCGTGGCGTTCAAGGTGCGCGCGTCTACATCATTGCGACCCGCGACAATGGTGAGTTTTTTTGCCTGGATCTGCGCGTTGAGGGTGGTGGCGCGGGTGATGATTTCGAACTGGTCGACGTTGGTGGCATTCAAGCCGGTGCCGTCAATGGCGACGCTGCCTTGATCGACTTGATAGCGGCTGATCTGGCCGTTTTCGATCACCGCTTTACCGGTGGTCAACGTGGCTTGCGGCGTGTTGATAAAGCCGCAACCGTTGCAGCTGATGCCATAGGGGTTGGCCACAATTACATGGGCCGATTGCCCCGCCACTTCGGTGTAGCCGCGCAACTGACTCGGACTGCCGCCGTTGACCTCATTGAGAATCACGCTGGCTGCTGTACCGTTGAAGTTCTGGTTGCCGAGGATGATCCCGCCCAACTGGGTCGATTGGGTGCGGCTGGTGGCGTTGTTGAGGATGACGCCCTGCTGGCCGACGTTGTAATCCTGGAACTGGTTATGGGACAACCCGCTGCCATTGGGCGCCGCGATATTGACGATGGGTACGCCGTTACCCGCCTGGCCCAGCGTTGTGCCCGGTGCGCTCACCACAATCCCGTCCGCCTGCGCCAGCAACGGCTGCCAGAACATCGCGTTGGCCAGGATCAACGCCAAGCCGCGCTTGGGCAGTCCCAGGAAAGTGGAGCGCGTTTTCAAGGCCGCAGAAGGTTGGCGCGCAAGAAAGGCGAACTGACGAACGTCCATGTCAAATCCCGAGGCCCGAAGGCGGTAAACAATTTAAAGAAAGAAATCCATACGGAAATAAACCGGCGCTTCACGTTCAGTGATCGGCCCCGGGCGTTCCAAAGAGTGTGCAAAGGTCACCGAGGCGGCGACGTTCTGGCCACGCGCGAACAACTCCACGGAGTTGCTGCTCATGCGTCCGTGCTGTTCGGCGTTGTAGCGGCCATGGCTGATCACGCCTTGGTCATAACCAAGGCTGGTGCCGTATTCATTGAATACCGGCTGCAACCACGCGATGGTCACCGGGCGGCTCCAGCGCAGGTCGTTGCGCCAGTAGCCGCCGCTGTCGCCGGCCAGGCTTTGATCCTTGTAACCGCGAATCGACGACTGCCCGCCCAGGCTCATGCGCTGTGGGCTGAACAGCACGTCTTCACTGCGCTGGCCGGTCATCAGGCTGCTGAAACTGAATGACTCGCCCCATAGTTTGAAGGGGTACAGGTAGCTCACGGTCGCGGTGTATTTGCGGTAGCGTGCATCGGCCTGGCCGGGGCGCGGGTTGTGATTGGCCTGGGCGTCGAACGCGCCAATGCCGTCCTGCATACCCAGGTCGATGTTGAGGAATGAGCCGCCGATACGTCGTCCATGATTGATGCCGAACTGGGCTTCGCTGAGGCGGTTACTGCTCAACGCGAGCTTGCTGTCTTCGATGAAGTTGTTGGTGCGCAGGTAGGCCACGCCGGTGCTGAGTGAGGTTTTGCTCAGGGCGTCGCGATGGATTACCCGCTCCAGGCGCAGTTGATGGCTCTGACTGTCTCCGGACTGTTTGAAGTTGAAATTATTGGCTTGGGCCAGCGAGCGGTATTCGGTTTCGCTGTAGCTGTAATTGAGGTTCCACCAGCCAAAGGGCAGGCTGTAATTGAGCATCGAATTGCGTGAGGTTTTCTGGTGGTCGCTGACTGCATCATGACCACCGCGCAGCGACAATTGATCCGCCAGGCCCAGCGGATTGTCCCAATCCAGGCTGGCGCCCCATTGCTGTTCACCGGTGCTGCGCTGGCCGCCATTGTGACGAGACAGGCCGACGCGCCAGGGTTTCTGCAGGGTGTTCTTGACCAGCACATCGCTGCCGCCTACTTCTTTGCCAGGGGCCAATTCCATCTGCGCCTGGTTCGATGGCAGACGGTTCAGTTGGTCGACCATCTGCTCGATCTCGCGCAGGTTAAGCAACTCGCCCGTCTTGCCCGGAAAGCTCATGGCCAATTGTCGATCGGTAATGCCGCTGCCTTCAGCGCCCTTCAAGCTTTCCAGCTTGCCCTCGACGACTTGGATTTTGAGGACGCCGCTGGAGAGGTCTTGTTGTGGCAAGTACGCGCGGCTGGTGACCAAGCCTTTGGCCAGATAGCGGTCGGTGATGACCTTGAGCAGTTCATTGAGTTGGGGCACGCCAAGGCATTGGCCAATATAGGGTTTGATCAGACTGGCGCGCTCGCCTCCGGACAGGGCATCGGCGCCGGCAAGTTCGATGGTTTTGATCGTAAAGCAGCGCGTGTCGACGGGCGCTGTCGGCTTGGTAGGCGTAGCAGCTTTGCCGGGCAGGTCCTTGAGCTCTTCGAGGCGGCGTTGTTGCTCTTCGAGCAGGCGATCCTGGCGGTCACGGATCAGGTCAGTAACGCCCGGCGTGTTCTGCGGGGTAGCGCCTTGAGCTGTCCCAGCAAAGCCCAGGCAAAAAAAAGCGGACAGCAGACTGAGCCTGGTCCGGTGTGCCGAACGCCACATTTCTAGATCCCTCTACATGGCTTTGTGCCATCAATTGGCGGCGATCTTATGGTGGCGTTTTAGTGGCGTCAATTAAATGTACAACTTTGTTTCAGTGGTGACACACGATCACCTGTAGTCTGAAAAATTAAGGCCTTTAACATCAATTAGTTAACAGAAATCGCAAATATCTAATCCAGGTCGGTACCTGGCAAAGCAAGTAGGAGGTAAGTTCGCGCCTTTGGCATAGCCGACAGTTTTTTCATGGCAGAAAACCGCTCAATCGTGATGCTACTGTCTGATTGCCTTTTTTAGAGGAGTGCGCCAGTTAGGTATACCCCATCATCGGCGCAGAATGCGCCCAGATTGACGCCAACCGTGGTTTTACCCGGCCCGCCTTTGGTTGAAACGACCGCAGTGACTTTCATGATATTTACCTCTGAATCGTAGGATTTGAGATGCATTCATGCTGGCCACGCTGTGCGCTTTGATCACCCCGGAAAAATCCAAGGCAAAAAAAAGCCTGCATCGCTGCAGGCTTTTCCCTATCTGGCTCCACGACCTGGACTCGAACCAGGGACCCAATGATTAACAGTCATTTGCTCTACCAACTGAGCTATCGCGGAATGCGCCGTATGTTACTGATTGAAAAGGAGAAGTCAAGCTTTCCCTGAGTACCTGGACGATTAATCCGGATGACCGGTTGAAAGCTGCTGCTCCTTGGCCAGGTCGAGCCAGGCGCGCACGGCGGGGGGCAGGTGGGCGCTGGCGCGCCAGGCCAGGGCGATGTGCCAGTCGGTGTGGGGTTCGTCGAGGGGGATCAGGGCGATGCCTGCGTGTTGATGCTTGTGCGCCAGCATGCGGGGCAGGAAGGCGACGCCGAGGCCGGCGGCGACCAGGTCGACGATGAAGTCGATCTGCCCGCTGCGCGCCGCCACGCGGGGTATCACGCCTTTGCGCTCGCAGGCGGCGAGGATCTTGGCGTTCAGGGCGAAGCCGGCTTCGAACAGGATGAACGGCGAATCCGCCAGGTCGGCGAAGTCGATGCGTTGACGCTGGGCCAGGGCATGGCTTCTGGGCAGCACGGCCATCAGCGGTTCGTTGCGCACGGGCTGATAATCGAAGCCTGCATCCACCGGCAGCAGCAACGCAGCGAGGTCGACCTCCCCCGCTTCCAGGCACTCGCGCAATCTTTTGCTGCCGTATTCGGTGAGTTCGATGTCGATGTCCGGGTAACGACTGCGATAGGTGGCAAACATCGTCGCGAACAACACCCCACACCCCACCGGTGGCAGGCCGATGCGCAACACGCCGCGCTTAAGGCCGCGCAGGTCGTTGATCTCGGCGACCAGGTCATGGTGTTCGGCGAGCAGCACCAGGGCGCGACGGTAGGTGATTTCACCCGCGGCGGTGAGTTCATTGCGGTGGCCGAGGCGGTCGAGCAGCGGCATGCCAAGCTCTTCCTCCAGGGTCTTGACCGCCTTGCTCACCGTGGATTGGGTCAAGGCCACCACGTCGGCGGCCTGGGAGAATCCGCCCTGGCGCACCACTTCGACGAACGTGCGCAACGTTCTCAAGTTCATGGGTATTCCTTTAGCGACTGGTATCTAGCGATAAAAGTTGTTTTTATCATGACAGATAGTTGCCTATCCTGACCCGCCCAGCCTTGTGGAGACACGCTTAATGATCATCTCGTCCGCCTCCGACTACCGCGCAGCGGCCAAACGCAAGCTGCCGCGCTTCCTGTTCGACTACATCGACGGCGGTGCCTACGCCGAGCACACGATGCGCGCGAACAGCTCGGACCTGGCCGAGATCAGCCTGCGCCAACGCGTGCTGCGCAATGTCGATAGCCTAAGCCTCAAGACCACGCTGTTCGGCCAGGCCCTGGACATGCCGGTCATCCTCAGCCCTGTCGGCTTGACCGGCATGTATGCGCGGCGCGGCGAAGTACAGGCGGCAAAGGCGGCGGCGAACAAGGGCATCCCCTTCTGCCTGTCGACGGTGTCGGTGTGTTCGATTGAAGAAGTGGCGTCGCAGAGCCCGCAGTCAATCTGGTTCCAGCTGTATGTGCTCAAGGACCGGGGCTTTATGCGCAATGCCCTGGAGCGGGCCCAGGCGGCGGGGGTTACCACCCTGGTGTTCACCGTGGACATGCCCACACCGGGAGCGCGCTACCGCGATGCCCACTCGGGCATGTCCGGGCCGTTCGCGGCGCAGCGGCGCATGTTGCAGGCCGTCACCAAGCCGCAATGGGCGTTCGACGTAGGGCTCATGGGCCGCCCCCACGACCTGGGCAATATCTCCAGGTACCTCGGCAAACCCACTCACCTGGAAGATTACATCGGCTGGCTGGCCAATAACTTCGACCCCTCCATCAGTTGGAAAGACCTGGAGTGGATCCGCGACTTCTGGAAAGGCCCGATGATTATCAAGGGCATCCTCGATCCTCAGGATGCCAAGGACGCAGTGAGTTTCGGCGCCGATGGCATCGTGGTTTCCAACCATGGCGGCCGTCAGTTGGACGGCGTGCTGTCCACCGCCAAGGCCTTGCCACCGATTGCCGATGTCGTGGGCGATGACCTGACGGTGCTGGTGGACTCCGGCATTCGTTCCGGGCTGGATGTGGTGCGCATGCTCGCCCTGGGCGCCAAGGCGTGCCTGCTCGGACGCGCCACCGCCTATGCACTGGCCGCCGATGGGCAGCACGGGGTAGAGAACCTGCTGGAGATCTTCGCCAAGGAGATGCGCGTGGCCATGACGCTGACAGGGGTCACGTCCATTGACCAGATTGACCACAACACGCTGGTGCAATCAGCCAAATAACTGACGTCAGTACTGAAGGACCGTTTTTTTACTGTAAAAACGGTCCTTGATTTGTAAGGACTTTTATTTATTTAAACGAAATGGCACGAATCTCGCTCTAACACCTTCCAAGCAGGTCAAGCGATGACAAGACGTGCGGCAGTGCCCAGGGGTTATAACCCCTGGTAAAGCGGTCTAAACTGTTTCCAATGTTTTACGGAACTGAAGGAACGGTAAGACGCCTGGCATTCGCCACTCTCATCCAGCCTGTAAGACAGCTAAGTGCTTAGAGGCCGTTTGCTTATGAAAACACCAACCCAGACCAACGCAGTTGACTTCGACAGTGCCAAATTGCAACGCCTGGGCTTTGGTCAGCCATCACTCGTACCTCGACGCCCGACGACCGTCGCACAACTTCGCCAGCAGCTGGGGATGCAATTGCAGACCAGCCTGGAACCACAGCGTATCCTCGCGGTGTTTTTCCGTGAAATCCAACGCCTGGTCCCCCTGGACGCCCTGCAATATCGCCACGAAACCAGCGACCTGCGCCTGGAGTTCGGCCACCGCGGCCATCATTCGGTGAGCTACAGCCTGAGCCACGAAGGCGAGCACCTCGGCGAGCTGATCTTTCGCCGCAACCAGCGCCTGCTGGAAGAGGAACTGGGCCAGCTCGAATCACTGCTGTCGACCCTGCTCTACCCGATGCGCAACGCCCTGCTCTACCGCGCCGCCACCCGCAGCGCCTTGCGCGACCCGTTGACCGAAACGGGCAACCGCATTGCCATGGACCAGACCCTGCAACGGGAAATCGACATGGCGCGCCGGCACTTGAACCCGCTGTCCTTGCTGATGCTGGACATCGACCACTTCAAGATCATCAACGACACCCACGGCCATGCAGCCGGCGATAACGTATTGCGCGCCGTCGCCGGGGCGATCAAGAGCCAGTTGCGTAACGTGGACATGGTGTTTCGGTTTGGCGGGGAAGAGTTTCTGATCCTGCTGTCCAACACCAGCCGGGATGCAGCGGCCATGGTCGGTGAACGCCTGCGCCAGGCGGCACAGGCCCAGGATTATTGGGCGGACGGGACACGGATCGAATTGACGGTGAGCCTCGGTTGTTCGACCTTGCTGGCCGCCGAGTCGGCCGAGAGCCTGTTGCGTCGCGCCGACAGCGCCTTGTACGTGGCCAAGCGCGAAGGCCGCAATCGCCTGGCAATGGCGGGGTAAAACCCCGCCATCCCCGTTACATCACGCTTCGCTGGCGACGCGCAAAGGGCGCTCGCGCACGGCAGCGCTCGCGGGTTTGTCTTTCTCCAGGCGCATGCAACTTTCCAGGAACAGGTACATGTAGTCGTAGCTCTTGCACACGGCCTGGCGCAGCTCTGCCTGCAGTTCCCTGGTCGGGTTCATCCCGGCCAGGGTGCAGATGATTTCCAGGGCTTCCCAAGGATGGGCGTCGTCGTACTGGGCGTGCATCTTCAGCCACTTCATCGCACGCTTGCGGTCTTCCTCGGGAAAGGCTGCCGCATACACACCGGTGGAACATACCACCGCCGACCACTCCCCCGTCGCGCCCTCGATCGCATAGTTGGTCGCGGCAACGGCCACGATCAACGAATCGGACGAGCTGGTGTGCCAGCACCAGTGGCTCAGCGCATGCAACTCCGGCGGCACGTTCTGGGCCTGCAGCTCTTCAAGGCTGACGCCATGGGCGCGCGCCCAATGCACCCAATAGTCCGCGTGGTTCAGCTCCACACGGATATTGCGCATCAGCCAGCGGCGCGCCATGTCTTCTCCTGGATGGCGGGCAAACTTGGTCTTGGTGAGGTTCTGTGCCATGTACAAGGCAAACTGTTCCACCACGGGCCAGCCACCGATCAGGTAGTGACGCATGGTCTTGGCGCTGAGCGTGTTGTCACGCATGCGTTGGTACAGTTCGTGTTCGACAACCCGGCGCTTGCTCTCGCTGCAGTCCTGGATCAATTGCTGAGCCCAGGCGGGGTAACTTGAGGCTTCCATAAGCGGGCCGGTTCTGCTGAATGTGTCGATCACTATTAAGGCTCCTTTTTAAGTGTGATTTACAGACCGGCGAATGTTTCAGCGGAATGTGCCGGGCGCCCTGAATAACAGAGGCTGCGGCCGCACGGGTCGACGCAAGCTATCAAAGGTAAACAATTGCGGTCGTTCAATCAGGTAGCCCTGAGCGTAATCCACACCGATGTCGAGCAAAGCCTGCTCGATCTGCGGTGTTTCAACAAATTCGGCAATTGTGCGCTTTCCCATGACATGGCCGATGTGGTTGATCACTTCGACCATCGCGCGGTTAATCGGGTCGTCCAGCATATCCTTTACGAAACTTCCATCGATCTTCAGGAAGTCTACAGGTAAATGTTTCAGATACGCGAATGAGGACATTCCGGCGCAGAAGTCATCGAGGGAAAAGAAGCAACCTAAGGCTTTGAGTTCGTTAATAAAGCGAATGGCACTGCCCAGGTTCGCAATAGCGCTTGTTTCAGTTATTTCAAAACAAATCATTTCTGGCGGAATGCGGTAAGCCTCGAATTTCTCACGTAAAAAACCGAGGAAATCATCGTCGCCAATCGTAATGCCTGACAGATTGATCGCACACATCGCCATAGGCCGGCCCGGGTGCTCGTGCATGCAACGGGCAATGATCCTGAATACGTTCTCCACCACCCAACGGTCCAGGGAGGTTATCAAGCCGTAACGCTCGGCTGCCGGGATAAAACTGTCCGGCAGGATGATCCGACCCGCCTCGTCGTGCAGGCGCAGCAGGATTTCAATATGCCCACTGCCGCCGTCGACACTTCCCAAGGGCGAGATTTCCTGGGCGTACAGGCAAAACCGGTTCTCCTCCAGCGCCATGTGCAAACGCTGCACCCAGGCCATCTCGCCAAAGCGCAGGGACAGCTCCGAGTCATCGGCGTGGTACACCTGCACTCGGTTGCGGCCTTTTTCCTTGGCCATGTAGCAGGCCATGTCGGCGGCGCGCAACGAGGTTTCCAGGGTGGTCGGGGTTTGGGAGATCTGCACCAGGCCGATGCTCACGGTGGTCATGAACGGCCGCCCCTTCCACACAAAATGCAGGCTTTGCACGGTGTGGCGCAGGCTCTCGGCGACTTTTTCCGCCACCGCCGCCGGGCAGTTCTCCAGCAGGATGCCGAATTCATCGCCCCCCAGGCGCGCCAGGGTGTCACCTTCGCGCAAATCCGATTGCAGCAGCGCGCAGATATGCCGTAGCAACTCGTCGCCCGCCGCATGGCCGCAGGTGTCGTTGACCAGCTTGAACTGGTCGAGGTCGAGGAACATCAATGCATGTCGCCCGCCCTGGGGCTGCCCTGCCCTGTGCAGCACCTGCTCAAGGCGGTACTCGAACTCGCGACGGTTGGCCAGGCCGGTCAAGGCGTCGTGCGTGGCCTGCCACGACAGGTTGGCGATGTACTGACGCTCCTGGGTCATGTCGTGCAGGACCAGCACGGCACCGCTGACCTGGCCGCCGCTGAGGATCGGCGCTCCCACCAGGGTGACGGAGACCGTGCTGCCGTCCAGGCGCTGGATGGTTTTCGAATGCTCGCTGCCGCCCTTGAACCGGCCCTTGACGATGTGTTCGATCAGGGTAAAACCATCCGGCTGCGCATTGTCATCGAGCAGGTTGAACAGTGCCGCCAGGGGCAGGCCTTGGGCCTGCGCCGAGTTCCAGTGAGTCATCGCCTCGGCTGCCGGGTTCATATAGGTAATGGTCCCGTCCACAGTGGTGGTGATTACCCCGTCGCCAATCGACTCCAGGGTGATCTGCGCACGCTCCTTCTCGGCCTGCAGGGCATTGGCGAACGCATGACGCTGGGCCAGTAGCTTATGGGTACGCAACAGCGCCAGCACAATCAGGCCCAGGGCCGTCGCCAGGTTGGTGATCAGCAGCAACCGCAGAATCATCCGCGAGCCTTCGCCCAAAGCGTCGCTGAAGGCTTTGGCGGCGGGGGTCACGCCCTCATTGATCGCGGTGATACGGGCTTTCCACTGCCGGACTTCATTGGGGTTGACCTGCTCGTCGGCATTGATCGCTCGGTGCATCTCGCGGGCCAGCTCGTCCAACTCAACCAGGTAGCCATCGCCTACGGTCCACAGCTCAATGGCTTTTTCCAGGTAGCTGAAATGCCGAAAATTCAGGTACAGCCAGATCAGGCTGGACACATCGTCCGGGTGGTTGCCGCCCTTGAGGATGCCCAGGCGCGCTGCGGCCAGGTCAGGACTGGGACGGTCCAGGGCAATGCGCAACTCATGGCCACCCTGAGGCACGGCAATGGCCTGCTGATATTTGAGATAGGTGGTTTCGGCGCGGTTATCGGCATAAAGCGTCAGGTAATAGATCGCGTCCTTCTGGCCCTTGGACCACAGGCTCTCGCCGCCCACATAACCACGCACCGCTGAAAGCACGTAGAGACTGACGCAACCCAACAATGCCTGGAACAGCACGACGGCGATAAAGGGCCAGACAATGCCCAATAGCCGAGGCGTTCCGAAAGTCCGCTTTTGCTTCATGAAGTCCCTTGCATATGCACTGCTGGAAACGCACGCAAACACCCACTTCCGATAGCACAGCCTAGGCTAAATCAACGTATTTGCTGCAAGTGCCCATAGAGTTTGGCGTAAAGACCGCCATCGGCGATCAATTGCTGATGATCGCCATCCTCAGCAATATGACCACCGTCAAACACTAACACTCGATCAGCTTGTTTCACCGCCGACAGACGGTGGGCGATGATCAGTGTAGTACGGCCACTGAGGAACCGCGCCAGCGCCTGGTGCAGGTTGTATTCGGTGGCGGCGTCCAGGGCCGAAGTTGCTTCGTCGAGTATCACCACCTTGGGTTCTGCCAGGACCATGCGCGCAATCGCCAGGCGCTGGCGCTGGCCCCCGGAAAAGCGTACGCCGGAACGCCCGACCACACTGTCCAGGCCCTGGGGCAAGGCCTTGACCGTCGCCTCCAGCTGGGCGATTTCCAGCGCCTGCCAGCACGCCTGGTCACTGCGTTCACGGCCCATGGTCAAGTTGGCGCGCACGGTATCGTTGAACAGCGCCGGGTGTTGCAGCACCACCGCAACATGCTCGCGAAGCGTCTCCAGGCCAATCTCCTGCTGGGTGGCACCGCCAAACCGGATACTGCCCGCCTGGGGCGTGTAGAGCCCGAGCAACAGTTGCACCAGGGTGCTTTTGCCACCGCCACTGGCACCGACGATTGCCACCTTCTCACCGGGCGCGATGGCCAGGTTCAACTGGTCGAGTACCAGCTCTTCGCCGTAGCCGAAGTCCAGGCCGCGCACTTCGATGCCCACGGTGTCGTGCCCGGTGAACGGATCAGCACCACCGGCATATTGCGGCTCATCGGCACGCGCCAGCAGTTCGTTGATCCGCGTCAGCGCCCCGCCTGCCGCGTAGTAGGCGTATTGCAGGTTGAGCAGTTGCTCCACCGGGCCGATCATGAACCACAGGTAGCTGAACACCGCGAGCATCTGGCCGATGGACAGGTCGGAAAACAGCACGGTGAGCATCGCCGCCGCACGGAAGATGTCGATACCGAACTGGAACAGCAACCCACTGGCGCGGCTCGAAGCGTCGGTTTTCCATTGCGAGTGAATGGCGTAGTCACGCACTTCCTGGGCCCGCTGGCCGAGGCGCCCGAGGAAAAAGCCCTGGCGGTTGCCGGCGCGTACTTCCTGGATGGCATCCAGGGTTTCGGTCAGGGCCTGGGTAAAACGCGAGGTGCTGTCGTTTTCCAGCTTCTTCAGGTGCTTGACGCGCTTGCCCAACTGCACCGTGGCGTAGATCACCAACGGGTTGAACAGCAGGATCAGCAGCGCCAGCTGCCAATGCATCCACACCAGGATCGCCGAGGTACCCACCAGGGTCAGCATGGCCACCAGGAAACGGCTGAGGGTTTCACCGACAAACTTGTCCAGCGTATCCAGGTCGGTGACCAGGTGGGTGGTGACGGTCCCGCTGCCCAGGCTTTCGTACTCGCCCAGGGAGATGCGCTTGAGCCGCTCGATCAGGCGCACGCGGATGCGGTACACGATGTCCTTGGCCAAGCGCGCAAACAACCGCGCCTGCACCACGTTGAACAGCAGCGCGCCACAACGCAGAAACAGCGTCACCAGCAGCATCAGGCCGATATAGCCGGCCGCCTTCTGCCAACCCAGGGGCAGTGCGTGGTTCATCACCTTGAGCGCGGCATCGCCGTGTCCCAACAGCACTTCATCCACCAGCAACGGCAACAGCAAGGGAATCGGCACGCTGCACAAGGTCGCCAGCACGGCGACGCCATTGGCGATCCACAGGGACTTCTTGTGCCGCAGGGCCAGGCGGCGAATTTCCGCCCAGGTCAGTCGGTCGGAACGGGGTGACTGGTCATGCACAGGTCGCTCGCTCCAGCCATCGCCCCAACAACGGTGACAGCTCGGACAGCGGCTGGTAGCCGTTGGTCAGCAACGCCAACTGGCCGTTACGCTCGGCGAGCAAGGTCGGAAAGCCGGCGATCCCCAGGTCCTGGACCCAGGTGAAGTCAGCGGCGGTCGCGGCATGCTGCTCGGCACGGTCGAATGCGCCGGCAAACTCGATGCGCGGGATGCCTGCCTTTTCAGCCAGTTCCACCAGCACGCTGGCGAGGGTCACGTCGCGGCCTTCGACATAAAACGCGTGCTGGATCAGCCCCAACAGCTTCCACGCGCAATCCGGCGCCAGGCTGCGCGCGGTGACGATGGCACGGCAGGCAGGCTCGGTGTCATAGACAAAGCCATCAGGCAACGCGCCATCGCGCTTGAACGGCTGGCCGGTGGCGTCGGTGACCGCCTGCCAGTGCTCGAGGATGTAGCGCCGCGTGGTCGGTTCCAGTGCCGCGCCGCTGCCGGTGCGCAAGCCGCCCACCACCAGGTGCACGTCCACGCCGGCCGCCTGGGCCTGCTCGACCAGCGCCTGCGCCACCGGGGCAAAGCCCCAGCACCAGGAACACATCGGGTCCATCACATAGAGCAGGCGCGCGGGCATGGGTCAGGCCTCGGAAGGGGTTTGCTTGTAGTTGAAGCCAATCGGGTGCGGCATATTGCGGGCCTTGGCCAGCTCAATCTGCTTTTGCCGGTCGATCGCGCTGCGACGGGTTTTCTCCGGCAGCTTATCCCAGCAATGGGGGCAGCTGATGCCAGCCACATAGTGTTCGGATGCGCGGTCGGAGGCGCTCACCGGTGTGCGGCAGGCATGACATTGATCGTAGTCGCCTTCGCTCAGGTCGTGGCGCACAGTGACACGATTGTCGAACACAAAGCAGTCGCCCTGCCATTTGGTTTCTGCCTGCGGCACCTCTTCGAGGTACTTCAGAATGCCGCCCTTGAGGTGGTAGACCTCATCGAAACCTTCGCTGAGCATGTAGCTCGACGCCTTCTCGCAACGAATGCCGCCGGTGCAGAACATGGCGACCTTCTTGTGCTTGGCCGGGTCGAAGTTGGCTTTGATATAGTCGGGAAATTCGCGAAAACTGGTGGTTTTCGGGTCGATTGCGCCTTCGAAGGTGCCGATCGACACTTCGTAGTCGTTGCGGGTGTCGATCAACAGCACTTCGGGGTCGCTGATCAGCGCGTTCCAGTCCTGCGGGTCGACATAGGTGCCGACTTTCTTGTTCGGGTCGACGCCTTCGACGCCCAGGGTCACGATCTCTTTCTTGAGCTTGACCTTGGTGCGGTAGAACGGCTGCTCATCGCAGTACGACTCTTTATGGTCGATGTCGTCCATGCGCGGGTCGTTCTTCAGCCAGGCCATCAGGCCATCAATGCCTTCGCGGCTGCCGGAAACCGTGCCGTTGATGCCTTCTTCGGCGATCAGCAAGGTGCCTTTGATGCCGTTGTCGACCATCGCCTGCAGCAGTGGCTCGCGCAGGGCGACGTAATCTTCGAGGGTGACGAACTTATACAGTGCCGCCACGACAATCGGTTGAGTCATGGGTGTTCTCTCCAGGTGGCTACCCTCGTAAGGGGTGAACCGGATGCAAAAAAAACGCGCCGGCTGAGCGGCGCGCTGCGGATTCTAACAAATGCAGGGTGTCAGAGACACCCGCGTATCAGCTATGCCCGCCGGCGCAGGTCGGCGAGGCCGGGGCTGCGTCGATTTTCGCCCATTCTTCGGGCGTGTAGGTATGCAGCGCCAGCGCATGAAATTCGCTCATCAGGTCACCCAGGGTGGCGTAGACCTTCTGGTGGCGCTTGACGCGGTTAAGCCCCTCGAACTGCTGGCTGACCAGCACGGCCTTGAAGTGGGTCTGCAACCCACGGCTGTGCATATGGCTTTCATCCAGCACGCTCAAGTGCTCCGGGGCCAGGGCGGCGAGCGCCGTTTCGATACGCTGTTGCATGGTCATTCCTGCTTACTTCTTCTTGGCCGGTGCGGCAGCTTTTGGCGTCAGCTCGTTGGTCATGTCTTCCAACAGCTTGTTGACTACCGGCACGGCGCTTTCCAGCTTGGCCTGGGTCATCTGGGCCGATTGCTGGGTCAGTTGCGGCATTTTTTCCAGGACTTTCTTGCCCAGTGGCGACTGGTAGAAGGCAACCAGGTCCTTGAGCTCGGATTCGCTGAAGTTGGTGGTGTAGAGCTTGACCATGTCCGGCTTCAGCTTCGGCCAGCCGATGGCCTGGTCCAGGGCGGCGTTGGCCTTGGCCTGGTAGCTGTCCAGTACGGACTGCTTGGCGGCAGGCGCCTTGGTCTGTTCGAAACGCTGGGCGAACATTTGCTGCACTTGCATGTACACCGGGGTACCCAGCTTGTCGGCATGGGCCAGGGTAAGGAAGGCTTCGGCACTGGCGTTGTGGCTGGCGGTATCGGCAAAAACCTGGCCGCTGGCGCAAACCAGAGCAACCGCGGTACAGATGGCACGAAGACGAGTCATCGAGTTTCCTTTTCTAGCAGGCGAGGTAAGACCCCAAGGGCGCCCATTCTGCGCCTAAAAAACGCTGCGGCTCAACCCCGGGCCTTACCGGGCGCGGATTGCAGTGAATGAATCCGATGAAAAGTCTTTTAGGGAACCCCCCAGGCCGATCAGGGCCTAAACTGCGCAAACGAACCTGAAGGAGAGTGCCCGATGAGCCGTATCGAAACCGACAGCCTGGGAGACGTGGAAGTCCCGGATGACGCTTACTGGGGCGCCCAGACCCAACGTTCGCTGGTGAATTTCGCCATCGGCGAGCAGCGCATGCCCCTCGCGGTACTGCACGCACTGGCCCTGATCAAGAAGGCCGCCGCCCGGGTCAACGACCGCAACGGTGACCTGCCCGCCGACATTGCCCGCCTGATCGAACAGGCCGCCGACGAAGTGCTCGATGGCCAACATGATGACCAGTTCCCCCTGGTCGTCTGGCAAACCGGCAGCGGCACCCAGAGCAACATGAACGCCAACGAGGTCATCGCCGGCCGCGCCAACGAGCTGTCGGGCAAGCCCCGTGGCGGCAAGAGCCCGGTGCACCCCAACGATCATGTGAACCGCTCCCAAAGCTCCAACGACTGCTTCCCTACCGCCATGAGCATTGCGGCGGTGCAAGCGGTGCACCAGCAGTTGTTGCCGGCGATCAATACGCTGTCCGGCGGCCTCGCGGAACTGTCGGCGCGGCATGCAAAGCTGGTGAAGACGGGCCGCACCCACATGATGGACGCCACGCCGATCACCTTCGGCCAGGAACTCTCGGCGTTTATCGCCCAACTCGACTACGCCGAACGGGCGATCCGTAGCGCCCTGCCCCAGGTATGCGAGCTGGCCCAAGGTGGCACGGCGGTGGGCACCGGGCTCAATGCACCCCATGGCTTCAGCGAGGCGATTGCTTCGGAATTGGCCGCCTTGTCGGGCCTGCCCTTCGTCACCGCGCCGAACAAATTCGCCGCATTGGCCGGCCATGAACCGATCGTGACCCTGCACGGCGCCCTGAAAACCCTGGCCGTGGCCCTGATGAAAATCGCCAACGACCTGCGCCTGCTGGGCTCCGGCCCGCGTGCCGGCCTTGCGGAGGTGAAACTGCCGGCCAACGAGCCCGGCAGCTCGATCATGCCCGGCAAGGTCAACCCGACCCAGTGCGAGGCGCTGTCGATGCTGGCCTGCCAGGTGCTGGGCAATGACGTGACCATCGGCATCGCGGCGAGCCAGGGGCATTTGCAGTTGAACGTGTACAAGCCGGTGATCATCCACAACCTGCTGGAATCGATCCGCCTGCTGGCCGATGGCTGCAATAACTTCCAGGAGCACTGCATCGCCGGCCTCGAACCCGACGCAGGAAAAATGGCCGAGCACCTGGAGCGCGGGCTGATGCTGGTCACGGCGCTCAACCCGCACATCGGCTATGACAAATCGGCAGAGATCGCCAAGAAGGCCTACGCCGAAGGCTTGACCCTTCGGGAAGCGGCGTTGGACCTGGGCTACCTCACCGACGCAGAGTTCGACCAGTGGGTACGCCCGGAAAACATGCTGGGTGCCTAGGACGCCATGCGTAGCCGCCGGGCCTTGAGCCCGGCGAGCAACGACGGCGCCAGCGCCACCGCCGCCGACCCCAGCACCACCACCAACGCGCCGAAATAGCCCAGGGCATTGATCTCTTCGGCCTGCACATAGTCCGGCCACAGCCACGCCGCCAACGCCACCGCGACAAAGGTCACCAACGGCGTCAGGGCCAGGGTCGCGCTCACCCGCGAGGCTTCCCAGTGGGCCAGGGCTTCGGCAAATGCGCCATAGGCCACCAGGGTGTTCATGCAGCACGCCAGCAACAGCCAGCCTTGCAGCGGGCTCAGTTGCAGGGCCTCCAGCGGATGCGCCCACGGCGTCAGCAGCACGGCGCACGACAGGTAGATCACCATCATCACTTGCAGCGAATTCCACACGGTCAGCAACTGCTTCTGGCCCAGGGCATAGAACACCCAGACCGAAGTCGCCAGCAGGATGGTCAGCACGCCGGCGGTGTAGGCGCCAAGGGACGTCAACAACTCTTCCAGGCGTTGGTTGAAGAACAGCCCGAAGCCGATGATCAGCACCACCAGGCCCACACACTGCCCGACGCTGAAACGTTCCTTGAACACAAACACGCTGGCGATCATCAGGAAGATCGGGCCCATCTGCACCACCAGTTGCGCGGTGCCGGGGCTGAGCAGTTTCAGGCCCACCAGGTACAACACGTAGTTGCCCACCAGGCCGCACACCGCCATCGCCACCAGCCAGCCGCCCCTGGGGCCGAGCACTTTACGGCTGGGCAGGCGCCTGGTCGCGGCGAGGTACACGAACAGGCAACTGCCGGCCACCATCAGGCGAAACCAGGTGACCGTGATCGGGTCCATGACCTGCAACACTTGCTTGAGTTTGATCGGCAGAATGCCCCAGAGCAGCGCGGTCAGCAGGGTCAGGAGAAAACCGTAGACCCAGCGGCCGGAAGAAATGTGCATGAGTGCCCCAGAAGCCAGAGGAAGTGGAGCGGGCATTCTAGGGGGAAGTGAGCGAATTGGGATACGCCGCCGTTCAAATGTGGGAGGGGCAAGTCGAATCGTCGCACCGCCCCTCCCACACTTATCAGCGCACGGCTTCGAACAGTCCGGTGGCGCCCATGCCGCCGCCCACGCACATGGTGACGATGCCATAACGCACATTGCGTCGTTGCAGCTCACGCACCAGGTGTCCCACTTGCCGCGAGCCGGTCATGCCGAACGGGTGGCCGATGGAAATCGAGCCGCCGTTGACGTTGTACCTGGCGTTATCGATGCCCAGGCGATTGCGCGCATACAGGCACTGCGACGCAAAGGCCTCGTTGAGTTCCCACAGGTCGATGTCCGCCACCTGCAAGCCCCGCGCCTTGAGCAGCTTGGGCACCGAGAACACCGGGCCGATACCCATCTCATCCGGCTCGCAACCGGCCACGGTGAAACCGCGAAAAAACGCCTTGGGCTTGAGCCCCAGTGCCAGGGCTTTTTCCAGGCTCATCACCAGGGTCATCGAGGCACCGTCGGAGAGTTGCGAGGAGTTACCTGCCGTCACCGAGCCGTCTTCGGCAAATACGGGCTTCAACCCAGACAGGCTGGCCAACGTGGTGTCCGGACGGTTGCAGTCATCGCGATCAACCACGCCGTCGAGGATCTGCACGGCACCGGTGTTCTTGTCCTCGACCTTGTACTTGACCGCCATCGGCACGATTTCATCATCAAACAAGCCCTCCGCCTGGGCCTGGGCGGTGCGTTGCTGGCTTTGCAGGGCGTAGAGGTCCTGCTCTTCGCGGCTCACGTTGTAGCGGCGGGCGACGATTTCGGCGGTCTGGCCCATGGGAAAGTAGATGCCCGGCACCTGCTCCTTGAGCAGCGGGTTGATCAGGTTATCGGTGTTGACGCTTTTCATGGTCAGGCTGATGGACTCGACGCCGCCGGCGACGATGATGTCGCTGCAACCCGACGCGATCTGGTTGGCCGCAATCGCAATCGCCTGCAAGCCCGACGAGCAGAACCGATTGAGGGTCATGCCCGCCGTACCGGTGCCCAATTGCGACAGCACGGCCACGTTACGCCCGATGTTGTAGCCCTGGGCGCCTTCATTGGAACCGGCGCCGACAATGCAATCCTCGACGCTGGCCGGGTCGATGCCGTTGCGGGTCAGCAGTGCGTTGACGCAATGGGCCGCCATGTCATCCGGGCGGGTCTGGTTGAACTTGCCGCGAAAGGATTTGGCCAAGCCGGTTCGCACGCTGTCGACGATCACTACTTCACGCATGGGCTACCTCGATCTTGTCGTTGTGGAGAGATGGATCGAGGATAGATCCAGGCCTGCCCCACCGCGACGATCATTCACCCGGCGTATACAAAAGCATGGTGACGGACATAAACCTGTGGCTGGGCAGGCCTGTTGTGGCAAGCGGGCCGGTTGTGGTGAGCAGGCTTGTTGTAGTCAGCAGGCCTGTTGTGGTGAGTGGGCTTGTTGTGGTGAGTGGGCCTGTTGTGGCAAGCAGGCTTGTTGTGGTGAGCGGGCTTGCCCCGCGCTGGGGCGCGAAGCGGCCCCAAAACCAGCCAATAAGGTCTGCCTGAAATAACGCGGCGCCTTGATCAGGGCCGCTTCGCAGCCCAGCGCGGGGCAAGCCCGCTCACCACAACAAGCCTGCTTGCCACAACAGGCCCGCTCACTACAACAGGCCCACTCACCACAACAAGCCCGTTTGCCACAACAGGCCTGCTCACCACCACAGCCCCGCTCGCCACAGAGGGCGGCATCCTGAACAACACCAGGCCAGTGGTTATTTCTTTTTCTTCTTGTCGTGCTTGTCGGACTTGGCGAACGCTTCCTCCAAGGCCAGGTTGAGGGTGCGCAACACCTTGACCCGCGCCCAGCGCTTGTCGTTGGCCTCCACCAGCGTCCACGGCGAAACCTCGGTGCTGGTGCGGTCGACCATATCGCCCACGGCGGCGCGGTAGTCGTCCCATTTTTCGCGGTTGCGCCAGTCGTCTTCGGTGATCTTGAAGCGCTTGAAGGGGATTTCCTCGCGGGCCTGGAAGCGTTCCAGTTGGGTCTGCTTGTCGATGGCCAGCCAGAACTTGACCACAATCACACCGGCGTCGCGCAGTTGCTCTTCGAAGTCATTGATCTCGCCATAGGCGCGCATCCAGTCGGCCGTGGTGCAGAAGCCCTCGATACGCTCCACCAGCACGCGGCCGTACCACGAGCGGTCGAACACGGTGAACTTGCCCCGCGCCGGGATCTTCTGCCAGAACCGCCACAGGTACGGCTGGGCGCGTTCATCCTCGGTGGGCGCGGCAATCGGCACGATGTGGTACTGGCGCGGGTCGAGCGCGGCCGCCACCCGCCGGATCGCCCCGCCCTTGCCCGCCGCGTCGTTACCTTCGAAGACCGTCACCAGCGCGTGCTTGCGCATGCGTTTGTCGCGCATCAGGCCGGAGAAGCGCGCCTGCTCGGTAATCAGCTGTTCTTCGTAATCGTCCTTGTCCAGGCTCAAGGTCATGTCGAGGCTGTTGAGCAGGCTCATCTGGTCGATGGCCGAGGGCAACGGTGCCGGGTTCATGCCGCTGGCCTTGCCCTTGGGCAGCTTCAGGGCGTTCTGCAGGCCTTCGAGCAGGATCTTGCCCACGGTGAGGCTGCGGTAGTTGGCGTCGACGCCTTCAATCACATGCCAGGGTGCGTAATCGCGGCTGGTGCGACGCAGGATGCGCTCGCCGAAATGCACGAACTTGTCGTAGGTCTCGGACTGCTGCCAGTCCAGCGGGCTGATGCGCCAACTGTGCAACGGGTCGTCGGCCAGGGCCTTGAGCCGTGCCTTCATTTGCTTCTTGGACAGGTGGAACCAGAACTTGAAGATCAGCGCGCCTTCATCGCAGAGCATCTTCTCCAGGCGCTCGGCGCCGGCGATGGCCTGGTCGAGCCGCGCATCCTTGATCTCGCCGTGCACCCGGCCTTGCAGCATCTGGCTGTACCAGTTGCCGAAAAAAATGCCCATGCGGCCTTTGGCAGGCAGTTGGCGCCAGTAGCGCCAGGCCGGGGGGCGGGCCAGTTCTTCGTCGGTCTGCTGGTCGAAGGTGCGCACCTCGATCAGGCGCGGGTCCATCCATTCATTCAGCAGTTTGACCGTCTCACCTTTACCGGCGCCTTCGATGCCGTTGATCAGGATGATCACCGGGAAGCGCTTTTGCTGTTGCAACTCGTACTGCACCTCCAGCAAGGCCTCGCGCAGGGCGGGCACTTCGGCCTCAAAGGTGTCTTTGTCGATGGCGTGACCGATTTCGGCAGATTCGAACATGGGCGGCTCCGTTCCAGAAGTGAGCAAGACTAGCGGATTGGGCAACAACGCGCGGGAGGAAATTCCACCGGGGCTTGCCGTGGGTCAATTCAAAGCCTGTTGATCGGCTAGAATGGCCGCCTTGCCTTTACCGAGCCGCCCATGAACCCCGTAACCCACGCCCAGCTCGACTGGGATGATCAAGGTCGCCCGCACTCGCGGGTGTTCGACGACGTGTATTTCTCCGACCAATCGGGCCTGGACGAAACCCGCTATGTGTTCCTGCAACAGAACCGCTTGCAGGAGCGCTTTGCCGCACTGCCAGCGGGCGGGCGTCTGGTGATTGGCGAAACCGGCTTCGGCACCGGCCTGAATTTCCTCTGCGCCTGGCAGTTGTTCGAGCAACACGCCGTGGCCGGGGCGCGCCTGCATTTTGTCAGCGTGGAAAAGTACCCCCTGAGCCACGCCGACCTGCAACGCGCCCTCGCCCTCTGGCCGGAGCTGGCGCCGTTCGCCGAGCAATTGCTGGCGCACTACATCGCCATCCACCAAGGCTTCCAGCGCCTGGTGCTGGACAACGGCCGCGTCACCCTCACGCTGCTGATCGGCGATGCCCTGGAACAGTTACCGCAACTGGATGCGCAGATCGACGCGTGGTTTCTCGACGGCTTCGCCCCGGCGAAAAACCCCGAGATGTGGAGCGCCGAACTGTTTGCCGAGCTGGCACGCCTGGCGGCCCCGGGTTCGACTATCAGCACCTTCACCAGCACCGGCTGGGTGCGCCGGCTGATCAACGCCGCCGGCTTCAAGATGAAGCGTACGCCGGGCATCGGCCACAAGTGGGAAATCCTGCGCGGGGAGTTTCTCGGCTGGCCGGCCGAGACCCCGGCACCGGCCGCCGCCAAGCCCTGGTTCGCCCGCCCCTCGATGCCCAATGGCGAGCGCTGTGCCCTGGTGATCGGCGGCGGCCTGGCCGGCTGCGCCAGTGCGGCCAGCCTGGCGGCGCGGGGTTGGCAGGTCAGCCTGTTGGAGCGCCATGGCGGCCTCGCCCAGGAGGCCTCCGGCAATCCGCAAGGGGTGCTTTATCTCAAGCTGTCGGCACACGGCACGGCGTTGTCGCAGATGATCGTCAGCGGGTTCGGGTACACCCGGCGCCTGCTGGAGCACCTGCAACGCGGCGTGGAGTGGGACGGCTGCGGCGTGCTGCAACTGGCCTTTAATGCCAAGGAGGCCGAACGCCAGGCGCAACTGGCCCAGGCATTCGCACCGCAGTTATTGCATCTGCTGGACAAGGCTCAAGCCCAGGCTCGCGCCGGGGTGGGCCTGGAACAGGGCGGGCTGTTTTTCCCCGAAGGCGGCTGGGTACATCCCCCCGCGCTGTGCCAATGGCAGGCGCGCCAGCCAGGTATCGAGGTGCTGGCCCATCATGAGGTGCTGGACCTGCGCAAAGTCGACGGCCACTGGCAGGCCTGGGACGGTGATCGGCTGCTGGCCAGCGCCCCCGTGGTGGTACTGGCCGGGGCGGCTGAGGTCAAACGGTTTGCCGCCGGCGCCGAGTTGCCCCTCAAGCGGATTCGCGGGCAGATCACCCGGCTGCCCCAGACCGCCGCCAGCCAGGCCCTGGCCACGGTGGTGTGTGCCGAGGGCTACGTGGCGCCGGCTCGCCTGGGCGAACACACCCTGGGGGCCAGCTTTGATTTCAACAACGATGACCTCACCCCTACCGCCGCCGAGCACGCCGGTAACCTTGAGCTGCTGCAGGAGATTTCCCCGGACCTGGCCCAGCGCCTGCACGCCGCCGACCTTGCCGCAGAGACCCTGGAAGGCCGCGCCGCCTTCCGCTGCACCAGCCCGGACTACTTGCCGATTGTCGGGCCGCTGGCCGACAGCCTGGCGTTCGCCCAGGCCTACGACGCGCTGCGCAAAGACGCCCGCCACACGCCGCAGGCCGCCTGCCCGTGGCTGGACGGCCTGTACATCAACAGCGGCCACGGCTCCCGGGGCCTGATCACCGCGCCGCTGTCCGGCGAGTTGCTGGCGGCATGGCTGGACAACGAACCGCTGCCCCTGCCCCGCAGCGTGGCCGAGGCCTGTCACCCGAATCGCTTTGCAGTGCGCGGGTTGATTCGCAGCAACGCTGCAAAAACGGCCCCGTAGGCCGCGCTTCAACCTGCCGGTGGCAATTGGCAGGTGCCCAGCTCATCGAGCCTCAACGCCTCCTGGGTGAGGCGTTTGAGTTCGACGAGTTCGGCGCTTTCCCGCGCGCTCTGGATCGCGCCCATCTGGGTGTGATAGTCAGCGTCACCCAAGGTTTCCCTTTGCGCCCACACCGCCTCCATGCGATCGCCAAAAGGCTGGGTCAGGGTGTCAAACGAACCGCCATGGGTGCGCCTCAGGTAACTGCTCCAGAATGGCAGCTTCACCATATAGTTCAGCAGTTGCGGGGAAAGCTCGGCCTCTTTCAACTGCGCTTCGGCAACCTCCAGCATGTGCTCGGTCACCCCGGCCAGGCTGGCAAAGCGCATATGCCGGGGCTGCCCGGGCAAATGAAAGCGCTCCACCAGCCCGGTGCGATAAGCCAGGCTGACCTCCAGCGGATCGAGCATCGGATGCTCGGCGCTGTGTCGGCTGGCCATGGACTCCAGGCGGTCGAGACGAAACAAGCCCCTCGCCAACCTGAGCAGCGGCTTGGCCGTGACCCTGCCGCCCTCCACCCGCTGCGAGGCCTCGTGGATTTCAACCAGCACCTCCAGGTTACTGAAGCTCACGGCAGCGGCGTCATCACAGTTCAACGGCGTGGCCGCGCGCTCGAAGACCTCGGCACGCAGTCGGGTATCGGCAGCGGCCGCCTCCAGCACGCGCCAGATGCGGCGGTTCATGTCCTCGCGCACGTGGGTGGTGTCGGCGGCTCCGCCCAGGCCGGCCAATAATTTGAACAGGCCGTCGGAGCCGGGTTCGTCCTTGAGCCCCAGCCAGGTCTCGGCCTTTTCGGCGAAGTGTGTCGCGTATTCATCGCCCAGCCACAGCTCCCGGGCGGTCTGCTCGTTGAGTCGCGCAATGTCATCCTCCACGAAGCCCATGCCCACGCCGATAGTGTCCCGGTAACGGTTCAAGGCCTGACGAGTGCTGGCGTCCAGAGGGTTATGCCGCACGTTGATGACTTCGGTGCGCTCACGCGGCGCATTGAACAACCATGCCGGCAAACTGGCGATGTCATTGTCCCGCAGGTCGAGTTGCTCCAGGTACGGAACGCGGGTAAAGCCGGTGGGCAGACTGGTCAACCGGCAGTTGCGCAGCATCAGGTTGCGCAACTCGAACATCTTATTGACGACGGGCGGGTCCACCAGGGGATTGTTGCTCAGGTCGAGCACGACCAGGCTCTTCAGGTCCGCAAGTTTGGTGCGGGTGTACTCGGTCAGTTGCAGTTGGTTATCGGCCATGTACAGCTGCCTGAGCAACGGCATGTGCTGGAGCACTTCCGGCAGCCGCGTCAGCCGGTTACCGTTCAACGCCAGGCTGCGCAGCCCCTTGAAGTGCTTGAGGAAATACGCAACGTCATCGTTGAGTCCCATGCGTTTCAATGACAATTGCCGGACATGCTCGAACTGCACGTGCGCCGGCAAGGTCGGCAATGCCCCGATGGCCATGCCGTCCAGGGACAGGCTCGGCACTTGCTGATGGTATTCATCCGGCGCCAGCGACGCATATTGCCAACTGCGCTCGATGGCCCGTGCGGCCTGGTGTCGAGCCAGGCGGTAGTCTTGCAGCGCAATGTCCGAGTAGGGCTGCGCCGGTTTGTCCTTGGCCCACAGCCTCAACGCCCGCTGCAGTGCCTCATAGTGCTGCTCAAGGGTGCGCACGGCTTTGGCCCGGGACAGGTGATCGGTGCCCAAGTCCTGCAGGAAGGTCGACAGGCGCCGGTCATCGAATAACGGAAAGAGTTTGCGAGCCTTGCGCATCAAGCCCGCAGGCTGTGGAGGCAGCGCAGGCGGCGAGCCTTGCACACACGACAGGGCCGGCTCCTCGGGTATCGCGCGCTCGGGCCACAAATAACGGCCGATGCGATTGCGTTCGTCCTGGGCCTTGCCAATCAATGCATGCCGCAACTGGCTGGCCCTGCCGCTCGCGGTCAGGCGCAGCGTGTCGAGTTGGGCGGCAGACAAACTGTTGAGCAACGCCTCGTAGAAACCTTCCGGCCCGCCGGCCAGCGCGCCCAACGCCCCACCTTGCTGATCATGGGCGCGAAAACCCTTGGCCGACTGCACCACGATGCGCCTCATATCAGCGTCTGCGTGGCCCACCTGGCCCAGGACAGTGCCCTGTAGGCTTTCGCGGCGTACCTGCAAGAACAGATCCTCGGGCCAGCCCGGAACCCGTTGCAGCAACCCGGTGGCCACGCGCCGTGTCGCATCGGTGGCCAGCTCCGGCAAGTACAGGCCGGCCAGGGCGTCGTCTTCCTCCAGCGCTTCCAGGGCTTCCCGGGCCCATTGGCTGACCCGCAGCGGCACGCGCCCGGTATGGCGCAAGTGCCAGCGCTCCGCCGTGGAGGCCTGGGTCATGACCTCCCAGGCCACCCGGATCGGCAATTGCGGCAAGCGCTGCTTGAGCTGGCCGTGATCGGTCTGATCGATGAAATCGGCATCCATGCGCAGCCGCTCATAGACCGCCTGATGGGTGGTCTTGAGCGAGGCGGTGAGACGCCGCGCCAGGGCCGCTTGCGCTTCGTCGGCGTGGAAGGTGCCGCCGAGCAATTGCGCGGTTTCCTCGGGGTCGAGGGCGGCCAGCAAGGTGGGCAGAATCTGTCCGTTCCGCAGTTGTTGCGTGGTGAGGTGGATGCTCAAGTCCTCGTAATCGAACGGCGCGGTATCTGGATGGCGCTCAAGCAGGTAGCCCTCGTCGTCGAGCAGTTCGAAAAAACGCCCACGGGGCCATCCGTCCATCAGCGGCAGGGCCAGCATCTGTACCCGAGTGGTGGCTGCATTGAGCGGGGCTTGATGCTCCATTTGCCAGATCAGGTCGCGAACCCCCTGGTTCAGCTTGAACCGCAGCGCACAATCGCGCAGCCGCTCCGGCAGCGGCAGGTTCTGCCTGGCCAGTTGCTGCAAGCGCGGCAAGGTCGAGCCGGTAATAGCGGCGATATCCTTCAGGTGTCCGGCCGGGAAAACGCTGAGACTGGGGTCCAGCCGCCCCAGGATATAGTCAGGGCTGCGCCATTCATCCGCCTGCTCGAACGAGAACTGCCAGCCGCTCTGGTAGTTGTGGGTCAAGGGCGGCCGATAGGCCGAATCCCGCTGCGGATGCCGGGCTCGCCAGCGCCCGGTGCGGGCGTCAAAGACAATCGAATACAGCGCCCCGTCGACATTCACATAGGACTGGCCATTGAGCTGGTAGACCCCACGGGGGCTGGCCACTGTGCCTTCGAGCGAGACGGTGTGGCGATACGGTTCGGTACGACTGCGCCATAAGCGCGTGGTCTTGTCGGGCAGCCGCACGGCTTCGAGGCTGTCGTAGAACCCCGCCGCCGACGGCGTGGTTCGCCACAGCCGGCCCACCACTTTCGTACCCGCAGCGAACAACGCCATGGCAGCGAGGTTTTCCGCGATGTTCGTCAAGTGCCTGAGGGCGCCGAGCTTGTCATGGTGCAGCCAGTCATCCACCCCCTCGAACACCTCGCCAAGCAACTGCCCAACGGCCACGCCGGTCATCAGTTGGCCCACCACCGGTACCACGAACCCGGCGACGTTGAGCACCGTCAAGCCGACATCCAGGTAATCCTGGATACGCTTGCGACGCGCGTCGTCATCGGCCTGGGCATTGGGAACCGCCAATACCCGCGCATCCAGCTGGATCTTGCCGACGCAGGCATTGAAAAAGAACGTCGACAGCTTACCCGTGACCGGGAGCGGCGCCACCCGCACGAGGATTTTCTCCTGGTCAAAACGCTCGAAAAAACCGAACCGCTCGGACTCGTCCAGGTAACCCTTGAAGAAATCGCGATAGGTACTGACGTGAAGCTTGAGGGTGAGGTAGAGCTTGAAATGCTCCAGTGATTCATAGCGGTACCACGGCCGCACGGGTTCGTTGGGCATATACACCACGATCGGGCCGCTGGAGAACCCTTCGGCCGATGCACTGGAAAACACCAGTACCCCCCACAGGCAGGCGCCGTCGATGTTCAGGCCTTGCCAGGTCAGCGGCTGCTGGTTGAACCACAGTTGCCGGATGTCCCTGGCGGGCATATCCGCCTTGACCAGGCCCAGCAGCAACGCGCGGGTCGATGCATCGATATCGCCCTTGGCATGGGCCAGGTGCAGGTCGATCTGCATGTCCACGCAACGGGATTGGCCGACCTGCGTCACCGAAGGGTTGAAGTCCTGGTCGGGCGCTACCAGGTTGAACACTTCGCGCACATGGGTCTGATAGGCCTCTCCCAGGTTCAGCTCGCGGCAGTAGCCGATAAAGGCCTGGGCGCTGAGGGTTTGCGCAATGCGGCGCCTGGGGCCGATGCGCACCACGGCAGTAGTCGGCGAGCCGCCTGGCTCGGCAGCCGCCTGGGAGAAATTCTGCATGGCCGCTTGCAGCAGGCTGTGCTTCTCCAGGTTGACGGTCTCGATCATCTGGCCGCCCAGGTCCTGGCTGACACCGCTGAACGAGCGCCGGGGGATTTCCAGGGTGTCGTTTTCGATGTCCAGGCCCCCATGGCCCTTGTCGTCCAGGAATGCCCTGAGCCGTTCGGCACAGAATTTATCCAGCGGTTGCAGACGGTTCAGCACCCGATGCAGGGTTTCACGGGGGCGCTCGCTGTCGGCGTACGCCTGCTCGATGGCCTGCAGTACGTGAGAGTCGGCCTTGACCAACCAGGCCGGCAGCGTGTCGTGCAAGACCTGCGCTTTATCCAGGTCACCGGTGATATTCAGCAGCGCCGCCATCAATTGGTCCCCGGCCACAGGCGCGAGCGCCTGGGTCAAATCAGTGGTTTGCGTCATTCGCAATGTTCCTTTATCGCGTTGAACAATGACGCCAGACGATAAGCGCTGCGACCGCGCAAAAGGGTTCAAATAGCTGCAGGATCAGCCCTCGTAACCGTCGATTTTTTGCATCTCACCTCGACTTAAGTACCGCCCCTTTCACCCACGCCGCACAGCCTGCTGGGATGTTCCGAATGGGCGGCGGCGGTTTGCCATATAACTTATTGATCTAAAACTCCGCGTATAGCCTCGGGTCAGTCCCTAGGTACCCGCCCTTTTGGTGCGGGTCTTTCTATCCCTCCCCAACGGAAAAACCGGTAAGGAACCTATGTGCGGATTAGCTGGCGAGTTACGTTTCGATCACCAACCTGCGGACCTCGCAGCGGTGGAGCGAATTACCCATCACTTGGCACCACGCGGCCCTGACGCGTGGGGTTTCCATGCCCAAGGGCCGATTGCCCTGGGCCATCGACGCCTGAAAATCATGGACCTGTCGGACGGCTCCGCCCAGCCGATGGTCGACGCCCAGCTGGGCCTGTCCCTGGCGTTCAACGGCGCGATCTATAACTTTCCGGAATTGCGCCAGGAGCTTGAAGCCCTCGGCTACGCCTTCTATTCCGGCGGCGACACCGAAGTGCTGCTCAAGGGCTACCACGCCTGGGGCGAAGCGCTGCTGCCCAAACTCAACGGCATGTTTGCCTTTGCCGTCTGGGAGCGCGATGCCCAGCGCCTGTTCATCGCCCGTGACCGCCTCGGCGTCAAGCCGTTGTACCTGTCGCGCACCGGTCAGCGCCTGCGCTTTGCCTCGGCCTTGCCAGCGCTGCTCAAGGGCGGTGATATCAACCCGATCCTCGATCCGGTGGCGCTCAATCATTACTTGAATTTCCATGCCGTCGTGCCCGCTCCGCGCACCCTGCTGGCGGGCATTGAAAAACTGCCGCCGGCCTCCTGGATGCGCATCGATGCCGAAGGCAACACCGAGCAGAAAACCTGGTGGACCCTGCCCTACGGCCCCCATGAAGATGAAAAAAATCTGAGCCTGGAAGACTGGACCGATCGCGTGTTGGACAGCACCCGCGAAGCGGTGGCCATTCGTCAACGGGCCGCGGTGGATGTCGGCGTACTGCTCTCCGGCGGCGTCGACTCGAGCATGCTCGTCGGCCTGCTGCGTGAAGTCGGCGTACAGGACCTGTCGACCTTCTCCATCGGCTTTGAAGACGCCGGTGGCGAGCGTGGCGACGAGTTCCAGTATTCGGACCTGATCGCCAAGCATTACGGCACCCGTCACCACCAACTGCGCATTGCCGAACGCGAGATCATCGAACAACTGCCGGCGGCGTTCCGCGCCATGAGCGAACCGATGGTCAGCCATGACTGCATCGCCTTCTACCTGCTGTCGCGGGAAGTGGCCAAGCATTGCAAGGTGGTGCAGAGCGGCCAGGGCGCCGATGAGTTGTTCGCCGGTTACCACTGGTACCCGCAGGTAGATGGCGCCAGCGACCCGTATGCCGCCTACCGCGAGGCGTTCTTCGACCGCAGCTACGATGACTACGCCGCCACCGTCGCGCCGAAATGGCTGACCGCCAACGACGCCGCCGGCGACTTCGTACGCGAGCATTTTGCGATGCCCGGCGCGGACGCCGCCGTGGACAAGGCCCTGCGCCTGGACAGCACGGTGATGCTGGTGGATGACCCGGTCAAACGCGTCGACAACATGACCATGGCCTGGGGCCTGGAAGCGCGCACGCCCTTCCTCGACTACCGCCTGGTGGAACTGTCGGCCCGTGTACCGGGTAAATTCAAATTGCCCGACGGTGGCAAGCAAGTGTTGAAAGAGGCCGCGCGCCGGGTCATCCCGAGCGAAGTCATCGACCGCAAGAAAGGCTACTTCCCGGTGCCGGGCCTCAAGCATTTGCAGGGCGACACCCTGAATTGGGTGCGCGAGCTGCTGCTGGACCCAAGCCAGAATCGCGGCCTGTTCAACCCGGCCATGCTCGACCGCCTGCTCACTGACCCGCAGGGTCAATTGACCCCGTTGCGCGGCTCGAAGCTGTGGCAACTGGCCGCGCTGAACCTGTGGCTCAGCGAACAAGGAATCTGATTGATGAAACCCCATGCAGCGGCTTACAGCCAACGCTTGTTGAAGGGCCAGGCGCCGACCTACGAGCGCCTGCAAGCGCGTCTGGCCGAAGATGGCAGCCCGCTGGCCGCCGAGCCGATCGCCGTGCATTGCGGCTGGGGCCGGTTGTTGATCGGCCATACCTTCCCGGACCCGGCCAGCCTGGCCCAGGAACTGCTCAACGAACAGCCTGGCGAGCGCGATATCGCGCTGTATGTGGCTGCGCCCCAGCAGATCCTCGGGATTGATCCGCAGCAGTTGTTCCTCGACCCATCCGACACCCTGCGCCTGTGGTTCAGCGACTATCGCCCGTCCACCCGCGTGTTTCGCGGTTTCCGCATTCGCCGGGTGCAGAGCGAGGCCGATTGGCTGGCGGTCAACCAGTTGTATCAAGGCCGCGGGATGTTGCCGGTCGACGCCGAACGCCTGACACCGCGCCACGAAGGCGGCCCGGTGTATTGGCTGGCCGAGGACGAAGACAGTGGCGCGGTGATCGGCAGCGTGATGGGCCTCAATCACCAGAAAGCTTTCCACGACCCGGAAAACGGCTGCAGCCTGTGGTGCCTGGCGGTCGACCCGCTGTGCACACGCCCCGGCGTGGGCGAAGTGTTGGTGCGCCACCTGGTGGAGCACTTTATGAGCCGTGGCCTGAGCTATCTGGACCTGTCGGTGCTGCACGATAACCGCCAGGCCAAGAACCTCTACGCCAAGCTCGGCTTCCGTGCCCTGACCACCTTTGCGATCAAGCGCAAGAACGGTATCAACCAACCGCTGTTCCTCGGCCCCGGCCCCCAGGCGGGGTTCAACCCGTATGCGCGGATCATTGTCGAAGAGGCCCATCGACGCGGCATCGATGTGCAGGTGGATGACGCCGATGCCGGTTTGTTCACCCTCAGCCATGGTGGCCGCCGCGTGCGCTGCCGCGAGTCGCTGAGCGACCTGACCAGCGCGATCAGCATGACCCTGTGCCAGGACAAGAGCCTCACCCACAAGGTGTTGAAAGCGGCGGGCTTGAAACTGCCTGCGCAACAACTGGCAGGCAGCGCCGATGACAACCTGGAGTTCCTCGACGAACACCAGCGCGTCGTGGTCAAGCCCCTGGATGGCGAGCAAGGCCAGGGCGTGGCGGTGGATCTGCAGAGTATTGAAGAGGTGCAGCAGGCAATCGAAGCCGCGCGCCAATTCGACAGCCGCGTGTTGCTGGAGAGCTTCCACCAAGGCCTGGACCTGCGCATTTTGGTGATCGGCTTCGAGGTGGTCGCCGCTGCGATTCGCCGCCCTGCCGAAGTGACCGGTGACGGCCAGCATTCCATTGGTGCGCTGATCGAGGCCCAGAGCCGACGCCGGCAGGCGGCCACCGACGGCGAAAGCAAAATCCCCGTGGATGCAGAAACCGAACGCACCCTGCACGCCGCCGGCTACGACTACAGCAGCATCCTGCCCCGTGGCCAGACCCTGGCCGTGCGCCGCACCGCCAACCTGCACACCGGCGGCTGCCTGGAGGACGTCACCGCGATCCTCCATCCGACCCTGGTGGACGCCGCCGTGCGCGCCGCCCGCGCCCTGGATATCCCCATGGTGGGCCTGGACCTGATGGTGGCTGCGGCCGATCAACCCGAGTACGTCTTTATCGAAGCCAACGAACGGGCCGGCCTGGCCAACCATGAACCGCAGCCGACGGCGGAGAAGTTTGTGGACCTGCTATTCCCCCACAGTGGATAGCCTCAAGTTACAAGCTGCAAGCCTAGCGCAATGCCGAAAAGCCTCAGATACCGCTTTTAACTTGAAGCTTGCAGCTCAAAGCTTGCAACTAAAGGAAACCTTTATGACCCGAACCATCCCCGAACCGGATCTCAACTACCTGCAAAAAGTCCTGCTGGAAATGCTCGCCATTCCCAGCCCCACCGGGTTTACCGACACCATCGTGCGCTACGTCGCCGAGCGCCTGGAAGAGCTGGGCATCCCGTTTGAAATGACCCGGCGCGGCACGATTCGCGCCACCCTCAAGGGCCAGAAAAACAGCCCCGACCGTGCGGTGTCCGCGCACCTGGACACCATCGGCGCCGCCGTACGCGCGATCAAGGACAACGGCCGCCTGACCCTCGCGCCCGTCGGCTGCTGGTCGAGCCGCTTTGCCGAGGGCAGCCGCGTCAGCCTGTTTACCGACAACGGTGTGATCCGTGGCAGCGTGTTGCCGTTGATGGCCTCCGGGCACGCGTTCAACACCGCCGTGGATGAAATGCCGGTGAGCTGGGACCATGTGGAATTGCGCCTGGATGCCTACTGCGCCACCCGCGCCGATTGCGATTCCCTGGGGATCGGCATCGGTGACTACGTGGCGTTCGACCCCTTGCCCGAGTTCACCGAGAGCGGGCATATCAGTGCCCGCCACCTGGACGATAAAGCTGGCGTCGCCGCGCTGTTGGCTGCGCTCAAGGCCATCGTCGACAGCGGCGAACCGTTGTTGATCGACTGCCACCCGCTGTTCACCATCACCGAGGAAACCGGCAGCGGCGCCGCGGCGGCTTTGCCCTGGGATGTGAGTGAGTTTGTCGGTATCGATATCGCCCCGGTCGCCCCCGGCCAGCACTCCAGCGAGCACGCGGTCAGTGTGGCCATGCAGGATTCCGGCGGGCCGTATGACTATCACCTCTCCCGCCACCTGCTGCGCCTGGCCTCGGATAACGACTTGCCCGTGCGCCGCGACCTGTTCCGCTATTACTTCAGCGATGCCCACTCGGCGGTGACGGCCGGCCACGACATCCGCACCGCGCTGCTGGCGTTCGGTTGCGATGCGACCCATGGTTATGAGCGCACCCATATCGACAGCCTGGCGGCGCTGAGCCGGCTGTTGGGCGCGTATATCCTCAGCCCGCCGGTGTTCGCCAGTGACGCACAACCGGCCCAGGGCTCACTGGACCGGTTCAGCCATCAGATCGAGCACGAAACGCAGATGGAGAGCGACACGCGCGTGCCATCGGTGGACAGCCTGGTCGGCCAGAAGTCCTGACGCTGGCAACTGCGGTCCCGGCGCAGTAGGATCGCCGGGATCCATCATCTGAGGCTTGTATGCTGATTCCCTACGACGCACTTGAAGTCGACACCCTGACCCGCCTTATCGAAGACTTCGTGACCCGTGACGGCACCGACAATGGTGACGACACGCCCCTGGAAACCCGCGTGCTGCGGGTGCGCCAGGCGCTGACCAAGGGCCAGGCGCTGATTGTGTTCGACCCGGACAGCGAGCAATGCCAGTTGATGCTCAAGCACGATGTGCCCAAGCATCTGTTCGACTGACTCAGGGGTGGGTGGTGGGCTGGGATTGGGAGATTTGACGCTTGAGGATCTTTTGGTAGACCTCGGCGCGATGGACATGCACCCCGACGGGCGCAACAACACCAAATTTCACCTGATTACCGTTCAGCTCAAGAATGCGCACGGTGATGTCATCACCGATGGCGATGATTTCGCCTACGGCGCGGCTTAAGACCAGCATGGCGGTTGTCCTTATTGAATGACAGGACCCCGACCATGCGCGCTGGGTGTGGGCGCAGCAATGCCTCGCGGCAAAATCAGGCAACACCTACATATGCAGGTAAATTGCCTGACAGACTACTGCCTGATCAGCCCTTAACAGCCTGTGCCTTGGCGCGCATCTTGTCGGCCATGGTGGTCATTTCGTCATAGAGCAACTGCGGGTTCTTCTGCTTCAAGGCCCACGCCATCCGCCCCTGCTCATGGGGCAGGATCATGAATTCGCCCTGCGCCACACGCTGGTAGATGTAGTCGGCAATGTCCGCCGCCGAGATCGGCGAACTCTCCAACAACTTGCCGACCTGCGCCTTCATCGCCGGTGTGGGCCCACGGAACGAGTCCAACAGGTTGGTCTGGAAGAACGACGGGCACACCACGTGCACGCCGACTTCCTGCTGCTTGAGCTCCACCAGCAAACTCTCCGACAGCGCCACCACACCGGCCTTGGCCACGTTGTAGTTGCTCATGGCCGGCCCCTGCATCAAAGCCGCCATCGAGGCGATGTTGATGATGCGGCCCTTGCTCTTTTCCAGCAGCGGCAGGAACGCCTTGCAGCCCTTGACCACGCCCATCAGGTTGATTGCGATCTGCCAGTCCCAGTCCTCCAGGGACAGTTCGGCAAAGAAACCGCCCGAGGCCACGCCGGCATTGTTGACGATCACATCGATGCCGCCCAGCTTCACTTCGCAGGCCTGGGCAAACGCCGTGAGCTGGCTGTAGTCGCGCACGTCGCAGCGCTGGATAAAGCCATCGCCACCGGCTTCACGCACGCGCTTCAGGGTGTCCTGCAAGCCTGGCTCGCTGACGTCCGACAAGGCCAACTGCCAACCCTCGCGGGCCCAGCGCAGAGCGATTTCACGACCCAGGCCGGACCCGGCGCCAGTGATCATCATGCGATTTTGCATAGGAAGTAGCCTTGTGGTTCACAGAAGAAGTGATCGGCAGTGTAGCGAAGGTTTTTCCTGCACCCACGCACCATCAGAGTGATGAATGCCCCAGGCAAACCGTGGGCCGGGTCGGATACCTGCCGTCCGCCTAAGTTCAATGTTTTTCAACTAATAAGTGCTGGATGAGCGCGAATTAAAAGAAATAAGCGACTGACCGAAATGCTTTAAAAAAACATGGAATTTTCTGCGAAGCACCAGAGTCGGAGTAGTTAAGGCGTCTGTAATTAACTCTGCAGGCCTATCGTTAAACAACCGGTCTTTGCAGAAAGACAATAAGGAAAAAAACCATGAGCCTCATTCTGATCATTATCTTGATCCTCCTGCTGGTCGGCGGCCTGCCGGTATTCCCGCATTCGCGTAATTGGGGTTATGGCCCGTCGGGTATCCTCGGTGTGGTGCTGGTGGTGCTGCTGGTCCTGTTGTTACTGGGCCGGATATAACCGCCCCGCGGTAATAACGAAGCAAAAAAAAGAGGCCTTGAAAAAGGCCTCTTTTTTATTGCCGGTTAATTAGTCCGGCTTACCGTTTACAACGCCTGCGGTGTTATCCAGCAAACTCTTGGTCGCGGTTTGCAGGAACGCTTCGAGTTTCTGCTTGAGTGCAGCCTCGTCCGGCGATTCGGCAATCACTTTACCGCTCGGGTTGGCGCCCAGTTCGTATTGCCACAGCTTCGGTGGCATTTCCTTGGGCAGTACCAGAATGCGGTCTGCGGTGACCAGGGCCACGGTCTGGTCGCTGCCCGATGGCTTGATCACGCCAAAGCCCTTGTCGCCTTCCGGCAGGTTCAGCAGGTCGCGGCCCCAGCATTGGTGCAGGGTGTCACCACCCAGGCGGCCCATGATGGTCGGCACGATGTCGATCTGGGTGCCCACGGTGTGGTCACGCTCGCCGAACTTCTCCTGCACGCCCGGTGCAATCATCAGCATCGGTACGTTGAAGCGACCCAGGTCCATCTCGGTGATCTGCTGTTCGTTGCCGAAGCCATGGTCGCCCACGATCACGAACAGGGTTTCCTTGAAGTACGGCTCCTTGCGGGCCTTTTCAAAGAACTGTCCCAGGGCCCAGTCGGAGTAACGCATGGCCGTCAAATGCTCGTTGAGGCTGCCACGGTCGGTGACTTTCTCCACCGGCAATGGCGTCGGCAACGCGTACGGCGTGTGGTTGGACAGGGTTTGCAGGAGTGCGTAGAACGGCTTGCCGCCTTCACGGGCCTTCAACTCTTCCAGGCCACGGTTGAACATGTCCTGGTCGGACACGCCCCATGTCGGGTCGGAGAACACCGGGTCGACGAAGTCGTTGCGGCCGATGAAGTTGGTCATGCCCTGGTTGCTGAAGAAGCCCGACTGGTTGTCCCAGGCGAAGTCGCCGTTATAGACATACACGTCGTTGAAATCACGGGCGCTGAGCAACTGCGGCAGGCCCGACAGCTTGTGGCTGCCTTCCGGGGTCTGCATCAGGTATTCAAAGCCTGGCAGGTTCGGGAAGCAGGCCATGGTGGCGAACATACCCTGGTGGGTATGGGTGCCGTTGGAGAAGAAACGGTCGAACAGCAGGCCTTCCTTGGACAGTTTGTCGAAGGATGGCGTGATGTTGCCGGGACGCCCCAAGGCGCCGACCGAGTGACCGGCGAAGCTTTCCATCAGGATCACGACCACGTTCTTGATCGGCAGGGTCTTCTCGGCCGGTGGCGTGTAGTCGCGGCGCACGGCGGCGATGTCGGTATCGACCAGTTTTTCCTGTGGCAGCACCAGCATGTCCCGCACGGTCTGGGTGGCCAGCGGCTGGTCCAGGGTCGCCTTCCAGATGTTGGAGCGGTCCTCACCGAACCGGGCCTTGGCCGCCGCGATCAGCGACAAGGTGCCATTGAGGCCCAACTGGTTGGCGAAGTTCGAATCGGTGGTGTACACATCGCCCCAACGCAGCGGCGGGCCCTGGCGCAGGGTGCCACGGGCGGCAACCACGGCGATCAGCAGGCACACGACGAACACCGCGATGCGGCTATACCACGGCGCCACCTGGCGCGTGCCGATGCTGCCACCACTGAACGGGCCACGTGGGCGCGTCGCGCGGTCGGCGCCTTTGAACGCGATGCTCAGGATCAGCGTGCCCACGGCCCAGGCCAGCAGGTAGCGCACCACCGGGAAACCGTACCAGAGCATGCTCATCACGGTTTTCGGGTCTTCCTTCACATACTGGAAGACCAGGCCGTTGAGGCGCTGGTGGAACTCGCGGTAGAAGTCCATCTCCATCAAGCCCAGGAACAGGGCGATGCTGGACGCAAGGGTCA
Organism: Pseudomonas sp. GW821-FHT09D08; assembly: GCF_059416305.1. NCBI lineage: Bacteria > Pseudomonadati > Pseudomonadota > Gammaproteobacteria > Pseudomonadales > Pseudomonadaceae > Pseudomonas > Pseudomonas sp. GW821-FHT09D08. Next base: position 56,490 of record NZ_JBWKOX010000007.1, read on the forward strand.
GCCAGAAGCGAAATAACCCACGCGCAGCCATGGCCCGTACGCTGAACAGTGCCAGCAGCAGCGGGATCAGCAGGTAGACCACCAGGCGGATGTCAAAACGCAGGCCGTTGGCGAACGCTTCAAGGAAGGTCGAGGCCGGCGTGTCGAGGATCATCTCGCGGTTGTAGACCAGCAGCGCCAGGCGCAGCAGGGAGAACATCACCATCATGACCAGTGCGCAGAGCAGCGTGTACGCCAGATGGGATTTGACGGTCGGTTGCAGCAGGCGATTAGAAGCTCGCTGCTGACTCAGGGCGTCCGGGTTTGCCATGTCGTTTCAGGACCCATTGGAAGTTTAAGTGACGAAGTAATGCAGTGGCGCGAATGGTGCCCGATCAACGGCATCAAGGCTATTAATTACTGAACGAGCACCGCTGCGCCGCCTTTAAAAGCACCTGAGGCAGGGCCTTGGCGGGGAGATAGAGCCGGCGGATTGTCTTGGATAAGATGTGAAAATTGTGTGCAGCGAATATTTCGATACACAAATCTCTGGAGCGCGCTGAAGACCAATGTGGGAGGGGCTTGCTCCCTCCCACATTTACTGTGCCCACTCCAAATTGAGTGCGGGGGGGGGTCAGATCCGCACGTTGCCGCGCGGCCCGGCGATAGCCCAGATGATCAGGCCCAGTACCGGCAGCAGCAGGATCAACAGGATCCACAACACCTTGGCCCCGGTGCTTGCGCCGCTTTTGAACACATTGATGATCGCCCAGATATCCAGCGCCAGGATAATCAGCCCGATCAGACCGTTGAAAGTGGAACCCATGGTGTCGCTCCTAAGTGAGGGCATGCCCTTGTAGGATAGCCAGCCCTGGCCGGGGTTCCGTTTTATTTCAGACGTGCACGGCGACCTTCAGCGCTTCCAGGGATGGCTCGGCCTGGATGCCGACTTCGGCACACAACGCCAGCACGCGCGGCAGGTCATTGCCGAACACCAGCACCGCCTGGATCTCGTCGTCCAGCAACTGGCTGAAGTTGAGCAGCACATAACCGCCGTCTTCCGGACTCAGGGCGCTCATCTGGATCTGGATACGGTTCAGGGCGGTGAGGCCGTCAGTCTTGGCCAATTGCTTGGGCTTGAGGTTGAACGCCACACCCGGGCCGAACGAGGCAACGATCTGCGCAAACAGGTCGCCATAGGTGTCGGCCTGGAACAGCACGGTATCCGGCAGGCTGCCGACCACCACCCACTCCCCCAGCGGGATCGGAAAGCTGTCGTCGTAGTTGATATCCGGGTTGGCGGCCAAGAAGGCCGCCGGGTCGGCATAGGCCTGGGCGGCCTCTTCGGCGATACGCGCCACCTCCTCCTCGCCCATGACCCCGGCGCTGATTTTGCTGATAAGTTCGACGAGGGCGGTTTTCATGGGGTGATCCTGTAGCGGGCTGGTTTTTGAGGGCGCACAGCCTACACCAGTTTCTCCAGCTGCGCCGCCGTGTCCTTCGCCCCCATGGTCTGCGCCGCCGCCAGCGCAGTCGCGCCCTGGGCATCGGTGGCCTTGGGGTTGGCGCCTCGGCTGAGCAGGTAGTCGAGCATCTCGACGCGGTTGAACATGGCGGCCATCATCAGCGCGGTACGCCCGTCGGACGAGGCGGCCTCAATTGGCGTCCCCCCTTCAATCAGCGCCTTGACCACCGGCAAGTGACCCTTGAACGCCGCGCCGGCGATGGGCAGCTGGTTCTTGTCATTGGCGATCAGCGGGTCAGCCTTGAACTCCAGCAGCACTTTTACCGCTTCGGCATGGCCGTGGTAGGCAGACAGCATCAGCAAGGTATCGCCGTTGTGGTTGCGAAAGTTGGCCGGCAAGCCTTTGGCCAGGAGCGCGGCGAGCATGGCGGCGTCGCCTTTGCGGGCGACGTCGAAGACCTGCTCGGCAAATTCGGCGGCTTCGTCTTCAGTCATTTGTTTGGCGTGGTCTGACATGTGGGGGCTCCTTGTCTGGTGCTTTATAGGCCGCCAGTGTCGCGAGGGAGTTCCCCACTGTCATGCCCTTTTTAGCAAAAGCGGCCATAGACAGAATCAATAGCGGAACTGGCCGCCCTGAATCTGCGCCAACAGTTGCCCGGTGACCGGCACATAGCAGTCCGACCCCGGCAACCAGGCATACACCGGGTCATTGCCGGCCTTGTCCGGATCAAAGGCTTCTTCCTTGAGCTTGACCTTCTGGTACTTGAAGGTACCGGTGGTTTCCATCTTGACCTTGATCCGCAGGAAGAGCGGCACCGCATAGTGGGGCAACTGGCCGTGGGCGAATTGCAGCAGCTCGCGCATGTCCAGCGAGGCCAGGGATTCACTCGGGGTGATGGCGACCATGCCCGCGCGGCCATTGGTGTTTTCGATCTCGACGCCATAGGCCACTACTTCGGCGATCTGCGGGTGTTGCAGCAGGACGTTCTCGACCTCGGTGGTGGACACGTTTTCACCTTTCCAGCGATAGGTATCCCCCAGGCGATCCACAAATTGCGCATGGCCAAAGCCGATGCTGCGCAACAAATCGCCGGTATTGAAGTAGCGGTCACCTTTTTCAAACACGTCGGTGAGTACCACCCGGCGATTCTTTTCCGGGTCGGTGTAGCCGTCGAAGGGCGATTTTTCATCGATCCTGGCCAGTAACAGGCCCTGACCGCCCGTGGGGACTTTACGCATAAAACCGTCGCTGCCACGCAGCGGCTCGCCGTCGTCATGGGCGTAGTCCACCAGCGCCCAGTGTTGGAGGCAGAAACCGATGGTGTTGTCGAAGTTCAGTACGTTGGTAAAACCGATATTGCCGTCACTGGCCGCGTACAGCTCACAGATATGCTCCACGCCATAGCGTGCCTTGAACTGCGCCCACACGCCGGGGCGCAAGCCATTGCCGACCATCTTGGTCACGCGGTTATCAAGGTCGTGTTCGCCGGGCGGCTGGTCGAGCAGGTAACGACACAATTCACCGACATAGCCGAGGGTGGTCGCCTTGAATCTGCGCGCATCGTCCCAGAACTGGCTGGCGCTGAACTTGCGGCGAATGGCGAAGCCCGACGCCCCGACAATCGCCGAGCCCCAACACACGCAAAGGCCGGTGGCGTGGTACAGCGGCAAAGTGCAATACAGGACGTCGTCAGGGCCCATGTCCAGCGCGATGCTGCCGAAGCTGACGGCAGTTTTGGTCCAGCGGCCGTGTTTCATGATGCCGGCCTTGGGCAGGCCGGTGGTGCCGGAGGTGTAGATATAGAAGCAAGGGTCGTTGAAGAAGATCTGCGCAGTGCTGGCCGGGTTGTCCACCGGGCACTCGGCACTCGCCGCCAACAGGTCGATATACCCCTGCGGCACCAGGCTGGATGGCTGATCGGCGACGAACCAGGTTCGATCAGCCGCGATGGCCACCTGATCGCGCACCGCGTCATAGGGGGCCACCAGTTCCGCGCCGACAATAATGGCCGCCGGGCTCACCAGGGTCAGGCTGTGCACCAGCGTCGCCTGGGTTTGCGCGGTATTGAGCATCGCGCAGATGCCACCCAGCTTGGCCACGGCCAGCACGTTCAAGAGCAATTCGGGGCGGTTTTCGATAAACAGCGCCACCACGTCCCCCTTGCCGATGCCCTCGACTTGCAGGTGGTGGGCAATACGGTTGGCGCGCTGGTTGGCGTCGGTGTAGCTGAGCACACGGTCGCCGTACAGCAATGCGTTGCCGTCGGGGTTGCGCAGGGTGGCTTGCTCAAAGTGCCAGCCCAGCCCGCAAGGCTGCGCGGGGTCGGTGACATTGGCGGCACGCATGCCGCGCACTACGCGCGGCAGGGCGCGAACGATGGCCGGCACCTTACTCAGCAGCTTGCCCCAGGTGATCATGTCGTTGTGCGGGTGGCTCATGGAGAAACGTCCTTTTTCTTATTCTTCGTCTGATCCCGAAGCACCGACACCTCCGTAAGAGGAAGGCCGAATGCATTGCAGGAAAATACGTCAGCGGTTCTTCAGCTGTACACGCAGGATTTGAAAAGTTTTGTATCCCGTCGGGTGAGCGCTCAAAAAAAGGAATTTAGCTGCCCGCAGGTAGTCTTTATCCGTAGAGGGGCGCCAACCCCATGCCATCAAGTAACGCAAAATGCAGGATGCATGATGGCCATTCATGCAAATTGCACGAAAACGAAAATCCAATGAATTTTCAAGCTATTGATTTATAAGGATATTTTTTAAATCATAAGCTGGCACAATCACTGCACCTATCACTCCATGCTTGCCAACTTGAGCCAACGGAGCTGATAGACATGAGCCTGATCCAAGATAAATTCGCTTCAGTATTCTCCAACTACGACGTCACCACCCAGCCTCGTCCCGATGGCGGCATTCTGTTGACCCTGCGCAACAGTGACGGCAAGCAGGTCAAGCGTTCGATCTCTTACCAGCAGTTGCACACCGCCGATCAATTGACCTGGGTGATCAGCGCGATTCGTCGCGACCTGGCCGAACAAGCCAGTGAACTGCCGCAAATTTCGATGTTGCAAAGCCAGAACCGCTTTGCCCTGCCGACCTACCATTCGGCTTAAATACCGCAGACATAACAAGGCCGCGACGCTCTTGAGCGTCGCGGCCTTTTTTGTTTGACGATGATTCCAGCCCGGCACTTCGCTGAACTGCGCCTGGGCCCGATACAGCTGTTTATAGGCGAGTTCAACATCTGCCGATATCGCCTCGTCCTAAAGCGTCGGCACAGGGATACCGCCGTTCAAGGCGGGAATCTTTGAAAACACCTCAGCCATAAAATCCATGAACACGATAGCCCGCGTGGGGAGCAGTCTGTTGGCGACATAAACCATCTGCACGGGGACAGGAGGAGCCCCATGGTTGGTGAGAATGAACTGTAATCTCCCGCTGTTCAGCCCGCCCTCAAACAGCCACGCAGGTCCATGCGCCACACCCAGGCCCGCCACGACCGCCGCACTCACAGCGTCGGGTGAGTTGACCCTGAGCCTGCCGGTAATCGGAATCTCCGCGTCCCGGAATCGCCAGGTCGCCCCGGACGACAGTAAGGTGTAGACGATGCAATCGTGGTCGCGTAGATCCTCCGGGGTCTGCGGAACGCCGCGTTTAGCCAGGTAGTCCTTACTGGCGACGAAGACCCGGTCGTACCATCCAAGAGGCCGCGCGCGCAAGGTGCTGTCCTCCAGCTGTCCTATGCGAATGGCGAGTTCGGTGCCTTCATTGACCAGGTCTACGTATCGATCGTTGAGTTGGAGATCCAAGATCAATTGAGGGTAGCGCTCCAGAAAGGCCGGCACATGCGGCAGCACAAACGCGTGTGCGAGAGCTGTCGGACAGGCTACGCGCAAGAGTCCCGATGGATCGACGTTGTTTCTGAAGGACGATTCGGACTCATCCACCGCATCCAGGATGCGACGGATGTCCGCATAGTAGCGTTCGCCCTCCGGTGTCAACGACAGCTTGCGCGTAGACCGGTGGAGCAAGCGCGTCTGCAAATGATCCTCCAGAGCCGCTACATAGCGGCTTACATTCGGTTGCCCCAGCCCTAGATCACGCCCTGCCGCCGAAAAGCTCCCGGTTTCTACAGCACGCGCGAAGCATGTCATCAACAGAAATCGGTCCACTTCTCCACCTCAATTCATGCTCACTTTGCATGAATTATATGCGAATAAGCAGTCTTATATACCATGGGGCATGAGCGCATATTTCTCCCTGTCGACCGCGGTGGTCGTCATTCACCGGAGAATTCAAATGTCGCGCTTGCAAGGTAAACGTACGCTCATTACTGGCGGCACCAGTGGCATCGGGCTGGAAACGGCAAAGCAGTTCCTGGCCGAGGGTGCTCGCGTGATCGTAACGGGGGTCAACCCCGATTCGATTGCAAAGGCCCAGGCCGAATTGGGCCCGGAAGTGCCGGTGCTGCGCGCCGACTCGGCCAGCGTTGCGGCACAAAAGGAACTGGCACACGTCATCAAGGAACACTACGGCCAACTCGACGTTGCCTTCCTCAATGCCGGCGTATCCGTCTGGCAGCCCATTGAGGAATGGACGGAAGATATGTTCGACCGCTCTTTCGACATCAACGTCAAAGGGCCGTACTTCCTGATGCAGGCGCTGTTGCCGGTCTTCGCCAATCCTGCTTCGGTCGTGTTGACGACTTCCGTAAGCGCCCATGCAGGCGCAGATCGCTCGTCCGTGTATGCCGCAACGAAGGCCGCATTGCTGAACATGTCGAAGACGCTCTCGACCGAATTGCTGGGCCGTGGCATCCGTGTCAACGCAGTGAGCCCTGGCCCCGTCGAGACGCCGCTTTACGACAAGCTGGGTATTCCAGAAGCTTATCGCGCGCAGCTTAACAAAGAGATCGCGGCAACCATTCCGCTTGGGCGCTTCGGCACCTCCGACGAGGTGGCCAAGGCCGTGCTGTATCTGGCATCCGACGAGTCGCGCTGGACGCTCGGCTCCGAAATCGTCCTTGACGGCGGCCGCCTGCTGAATGGCTAAGCGCGCAGCTCAAGAATTGCGCGAATGCCACATCGTCCGGGCTGAGTTAATCAGGCGCTGAACGCCCGCCCCCAGCACTTAGCGACGAACCAGTCCAATCCAGACTGCGCACACAGCGGTACGTAGGCACGGTTTCGTTATGGCTGGACGATGACGCTTCAAACCGATGGCTTCGATGGCCGAAAGCCCCTCACCAAGGCTCGCTGGGGTCAGCATAAACCTTGGCGTGCCGCCTCATTCATCGCCTGCACTCGGTTGGTCACGCCAAATTTGCCGTAGATATTGCGTAGGTGGAATTTCACCGTGGCTTCGGACGTGGCGCGAATCTGGCTGATCTCCCAGACGGTCTTGCCTTCGGAGGCCCAACGCAGGATTTCCAGTTCCGTAGGGGTCAGCGGTTTTCCGGACAAACTCAAACGCCTCCTGGCGGCGTTGGGCACCGAATGTGGCGCTGGAGACAATTCCCTTGGGCCTATCATTGGTTTCACTCCTTTTTGCTGGCTATCGCCCTATCACCTTCGGATTCCTCCTATTGACAGGTGATATAAACGTTGATGCCGCAAAGAGTTACATAACCAATGGCACTAAGGCGCAGGCCCTGCGATAAACAGCCGGGCCTTACAAGAATAAGAGTTTATTCCCACAACAACTTCCAACATGCGGGGGTTGAAGTTTTCGATACGTCGTAATCAGTCATCCAGCCCGGGAAAACGTCGGGCGATATCGTCGCCCGTCAACTCCGGCACCGGGTTTTGCGCCTGATTGAAGAGCCGCAGCGTTATACAGTGGGGGTTCTCCCCCATATCAAACCAATGCGGCATACCGGCGGGCACCACCAGCAGGTCGTTTTTCTCACAACGCACGGCATACACGTAGTCGCCCACATGCAGGTTGAACAAGCCCTGGCCGGCGATGAAAAAACGCACTTCGTCTTCGCTGTAGCGGCGTTCATCCAGGAACCGGGCACGCCATTCGGCTTTCTGTGGGTGGTCGCTGGTGACACTGAGCACCGCCACCGCACCGTAGCCGAGGGCATCGATCTGCGGCTGATAGGCGGCAATCATGTCAGCGTCGCTGGCGCCCCTCTCGATCAGGGCAGGCTGCCAGCGCTCGAACCGCACACCGTGCTCGGCCAGGGTAGCGGCGATGTCGTCGACATGGGTCAGGACCTTGCTCGGGGTATCCGGTGAAGCGACGGGGTAGACGGCGACATAACTCATTGAAGGGTTCCTTGGTTCTGCTCTTGCAATCGAAAACCGATGATAGCGGCGGCGGCCAGGGCGGCGACGCTGGCAATACTAAAGGTGAAGGTCGGCCCCAGCAGGTTCCAGCTGTAGCCGGAATACAGCGCACCCAGCGCACCGCCGGTGCCGGCCAGGGCGGCGTACAGCGCCTGGCCCTGGCCTTGTTGCTTATCGCCAAAACTGCGCTGCACAAAGGCAATCGCCGCCGCGTGAAAACTGCCGAACGTGGCAGCGTGCATGACCTGCGCCAGCAACAGTACCCACAGCAGTTCGGCAAACGAGCCCAGCAGCAGCCAGCGCAGGGCCGCCAGCAGGAAACTGGCCAGCAGCACCCGGCGTACCGAAAAACGCGTGAGGATGCGGCTCATGCCCAGGAACATCAGCACTTCCGCCACCACCCCCAGGGCCCACAGCATGCCGATCATGCCACGGCTGTAGCCGAGGTGTTCCAGGTGCAGGGTCAGGAAGGTGTAATACGGGCCATGGCTCATTTGCATCAGCGCCACGCAGGCGTAAAACGCCAGTACGCCGGGGCTGCGCAGCTGTTTGAGGAAACCATCAGCGGCCAGGCGATTGCCGTGGCTGGCGGGCTGCGCATTCGGTACCCACAGGCTGGCACCGATGATGCCGGCCATGATCACCACGACCACCACCGGGTAGATGTCCAGGCTCAGCCAGTCGAACAGGCGGCCCATGATCACCACGGTGAGGATAAAACCGATGGAGCCCCACAGGCGCACCTGACTATAGCGCGCGGTCTGTTTTTGCAGGTGGGCCAGGGTGATCACTTCAAACTGCGGCAGCACCGCGTGCCAGAAGAACGCATGCAGGGCCATCACCAGGGCCAGCCAGGCGTAGGTGTGGCTGACGAAGATCAGGGAAAAACTCAGCAGGGTGCACACCGCGCCGAAGCGCACGATGGCCAGGCGTCGGCCGCTGTAGTCGCCCAGCCAGCCCCACAGGTTGGGCGCCACGCAGCGCATCAGCATGGGGATGGCCACCAGCTCGCCGATGCGCGCGCTGGAGAACCCCAGATGGTCGAAGTACAGCGCCAGGAACGGCGCCGTCGCCCCGAGCAGGGCGAAGTAGAACAGGTAGAAGCTGGAGAGACGCCAGTATGGAAGGGCTGTCACCGCCGCGCCGTCACAGCTGGCCCAGCACCGGGGTACTCACGCGCACATCGGCGTTTTGCCCGCGATTGCGCAGCAGGTGGTCCATCAACACGATGGCCATCATCGCTTCGGCAATCGGCGTGGCCCGGATGCCCACGCACGGGTCGTGACGGCCCTTGGTGATCACGTCCACCGGGTTGCCGTGCACATCGATCGAACGGCCCGGGGTGGTGATGCTCGAGGTGGCCTTGAGTGCCAGGTGCGCAACAATCGGCTGGCCGGAGGAAATACCGCCGAGGATGCCGCCCGCGTTGTTGCTGAGGAAACCTTCCGGCGTCAGTTCATCGCGGTGCTCGGTGCCACGCTGGGACACGCAGGCGAAACCAGCGCCAATCTCCACGCCTTTCACCGCATTGATGCTCATCAGCGCATGGGCCAGCTCGGCGTCGAGGCGGTCGAAAATCGGCTCGCCCAGGCCCGGCTTGACGCCTTCGGCGACCACGGTGATCTTGGCGCCGACCGAATCCTGGTCGCGGCGCAGCTGGTCCATGTAGGCTTCCAGTTCCGGCACTTTGTCCGGGTCAGGGCAGAAAAAGGCGTTGTCTTCCACGCTGTCCCAGGTCTTGAACGGGATTTCAATCGGGCCCAACTGGCTCATGTAGCCACGGATGACGATGCCCTGGGTCGCCAGGTATTTCTTGGCGATGGCGCCGGCTGCCACCCGCATCGCGGTTTCGCGCGCCGAGCTGCGGCCGCCGCCACGGTAGTCGCGTTCGCCGTATTTATGGTGGTAGGTGTAGTCGGCGTGGGCCGGGCGGAACAGATCCTTGATCGCCGAGTAGTCCTTGGACTTCTGGTCGGTGTTGCGAATCAGCAGGCCGATGGCGCACCCAGTGGTGCGGCCTTCGAACACCCCGGAGAGGATCTCGACTTCGTCGGGTTCCTGGCGCTGGGTGGTGTGGCGGCTGGTGCCGGGCTTGCGACGGTCGAGGTCACGCTGCAGGTCTTCCAGGGACAGCTCGAGGCCGGGCGGGCAGCCGTCGACAATGGCGACCAACGCCGGGCCATGGCTTTCGCCCGCGGTGGTGACAGTGAACAGCTTGCCGAAGGTATTGCCGGACATGCAGGGCGCTCCGTGAAATCAGTTGAATCAAGTCAACCGTAATAACTTAAGGCGGCCAGTATACGCAGGCTAACCGACTAGTTCATCCTCGAAACCTTACCGGTAGACCTTGGTCCAACCGGCACCTTCCTCATGATGGCGCGATGATGCTGCGAGTTCTTCTGTTTACCCTGACCCTGTTTACCGCCGTGGCCCACGCCGCCTCCCCTGTCGTACTGCAACGCCCGATCAGCCTGGACACCGGCAGCGGCGAACTGTTTGGCTCGCTGCTGCTGCCGCAGTCCGACAAACCGGTGCCGGTGGTGTTGATCATCGCCGGCTCCGGCCCCACCGACCGCAACGGCAACAGCGCCGACGGCGCACGCAATGACAGCCTCAAGCGCCTGGCCTGGGTGCTGGCCCGGCATAACATCGCCAGCGTGCGCTACGACAAGCGCGGTGTGGCCGCCAGCCTCGCCGCCACGCCCGACGAACGCAACCTGACCCTCGATGCCTACGTGGCCGACGCGGTGGCCTGGGGTAAATTGCTCAAGGCCGACACACGCATGGGCCCGCTGATTGTGCTGGGCCACAGCGAAGGCGCGCTGGTTGCCGCCCTCGCCGCCCCCCAACTCGACCCGGCTGGAGTCATTTCCCTGTCCGGCAGCGCCCGCCCGGTCGACCAGGTGATCCGCCAGCAACTGGCCGATCACCTGCCCCCTGCCCTGCTGCTGCGCAGCAATGAAATCCTTGATCACCTCAAGGCCGGTCAGGTGGACGCCGATGTGCCTGGCCCGTTGCAGGGCATTTTCCGACCCAGCGTACAGCCATATCTGATCAGCCTGTTTCGCGCCGACCCTTCGGCGGCCTTTGCGAAACTGCGCATGCCGGCGTTGATCATCCAGGGCACCAACGATATTCAGGTCGGTGTCGGCGACGCCCAGCAACTCAAAAGGGCCAAGCCCGATGCCGAACTGACGGTGATCGAAGGCATGAACCACGTGATGCGCATCGTGCCCAACGACGTAAAGCAACAATTGGCCTCCTACAATGACCCGCAATTACCCCTCGCCGCCGAGCTGGGCAACCGTTTGGTGCGCTTTATCGACGGACTTCAACCCCGTTAACCGACAATTTGCCTCCAGTCCTGCAAAAAGCGGCCGATAAGCCCAGAGTCGACAGCAAAAAGACTGTCGACTGGCAGGGCTTGGACAGGATCGCACCGCATGACAACCACTGAAGCAACACCGGAACCGACCGCCGACACCCCGGCTGAAAAAACCGAGGCCATCGACACGGCGGCTCCCCTGCCGTGGGCGGATGTTCAGGCCGAGCATTTCAAGATGCTGCGCCTGGCCCCGCTGGCCACCGACCGCGCCACCGGCCTGCGGCCGCTGCGGTTCGTACAGTTCGGTTATGCCGAGCGCCATGACAAACACCACAGCCTGTTGCGCATGGTGATCCAATTGCCGGGGCAGCGGGTGCGCCGTGAGCAGAACCATCTGGATATCTGGGTGGATCACGATAAACACCGCGTGCACTTCGGCCCGGGCAACAGTCTGGAAATCGAACCGGCCAACCGCGGCATCGGTCGCTTCCTGGTGGCCCAGGGCGCCGCGTGGGCGAAGAAGAAATGGTCGCACTACCGCGTCGACGGCGTGGACTTGGCCAACAAGGACGCACTCAACGAAGCCACACGCCTGCGCCGCGATCACTTCCTGCGCGTCCAGGGTTTCGATGTGGCCTACGCCGATGTGCAGCACCTCAAAGGCAACGTGCAGCCGGGCAAGGTCAGCGACGTACTGGACAGTTGGAACACCGAGAAGGTGCAGTTCGTGGAGATCCTTGAAGCCGCGCAGATGCTGCAACAGGCCGAGCACAACCTGCTGGAGCAGGAAGTGAAGCTGCGCAAGGAAGAAGAAAAGGTCACCAAGTTCAAGCGTGAGGACAGCGGGTTGCGGTTTACCATCACCTGCCTGGTGGCATTCACCGTGTTTCAGGCGGGGCTGTTGATCTGGATTGCCACGCACCGCTAGCCGGCTGGAAAGCCATCGAAAGGTGGGAGGGGGCAAGCCCCTCCCACATCTTCTACTGCAAGGTTGGTTAAACCCGAGCGGCGAAGATTGCCTGGTGTTCCCGGCACTGTTCAGCCGTGAGCATGAAGACCCCATGCCCACCCCGCTGGAAATCCAGCCAGGCGAAGTCCACTTCCGGGTACAGCGCGTCAACATGCACCTGGCTGTTGCCCACCTCGACAATCAGCAAACCCTTCTCGGTCAGGTGGTCCGCCGCCTCGGCCAGCATGCGCCGCACCAGGTTCAAGCCATCGTCGCCGCAGGCCAGGCCCAGCTCCGGCTCGTGCTGGTATTCGTCCGGCATGTCGGCAAAGTCTTCGGCATCCACATACGGCGGGTTCGACACGATCAGGTCAAAGCGCTGGCCAGGCAGGCCGTCGAAACCGTCGCCCTGCACGGTGTACACACGCTCGTCGACACCATGGCGCTCGATATTCTGGTTGGCCACTTCCAGGGCTTCGAAGGACAGGTCGCCGAGTACCACTTCGGCGTCCTGGAACTCGTAGGCGCAGGCAATGCCGATGCAACCGGAGCCGGTGCACAGGTCGAGGATGCGCGCCGGCGGTTGGGCCAGCCAAGGCTCGAAGCGGTTTTCGATCAACTCGCCGATGGGCGAACGCGGGATCAGCACGCGCTCGTCAACGATAAACGACATGCCGCAGAACCACGCCTCTTTCAACAGGTAGGCCGTGGGCACCCGCTCATGGATACGGCGATGCAACAAACGCTGTACGTGAGAGATTTCCTCTTCTTCCAAGTTGCAATCGAGGTAGCTGTCGGCAATTTCCCATGGCAGGTGCAAGGCGCCGAGCACCAACTGCCGGGCTTCGTCCCAGGCATTGTCGGTGCCATGGCCAAAAAACAGGTCTTCCCCATGGAAACGGCTGACGGCCCAACGGATGTGGTCGCGCAAGGTGCGCAGGCGGGATGTGATCACGGGGGGCAGACTCCTGGAAAAAACGACTGGCGATTCTAACAGTCTTCGCCTGTACCGACGATGTACGAAAAGCTGTTGCCGTACGTCGGATTTCATCCAAATCGCCATCATTCGGTTAAACATCGCCGCCACTTGACATGGCTGCACGCCAGCAACGGCGTACCTTACGATAGTAGCGATTCACAGAACCGCTCAGCCAGTGGACAATGACGCAAAAGCCCCCCTCACAGGAGCCCCAGAATGTCCGTTCCAAAGACGATGTTTCAACTCAGCGGTCGTGGTTACGCAGCTGCCAACCTTGCCCATGCGACCCTCGTGATCATCGACGCTCAAAAGGAATACCTCAGTGGCCCGCTCGCCCTCTCCGGTATGGACGCGGCGGTCGGCAATATCAAGCAACTGGTCGCCGCCGCGCGCAACGCCGGGCGCCCGATCGTGCACGTGCGCCACCTGGGTACCGTGGGCGGCCTGTTTGACCCCCAGGGCGAGCGCGGTGAGTTCATCCCCGGCCTCGTACCTGAAGGTGACGAAACCATCATCGGCAAGCTGCTGCCCAGTGCCTTCCACGGCACCGGCCTGGAAAAACACCTGCAGGACCTCGGTTCCCTGGACCTGATCGTCTGCGGCTTCATGAGCCACTCCAGCGTCAGCACCACCGTGCGTGCCGCGAAAAACCTGGGGTTTCGCTGCACCCTGGTGGAAGACGCCTGTGCCACCCGCGACCTGCCTTACAAAGGTGGCATCCTGAGCGCCGAGCATGTGCAGCAGACCGAGATGGCCATCATGGCTGACAACTTTGCCACTCTTGCACTGACTAAAGACCTGATCTGATCGCCCTTCGGGTGAGCGGCGCGGCCTGTTGCAGGTCCCGCTCATCCGCAAAGCCCTCTCATTTGGCGCATTTACCTCGGGTACAGGAACAACCTGTGTATCTTCCGGTCGAAGGGCCGATACCCTGGAGGAAAGGTCGGAATGAAGATATCCGATGGTTTTGACGCTCGTCGCTTGCGCCCCAAGGGCCCGAGCAACTGGCGTCTGCGCCTGGTGGCCGGCATTGCCGCGCTGCTGGCGGTAGTAGGTTTGCTGTTGACCGGCGCTGGTGGCGCCGGTTTGTTTGGCCACTCGCCGGCCCTTGGCGAACTGAATGCCAGCCCTGGCGGCTCGGCGATTCTGTTGGGGATCGGGCTGCTGGTACTGTGGCTGGGCGTGTGGCTGTGGCGCCGCAGCCGTCGGAAGATGCGCCAGCCGTTGTCACTGAACATCGCCTCGCACCTGATGAAAAAGCACGACTGATGGCGCTTGGATAGCGTTTCCTGCGCCCCGGCCGCCGCGATTTAGGTAAACTGCCCGCCCTTCGCGGAGGCTGACATGCAAGACGACGATTTTTCCCTGTTCAAAAACGAGCTGCGCGGCGTCAAGCCGATCAAGCACGACCGCGCCGACACCGGCAAACCCAAGGCCGACCGCGCGCAGATCGCCAAGCTGCGCCAGGCTGCTACCGTGCGCACCGATGCCACCACCGTAGATGGTCTGTCAGACCAGTTCGTGATCGATGTCGGCCCCGAAGACGAGCTGATGTGGGCCCGCGACGGCGTACAGGAAAGCCAGATGCGCAAGCTCAAGGCCGGTCAGATCCCGTTCGAAGGCAGCCTCGACCTGCACGGCATGAACGTGGAAAAAGCCCGGGAAACCCTGTGGGCCTTCCTCGCCGAAGCCACCAAGTTCGAAATCCGCTGCGTGCGCGTCACCCATGGCAAGGCGGTGCGCTTGGACGGCAAACGGCCGATGATCAAGAGCCACGTCAACACCTGGCTGCGCCAGCATGCCCAGGTGCTCGGCTTTACCTCGTGCCAGGCCCGTCATGGGGGCGCGGGTGCGGTGTATGTGATGCTCAAGCGCACGATGATGGAAGGGCGCGACGAATAAGGAATAAAAAGCCCAGCAATTGAGCTGGGCTATTGTGGTATTGCCAGTAACGTCAGTTGTCGAAAAGTTCTTTCGCTTTTTTCTCTTTCGCCAGCGAGATCACTGCCTTTTGCATGGTGATCGCAGTATCGGCTGCGCTTCTGTAAACAGCACGTTTTTCTTCTACCGAACCACTTCGAAAAAAATCTGACATGGTGGTGGATGAATATTTTTCTACGACTTCCGTAATTTCGCCTTTCATAAGGCTACTCCGGTCAAAATTTGCTCAAGTTGATCAGGATGGTAGGGCTGTATAACGAGTTCGTCAATTTCCTCAGCCGATAGGTCGATGCCGATGTACGACGCCCCGCCATCAGTGTCCTTGATGAGAACATCGACTTGAAGACGCCCCAGAAACACACGTTTCAATCCGCACACCGTCGTTTTTGATGCATAAAACTGGCGAATGAACTCTTTGCAAGGAATGTTTCGCCCCTCAACAGTCTCCCGTGCCAACACAAATTCCCACGCCAACTCAGGCTTCTGGTAGACGTAGATAACCTGTGCAGACCGGTTTTCCTTATCAAGGGCGCGCTGGATATTTTTCCGAGCCACGGCAAAGTTGGCCAGCGTTCCGTCCAACAGGAAAGACTGACGCTGCTGATAAACCAGGTCGACGGTCCTCTCCACCATAACAGTTACGCCACGTTGAAAAAGACTGGAGTTTGCGCCTGTGTAGTCAGGAAAGTATTCCCTGAAGTCATCTGGGTCGATTCGCAATGCACTGGATCCCCCCTCCTCCATCAAGCGAATAAATGATTTGGACACTTCTGTCTTGCCGGCACCAGGCGAGCCCGCCATAAACACTGAAACCGGATAATTTTCACCTGGGTACTTAGTCAGGCAGGCAAGTTCACGGGCAATGCGGGTCCGATTTGCTTTGGCAAAGATCAGGGCGCGCTCAGAAATACTTCGCTCCAGCGGGGTCATCACGTCCTCCTCAACGGAGGCCGACTCTAACATCGGTATCGTCCGGGAATACAACTGTCGGCGCACCTACGCTACTATGTGCGCCACATCACCCGCCGCTGTCGCGCGCCGGGCAGCGCTTCACATTGGTACAGGCATACACCGTACCGTTCTGAAACCCATACGGAAACAGTCCTGTGACATTGGAACAAAACTACACCGCGATCCTCGGCCAACTCGGCGAGGACGTCTCCCGCGAGGGCCTGCTCGACACGCCCAAGCGTGCCGCCAAGGCGATGCAGTACCTTTGCCGCGGCTATGAACAGACACTCGAAGAAGTCACCAACGGTGCCTTGTTCAGCTCCGACAACAGCGAAATGGTGCTGGTCAAGGACATCGAGTTGTACTCGCTGTGCGAACACCACCTGCTGCCGTTTATCGGCAAGGCGCATGTGGCGTATATCCCGAGCGGCAAGGTGCTGGGCCTGTCGAAGGTCGCGCGGATTGTCGACATGTATGCGCGCCGCCTGCAGATCCAGGAAAACCTCAGCCGCCAGATCGCCGATGCGGTGATGCAAGTGACCGGTGCCCTGGGCGTGGCCGTGGTGATCGAAGCCAAGCACATGTGCATGATGATGCGCGGTGTGGAGAAACAGAATTCGTCGATGATCACTTCGGTGATGCTGGGTGAGTTCCGCGAAAACGCGGCCACCCGCAGTGAATTCCTCAGCCTGATCAAGTAACAGGCTGGGTAGGGAAAAACCGGCGTTCATCGCCGGTTTTTTTTCGCCTGCAAAATTGAGGTAAGCTGCGGCCCCTTCTTCATGGGCAAGAGGTTTCAGCCATGTTCGTCAAAGCACTTCGAGTGGGCCTCGGCCACGTCATCATCGCCGGCGACTTCCTTACCCGCCCGCGCAAAAAGCAGCGCCCTGCCGAACAACAGGCGCAGGTGAACGCAGCGGCCAAGGACCTGACCCTGTATCAATTCCACGCCTGCCCGTTCTGCGTGAAGACCCGCCGCACCCTGCACCGCCTGAATGTGCCGGTGGCGCTGAAGGATGCGAAGAACAACGAGCAGGACCGCCAGACCCTGCTGGAGCAAGGCGGCAAGATCAAGGTGCCGTGCCTGCGTATCGAAGAGAATGGCCAGACCACCTGGATGTATGACTCCAAGGTGATCATCGATTACCTGGACAAGCGTTTCGCCGCGATCTGACAGACCTGGGCAGATTCACTGTGGGAGGGGCAAGTCCCTCCCAGAGTTAGTCCAGTAGTGCCAAATCGAGATCGAGCAGCGCCGAGCCGAGGCACTTGCCATGGGCATCCAGTGCCAGCGAGCGGGTTACGCCGCCGCGCAATATCCCCGGCAGTACGAAGTTCAGCGCCTGCACATTCGGCAGTTCATAGCGCCGCACCGGGGCCGCGTCCGGCTCCAGCAGGCCGGCAAAAAAGTCGGCCACGCGCTCGGCGGTAAGCTGTTCACACAACAGCAGATAATCCTCGGCTCGGTAAGCAATGATCGAAATGTTCGAGGTGTCGCCCTTGTCGCCGGTACGGGAATGGGCCAGCGTGTGCAGTTTCATGCTTCGATCCTCGGGTTGACCGCGTCACGGAGCAGCAGCAATGACGCCACCGCCACCACCTGCCGTACGCTCTTGCTGGCACCGCCGCCGCCGGACGGGCCGTTGGTGTAGAGGGTTTCCACTTCATTGCCGACTCGCACCGCTTCACTGCGGTCTTCACAGCGGGCCGCCACGCGCAGGCGCACTTCCCAGGGCTCTACGCTGCTGCGCGGACCGTGCAGCGAGTCCATGCCGATCAGTTCGGCGCGTACGTCCTGCATCTTCACACCCATCAGTTGCAAACGCTTGAGTACGACATCCCGCGCCAGCTGCGCCCGTGCGACCGCGCCGGGACCGCCGTAGGACATTTGCCCTTCGCCAATCCAGCCATCCAGGTAACCGACGCTCACCTTCAACTGCTCGGGCCGTGCGCGGCCAGCAGCACCGTGGGCACGTACCCGATCAACGCCCTCCTCATCAAACCCCACCTGGGAAAAATCGGCAGTCACGTCCGGGGTGAGATACGCCGCAGGATCATGCACTTCGTAGATCAACTGCTCGGTGCAGGTGGCACGACTGACCCGCCCACCGGAGCCTGCCACCTTGGTGATCACGGCCTCACCCTCGGCATCGATTTCAGCCAACGGAAAGCCCAGGCGTGCGAGGTCATCCACATCCTTGAAACCGGGATCGGCAAAATAGCCGCCGCTGACCTGCCCGGCACACTCCAGCAGATGCCCGACCAACGTGCCGCGCCCCAGGCGCTGCCAATCATCCGCTGCCCAGCCGAACGCAAACATCTGCGGCGCCAGGAACAGCGACGGGTCGGCCACCCGCCCGGTGATCACCACATCGGCGTCGGCGCGCAAGGCATCAAGAATGCCGTCGACGCCCAGGTAGGCATTCGCGGAAATCAGTCGCTTGCCGAGTGAACCCACGGTCCGGCCGTTATCCAGTACTTGCTCGGGGCGCAAGACGTCCAGCACGTCATCGCCGACCACCGCCACCACCTTGAGGGCCAGGCCCAGCTCATGGGCAATCCGCCGCACTTCAAGCGCCGCCGACACCGGGTTGGCCGCGCCCATATTGGTGATCACCCGCAGGCGGCGGCGCCCTTCATGCTGGCCGACAAAGGGCAACACCCGGCGCATGCGCTCACTGAGCAGCGGGTCATAACCCCCCTGTGGATCGCTGATTCGTGCCTGTTGTGCCAAGGCGATGGTGCGTTCGGCCAGACACTCGAACACCAGGTAATCCAGGTCGCCCAGCTCGGCCAGTTCCACGGCAGGTTCGATACGGTCGCCGGAATAGCCGGCACCGGAACCGATGCGCAAGGTTTTCATCTCAAATCACTCCCAGGAGCAACGCGGTCAGGGTCATCAACACCGACGCGGCAAACAGAAAAGGGATGGTGAAGCGCTGGTGATCGGCCAATTCGATCTTACACAGGCCCACCAACAGGAAGGTCGCCGGGGTCAGCGGGCTGACCGGGAAACCGGTGGTGTGCACACCCAGTAACGACGCCTGGGCCACTTGCAGCGGGTCGACGCCCAGGGCCTTGCCGACTTCGGCGATCACCGGCATCACGCCGAAATAATAGGAATCGGGGTCGAACAGCATGCTCAGCGGCATGGACAAAAAGCCCACCACCGCCGGAATCAACTTGCCGTGGCCCGCCGGAATCTGCGCCACCGCCACTTCAGCGATGGCCTTGAGCATGCCGGTGCCTTGCATGATGCCGGTGAACACCCCGGCGGCGAGCAGGATACTGGCCATGGTCAGGGCGGTTTTCGCATGGGCATCGATGCGGGCGCGTTGGGCGTCCACGTTCGGGTAGTTGATGCACAGCGCTACCACGGTGCCGAGCATGAACATCACCACCGGGTCGACCCAGCCGGCGATCATCACCACCATGACCAGCACGGTCAGGATCAGGTTGACCCAGAACAGGCGGGGGCGGCGCAGCTTGATGTCGTCGTCGCTGAGCACCCGTTGCGGCACGGCGTCCACGCTGGAGCCGGCGCCCAGGCCCAGGCGTCTTTCTTCTCGCCGGCCGAGCCACCAGGCGCAGGCGAAGACGAAGATCAGCCCGACGATCTGCACCGGGATCAGCGGCTGGAACAGGTCCGCCACCGGCACGTGCAAGGCCGCCGAAGAGCGCAGCACCGGGCCGGTCCACGGCAGGAAATTGACCCCGGCGGCCATCGCGCAGACACAGGCGAGGATGCGTTTATCGATGCCCAGCCGCGTATACAACGGCAGCATCGCCGGCACCGTCACCAGAAAGGTCACGGCACCGGAACCGTCCAGGTGCACCAACAGGGCGAGGGTCGCAGTCCCAACGACAATCCGTGTAGGACGTGTCCCTACCGTGCGCAGGATGCGATCAATGATGGGATCGAGCATGCCGGCATCGGTCATGATCCCGAAAAACAGGATCGCGAACACGAACATGCCCACCACGGGGGCGACGTTCTTGATGCCGGTAATGATGAAGGCACTGGTTTGCAGGCCGAACCCACCGAGCAGCGCGGCGATGATCGGCAAGGCGATCAGGGCCACCAGTGGCGAAAGGCGTTTGCTCATGACGGCAGCGAGCAGGCACAGGATGGTAATGACACCCAGGGTTGCGAGCATGGGTTACTCCAGAGCGGCCTTGGTGGCCGGTTATTGTTTTCCCTGGAGTATTGGAAGCGCGTTACTCTTTGTAAATTGGAATGTTCAGCCAGTCATGTTCGTAAAAACAAAACGCTCGAGAACAACAACAATGAAAAATTCGATCCAGCACATTCAGGCGTTCCTTGCGGTGGCCCGCACCGGCAGCTTTATCAAGGCCGCCCATGAGCTGCATCTTTCGCCTTCGGCACTCACCGTGCAGGTGCAACAACTCGAAGACTGGCTCGGCGTCGCCCTGCTCGACCGCAGCCCCCGGCATGTGAGCATCACCGCTGCCGGCCAGGACGCGCGCGGGCCGATGGAAAAACTGCTGCTGGACCTGGACAACATCGTCACCGGCTCCCGCGACCTCGCGGCCTTGCGCCGTGGCGTGGTCACCCTCGCGGCCCTGCCGTCGGTCTGCGCCGGCGCCCTGCCCCCGGCCCTGCGTCTGTTTCGCGAGCGTTTTGCCGGGATCGAAGTACGCCTGCAGGACCTGGTGGCCCATCGCATTCATGCCCAGGTGCGCGCAGGCGAAGTGGATTTCGGTATTGGCGTACGGGCGCGGCTAAGCCATGGCCTGGAGTTCACCCCGGTGCTGAATGATCGATTGTGTGCGTTCGTACCGCTGGATCACCCCCTCGCCCACCATCGCCAATTGACCCTGGAGCAACTGGCGGACCAGCCGATCATCCTTACCGGCCGCGACAGCAGCGTACGCGAGCAAGTGGATGGGCTGTTCGATGAGACGCGGTTGACGATGAACGCCGGGATGGAGGCCAACTACATGTCGACGGTGCTGGCGCTGGTGCGTCAGGGGCTGGGGATCAGCGTACTGCCGGAGTCGGCGGCGGACAGCCTGGAGGGGTTGAAGCGCATCCATATCGATCATCCCGGGGTGAACCGCGAGATCGGCTTGATCAGTCGTAGCGGGATGGGATTGAGCCCGGCGGCGCAGCGCTGTTTCGACCTGCTGAACGATGAATTATCTGGCACGGCATCGAGCTGAATGTGGGAGGGGCAAGTCGAATCGTCGCACCGCCCTCCCACCGTTTTTGACCGTGGTGATCAGTCGAGCATGGCCACATGCCTGGGATGGCTGGCCACGCGCTTCAACCAGGCCTGCACCGCCGGGTAAGGCGTCAGGTCAAACCCACCTTCATGGGCTACATGGGTGTAGGCATACAGCGCAATATCGGCAATCGAATACTGCTCGCCCACCAGGTATGGCGTGGTTTGCAGCTGACGCTCCATGACCTTCAGAGCCTTGTAACCACGCTTGTGGGTGGTCTTGTATTCCTCCAGGCGATCTTCCGGCATGTTCAGGTAGAACTGGATAAACCGCGCCACCGCAATGTAGGGCTCATGGCTGTACTGCTCGAAAAACTGCCACTGCAGCACTTGCGTGCGCAGGCGCGGTTCGGTGGGCAGGAATTCGCTGCCATCGGCAAGGAAGTTGAGGATCGCGTTGGACTCCCACAGGCAGGTGCCATCTTCCAGTTCCAGCACCGGGATCTTGCCGTTGGGGTTCTTGGCCAGGAATTCAGGGGTCTCGGTATCGCCGTTGAGGATGTCGATATCCACCCATTGATACGGGATGCCCAGCAGGTTGAGCATCAATTTGACCTTGTAGCAGTTGCCCGACTTGTAATCGCCATAAACCTTGTACATGGGGCTCCCCTTATGCCGCTTGCGCGTGCTGTGCTTGACGGACCACCGCGGCCAGGCGTTTGAGCCCTTCGTCCAGGCGGGCCGGGTCGATATGGCTGAAATTGAGTCGCAGTGAGCCTAAATGCTGGTCCGGCTCGGAAAAGAACGGTTCACCGGGCATGAACGCGACGTCCTGATCGAGCGCAGGTGCCAACAAAGTGCGGGTATCGAGCGGCTGTTTCAAGGTCAGCCAGAAGAATAATCCGCCCTGGGGCACTTGCCAGTCGGCCAGTTCGCTGAAGTGGCGTTGTAATGCAGCCTGGAATGCGTCGCGGCGCTCGCGGTAGAAACTGCGCAGTTCCACCAGGTGTTGCTGGTATTTCTGCGTGCCGATCCACTGCATGGCCTGCCACTGGCCGACGCGATTGGTGTGCAGGTCCGCCGATTGCTTGAGCTTGAGCAGGTGCGGGAACAGGTCCGGGCTGGCGATCAGGTACCCCACGCGCAGGCCGGGCAGCAAGGTCTTGGAGACCGTGCCGGTGTAGATCCAGCTGGCTTTTTTCAAGCGGCCGACGATGGGCTGCGCACTGCCGCCGTCGAAGGTCAGCTCGCGATAGGGTTCGTCTTCGATCAGGGTCACGCCGAACTCATCGAGCAAAGCGGCGACGGCCTCGCGCTTGGCTTCGCTGTAGCGCACGGCCGAAGGGTTCTGGAACGTCGGGATCAGGTAGATGAACGCCGGGCGATGGCGTTCGAGATTGGCGCGCAGGCTGGCCAGGTCGGGACCATCGGCTTCCAGTTGCACGCTGAGGCAATCGGCGCCGAACAGCTGGAAGATCTGCAGGGCGGCCAGGTAGGTGGGGCCTTCCAGCAGGATCCTGGTGCCTTTGTCGATATACAGCTTGGCCGCCAGGTCCAGGGTTTGCTGGGAACCGCTGACCACCAGCACCTGGCTGGCCTGGCACGGCACACCCAACGCACGCGCTTCGGCGGCCAGCAGTTCACGCAACTGCGGCTCGCCTTCGCTCATGCCGTATTGGCCGATGTTGAGCGGCATGTCATCCCAGTCCAGCGCGGGCAGCATGGCCTCGGCCGGCAGGCCACCGGCGAACGACATCACTTCCGGGCGCTGGGCTGCGGCGAGGATTTCACGGATCAAGGAGCTTTTGAGGCGCGTAACACGTTCAGAGAAGGCCATAAGGTCACCGCTAGCGAAGCCTGTGGGAAATACGTCAAACTGGTTGACCGAAATTACGACAGCTTGAGCGGATACGTCAACATGCTTGACCTTAAAAACCAAAGCAGCCAGCAACAAGCCATGGAAGCGTTCTTCTTTGGTTACCAGGCGTTCACTGCCAAGGCCGATGAAATGCTTGAACGCCGTGGCCTGAGCCGGGTGCACCAGCGCATCGTGTTTTTTATCGCGCGCTACCCGGCGCTGAGCGTCAAGCAACTGCTGGAACTGCTCGGTGTGAGCAAGCAGGCGCTGAACATACCCTTGCGCCAATTGCAGGAAATGCACCTGGTGGACAGCGTCGCGTCGCAGACCGACAAGCGCAAACGCCTGCTGGAGTTGACCGAGGAAGGCCTGCGTTTCGAGCAGTCGCTGCGCCGTGAACAGGTGAAGCTGTTGCAGCGTGCCTTCGCCGAAGCGGGCGAAGAAGCGGTAAACGGTTGGCTCGCAGTCAACCAGGCACTTGCAGGCCAGCCTTGATCCTCGGTGGCGCCCTGGCTTTGCCTTTCATCCTTTTCATGCAGAAAATAGAAAACATTATTTGCTTTATTTGTATACAAAAGCATAATTCGCTTCGTGCGAGTTCCTGACCTATCGGTCAACAAAACCCGCCGGTACCTCACAGCGCCCCGCGCTGGACATAACAATAAAATGCTTGAGGAGTACTCGCTGTGGATAGCCGCAAATCCGAAGCCTCGCCGCTGGACCTTGCCCCCTCACAGAACGGCTGGCTCGAACGCCTGTTCAAACTGCGCCTGCATGGCACCACAGTGAAGACCGAGCTGATCGCCGGGCTCACCACCTTCATCACCATGGCCTACATCATCTTCGTCAACCCCAACATCATGGCCGATGCCGGCATCGATCACGGCGCTGCGTTCGTCGCCACCTGCATCGCCGCCGCGCTGGGTTGCCTGCTGATGGGCCTGTACGCCAACTGGCCGGTGGGCCTGGCGCCGGGCATGGGCCTGAATGCGTTTTTCACCTACACCGTGGTCGGCACCATGGGTTACCACTGGGAAACCGCGCTGGGTGCGGTGTTTATTTCCGGGGTGCTGTTCATGGGCCTGACCCTTTCCCGGGTGCGTGAATGGCTGCTCAACAGCATTCCGGTGAGCCTGCGCCACGCCATGGGTGCTGGTGTCGGGCTGTTCCTCGGGGTGATCGGCCTGAAAACCGCGGGCATCATCGTCGACAGCCCGGCCACCCTGATCAAGCTCGGTTCGCTGCACGAGCCGGCGCCGCTGCTGGCGGCGGTGTGTTTCCTGCTGATCGCGATCCTCAGCTACCACCGGGTGTTCGGCGCGATCCTCATCAGCATCATCGCCGTGACCCTGGCCGGCTGGGGCCTGGACCTGGTGCACTACAACGGCATTCTCTCCACACCTCCGAGCCTGGCGCCGACCTGGATGGCCATGGACATAAAAGGTGTATTCAATATCAGCATGATCAGCGTGGTATTTGCCTTCCTGTTTGTGCACATGTTTGACACTGCGGGTACACTGATGGGCGTTGCGCAACGCGCCGGGCTGGTCAACGCCGACGGCAGGATCGATAACCTGTCCCGCGCCCTCAAGGCTGACAGCGCTTCGAGTGTGTTCGGTGCCATGGTGGGCGTGCCGCCGGTGACCAGCTACGTGGAAAGCGCTGCCGGGGTGGCCGCAGGCGGCCGTACCGGGTTGACGGCGGTCACGGTCGGCGTGTTGTTTGTGGCGGCCATGTTCTTCGCACCGCTGGCGGGCATGATCCCGGCCTATGCCACCGCCGGCGCGCTGATCTATGTGGCGATGCTGATGATGGCAAGCATGGCCCACATCAATTGGGATGAGGCCACCGACAGCATCCCGGCCATCGTGACTGCGATCATGATGCCCCTGACCTTCTCGGTCGCCGACGGTATCGCCCTGGGCTTTATCACCTATGTGGCGCTCAAGGCCGGCACCGGCAAGTACCGCGAGATTTCCGTAAGCCTGTGGGTGTTGTGCGCGATCTTTATCGCCAAGTTCGTCTTTCTATAGAAAAGGAGCACGCAATGAGTCTGGAAACCTGGCTGCTGTTCAGCGGCGCTGCGCTGGTGGTGATCCTGATCCCGGGGCCGCTGTCGTTGCTGATGATCAGCAACAGCCTGAACTACGGCCTGCGCCGCTCGTACCCGGCATTTCTCGGTGGGGTGATTGCCTCGATCTGCCTGTTGAGCGCGTCGGCCCTGGGCCTGGGCGCATTGCTGCTGGCTTCGGAACAACTCTTCAGCGCGTTGAAGATCGTCGGCGCGCTCTATTTGTTCTACCTCGCCTGGCAGAGCTGGCAGCAATCGCGCCAGCCGTCCCACGGCGCGACCGTCCCGGAGGCGGCGCCGGTGCCGCGTTTTCGCGCGTTGTTCGGCCGCGCCTTTGTGCTGGGGGCCAGCAACCCCAAGGACATTCTGTTTTTCGCCGCCTTCCTGCCGCAGTTCCTCAGCAGCCAGCAGCCGTTCCTGCCGCAATTGCTGATCATGATCGCCACCTGGACGCTCCTCGACCTGCTGTGCAAACTCGCCTACGGCCTCGGCGCCCATGGTGCTGCGCGCTACCTGCGCAGCGGCAGCGGCCAACACTGGTTCAACCGCGTCAGCGCCGCGCTGTTCGGCTGCGCCGGCGTCGCCTCGCTGCTCAAGGCACGGGTGGGCTCAGTTTGACGAAGTAAACGCTGGGCGCCAGGTTCCCCAGCACCGGCCACTGGATGCCTGCGACGATCCGAACCAGGCGCTGTTCCTCCATCGCCCCGCTGACCGTGGCGGCGAGGACGGAATCCCGGTGCGAACGGATGGCTGCCTGGAGCCAGCGGTCAGTGAGCCGCTTGTTCAACGCCACCGAACCGCGCTCGAACCACTGATAGGTCACGTAGTACAGGTTGTTCGAATGGGGATGGGTGGCAACCAGTTCAGGCACGAGGATCTTGCCGCGCCGCACACGCCATTCGTGAAGGCGGAAGCCCTGCTGCTCCAGTACAGCCCTGACGGCCTCCCGCTGCAGGGTTTTGCGTGCTTCGGAGACCTGCGCACCACCGGCCTTGAGTCGCGGCGCCACGGCGACCGGCGAACTGAAATCGACACGGGTGAAACCCGGCGCCTTGCCTTCGTAGCCAATGAACAGATTGGCGCCCCGCGTTGGCGTGGGCCGCAGCAGGTTGAGCAAATCATCGGTCTGGCCCAACTTCACAGGGTTGGGGGTCAACCAGTTGTCCAGGGTGGCCCGCAGGTTGAGCAAATGGCTGGCCGTGACCGAGCGCGAGGAATCGGCCAGCTCAATCACCCTGGCAATCGCAGACGCCTGGCTTTGCCGAGTAATCCCCGGAAACGCCCTGCCCACCTGTGGCTCCAGCGGCCCGTCGAACAACGGCGCGTGCAATTGCCACTCCCCCGATGGCAGGCGCGACACCGGAATCGGCTGCTCCTGCAGCGCGCCGCCGGTCCAGCGCTCGATATCCACCTGGGCCTTTGAAACCAGCGGCTCGTTCCTGGCAATAAAGCCGAGCGTGCTTAACGGCGCGTGATCCCCCTGGTGAAGCAACCGGTAATAACCAACGCCCGATTGCGTCGCGGTGTCATACCTGGAGCCGATGTAAATAGCGTCGTAGGGAAAACCGGGCGGTTCCAGATGCACGTGAAACACCCCGGAAGCCGGTGTACTCGTCGCCTGGGCTTCAGGCACCTGGGTACGCCAACTGAACCAGTAGTCCGCCGGCGCGGAGGACTGAAGAATACGGTTGTGGGTGGCCATCGGTGCAGTGGGCGGTCGCCAGCCTGGTGCTCGGGCAGGTGCCGGCCACGGGGTGAGCGTGGCCGAACTCGGCCCGGCCACGGGTGCATCCGCCCCCAGCAGCCACTCCCGGGGCTCATGGACCGTCAGGATCAACTCATCGGTGCCCGGCGCCTGCCGGTTCTTCAGGCGGAAATACGCTTCGTCGCCACGTCGGTAAACCGGGTAGTGGTGCGTGTCGTCCACCATGAAGTACTCGCCGTGTTTGACGTAGATGCCTTTTTCGCCCGGCCCCTTCAACGCCACGGCCTCCTGCGGCGCACCCTGGGTTTTGAAACGCTCCAGGGGATTGAAGCGCGCGCCCCTCGATGGCGACGGCTCCAATGGGGCGACCCGGCCCAACGTCGAGACGCTCGCGCGGTGGATACGATTCAAGCCGGCGCCCATGGAACGGACCGCCGGGTTCGCCACAGTGCCCGGCTTCAGCTTGGGGCCGGGGAAAAACGTCAGTAACAGGTCTATCGTCAAAAACACCGTGCCAAACGCCACATCCACCGCATCGCGCGCATCACCATAGCGGTGATAACGCCGCGAGGTGAGCAGCAACTCGTACAGCTGGTTACCCAAGCTGAAAAACGGCACCACCACCGACAGCAACGCCCGCCGACGCGTGTCACGTTGCGCCTCCAGGCGCTGTTCGCGGTAGCGCTGCAGCGCCTGGCCGGACTGACTGTGCGCCTGGGCCTGGCGGTGCAACTCAAGCACCCGCGCCCGGTACAACAGGGCCTGGGCATCGGCGTGGGACGTCGGGACCCAGGCCAGCCAGTTCAGCGGGTCGCTGGCGATTTGCTCAAGCAGTTGCTGTTCAATCTCCTCGACACGCGCCGCGGGCACCAGGTGCTTGATATTGAATGAGCGAACGAAATCAGCCGCGCGCCAGAGCCCCTGCAGCATGATCGCGCCCGGCAGCAGATTACTCGGCTGAAAAAAGCCGGCTTGCGCGTGCACCGGGCCCGGGTGATGGGCGATGGCTTCAAACGCCCAGCCCGGCGCAACATGCCGGGCCAGGGCGCTGACGTAATCGGGCAACGCCCCGACACGATTGAAGTGCTCATGGGCCTCTTGCAGGCTGGCGTACTCATGAATGTGCCGCGCATCCGGCGCACTGGGCCAATAGACCACGCAGCGTTGCGACAACAGGTCGTGAATCAGCAGGATGCCGGCGATATAGCGATCGTGCTGCAGGGTATGGCCCACCAGATGCGCCACGTGCAGTTGCAACTGATCGCCGTGTGCAAGCAAATCCGCGGGCATACGGGCCGCCATTGCCGTGTTGAAAAAACGTTGTGCACTCGCGGTCAGCCCCTGCTGAATCGCCGAATGGAGATCCGCCTCGATACCCGCCTGCAAGGCCCGCCTGAGCAGCTCCGGGACACGTGCGTCGCTCAGCCGGTGCGCAGCGGCATCGGGGGCATAAAACGCACGATTGATCAAGGCTTCGTAGCGCCCGCCAATATCCAGCGAGGACACCATGCCGATCAGGTAACGCGGGGTCAGTTGCTGCCGCCAGGCCGGTTGCAGGTACTGGGCATAACGGAAGCGCCACCAGGTGGACATCATCTGCGGGTCGAGGTTGTGCAGTGCCAGTTGCAGCAGGCTCAAGCGCGAACGCTCAGTACTGGGCGCGAGGACTTCCTTGCGATCGCCGACCGTACAGCCGCTTTCCCAACCGCAGAAGCGGCCATCGACCCGGTCGGGCATTTCGATAAACGGAGTGTCGATGTCCAGTTGCGGCGGCAGGCCGTCCTCACGCAAGCGCGCAATCAAAAGGCGGCGGGCGAAGCTGTGCAGATCCGGCAAACGCTGCCCGAGGCGCTCTTCATAGGCCAGGACGCTGCCCAGGTAGCGGCTTTGCAGGTACTTGAAACGGTTGCGTTGCGCCACCGTCGCCTCGGCCAGCCAGCTCGGCAATCTGTGTTTGGCTGCCGCCGCCTTGCGCACCAGATCGACCTGGGCCCGTGCTTGAATCAGGGCATCGCTGACCGGCGCGTCGAGGTGCTTCTCCAACTCGACGGCCAACAGCAAGCGAGTCAACTGGACATCCCGGGTTTCACTGAAAATATTCGCGCTGCCCTCAAACCCGCGCTGCAGGCGCAGGTACCCCTTCATCAGCCTTTTGAGCGCAAGCAAGACAGGATTACCCTCGATGACCTCATAGCGCACCGCCAGGGTTTGATTGGCCACCTGTTCACGTATGGCGTTGCGCTGCGGCCGCTCGATGTAGCGCCACAGCACAGACCCATCACGGCTGTCGAGGCTGGCCTCGATGCCCTGGGACAAGGCTTCGAGGCTGGCAAACGTCGCCACGCCACCCTCGCGCCCCAACGCGCACAGCATCACCGGCACCCGTCGTTGCGGATCGTTGAGCGCCGTGGTGCGGGTCACCGCAAATACGCTGTGCAGAGGCTCAAAGGCGTCGGCGCTGCCCACCAGCACGGACAGCACGCGGGTATCGCTGCCGGCGCGCTTGCTGGCCAGCGGCGTATCCAGCACATCCACCAGCAGGTCGCGATGGACTGCGCGGATCAATTGCAGCCGATGCAGCAAGAGGATGTCGGCACGCAGCACAGCAGTCCACCCGTCGATGAGCGCGTTCAGGCGCCTGGCTTGACCGACGGGGCGCGCCTTCCAGAAGGCGGGGTCGAACAGTTGCAATTGCGCGCCGTGCAGCAGCGTGTGCAGGGTGTCCGCGTGCACCTTGCGCCGCTGCGCCAGCACGACGAAATCGTCAAAGGCCTGGGTATCCGCCCCGACGTCCTGGGGATCGAGCAATGCCATCAGGCCTTTTTCATACCGTTTGAGCTGTTGCAGCGCCGTGTTCACGGGCAGGTGCGCGGCGGTGCTGGCGAACAGGATTTCCTTGCGCCGCCGATGCTGATCCCAGCCCTGCAACGTCCGGCGAAGGCTGCCCAGGCGCGCCTTGCCCACCCAGTGTCGGCGCGCGCGTTCGATATAGGCGAGCAGTCGCGCGGCATTCATCTCCAGCGGCTCGCGCCTGGCGGAAAACACCTGCGCAAGGTTGATCGACATCGCACAGGCCAACTCGTTTTCCCATTGCCCCTCCAACACCGCCTGCGCGCTGTATGCCAGCGCATCGCCCCTCAATGCCACACCGCGTCCGGGCGCCGCCGCCGCGTCTTCGGGCCGGCATACCTCATGCCGGCGCCGCAGCGGCAGGCACTGCCAGAGGTCGTCGAACGAGGCGCCATTGATCAATGCCACCAGGCCACACTGCAAGTGGGCGAACGACGGATATTCGTAGTAGTTGCGGCGGGCGCCCGGCAGGTACATCACGTGCGGCCGGCCCGCCGGGTCGCCCTCGCGATAAATATGCAGGGCGCCGGGGATCGGCATCAGCCGCGGCCCCACGCCCGGCCACATCAACTCACTGGCCTGGACGCTGGCCCATGGCTCACCGGCGCGTCGGCGCGCCTCGGCCGTCGGAGCGTCCGCCAGCGCCTGGACCATGCCCATCGCCCCCTCCGACAGCTCGTCCAACTGCCGCGCCACAAAGGCCTGGTCGGCGAACTGCTGCTTGTGCAAAGCCGCCCAGCGCTCCTGGCGCGTCAGCCAGGAACCCGGCACCAGCGCCTGCCAATAGGCGCTGTGCACCTGGGCAAGTCGAGCCGAAAGGTTGAGCGCAATCACCCGGCGCAACGCCTCCAGCGGCGTAAACGGCAGCTGGCGTGCCGGTTCGGTCTTGAGGCTGACAGCCGTGAACTGATTGAGGTTGATCGGCACCGCAGGCAACACCATCAGCCGTAGCGCGCGATCGGTCAGACTGTCGACCTGCTGCGCGGCTGCCGGCGGCTTGGGTTCGGTGAAGAGCAGGCCGTCCGGGTCCAGGCCAAAGGCCTTGCGCAGCTCGGCGCGAATCACCCGCAGCACCTTGGGCGCATGCAGGATCAGGCGGGACTGGTGTTTGGCCGACTGGGCGCAGCGCAGGTCGGCAATGGCCAGCCAATTGATCAACAGGCTGGGATGGGGGCTGCGGTTGATGGACCGCGTCAGTTGGCGACGCATGGCCTGCAACGCATCGTCGTCGGTCATATCGGGATCGGTAGGTGAAGTCACGGCGGTATCTTCGTCTAGGAAAACCCTAGCCTATGCAGCGCAAACGCCCAGGGGGCGCTAGATAATTGACGGGTGCCGCGCACAAAAAAAAGCCCGCAGTGTGGGCGGGCGAAAAACCAACGAAGAGCTTGGGGGTGTAACCAGGTGACGACTCAGCTACCGCGATAGGTGGAGTAGCTGTAGGGCGAAATCAGCAGGGGCACATGGTAGTGATCCTGTTCGGCGCTGATGCCGAAGCGCAATACCACCACATCCAGGAAGGCCGGCTCCGGTAATTGCACACCGCGGGCGCGGTAGTAATCGCCGGCGCTGAATTGCAATTGGTAGACACCGCTGCGGTAGTCATCACCTTGCAGTAACGGCGCGTCGCAGCGGCCATCGCTGTTGGTCAGCGCAGTGGCGACCAGTTCCAGCTGCGTGCCGTCGACGCGGTACAGCTCAACCTGGATGGCGCTGCCGGGGCAGCCGTGGGCTGCGTCGAGTACGTGTGTCGTCAGTCGTCCCATGGGGCGGGCTCCCTTGCATGAAGTGAATAGGCTGCACCTTTACGGGGCATCAAAAAGCCGCTGATGGGCCGATTAAGACACTTTTAATGAAAATTGTACACAATAAAAACCACAAAGTTTCGCACAGGCTGCGACGCCTCGATCCTCAACGGGATTTCCCAGCAAGCCTTGCTTTTAAAAGACCTTTTGTCCGTTTACTGACCAATCGGGCAAGTTTCTTGCAGTGCTGAACGGCGGCAACTCCACGGAAAAAATGCGGAAATACAGGCTTACAAAGTGACCATTAAGTTGTATACAATCAGCCCATCGCTGTGACGCCACCCAGTCTTTCCGCTGGCCGCCACACACTTGCTACCACGAACAAGAAGGAAGACTGCAGTGAGCGCTGACTACCCACGCGACCTGATCGGTTACGGCAGTAACCCTCCTCACCCCCACTGGCCGGGCAAGGCACGCATCGCCTTGTCGTTCGTACTCAACTACGAAGAAGGCGGCGAGCGCAACATTCTGCACGGTGACAAAGAGTCCGAAGCCTTCCTTTCGGAAATGGTCTCGGCCCAGCCGCTGCAGGGCGAGCGCAACATGAGCATGGAGTCGCTGTACGAATACGGCAGCCGGGCCGGCGTGTGGCGCATCCTCAAGTTGTTCAAGGCATTCGACATTCCTTTGACCATCTTCGCCGTGGCCATGGCTGCCCAGCGCCACCCGGATGTGATCCGCGCCATGGTCGACGCCGGCCACGAGATCTGCAGCCACGGCTACCGCTGGATCGACTACCAATACATGGACGAGGCCCAGGAGCGCGAGCATATGCTCGAAGCCATCCGCATCCTCACCGAACTCACCGGCGAACGCCCGTTGGGCTGGTACACCGGGCGCACCGGCCCGAACACGCGGCGGCTGGTGATGGAGGAAGGCGGCTTCCTCTACGACAGCGACACCTACGACGACGACCTGCCCTACTGGGAACCCAACACTCCCAACGGCAAGCCGCACCTGGTGATCCCCTACACCCTGGACACCAACGATATGCGCTTCACCCAGGTGCAGGGTTTCAACAAGGGCGATGACTTTTTCGAGTACCTGAAAGACGCGTTCGACGTGCTGTATGCCGAAGGCGCCGAGGCACCGAAGATGCTGTCCATCGGCCTGCATTGCCGCCTGATCGGCCGCCCGGCGCGCCTGGCCGCCCTCAAGCGCTTTATCGAATACGCCAAGGGCCATGACCAGGTGTGGTTCACCCGCCGCGTCGACATCGCCCGCCACTGGCATGACGTACACCCTTTTCAGGGAGCGGCCAAATGACTGCTTTTCAGACCTTGAAACCCTCGACCTTGAGCCGCGACGCCTTCGTCCACGCCTTCGCCGACATCTACGAACACTCGCCATGGGTGGCCGAAAAGGCCTTCGACCTGGGCCAGGACGCTTCGATCGACCAGATCGAAACCCTGCACCAGCGCATGAGCGACATCCTGTTGAGCGCCGATCACGCCAGTCAGCTGGCGTTGATCAACGCTCACCCGGACCTGGCCGGCAAAGCGGCCGTCCAGGGCCAACTCACCCAAGCCAGCACCGATGAGCAAGCTGGCGCGGGGATTCACCACTGCACGGCCGAAGAGTTCTCACGCTTCACCGAGCTGAACGATGCCTACAAGGCCAAGTTCAAGTTTCCCTTCATCATGGCGGTAAAAGGCAGCAACCGGCATCAGATCCTGGCCGCGTTCGAAACCCGCATTCACAACTCGGTAGACGCTGAGTTCAAATGCGCACTGGCCGAGATCAACAAGATCGCGTTGTTCCGTTTACTGACCCTCTAAACGACCATCCCCAGCCACTCTATTTAAGGCAGACAAGAAGAATGAAAGCTTACGCCGTACCTTTCGAAAAGTTCGTCAACCTGGCCGACGCCCGCCTGGGTACCAAGATCATCTCCGTGACAGATGACTGGTTCGCCGACGCCAACCGCCTGTTCCAGCCGACCCCGGCCGTGTGGAAGGAGGGCGTTTTCGATGACAACGGCAAGTGGATGGACGGCTGGGAGTCACGCCGCAAGCGCTTCGAAGGCTACGACAGCGCAGTGATCCGCCTGGGCGTACCGGGCTCGATCAAGGGCGTGGACATCGACACTTCATTCTTCACCGGCAACTATCCGCCGTCGGCCTCCCTGGAAGCCTGCTTCCTGGCCTCGGGCGAGCCTGACGACAACACCCAGTGGGTAGAAGTCCTGTCGGCCGTCGAGCTGCAAGGCAACAGCCACCACTACCACGAGATCAGCAACGACCAGGCGTTCAGCCACCTGCGTTTCAACATCTACCCGGATGGCGGCGTGGCCCGTCTGCGTGTGTACGGCGTGCCGTTCCGCGACTGGTCGGCAGTGGGCGACAACGAACAGATCGACCTGGCTGCTGCATTAAACGGTGGTCGCGCACTGGCGTGTTCCGACGAGCACTTCGGCCGCATGAGCAACATCCTCAACCCGGGCCGTGGCATCAACATGGGCGATGGCTGGGAAACTGCCCGTCGTCGCACACCCGGCAATGACTGGGTGATCGTAGCCCTGGGGCATCCCGGCGAAATCGAGAAGATCATCGTCGACACCCTGCACTTCAAGGGCAACTACCCGGACACCTGCTCGATCCAGGGCGCCTTCGTGAAGGGCGGCACCGACAGCCAGATCGAAACCCAGTCGCTGTTCTGGCGCGAACTGCTGCCGGCACAGAAACTGGAAATGCACGCCGAACACACCTTCGCCGAGCAGATCAAGGCGCTGGGGCCGATCACCCATATCCGCCTGAACGTGTTCCCGGATGGCGGTGTGAGTCGCCTGCGCGTGCTGGGTAAAGTTTCGAAGTAAGCAGTGACCCCCTGTGGCGAGGGAGCTTGCTCCCGCTGGGTCGCGAAGCGGCCCCAACAGATGGGACTGCTGCGCAGTCCAACGGGAGCAAGCTCCCTCGCCACAAAAGCAGAACAAACAACACAGAATTCGGATAAGAGACAGCCATGCGCACACTGATGATCGAACCCCTGACCAAAGAAGCCTTCGCCCCTTTCGGAGACGTTATCGAAACCGACGGCAGCGATCACTTCATGATCAACAACGGGTCGACCATGCGCTTTCACAAGCTGGCAACGGTAGAAACCGCACAGCCTGAAGACAACGCGATCATCAGCATCTTCCGCGCCGACGCGCTGGATATGCCGCTGACCGTGTGCATGCTGGAGAGACACCCGCTGGGCAGCCAGGCCTTCATTCCGCTGCTCGGCAACCCCTTTCTGATCGTGGTCGCGCCACTTGGCGATGCACCTGTATCAGGCTTGGTCCGCGCCTTCGTCACCAACGGCAGGCAGGGCATCAATTACCATCGCGGCGTCTGGCACCACCCGGTGCTGACGATCGAAAAGCGGGATGACTTCCTGGTGGTTGATCGCAGTGGCACAGGCAATAACTGCGATGAGCATTTTTTCAAAGAGGATGAGCGGTTGATCCTCGCCCCCCACCAATAAGAGAAGGCCGGATCACCCGACAACAAGGGTGACAGGCGAGAGGTAAAGACTGTGGAAGCACATCTGTTGGAATGGCTGAACCTCAGCGTGCGCTGGGTTCACATGATCACTGGCGTCGCCTGGATCGGCGCTTCGTTCTACTTCGTCTGGCTGGAAAACAACCTCAACCGCGTCAACCCCAAGGACGGCCTGTCCGGTGACTTGTGGGCGATCCACGGTGGCGGTATCTACCACCTGGAAAAATACAAACTGGCCCCGCCGACCATGCCGGACAACCTGCACTGGTTCAAATGGGAAGCTTATTTCACCTGGATGTCGGGCGTCGCGCTGCTGTGCGTGGTGTTCTACCTCAACCCGACGCTCTACCTGCTCGCCCCCGGCAGCAGCCTCAGTGGCGGCGAAGGCGTCTTGCTGGGCATCGGCTCACTGTTCGCCGGCTGGTTCATCTACTCCTTCCTCTGCGACTCGGCCCTGGGCAAACGCCCTGCCCTGCTCGGCTTGATCCTGTTCGTGCTGTTGATTGCCGCCGCGTACGGCTTCAGCAAAGTGTTCAGCGGCCGTGGTGCGTACCTGCACGTGGGCGCGGTGATCGGCACCATCATGGTCGGTAACGTGTTCCGCATCATCATGCCGGCGCAGCGCGCGTTGGTGGCGGCGATCGCCGAGCACCGCACGCCCGATCCGGCCCTGCCGGCCAAGGGTCTGCTGCGCTCACGGCACAACAACTACTTCACCCTGCCGGTGCTGTTCATCATGATCAGCAACCACTTCCCGAGCACCTACGGCAGCCAATACAACTGGCTGATCCTGGCCGGGATCGCGGTGGCAGCGGTGCTGGTGCGGCACTACTTCAACACGCGGCATAACAGCCAGAAGTATGCGTGGACCTTGCCGGTGGGTGCGTTGGCAATGATTTGCCTGGCGTATGTGACCGGGCCAAAGCCGGCCGAACCGATTGCCAAGGCACCGGCGGCCATTGAGTACCAACCGTTGCCGGAAACCGCATTGGGCGGTGGCTTGAAACCCGCCGCGCCGGTAGCTCCGGCCGCCGCACCTGCGCCTGCCCAGGCGACGATTGATTTCGACAAGGTCCACGGGGTGATCCAGGAGCGTTGCGCCGTGTGCCATTCGGCCAAGCCCACCAGCCCGCTGTTCAGCACCGCACCGGCCGGGGTGATGTTCGATACCCCGGCGCAGATCCAGCAACAGGCGGCGCGCATCCAGGCGCAGGCCGTGGCGAGCCAGATCATGCCGTTGGGCAACATCACCCAGATGACCCAGCAGGAGCGGGATTTGATTGGCACCTGGATCAATCAGGGGGCGCGTACCAACTGACAGATTCACATAGTTCCAATGTGGGAGGGGGCTTGCCCCCTCCCACATTTGGACCAGCAGTGTTTTGAAGATTGCGTTCCACACAACACAAAAATAAAAAAGATCCGAGGTGTTGCATGACCGAGTTAGTCGAACCGCAGATTCCTGCCGCACCCGCCATGGTGCGGCTGCCCCTCTTGCAACTGATTCTGGTAGGCCTGCAACACGTCTTGCTGATGTACGGCGGCGCCGTCGCCGTCCCCCTGATCATTGGCCAGGCCGCCGGCCTGAGCCGTGAAGAAATCGCCTTTCTGATCAACGCCGACCTGCTGGTAGCCGGCATTGCCACCCTGGTGCAGTCATTCGGCATCGGCCCGGTGGGCATCCGTATGCCGGTGATGATGGGCGCCAGTTTCGCCGCTGTGGGCAGCATGGTCGCCATGGCCGGCATGCCCGGTATCGGCTTGCAGGGCATCTTCGGCGCCACCATCGCCGCCGGGTTCTTCGGCATGCTGATCGCACCGTTCATGTCCAAGGTCGTACGCTTTTTTCCGCCGCTGGTAACCGGCACCGTGATCACGGCCATCGGCCTGTCGCTGTTCCCCGTGGCCGTGAACTGGGCCGGTGGCGGCAGCGCAGCGGCCACCTTCGGCTCACCGATTTACCTGGCGATTGCCGCCCTGGTACTGGCGACCATCCTGCTGATCAACCGCTTCATGCGCGGCTTCTGGGTGAATATCTCGGTGCTGATCGGAATGGGCCTGGGTTACGCCCTGTGCGGGGCCATCGGCATGGTTGACCTCAGCGGCCTGGCCCAGGCGCCGTGGGTGCAAGTGGTGACACCGCTGCACTTCGGCATGCCCAGGTTCGAGCTGGCGCCGATCCTGTCGATGTGCCTGGTGGTGGTGATCATCTTCGTCGAATCCACCGGAATGTTCCTGGCGCTGGGCAAGATCACCGGCCAGGACGTCACGCCGAAAATGCTGCGCCGTGGCTTGCTGTGTGATGCCGGTGCGTCGTTCTTCGCCGGTTTCTTCAACACCTTCACCCATTCCTCCTTCGCGCAGAACATCGGCCTGGTGCAGATGACCGGCGTGCGCTGCCGCTCGGTGACGATGATGGCCGGTGCCTTCCTGATTGTGCTCAGCCTGTTGCCCAAGGCCGCGTACCTGGTGGCGTCGATTCCCCCGGCAGTGCTCGGTGGGGCGGCGATCGCCATGTTCGGCATGGTGGCGGCCACCGGCATCAAGATCCTCCAGGAGGCCGATATCGCCGACCGTCGCAACCAGTTGCTGGTGGCGGTGAGCATCGGTATGGGCCTGATCCCCGTGGTGCGCCCGGAGTTCTTCGCACAGTTGCCCGTGTGGATGAGCCCGATCACCCACAGCGGCATCGCCATGGCGACCCTCAGCGCACTGTCGCTGAATATCCTGTTCAACATTCTCGGCGGGGCCGACCGCCCCGTAGTCGACCCCGCCCACACCTGACACATGCCCCATTGTCGCCCTGTGCGCGCTGTAACGGCGCACTTGAGCCCTGACGTGGGAGCCAGTATTCTCCGCGCCCGCTTGAATCGACGGTTGTTTACCGCCTTGGCGCGGGTCTTGCTGTAGCAATAAAGCTGACCATTCAGACCACTTTTGTAACCACTAAAGGCGCCGCACCAGAGCGCTTGTGTAGAAGAAAAACCATAAAACTTTAACTCGGGAGCAACCGAATGAAACCTATGTTCAAAGGCCTGATGCTGGCGGGATCCCTGCTGGCCGGCGGCCAGGCCGTGGCCGGTGACTTGTTGCAGTGGCAAAACAACAGCCTGACGTATCTGTGGGGCAAGAGCTTCACCGTCAACCCACAGATCCAGCAAACCGTCACGTTCGAACATGCCGACGCCTGGAAGTACGGCGACAACTTCTTCTTCCTCGACCGCATCTTTTACAACGGCAAGGAAGACGGCAATGTCGGCCCGAATACGTATTACGGCGAGTTCAGCCCACGGTTGTCGTTCGGCAAGATTCTCGACCAGGACCTGTCCTTCGGACCGATCAAGGATGTGTTGCTGGCCTTCACGTATGAGTTCGGCGAAGGCGACAACGAGTCGTACCTGCTCGGCCCTGGCTTCGACCTGAACATTCCGGGCTTCGACTACTTCCAGCTGAACTTCTACCAGCGTCAGACCGAAGGCAATCGCCCAGGCGACGGTGTATGGCAGATCACCCCGGTATGGTCGTACACCCTGCCGGTGGGCAACTCGAATATCCTGATCGACGGCTTTATGGATTGGGTGGTGGACAACGACAAGAACGCCCGTGGCACTTACCACGCCAACCTGCACTTCAACCCGCAGGTCAAATACGACTTGGGCAAGGCGCTGCATTGGGGCGACAAGCAGTTGTACGTGGGCTTTGAATACGACTACTGGAAGAACAAGTACGGGATCGAGGATTCCGGCGCGTTCAAGACGACCCAGGACACGGCGAGCTTCCTGGTCAAGTATCACTTCTGACCCCCTGTAGGAGCGAGCTTGCTCGCGAAAAACCAGAGATCACCGCGTTTATTCAGAACAAAAGCGGTGCCTATGGGTTCTTCGCGAGCAAGCTCGCTCCTACAAGGGTTCATGCCAAGCGCAGGAACCGCATGATCTCTTCACGCTTGGCCAGCGCATCCTTCCTGCCCAACTCAATCAACTCGCTGCAATACCCCGCCTCGAACAGCAAGTAACTCAGCACCCCTGCCCCGCTCGTCTTGGTCGCCCCCGGCCCACGCAGGAACAGACGCAATGCCGCCGGCAATTCCTGCCGATGCCTTGCGGCGATTTCGTCGATCGGCTGGCTTGGCGCAATCACCAGCACTTCCACCGGCGCCAGGCCACGGGCCGCGCTGTCGGCTGGCTGGTGATGGCTGAACTGGTTCAGACGCTCCAGCAGTTCGATATCGCTTTCCAGGCTGTCAATGAACGTACTGTTGAGCATATGCCCACCGATCTGCGCCAACGTCGGCTCCTGGCCGGTATAGGTGCGTTGCGCCATCGGTTCATTGCCCCGCGGGTTACCGCTGACACCCACCACCAGCACCCGGGTCGCCCCCAGGTGCAGCGCCGGGCTGATGGGCGCCGACTGGCGCACCGCGCCGTCGCCGAAGTATTCCTGGTCGAGTTTCACCGGGGCAAACAGCAAGGGGATCGCCGAACTGGCCAGCAGGTGTTCAACGGTCAGTTGCGTCGGCACTCCGATACGCCGATGGCGCAACCAGGCGTCGATGGTGCCGCCGCCCTGATAGAAAGTCACCGCCTGCCCGGATTCATAGCCGAAGGCCGTGACGGCGACCGCATGCAGGTGCTGTTGGCGGATGGCCTCGTCGATACCTGCCAAATGCAGTTTGTCCTGCAACAAGTCCCGCAGCGGCGAGCTGTTGAGCAGCGCCACCGGCAACTGCCGGCCCAGCCCCAGCAAGCTGTGGGTAAAGAAGCGACTCGCCTGGCGCACCACCCCCGGCCAATCGCTGCGCAATACCAGGTGGCTGCGAAACCCCTGCCAGAACGCGGTCAGGCGCTGGATGGCCGCAGTGAAATCCATCGCACCGCTGGCCAGGCTCACCGCATTGATCGCACCGGCCGACGTGCCGACGATCACCGGAAACGGATTGGGCGCCCCCGGGGGCAACAGCTCGGCAATCGCCGCCAATACCCCCACCTGATACGCCGCTCGCGCCCCGCCGCCGGAAAGAATCAAGCCTGTAACCGGTTCAGCTGCGCGCATTGCATCACTCCACGTGGGGGGAAAGTCGGTCTTAGCGACGACGTTTTTCGTACAGCTTGGGTTCGCCCGGTGGCCGGCTCTTGAAGCGGCGATGGGTCCACAGGTATTGCTCGGGACATTCACGCACCGAGGCTTCGACCCACTGGTTGATGCGCAGGCAGTCGACTTCATCGCTTTCGCCGGGGAAGTCGGTCAACGGCGGGTGGATCACCAGGCGGTAACCGCTGCCGTCCGCCAGGCGCTGCTGGGTGAACGGCACCACCAGCGCCTTGCCCAGCTTGGCGAACTTGCTGGTGGCAGGCACGGTGGCGGCCTGGATGCCGAACAGCGGCACGAAGATACTTTGCTTGGCGCCGTAGTCCTGGTCCGGTGCATACCAGATGGCGCGGCCGGCACGCAGCAGCTTGAGCATGCCGCGCACGTCTTCGCGCTCGACCGCCAGGGAGTCGAGGTTATGCCGCTCGCGGCCACGGCGCTGGATATAGTCGAACAGCGGGTTGCCGTGCTCGCGGTACATGCCGTCGATGGTGTGCTTCTGCCCCAGCAGGGCCGCGCCGATTTCCAGGGTGGTGAAGTGCAGGGCCATGAGGATCACGCCCTTGCCATCCAGTTGGGCCTGCTTGAGGTGTTCCAGGCCTTCGACATGGGCCAGGCGCGCCAGGCGCTGGCGCGACCACCACCAGCTCATGGCCATTTCGAAGAAGGCGATGCCGGTGGAGGCGAAGTTTTCCTTGAGCAGCTTCTTGCGCTCTGCGGCGGATTTTTCCGGGAAGCACAGTTCCAGGTTGCGGGCGGCGATGCGGCGACGTTCGCCGGCCACACGGTACATGCCTGCACCCAGCAGGCGACCAATGGTCAGCAGCGCACGGTACGGCAGTTGGGTCACCAGCCACAGCAGGCCGAGTCCCAGCCATAACAGCCAAAAGCGCGGGTGAAAAAATACAGCTCGAAAACGCGGGCGATCCATTACAGATTCCGGGAAAGACAGGGCCGCGCATTCTACAACGGTTCGACTCGGCTTGCGGCCAGTGAGTGTTCTCGTTATAAGTCTCGACACTTTTCGTGACAAGCCGCTTTTTGCCGACCATGAGCCAAACCGAACCGCTAGACCAAGATCCCGTGTTCCAGCTGAAAGGCAGCATGCTCGCCATCACCGTGCTGGAACTGGCCCGCAACGACCTCGACGCCCTGGACCGCCAGCTCGCCGCCAAGGTCGCCCTGGCGCCGAACTTCTTCAACAACGCCCCGCTGGTACTGGCCCTGGACAAACTGCCGGCCGGCCAGGGCAGCATCGACCTGCCCGGCCTGATGCGCGTGTGCCGCTCCCACGGCCTGCGAACCCTGGCGATTCGTGCCAGCCGCATCGAAGACATTGCCGCCGCCATCGCCATTGAACTGCCAGTACTGCCACCCTCCGGCGCGCGTGAGCGTCCACTGGAACCTTTGGTCGGCGAAGTGCAGAAAAAACCGGAAAAACCAGCGGAACCGACGATCAAGCCTACAAAGATAATCACCACGCCCGTACGCGGCGGACAGCAGATTTACGCCCAGGGCGGCGACCTGGTGGTGATCTCTTCGGTCAGTCCCGGCGCGGAACTTCTCGCCGATGGCAATATCCATGTATACGGCCCGATGCGCGGACGTGCCCTCGCCGGCATCAAGGGGGATACCAAGGCGCGCATTTTTTGCCAGCAATTGACCGCTGAGCTGGTGTCCATCGCGGGCCAGTACAAGGTTTCGGAAGATTTGCGCCGCGATCCGCTGTGGGGAGCCGCGGTGCAGGTCAGCCTGTCGGGCGATGTGTTGAACATCATCCGTCTTTAACGGATACTGCCGCATTTTCCAAGCATCTCTAGACTCTGATAGCACAGCGAAACTGGCATTACTTGCGTAGGAACATTTGAAGGTTGGCGTTTTTCCTGCGAAAACCCGTCTTTTTTCCTACAAAGGCTGTCCGCCTGCGGCGAGTTCCAAGAGATGTTTTTCAGGGGCTGAAAAGTCCTTTTTCCTTAGGGGTGAAACACCTTGGCCAAGATTCTCGTGGTTACATCCGGCAAGGGTGGTGTGGGTAAGACCACCACCAGCGCCGCTATCGGTACCGGCCTCGCTCTGCGCGGCCACAAGACAGTCATCGTCGACTTCGACGTCGGTTTGCGTAACCTCGACCTGATCATGGGCTGCGAACGCCGCGTGGTGTACGACTTCGTCAACGTGGTGAACGGCGAAGCCAACCTGCAGCAGGCCCTGATCAAGGACAAGCGCCTTGAGAACCTGTACGTGCTGGCCGCCAGCCAGACCCGCGACAAAGATGCGCTGACCAAAGAAGGCGTAGGCAAGGTTCTCGCTGAACTGAAGGAAACCTTCGAGTACGTGGTCTGCGACTCCCCGGCCGGTATCGAAACCGGTGCTCACCTGGCGATGTACTTCGCCGATGAAGCCATCGTGGTGACCAACCCGGAAGTGTCTTCGGTACGTGACTCGGACCGCATGCTCGGCCTGTTGGCCAGCAAGTCCAAGCGCGCCGAGGAAGGCCAGGACCCGATCAAGGAACACCTGCTGCTCACCCGCTACAACCCTGAGCGCGTCAGCAACGGCGAAATGCTCGGTGTTGAAGACGTCAAGGAAATCCTCGCCGTAACCCTGCTGGGTGTGATCCCGGAATCCCAGGCCGTGCTGAAGGCTTCCAACCAGGGCGTCCCGGTGATTCTCGACGACCAGAGCGACGCCGGCCAGGCGTACAGCGATGCGGTTGATCGCTTGCTGGGCAAGACCGTGGAACATCGCTTCCTCGATGTTAAGAAGAAGGGATTCTTCGAGCGTATCTTTGGAGGCAACTAAACAATGAAATTTCTCGACTTCTTTCGCGCCAACAAAAAGCCAAGCACCGCGTCGGTCGCGAAAGAGCGTCTACAGATCATCGTGGCGCACGAACGCGGCCAACGCAGCACCCCGGATTACCTGCCGGCCTTGCAGAAGGAACTGGTGGAGGTGATCCGCAAGTACGTCAATATCGGCAACGATGACGTGCATGTCGCCCTGGAAAATGACGGCAGCTGCTCGATTCTGGAACTCAATATCACCCTGCCTGATCGTTGATCGAACAGGCGGCCGCCACGGCGGCTCGGTCACCTTGATCCCTTTGCGGGAACCGGGTGGTCGAGCCGCCGTTGGCGTTTGTTACGAGGCTGTTTAATGCCGCTGTCCACTATTCATATCCTGCATCAGGACGACGCTGTCCTGGTGGTGAACAAGCCGACCCTGCTGCTCTCGGTGCCTGGCCGCGCCGATGACAACAAGGACTGCCTGATCACCCGCCTGCAGGAAAACGGCTACCCCGAAGCCCGCATCGTCCATCGCCTGGACTGGGAAACCTCGGGGATCATCCTGCTGGCCCGGGATGCCGATACCCATCGCGAACTGTCCCGCCAGTTTCACGACCGCGAAACCGAAAAGGCCTACATCGCGTTGGCCTGGGGCCAGCCGGAACTGGACAGCGGCAGCATCGACCTGCCCTTGCGCTATGACCCGCCGACCAAACCCCGCCATGTGGTGGACCACGAGTTCGGCAAGCACGCGCTGACTTTCTGGAAAGTATTGGAACGCTGTGGCGACTGGTGCCGCGTCGAGCTGACGCCGATTACCGGAAGGTCGCATCAGTTGCGCGTGCATATGCTGTCCATCGGGCATCCGTTGCTCGGTGACGGCCTGTATGCCCATGAACAGGCCCTGGCCGCCTGGCCGCGCCTGTGCCTGCACGCGAGCATGCTGAGCTTCACTCACCCGCAAAGCGGCGAGCGAT
The DNA here is from genome assembly GCF_059416305.1 of Pseudomonas sp. GW821-FHT09D08. Classification (NCBI taxonomy): domain Bacteria; kingdom Pseudomonadati; phylum Pseudomonadota; class Gammaproteobacteria; order Pseudomonadales; family Pseudomonadaceae; genus Pseudomonas; species Pseudomonas sp. GW821-FHT09D08. The sequence continues at coordinate 100,180 of NZ_JBWKOX010000007.1, forward strand.
TGCGCTTTGAGTGCCCGGCGCCCTTCTAAAGCTGTAAATACAGTACATGTGGAAGAGGCGGTGCGACTTGCCCCCTCCCACATTTGTTCTGTGCACTTCTCGCCCTCGAACGGTAAACTCCGCGCATTGCTGTCTGGAGCTATTTATGCGCGAAGCGTTGAATCAAGGCCTGATCGACTTCCTCAAGGCCTCCCCTACTCCTTTTCATGCCACCGCCGCCCTGGCCCAGCGCCTGGAGGCGGCCGGTTTCCAGCGCCTCGACGAGCGCGAAACCTGGACCACCGAAGCCAACGGTCGCTACTACGTGACCCGCAACGATTCCTCGATCATCGCCTTCAAGCTCGGCCGCCATTCGCCGTTGCAAGGCGGGATTCGCCTGGTCGGCGCCCATACCGACAGCCCGTGCCTGCGGGTCAAGCCCCAGCCTGAGCTGCAACGCCAGGGCTTCTGGCAACTCGGCGTGGAAGTCTACGGCGGCGCGCTGCTGGCGCCGTGGTTCGACCGCGACCTGTCCCTGGCCGGCCGCGTCACCTTCCGTCGCGACGGCAAGGTCGAAAGCCAGCTGATCGACTTCAAGCTGCCCATCGCCATCATCCCCAACCTGGCCATTCACCTGAACCGTGAAGCCAACCAGGGCTGGGCGATCAATGCCCAGACCGAATTGCCGCCGATCCTCGCGCAATTTGCCGGTGATGAACGCGTAGACTTCCGTGCCGTGCTCACCGAGCAGTTGGCACGGGAGCACGGGCTGAACGCCGATGTGGTGCTCGACTACGAGTTGAGCTTCTACGACACCCAGAGCGCCGCCGTCATCGGCCTCAACGGCGACTTCATCGCCGGCGCACGCCTCGATAACCTGCTGTCGTGCTACGCCGGCCTGCAAGCCCTGCTCACCAGCGAGAGCGACGAAACCTGCGTGCTGGTGTGTAACGACCACGAGGAAGTCGGTTCCTGCTCGGCCTGCGGTGCCGACGGCCCGATGCTGGAACAGACCCTGCGTCGCCTGTTGCCCGAAGGCGATGAATTCGTACGCACCATTCAGAAATCCCTGCTGGTGTCGGCCGACAATGCCCACGGCGTACACCCGAACTACGCCGACAAGCACGACGCCAACCACGGCCCCAAGCTCAATGCCGGCCCGGTGATCAAGGTCAACAGCAACCAGCGCTACGCCACCAACAGCGAAACCGCCGGGTTCTTCCGTCACCTGTGCATGGCCCAGGAAGTGCCGGTGCAGAGCTTCGTGGTGCGCAGCGACATGGGCTGCGGCTCGACCATCGGCCCGATCACCGCCAGCCACCTGGGTGTGCGTACGGTGGATATCGGTTTGCCGACGTTTGCCATGCACTCCATTCGTGAACTGTGCGGCAGCCATGACTTGGCGCATCTGGTGAAGGTGTTGGGCGCGTTCTACGCCAGCCACGACCTGCCCTAAGACCAGGACTGGATGTCGTCAACATGTGGGAGGGGCGGTGCGACGATTCGCACTTGCCCCCCACATTTGGTTTACGTCCACCTGATCTGCATCACCTGCATTTCCTGCAATCCGACCTAGACTTGTCAGTATTCCCACTCCGACAAGGCCGTCGCCCCATGATCTCCATGTCCTCTTTCCACGCCATGCTTATCCCTATCCTGATCGGCATGATCATGCTCGCCGTCGGCTTCAACTTCCGCGACAAGCCCCTCGGCGTGTTCGGCATGTGGATCGGCATGCTGCTGATCCTGGGCACCGTGGTGTACAAGATCCTCGCCAAACTGGCCGAATGACGCTTGCACTCGTACACTCGCTCAACCCGTCGTTTCCAAGGTTGACCGCCTCGTGCTTTCCCGTCTGTTTGCCCTGCCCTGCTGTTTCCTGATCGCCCTGCTCACGCTGCTGCCGCTCTCGCCTGCCCAAGCGGTGGGCCTGCCCGGGCTGCTCGGCACCACCAAGGCCCAACCCCAGGCCGACGTGCCGTTGGGGCAGTCGCTGGACGAGGTGATCAAGACCCTGGAAAACGACCAGCAACGCACCCAGTTGCTGAGCGACTTGAAGAAGCTGCGCGCCGCTACCCAGAAGGCCCAGCCCGCCGCCGAGCAAGGCGTGCTCGGGCTGATCGGCAGTACGCTGTCGGGCCTGGAGCAGCAGTTCTCCGGCGCCGACAGCCCGCTGGGGCGCTGGTCGAATGAAATCGACCTGGCCAAGGATGAACTCAGTGCCCTGATGCTGCCGGCCAGCGAATGGCTGCCGATCATTTTCGGCTTTGCAGTGATCCTTGCCGTGTGGAGCCTGCTGGCAGCCGCGTTGATCTGGCTCAGCCACCGGGTACGCGAGCGCTTCGGCCTGCCCGAGGAGTTGCCGCAACACCCGCGTACCTGGGACATGCTGCGCTTCGCCCTGCGCAAATTGGGGCCCTGGCTGATCGCACTGGTGATCACGGTTTACCTGAGCTACGCCCTGCCCTCGTCCCTGGGCAAATCCCTGGCAATGGTGCTGGCGTATGCGCTGGTGGTCGGCACCTGTTTCTCGGCGATCTGCGTGATTGCCTTCTCCCTGCTCGACGGCCCGCACCGCCACCGCGCGCTGTATATCCTGCGCCACCAGGCGTTCCGCCCGCTGTGGTGGATCGGCAGCTTTGCCGCCTTCGGTGAAGCCTTGAGCGACCCGCGGCTGGTGGCTGCGCTCGGCCAGCACCTGGCCCACACGGCGGCCACGGTCGCCAATGTGATGGCCGCGCTGTCCACCGGCGTGTTTATCCTGCGTTTCCGGCGGCCGATCGCCCACCTGATCCGCAACCAGCCGCTGTCGCGCCGCCTGACCCGCCGCGCCCTCAGCGACACCATCGAGATCGTCGGCACCTTCTGGTACATCCCCGCCTTGCTGTTGGTGGGCATCTCGCTGTTCGCTACATTCGTCTCCGCCGGCGACACCAGCACCGCCCTGCGCCAGTCGCTGCTGTGCACGGTGTTGCTGGTGTTGTGCATGGTGATCAACGGCCTGGTGCGGCGCCATGCGCTCAAGCCGCAACGGGGGCACAAGCGCCATGCGCTGTACTCCGAACGCCTGAAAAGCTTCGTCTACACCCTCGCCCACCTGGTGGTGTGGCTGGTGTTTATCGAACTGGGGCTGCGGGTGTGGGGCCTGTCGCTGATCCGCTTTACCGAAGGCGACGGCCATGAAATCAGCGTCAAGCTGTTCGGCCTGGGCGGCACGCTGCTATTTGCCTGGTTGATCTGGATCCTCAGCGACACCGCCATCCATCACGCCCTCACCCGCTCGCGCAAAGGCCTGGCCAATGCCCGCGCGCAGACCATGATGCCGCTGATCCGCAACGTGCTGTTCGTGACCATCTTCATCATCGCCGCCATCGTCGCCCTGGCAAACATGGGCATGAACGTCACGCCACTGCTGGCCGGTGCCGGCGTGATCGGCCTGGCCATCGGTTTTGGTGCGCAGTCACTGGTGGCCGACTTGATCACCGGCCTGTTCATCATCATCGAAGACTCCCTGGCCATCGATGACTACGTGGACGTCGGCGGCCACCTCGGCACCGTCGAAGGCCTGACCATCCGTACCGTACGCCTGCGCGACATTGACGGCATCGTGCACACCATCCCGTTCAGCGAGATCAAGAGCATCAAGAACTACTCGCGGGAGTTCGGCTACGCGATCTTCCGGGTGGCGATCCCCTACAACATGGAAATCGACGATGCGATCAAGCTGATGCGCGATGTCGGCCAGAAAATGCGCAACGATCCGCTGCAACGCCGCAATATCTGGTCGCCGCTGGAGATCCAGGGGGTGGAAAGCTTCGAGTCAGGCAGTGCGATCCTGCGCGCGCGCTTCAAGACGGCGCCGATCAAGCAGTGGGAAGTGTCGCGGGCGTTCAACCTGTCGCTGAAGCGGCATCTGGATGAAGCCGGTCTGGACCTGGCCACGCCGCGCTTGAGTGTGCAGGTGGTGACGGGGGCTGCGGGGGGGTTGGAGAAGGACAAGAACGCGTAAGGTCATGGCGAATGTGATGAGCTTGTTGTGGTTTGTGGTGAACTTATTGTGGTGAGCTTTTTGTGGTGAGCGGGCTTGCCCCGCGCTGGGCTGCGAAGCAGCCCCAAAACCAGCCGCTGAGTTATGCCTGATACACCGAGTGCTTCTTGAGTGGGGCTGCTTCGCAGCCCAGCGCGGGGCAAGCCCGCTCACCACAACAAGCCCGCTTGCCACAAAAAGCCTACTTGCCACAACAGGCCCGCCCACCATAACAGGCCGGCCTACTGAAGGTTTTGCGTCAGGCCAGCGTTGCGCCGTCCATCTTCTGGCGCAGGCTCAACGGACGCATATCGGTCCAGGTTTCTTCGATGTAGGCCAGGCACTCTTTCTTCAGGCCGCTCTTGCCCACGGTGCGCCAGCCTTCCGGCACGGCCTTGTAGTCGGGCCAGATGGAATACTGTTCTTCATGGTTGACCACTACCTGAAACAGGATGTCGTCGCGGTCAAATACTGAGGTCATTGCTGTTCTCCATCGCTCAAAGGCTGGCTGCGCACCACGCGCAGCGCTGATATCTGTAGAAACGTACCAACACGCCAAAAAATTAGAGGCTGGCGACGGCTGCCGCCAGGGCGCGCCCGAAGATCTCGGCCACGCGGTCGATCTCGGCGGCGGTTATCACCAGGGGCGGCAGGAAGCGCACTACGCTGCCATGCCGGCCGCCCAGCTCGAGGATCAGGCCGCGCTTGAGGCATTCGCGCTGTACCAGCGGCGCCAGCTGGCGATGCACCGGCGGGTGGCCCTGGATATCCAGGGTGCCGTCCGGGTCCACCAGTTCCACGCCGAGCATCAGCCCGCGCCCGCGAATATCCCCCAGGTGCGGGTAGTCACGCTGCAGGATGCGCAGGTGTTCGCCGAGGCGCTCGCCCATGGCGGTCGCATGGCCGGCCAGGTCGTGCTCCTTGAGGTAGCGCATCACCGCCGAACCGGCCGCCATGGCCATCTGATTGCCACGGAATGTCCCGGCATGGGCTCCCGGCAGCCAGGTGTCTAGCCAGTCGCGATACACCACCACCGCCAACGGCAGGCTGCCGCCGATGGCCTTGGACATCACCACCACATCCGGGATGATGCCGGCGTGTTCGAAGGCAAACATCTTGCCGGTACGGCCGAAACCGCTCTGGATCTCATCGACGATCAACGCCACGCCGGCCTGTTCGGTGATACGCCGCAGGCCACGCAGCCAGTCGAGATCGGCCGGGATCACCCCGCCCTCGCCCTGCACCACTTCGACAATCACCGCCGCCGGCAGCAACACCCCGGCTTCCGGGTCATTGAGCAGGTTTTCCAGGTAATGCAGGTTGACCCGCACGCCTTCTGCGCCGCCGAGACCGAACGGGCAACGGTAGTCGTAAGGGAATGGCAAAAACTGCACGCCATTACCGAGCAAGGCACCCAAGGGTTTTTTCGGCCCCAGGCTGCCCATCAGGCTCAACGCGCCCTGGCTCATGCCGTGATAACCGCCCTGGAACGACAGCACCGTGCTGCGCCCCGTGGCAGTGCGTACCAATTTCAACGCCGCTTCCACGGCATCGGTACCGGTGGGGCCGCAGAACTGGATCTTGGCTTCCCGCGCCAGCTCCGCCGGCAGCAGGCCGAACAGGTCCTGCACGAACTGGTCCTTGACCGGCGTGGTCAGGTCCAGGGTGTGCAAGGGCAGTTCGTCGCTCAGCACTTGCTGGATGGCCTGGATCACCACCGGGTGGTTGTGCCCCAACGCCAGGGTGCCCGCGCCGGCCAGGCAATCGATGAAACTGCGACCCTCCACGTCTTCCACGTAGATCCCCTTGGCGCGCTTGAGCGCCAGGGGGATGCGCCGTGGGTAACTGCGGGCGTTGGATTCCTGCTGGCGCTGGCGGGCCAGCAGCGGGCCTTCGTCGAACTGATAAAGCGTTTCATGCACCTGGGTATCTTCGATACGGCTGGTAGCGACTGACATCTCTCGATCCCTCAATACGCGGATGATGGTGACCAAACTGCCGATCCGTTGGCGTCTGGCCCAAGGGCATGCGCACGGATTTCCTGTTCTGGAGACGCACCAGCGATAAGAGGATTTAGGGGGCAGTGATGGTTGGCTGATGGATGAGATCAAAGTCCGCGGTACTTTTCATTCAGGGCATACAGGATCGCGCAGGTCTCGGCATCCAACACACCACAATAATCCCGCGCCCGAAAGTGCATCTGAAACGCCCGGGTGCGCTGCTCGAACGCCTGGCGATTCTGCGCCGGCTTATAGCCATAGCGCTGAAATGCCCGCTCCACCTCCACTTCAGGCGGCAGCCCGACACAAAACCGGCGCTGGTACATGGCCCGCGTCGACTCGTCGAACCATGCCCCGACTCCCGCCTCGAACAAACCGCGCCACGGCAGGCGCGGCCCCGGATCGCTCTTGCGCCAGTACGCCACGTCCGAATGCCCAAGAATGTCGGCCGGTCCGATCTGCGGGTAACGCCCAAGGATGTCGCGAAGCAATGCAATCAACACCGCCACCTGCTCCTGGCCGTACGCGGGAAAGGTGAAGACGCCACCGTCATCCCGAGCCAGGTTGACGATTTCGATGCCGATCGCCCGACTGTTGAGGTTATCGCGCCCACCCCAGTGGCTCGCCCCGGCATGCCAGGCGCGCTGGTTTTCGTGCACCAGGCGAAACACGCGCAACTCGTCATACCCGGCGGCGCGGTAGCCGGGCTCATGGGGATCAGGCAGCAGGTAATGCGCGCTGACCCCGTTCCGGGTGAGGGTGCGCAAGGAGGAGGCGAAAGGCGCCGCAGTGTAATGCAGGACCACCTGCCGCACGGGTTCGCCGTGACGTTCGTTGAAATCCCTGGCGGGGAAACTGGTATCGATGACCAACATAAGAACCGTCCTTTTCAATACAGGCCGAGTCTTTCGGCCCGTTCAAGCGCAAAAAAATTACCGCCATCCTGAAGGCTTGCGCTTCAAGCGGGCGGTAACTATTTGGCACGTGAAAAAGGCGGTCAGCGCCGCAACGGCATGCCCAGGTCAACGCGCAGGCCATCCGCCTGGCTGTCGAACGTCAATGAGCAGGAACAGCGCTGCACGATCGCCTGCACGATCGCCAGGCCCAGGCCACAGCCCTCGCTGTTGCCGTTGCGCCAAAAGCGTTGGGTGAGGTATTGCAGGTCTTCGGGGGAGATCTGCTTGCCGTGGTCGCGCACGCGGAAGATCACGTGGTCGGCGGCGGTGAACACGCTGAGCTCCACCCGTGTGTCTGCAGGTGTGTGGCGCAGGGCGTTGTCCAGCAGGTTGCGCAGGGCGGCGACCGCCAGGCCCACCGGCATGTCCACCGGGGTTTCGCTGAGGTTATCCGCCAGGTTCAGGTCGATACGCCCATTATCGCCGGCATTCGCATCCTGGATCGCCAGCCGTGCGACTTCCTCGGCGCTGGACTGCACGCCATCGTCGAATGACAGGCTGCCTTCCACCCGCGCCAACAGCAGCAACTGCTCCAGGGTGCGATGCAAGCGGTCGGCGCCCTCCTCGGCATGGGCCAGGGACTGGTCGCGGGCCGCGCCTTCGGTCATGCGCGCCACTTGCAGGTGGGTCTTGATCGCCGTCAGCGGGCTGCGCAGCTCGTGGGCGGCGTCGCCGGTGAGGCGGCGTTCACGTTCGATGGTCTTGGCGATGCGTTGCAGCAGTTGGTTCTGGGTGTCGAGCAGCGGCTTGAGCTCGCTGGGCAGCGGGTGGATCTGCAACGGTTCGAGGGAATCGGCACTGCGGCGCATCAGCGCGTCACGCATGCGGTTGAGCGGCAGCAGGCTCTGACCGATGCCCAGCCACAACAGGCACAGGCAACCGAGCATCGCCACGCCCACCGGCACCGAGGCGGCGAGCAGGATCGACAGGTTCAGCGCCTCGCGCTCTACCTGGCGGTCGGCGGTAGTGATCAACAGGTCGCCACGGGACAGGGTAAAACTGCGCCAGCCCACGCCATCGATGACCTGGTCACGAAAGCCGCTCTTGCGCGACTCCAGGCCCTCATCCGGCGTGGTATGGCTGCGGGCGAGGATTTCCCCGCGCAAGGAGCTGACCTGGCAGGCCATGCCCCCCGGCACATTCAGTTGCTCGGCGCTGAAATGCGCGCCGCCGCTGACACTGGCCAGGCCCGGCATCTGCTCGGTCAGGCCCGCCACCATGCGCGCCGACGCCACCAGACGCTGGTCGAGGGAGAACATCATCTGGTTACGCAGGTCGTTGAGCATCCAGGCCGCCGCCAGGGCCCAGATCAGCACAAACGCGGCGCCGAGCTTGAACGTCAGGCGCAGGCGCAGGCTTTTCACGAAACGTTCTCGCCATCGTCTGCCGGGCCGAGGCGGTAACCCAGGCCGCGCACGGTCTCGACGATGCCATTGCCCAACTTGCGCCGCAGGTGATGGATATGCACGTTGAGGGCGTTGCTTTCCAGTTCATCGTTGAAGCCGTAGACGCTGTCCTTGAGTTGCTCGCTGGACAGCACCCGGCCTTTGTTGTGCAGCAAGGCCTGCAACAGCGCCTGTTCACGTCGGGACAGGTCCACCGGCTGGCCGCCCAGCAGGGTTTCGCGGCTGCTTGGGTCGTAGGTCAGCCGGCCGTGCTCGATCAGGTTGACGCTGCGCCCCGCCATCCGGCGCAGCAGGGTTTGCAGGCGTGCGGCCAATTCGCGCAGGTCGAAGGGTTTGAGCAGGTAGTCATCGGCACCGGCTTGCAGGCCGTCGACGCGGTTGGTCACCGAATCCCGCGCGGTGAGGATCAGCACCGGAATCTCCAGGCCCTGGCTGCGCAGCTGTTGCAGCAGCTTGAGGCCGTCTTCGTCGGGCAGGCCGAGGTCAAGCACCATGATGTCGAAGGTCGCCGCCTTGAGCATCGCGCGCGCAGCGGCGGCCGTGGCCACGCGCTCGACTGTAAAGCCCTGGGCACCGAGGCCGGCCACGATGCCGCTGGCGATCAGTTCGTCGTCTTCACAGACCAGTACGTGCATGCTGAACCCTTCATGAAAGATGGGGGGATTAAAAGTGCAGCGGATTAAGCGCAGATTATGCCGTGAAAAGATGCAAGCTCAGATAATCCCTACACTTTAGAATAGCGCCCGGTTAATCATCGGTTAATCAACGCCACACATTGTGTGCCTCACTTGCATCGAACTAAGGCTTGACCATGCGGCATCTGTTTACCTTTCTGCTGGTGTTATTCGCGGGGCTGGCCCAGGCCGCGCCGGGCAATCCGTTTGAGACCAAAGCCGATTTCCTCCCGGTGGGCAAGGCCTTCACCTTTACCTCCGAACGTCTTGAAAGTGGCGAGACCCAGCTGTATTGGCAGATTGCCGACGGTTATTACCTGTACAAGCAGCGCATGAAGTTCGATGGCCTGGCCGAAAAGCCCGTGCTACCGCAAGGCGAAGCCCATAGCGACGAGTTCTTTGGCGAGCAGGAAGTGTATCGCCAGGGCCTGGAAGTGAAGATTCCCGCCGGTGTCACCGGCCAGGTCAAGCTCGGCTGGCAGGGTTGCGCCGATGCGGGGCTGTGCTATCCGCCGCAGTCGATCAGCGTGGACCTGGGCGGCAACCCCGCCGTTGCGGCCACCGTCGAAGCCCAGGACCAGAGCCTGGCCAGCGGCCTGCAACAACGCAGCCTGGGCTGGAGCCTGCTGGTATTCTTCGGCCTGGGCCTGCTGCTGGCGTTTGCCCCGTGTTCGTTGCCGATGCTGCCGATCCTCGCCGGCCTGGTGGTGGGCAGTGGCGCGAGCCCGCGTCGCGGCTTTGCCCTGGCCGGCAGCTACGTGGTGTGCATGGCGCTGGTGTACGCGGCGCTCGGCGTACTCGCCGCCCTGCTCGGCGCCAACCTCGCGGCGCTGTTGCAAACCCCGTGGATCCTCGGCAGCTTCGCCGCCTTGTTCGTGATCCTCGCCCTGCCGATGTTCGGCTTCTTCGAACTGCAACTGCCCGTGGCCTTGCGCGATCGCCTGGATAACGTCAGCCGCAACCAGAGCGGCGGCAGCCTGATCGGCGCCGGGGTGCTCGGCGCGCTGTCCGGCCTGCTGGTGGGGCCGTGCATGACCGCGCCCCTGGCCGGTGCATTGCTGTATATCGCCCAGAGCGGCAATGCCCTGCACGGCGGCCTGATCCTGTTCGCCATGGGCATCGGCATTGGCGTGCCGCTGCTGCTGCTGGTGACCGTGGGCAACCGTTTCCTGCCCAAGCCGGGCACCTGGATGAATGTGCTCAAGGGCATCTTCGGCTTCCTGTTCCTGGCCACCGCCGTGCTGATGATTCGCCCGGTGATCGACGAAAGCCTGTGGCTCGGCCTGTGGGGCGTGCTGGCCATGTCCATGGCCTATTGCGGCTGGCGCCTGGCCCAGGATTTCGGGCGGGTCGCCATGCTGTTCGGCGCCGGTTCCGTGGTCATGGGGGTGTGGGGCGGCCTGCTGCTGGTGGGTGCCGCGGGTGGCAGCGATGACCTGTGGCAACCGTTGAAGGTCTACAGCGGCTCGCGAAGCACTGCCGCACCCAGCGCCCACGAAGCCTTCATGACCATCAATGACCCCGCCGTGCTGCAAAGCCAGCTCGACAGCGCCAAGGCCCAGGGCCAATGGGTGCTGGTGGACTACTACGCCGACTGGTGCGTGTCGTGCAAGATCATGGAAAAACAGGTGTTCGGCAAACCCGAAGTGCTCGATGCATTGAAGGATGTCCGCCTGCTGCGCCTCGACGTCACCGCCGACACTGCCGCCAGTCGCGCACTGCTGGGCCGCTACCAGGTGCCGGGGCCGCCCAGCTTCGTGTGGATCGGCCCCGACGGTGAGGAACGCCGCGCCCAGCGCATTACCGGCGAAGTGGATGCCGCCGCCTTCCTGCAACGCTGGACTCACGCCCGGGACGCCCTCTGATGCTGACCCTGACCATCGGCACCTTCGCCATCGCCCTGAATCACATCCTGCTGATCAGCGCGTTGATTCTCGCCACCCTGGTGGGTTGGCGCGTGGCCAAGCGTGGCGGTGAAAATCCGGAATCGGTGCTGTTCAGCCTGTTCCTGCTGGGCATGCTGGCGGCCCGCGTCAGCTTCGTGCTGATGTACTGGAGTTATTACAGCAACGACTGGCTGCAGATGGTCGACCTGCGCGACGGCGGTTTTCTCGCCTGGCCCGGTATCGTCGCCCTGATCCTCGGTGCACTGCTCTATGGCTGGCGTCGCGCTGCGCTGCGCAAGCCCCTGAGCGCCGGGGTCATCACCGGGCTGGTGTTCTGGGGCATGACCAGCCTGTCCTTAAGCGTGTATGAAAAAGGCACACGCCTGCCGGACATCACCTTGCGCAACGCCAATGGCGAGGTCGTGCAACTGGCGGATTACCAGGGCGGCCCGCTGGTGATCAACCTGTGGGCCACCTGGTGCCCGCCGTGCCGCCGCGAAATGCCGGTGCTGGAAAACGCCCAGCGCATGCGCCCCGACGTGACCTTCCTGTTCGTCAACCAGGCCGAAAGCATGCAAAGCGTCAGCACTTACCTGGCCACCCAGGGCCTGAACCTGGACAACGTGTTGTTCGATGCCAGCGGCCGCCTCGGCCAGGCCGTGGGCTCCATGGCCCTGCCCACCACGCTGTTCTACCAAGCCGACGGGCGCCTGATCAACAGCCACCTGGGCGAGTTGTCCCAGGCCAGCCTGGCCCGTGCCATGGAACCCTTCGACACCGCCCCTGCCGCCACAAGGAAACCGACATGCCTCGCCTCCGCCACCTGCTGACCCTGCTGCCGCTGACACTGGCGGCCACCCTGGCCCAGGCCGAAGACTGGCCGGCACCGATCAAACAGATCGAAGCCAAGGGCGCCAAAATCCTCGGCAAGTTCGACGCCCCCAGCGGCCTCACCGGCTACGCCGCGCAGTACCAGAACCGCGGCATGGCGCTGTACCTGACCGCCGACGGCAAGAGCGTAATCGCCGGCAACCTGTACGACGCCCAGGGCAATGACCTGAGCAGCGCGCCCCTGGAAAAACTGGTGTACGCGCCGATGGCCAAGGAAGTCTGGGCCAAAATGGAAAAAAGCAGCTGGATCCAGGACGGCGACAAAAACGCCCCGCGCATCGTCTACCTGTTCAGCGACCCCAACTGCCCATACTGCAACATGTTCTGGGAACAGGCGCGGCCATGGGTAAAAGCCGGCAAGGTGCAGTTGCGCCACATCATGGTCGGCATCATCCGCGAAGACAGCGCCGCCAAGTCGGCCGCCCTGTTCGCTGCCAAAGATCCGCAAAAGGCCCTGGAAGAACACGAAGCCGCCGGCAAAGGCAGCAAATTGCAGGCGCTGGCCAAGATCCCTGCGGACATCGAAGCCAAGCTCGATGCCAATATGAAGTTGATGGACGAGCTGGAACTGTCGGCGACGCCGGCGATTTTCTACCTGGATGACAAGGGTGGCTTGCAGCAACAGCAAGGGGCGCCGTCGCCGGAGAAGTTGGCGAAGATTATGGGGCCGAAGTAAGCCAAACGAACCAATCCCAACAACCAGAATGCCCGCATGTAAAGCGGGCACTCTTACTATCTAATACTCAATCGACCTCTAAGACCGATAACTCATCGTAAAGTTATCGATGAACGAATAATCCTCAACCGTAACCTCCATGCTCGAAACTACCTGACCATCGATGGGAGAGTACTCGACCCAGAATCCGCCTCTGTTTTCGTCAGGATAATCATGTACTGCAAGCACGTGATGATTCTCGTCATAAAATGTCACCTGCCCGGGTTCTTGCTTCCATACCCAAGCAAATTTTATGGACTCCAGTTTGTGTTTAAAATCAAAACGATGTTTTTGCGGCGGTATCGAATGGCTGATCCCCTCACACATCACATAGCTCTGCCCAGAGTAATATTGATTATTGCCGTAGGGCACAACTCCCGCCCTATGCGGACCAGCAACGAATGTCACCTTCATAGTAGGAGTGTCGACGACGCCTCCACGCGTATAGGTGCGCGTGGGCTGGCCTTCAAACCTCTCCTCAATAATGACAATGAACGGCCTTACCAGAAGCACGCGCTCTGGGCACACCACGTTTGCCAACAAGCCACCATCCGTCGCAACGCAGAATCTCAGGGTCAGGCTGGTGTTATCCATCAGCTTATTCAATTCAGAACGTAATACGGGGTTCACGACCCCGGCTGTCACTTCTGCCTCGGTAATCGTTTTGGCTGCGTAAACAGTGAAAGAGTAGGGTGTACCGTTCTTCGCCGTCCCCGTTGCCTGCAACCAGCAATTCTGCCCTGCCCGCAAGAACCACATCGTGTCTACGTGAGAAGTGGCGTTGCCAGCAAATGTTCTCAGATCCAGAATGGCGTTCTGAGTCTTCGGAGGCGTCGCTTGCAAAACGTTTGGCGTTTCCAGCCGCGTAGGCAGACTGATCTTCAAATTCAATGGCGGTGACGTCTGCACCTTGCATGCTGTGGTGACGGTGTAAGTGATCGGCACCGTTTTGCCCATGCTTTCGATCACCGCTTCCGCCGGCAAGGCAAAGCTGACTGCGCCACCCGTACTTCCGGGCTTGGAAGCCAGCACCCAGCAAGTGCCATCCGGCTTTTCCCAGCAGACACTGATGCTGTGGTTGGGGCTGATACCGACGTAAGCCACTTCGACATGTACACCGTCACGCCCATTCCAGGCGGTCAGGTTGGAATCTACTGCTTCGGTGACTATGGGGGCAACCAGCTCCTGCGGTTCCTGCTCGATGTTGAAAGTCTGAGTAGGAAACTCATAAGCACGCGCGAAGTTGCTGGCATCGCAAAAACTAACTGCAAAGTGCAGTTCAAAGTCGCTGCAGTCAGCCAAGAGTTGTAGCCCTTGCCTGGAAATAGAGGTACGGACGCCCTGTCTCTTCCACTCATCCGTAACCGGGGCCCCCACCAACATATCGAGCCGGTGATTGCTACCGTCCTCACGCTTGCCAGTGATCCACATCCAACAAGTATTCGAGCACTCGGCATAGGCCCAGACCGACACTGTCGTATTCGCGTTCCCTGGAAAGGTATTGAGGTCCAGTTTTCCGGCAGTAACCTCTTCAATACCCGGGCAAGTGAACTCCGGCACCGAAACGCTGACTACCTGTGCAGGGGATTCCTGTGGTGCATTATTATTGGGAAATTGAACGGTGTAGGTCAGCGTCATCGAATTGTTGAAAAAACACGCAACCACACAAGCTGGCAGTTTGACGGAAGGCCGTTCTCCGTCGCGTCCAATGCTCACACAGCCAAGTGATTTCCTTGCGTAACCGGTTCCGCTGACATAAAAACAAATCTGGTCGCCTGCATAAGTGTCCAAGCCGGGAGCATCTACATCACCTCCCTCCTTGGTGAGTTCAGGATTGAGGCACCACGTATCGTTGTACGACACAGACTGGAGCAGGTGCGGAGGTGACAGGTTTTCCAGGCCTTGATCTCCAATGAAATTAGCAGTGCGACGATATTGGATTTCAAGCGCATTCCTTGGAAGACGAGTCTCTTCATCTGGATTTTCAACTTCAGCCGGCGGTTGGGCCGGCAAGCCACTCGTGATCCAGGCCGCCTGGCAAGTGATCGATTCATAGCGTGGTTTTTGTCGTGCCAGCCAGCCACGGGCAATGGAAAAAGATAGGTTTTCGCCGAAAGTTATGTCATCAGCCGTCAACACGTAGTCGTACGCCACAGTGTAGAACGCTGGCTTCCCACTGAATTGCTCGATCACCACAGTGCAGTAAATCTTATCTCCTTCCTGGGCAAGATCCGGGAGCGGGATCTTAACGAGCTCGTCCCCTTCGTGATCGTGCATGTCGTAGGTTGGCGTGTTCTGGTAGATTTTTTCATGGAGTAATCGAGGTGCAAGCGCTTTACCTTGCTCGTATGAGTAGAAATTTATGCCCACGTCCTTGGGCAGTGAAACAGCGGTCGTTCCGTTTACTGTTCCCTCGTACCATACGACCAGTGTGAACCCCATGGTCTTGGTCAGATACTTCAAAGGAATCGGCGTTTGCCTGGCTCCCGATTCACCGCTTGAATCCACAACATCCTCAAAAACCAGCCCCTCCTCAATTTCCTCGGTAAGCGTATTTTTCGCGCGGAATTTGAAGGTGATAGGTGAGGCATCCATGACTGAATCGACCGTCAGGTATGACCCTCTCATTCGGGGGGGAGAAACCGTACCGTTTTCCTCACTGGAAACCAGCGGCGCGGCGACCTCCACGGCATCGGGTGCAGAGCAAGCTCCAGACGCTGGTGTATATTTTTTCCTCATAAGAACTCCGTATCCAAAGGGGGAAATTTTCAGCAGCCTGATCCAGCTGCGAACGCCCTTCAGTGAGCTCGCTCGTACAATGTTTGCCTACTGTCAGAATCGACAGTATTTTCGCAAAACAAGTGAATTTCCGATCAATGGTTATTCAGCAGGCCTTGTCTTGGAACAATGCCTGCGCTGCATTTTCATCTGAACGAAAGGGCGGCCTGGCGCAATAGCAAGGCGCGCCGTGGCCGGGGAAATGGGTGAAGATACTCGAGCCAAAATAGGCGCCGTCGGGACTTTCCCCGATGAGGCGCCCAAAGACAGCGAAGATCAGAGCCCCTCCAACTCCGCCATCAAATCACTCAACCGATCCACCTTCTCCGCACTGATCTCATTGGCCGCCAGCCCCTCGATGTACTCGGCCAACTCCGCCACCGTGCTGCATTCGAACATCGCCCGCAGCGGCACGTCCCGTTGCAGGGTTTTCTGCACGCGCGAGGCAATCTGCGTGGCCAGCAACGAGTGGCCGCCCAGTTCGAAGAAGTTGTCCTGTACCCCTACCCGTTCGACTTTGAGCACCTCGGCCCAGATCGCGGCCAAGGTGTTTTCCAGTTCGTTGCGTGGCGCCAGGTAGTCCTGGCTGTGCAACTGGCCGATCTCCAGTTCCGGCAGGGCCTTGCGGTCGAGTTTGCCGTTGGCGTTGAGCGGCAGGCGCTCGAGCCATAGCCAGTGCAGCGGCACCATGTACTCCGGCAGTTCAGCGCGCAGGCGTTGCTTGATACGGTCCAGGCGTTCGCCCGGATTCAGCCTCTCATCGGCGGCCACCAGGTAACCCACCAGATGCTTGCCGTTGACGCCTTCCTGCACGCCCACTGCCGCATCGCGCACTAGCGGTTGTTCGTGCAGGCGCGCTTCGATTTCACCCAGCTCGATGCGGTAACCGCGAATCTTCACCTGATGGTCGATACGCCCGACGTACTCCAGCACGCCATCGCTGCGCCGCCGTGCCAGGTCGCCGGTGCGGTACAGGCGCTCGCCCGGTGCGCCGAACGGGTTCGGCACAAACACCTGGGCGGTGCGCAGCGGATCGCTGACATACCCGCGGCCCACCCCGGTGCCGGCCACGCACAGCTCACCGACCGCCCCTTGGGGCACCAATTCCAGCGCACCATCCACCACGTACAAACGGTTATTGTCCGTCGGCGTACCAATCGGCAGGTAAGTGCCACGGGTGGACGCCAGGTCGACGCGGAAGAACGCCACATCGTCCGAACATTCCGCCGGGCCGTAGGCGTTGACCAGGCCGATGTCCGGGTAACGCAACAACCACTGGTGCGCCAGCTCCGGCGGCATCGCTTCACCGGTCGGCAGCATCCAGCGCAAACCGTCCAGGCTGATGCGATCCTGGGCAAGCATGCCCTGGATCAGCGACGGCACGCTTTCCAACACGGTGACGCCGTGTGCCTGCACATGGGCCAGCAAGCCCTGCGGATCGTGGGCGATGCTGTTCGGCACGATATCCACCCGTGCACCGAACAGCGGCGCGGCGAGGAATTGCCATACGGAAATATCGAAGCTTTGCGAGGCGGTCTGGGCGATCACATCCGCTGGCGTCAGGTCCATATACGGCACCTTGCTCAATTGGTTATTGAGCATGCCGCGCTGTTCGACCATCACGCCTTTGGGCAAGCCGGTGGAGCCCGAGGTGTAGATCACGTAGGCAAGGTTATCCGGGCCGCTGTAGATGCCAGGATTTTCCCCACGGGCAGGCACGTCCTCCCACACCAGCAACTGGCAGTCGACGCCGTCCAGCAGCTCGATGGCCTGCTCGCGGCACGCTTCGGTGCAGACCAGCAACGGTGTGCGACTCAGGTCGATGATGCGGCTCAGGCGCTGGCTCGGCAGGCCCGGGTCCAACGGCAGGTAACCGGCACCGGCCTTGAAGCTGCCGATGATCATGCCCAGCAGGTCAAGGCTGCGCTCGGCCAACAACGCCACCGGTTGGTCCAGGCCGACACCCGCCGCAATCAGTGCATGACCCAGGCCGTTACTGCGCCGGTTCAGTTCGTCATAGGTCCATTGCCGGTCCAGGCAACGGGCCGCGATGCGCTGCGGATGCGCGCTCACCTGGGCTTCGAACAGCTCGATATAGCTGCGTTCCAGCGGGTAGGCGTGTTCGCTCTGGTTGCAGCCGTCCAACAGGAACGCGCGTTCCTGTTCGCCCATCAGTGGCAGGTCGGCCATGTCGCCATGGAAGCCCTGCACCAGCGCCAGCAGCAGGCGCTTGAACTCGCCGAGCATGCCTTGCACGGTGGTTTCGTCGAAGTAACGCTGGTCGTAGGACAGGTGCAGGCCGAGGTCATCCCCCGGGTAGCACACGGCGGTCAGCGGGAAATTGGTGTGGGTGCGGCCGGAGTCCGAGGTGGCATTCAGGCTGTCGGCGCGGTCCAGCACCGAGACTTCCACCGGGGCGTTTTCGAACACGAACAGGCTGTCGAACAGCGGCTGGCCCTTGGGCAGTTCGCTGTGTTCCTGGATCGTCACCAGCGGCAGGTATTCGTACTCGCGCAGTTGCATATTGCTGTCGAGCAACGCGTTCAACCACTGGCGTACGCTGCAACGCTGATCGTCCTCGGGCAGCTTCACCCGCAGCGCGATGCTGTTGATAAACAGGCCGACGGTGCGTTGCATCTCGGGCATTTCCACCGGGCGCCCGGCCACGGTGACGCCGAACAGCACGTCACGCTCGCCGCTCAAGCGTCGCAGCACCAAGGCCCAGGCCGCCTGGGCGAAGGTGTTGACGGTGAGTTGATGGGCCTGGGCCAGTTCGCGCAGTTGCGCACCGTCACGGAGGTCGAGGCGGGTGTAGCAGTCACCCACCACCATGCCGCCACTGTGGCCGGCATGTTCGCGCAGGAACGGCCGGTCGCTGGGGATCGGCGTGGTGCGCTCGAAACCTTGCAGGTTCTGCTGCCACCACTGGCGTGCTTCGGCCAGGTTCTGGCGTTGCAGCCAGGCGATGTAGTCGCGGTAGCGCGGCGGCGTGGCCAACTGCGCCTCGCGGCCTTCGCCGAGGGCCATGTAGATATCGAAGAAGTCATTCATCAGCAGCGAACGGCACCAGGCATCGATCAGGATGTGGTGGTTGCTCATCATGAACCAGTAGCGCGCTTCACCGACACGGATCAGGCGCAGGTGGAACGGCGCCTGGTTGAGCAGATCGAAACCGGCTTCGCGCTCGGCCTTGAGCAGCGCTTGCAGGCGCGGTTCCTGTTCACTTTCCTGGTCGGCACTCCAATCCAGGTACTCGATCGGCGTGCTGCCCGGCTTGTGGATCACTTGCAGCATGTCTTCGCCGACATTCCAGCAGAACGAGGCGCGCAAGGCTTCGTGGCGGGCGATCACCGCTTGCCAGGCTTGGGCGAAACGCTCGGGGTCCAGAGCGCTGTTGATGCGGTAGCGGTCCTGCATGTAGTAGAGGCCGGTGCCCGGCTCGAGCAGGGTGTGCAGCAGCAGGCCCTCTTGCATCGGGGTCAGCGGGTACACGTCTTCGATGGCGCTGGCCGGTACCGGCAAGCTGTCGAGTTGCGACTGGCTCAAGTGCGCCAGGGGGAAGTCGGACGGCGTGAGGCCGCCTGCGTTGTCCTCCAGGCAATGGGCGACCAACGCTTGCAGTTCGGCCAGGTAGGCCTGCGCCAGGTCCTGGATGGTCTGTGGGTCGTGGCGTTCGCGGCTGAAGGTCCAGCGCAGCACCAGTTCGCCGCCGTACACCTGGCTGTCCACACTCAGTTCGTTGGGCAGCGGCGCATCCGGGTCATGGGCCAGGCCCGCCGATTCGTCCAGTGGGTGGAACAGTGCATCGGCGCCGAAGCTTTGGTCGAACTGGCCTAGGTAGTTAAAGGTGATCTGCGCGCTCGGCAAGGCGGCCATGCTCTGTTTGCACAGGTCATCGGCGAGGTAACGCAGCACGCCATAGCCCAACCCTTTATGGGGCACCGCACGCAGCTGTTCCTTGATCGCCTTGATCGAGTCGCCCTGCCCGGTTTGCGGGGTCAGGCGCAGCGGGTAAGCGCTGGTGAACCAGCCGACGCTGCGGGTCAGGTCGATGTCGTCGAACAGGTTTTCGCGACCATGGCCTTCGAGTTGGATCAGCGCCGAATCATGCCCGCTCCAGCGGCACAGCACACGGGCCAGGGCGGTCAGCAGCAGGTCGTTGACCTGGGTGCGGTAGGCGCTCGGCGCTTGTTGCAGCAACTGGCGGGTGTGTTCGGCATCCAGGCGCACGCTGACGGTATCGGCATCACGGTTGCGCAGCGAACCGTGCGGACGGGCCACGGGCAATGCCGCGTCAGGGCCGGCCAACCGGTCCTGCCACAGGCTCAGCTCTTCACGCAGGGATTCGCTGCCGGCATACGCCTGCAAGCGCGCGGCCCAATCGCGCAGGGCGCTGGTCTTGGCCGGCAGGCTGACGGACTGGCCATCGCTGAGCTGGCGGTAAACGTTTTGCAGGTCTTCGAGCAGCACGCGCCACGACACACCGTCCACCACCAGGTGATGGATCGCGATCAGCAAGCGTTGCTGGCCTTGGGGGCCATCCACCAGCAAGGCACGCACCAGCGGGCCGTGTTGCAGGTCGAGGCTGCGCTGGGTGTCGGTGAACAGTGCGGTGCACTGTTGCATGTCGCGCACTTGCGCCTGCATCAGCACGCCGCCTTTGGGTACGGCCAAGTGTTCGGCATGCCATTGCGCATCGCGCCGGGTGAAGCTCAGGCGCAGGGCGTCGTGGTGTTCGAGTACCGCCAGCAACGCTTGCTCCAGGCGATGAGGCTCGAGCAGTTGCAGCGGCTTGAGCACCAGCGCCTGGTTCCAGTGCTGGCGCGCGGGAATATCGGTGTCGAAGAACCAGTGCTGGATCGGTGTAAGGCCCGAAGCGCCGGTGAGCACGCCTTGCTCGGCGCTGACCTGCTCGGAGCGCGTGGCCACCCCGGCCAGGGTTTGCACGGTCTGGTGCTGGAACAGGTCACGCGGGCTGAAGTGAATCCCCGCCTGCCGCGCGCGGCTGACCACCTGGATCGACAGGATCGAATCGCCGCCCAGTTCAAAGAAGTTATCGTCGAGGCCGACCTGCTGCACGTTCAACACCGCGCACCAGATCGCCGCCAAGGTGCTTTCCAGTTCATTGCGCGGCGCCACGTAGTGTTGGCGATTGGCCTCGGGATCGGGTTGCGGCAGGGCACGGCGGTCGAGCTTGCCGTTGGCGGTCAGCGGCATGCTGTCGAGTACGATCAGGTGCGCGGGCACCATGTAGTCCGGCAGTTGCGCCTTGAGATGAGCCTTGAGCGCCTCACGCAAAGTGCCGTGGTCGGCGTCGCTGACCAGGTACGCCACCAGTTGCTTGCCACTCGGCGAATCCAGCGCCAGCACCACCGCTTCGCGCACGGCTGCGTGCTCCAGCAGGCGGGTTTCGATCTCGCCCAGTTCGATCCGGAAACCGCGAATCTTCACCTGGTGATCGATACGCCCCAGGTACTCCACCAGGCCATCGGCGCGCTGGCGCACCAGGTCGCCGGTGCGATACAGGCGACCGCCCTGGCGGGCAAACGGGTCGGCGACAAACCGCTCGGCCGTCATCCCCGGACGTTCGTGGTAACCCTGGGCCAGACCGGCGCCGCCCACATACAACTCGCCGGTCGCGCCTTGCGGCACCAAGGCCAGGTCGGCGTCGAGAATATAGGCCACGCGGTCGCCGACGATGCTGCCAATCGCCACGCTGGCGGCGCCCTCTTCCAGTTGCCGGGGCGCCAGGCTGGCCAGGGGCATCACCACGGTTTCGGTGGGCCCATAGGCATTGAAAAACACCTCGGGCTGGAACGCCGCACGGATACGCTGCAGGTGTTCGCCGGTCAGCGCTTCGCCGCCGGTGATGCACATGCGCACCGGCAAGGTCTGGTGCTGGGTCGCCAGCCACTGCGCCAACTGGCTGCCGTAGCTCGGGGTAAAACCGAGGATGTTGATGCGATGGGTACGGATCAGCCCGCAGATTTCTTCGGCATCCCACTGGCCCTGGGCGCGCAGGACCACCTGCGCACCGCTGAGCAGCGGCACCAGCAGACGCTCGGTGGCGGCGTCGAAGTTGATCGAATAGAAATGCAGCTCGCAATCGTCCGGGCGCATGCCGAAGCGCTCGATCACGGCCTGGCAATGCATGGCGATTTCACCATGGGACACCACCACGCCCTTGGGTTTACCGGTGGAGCCGGAGGTGTAGATCAGGTAGGCCTGATGTTGCGGCAAACTGATAAACGGCAGCTCGCCGGCCGGGTAATTGGCCAGCACCGGCAAGTCATCTTCCAGGCACCAGCAGGCCACGCTCGCCGGCAACTCGCCGAGGGCGTCGAACATCGCCGCATCGCTGAGCAACAGGCCGATGCCGCTGTCTTCGATCATGTAGTGCAGGCGGTCCAGCGGGTATTCCGGGTCCAGCGGCACATAGGCGCCACCGGCCTTGAGGATCGCCAGCAGGCCGATGACCATTTCCAGCGAGCGCGGCAGTGCCAGGCCGACCCGCACCTGCGGGCCGACGCCGCGCTCGCGCAGCATCCAGGCCAAGCGGTTGGCGCGGGCGTCGAGTTCGGCGTAGGTGAGGGTCACACCGGCAAAGATCAGCGCCGGAGCATTGCCACGCTTGAGCGCCTGCTGGCTGAACAGTTGCTGGAGACACTGGTCGAGGCGATGCTCGCCCGCCTCCACGCCCAGGCTGTCCTGCAACGCGCGTTGCTCGGTGGCGCTCAGCAACGGCAGTTCGCTGAGGCGTTGTTGCGGGTTGGCGATCAACGCTTCAAGCAGGTTGCGCCAATGCTCGGCCATGCGCGCGATGCGCGGTTCATCGAACAAATCAGTGCTGTAGGTCAGGCAGCAACCCAGGCGGTGGTCGAGGTCGGTGACTTCCAGGTTGAGGTCGAACTTGGTCGCGCGGGCATCGTTGGCCAGGTATTCGACGGTCATGCCGGCCAGTTGGCGGCTCTGCTGGAATTCCCAGCGCTGCACGTTGCACATCACCTGGAACAACGGGTTGTACGCCGCGCTGCGCGGCGGTTGCAGGGCTTCCACCAGGTGGTCGAACGGCAGGTCCTGATGGGATTGGCCTTCGATCACGGTGTGACGGACCTGCTCGAACAGCTCGGCAACACTCATCTGCCCCGTGAGCTGGCAACGCAGCACCTGGGTGTTGAGGAACGCCCCGATCAGCCCTTCGCTTTCCGGGCGAATGCGGTTGGCCACCGGCGCGCCGATACGCAGGTCGGTCTGGCCGCTGTAGCGGTAGAGCAGCACGGCCAGGGTGGCGGTCATGGTCATGAACAGGGTCAAGCCACGTTCGGCGTTGAAGGCACGCACACGGGCGGCGAGATCGTCGCTGAGGTCGAAGCGGTACAACTCGCCCCGGTGACTTTGCACCGGTGGCCGTGGGCGGTCGCCGGGCAATTCGAGCAGTGGGTGTTCATTGCCCAGTTGCGCGGTCCAGTAGTCCAATTGGCGTTGGCGTTCGCCGGACTCCAGCCACTGGCGTTGCCACACGCTGTAGTCCAGGTACTGCACCGGCAACGGCGCCAGCGGTGACAGGCGCTCATCGATAAAGGCTTCGTACAGCGCGCTGAGTTCACGGGCAAAGATGTCCATGGCCCAGCCTTCGGTGACGATATGGTGCAGGGTCAGCACCAGGTAGTGCTCCCGCTCACCGGCCTTGACCAGGCACGCGCGCAGCAGCGGCCCGGTTTCCAGGTTGAACGGAGTGTGGGCCTCGTGGTCGGCCAGTCGCTGCAAACGCTGCTCGCGCTCGCCTTCGTTCAACGCCGACATATCCTGCCAGTCCATGCGCAGGCCGGTCTGCGCCGACACCTTTTGATAGGCCACGCCGTCGACACTCGGGAAGGTGGTGCGCAGGGTTTCGTGGCGCATGACCAAGGCCTGCAACGCCGCCTCGAAACGCCCCACATCCAGCACGCCACGCAGGCGTGCCATGCCGCCGACGTTGTAGGCCGGGCTGTCCGGTTCCATCTGCCAGAGGAACCACATGCGCTGCTGGGAATACGACAACGGCACCGGCAGGCTGCGGTCGACGGTGGCGATTGCGGTTTGCTGGTTGCGTTGGCCGCTGGCCTGGATCAGGCCGACTTGCTCGGCAAAAGCCCCCAGCTCGCTGGCCTCGAACAAGGTGCGCAACGGCAACTCGACGTCGCAGGCCTGGCGGGTGCGGGAGATGATTTGTGTGGCCAGCAGCGAGTGGCCGCCGAGGGCGAAAAAGTCATCGCGCAGGCCGATTGTTGCCAAGCCGAGCACTTCGCGCCAGATCGCTGCAATCTGCTGCTGCAACGGTGTTTCGGGCTCGATGTGTTCGCGGGTTTGCCACACCGGCGCCGGCAATGCGCGACGGTCGAGCTTGCCGCTGGGGCTCAGGGGCATCGCGTCCAGGCGCATCAGTTGCGCGGGCACCATGTACTCCGGCAACTCGGTGGCCAGGGCGGCTTTGACGTCCTGTTCGTCGAGGGCGGCATGGGCGGTGTAGTAACCGATCAACTGTGCATCGCGCACCAGCACCACGGCCTGGGCGACACCGTCCAGGGCCAGCAGGCGCGCTTCGATTTCTTCCGGTTCCACCCGGAAGCCGCGCAGCTTGACCTGCTGATCGAGACGGCCGAGGTATTCGAGCACGCCATCCGCACTCCAGCGTGCACGGTCACCGCTGCGATACAGGCGTGCGCCCGCCTCGCCCAGCGGGTCGGCGACAAAGCGCTCGGCGGTCAAACCGGCACGCCCAAGGTAGCCACGGGCCAGGCCGATGCCACCGATGCACAGTTCACCCGGCACACCGGCCGGCAAGGGGTTGAGCTGCTCGTCCAGCACGCGGCAGATCACATTGCCCAGTGGTCGGCCAATCGGCGAACGCTCGCCATCGTCAGCAGTGCAATGCCAGTGGGTGACGTTGATCGCCGTCTCGGTCGGGCCATAACGGTTGTGCAATTGCACCGCCGGCAACTGCGTCAATACGCGATTGCGCAACTCGGCGGGCAAGGCTTCGCCACCGGAGAACAGGCGACGCAGGCTGGTGCACTCGGGCACCAACGGTTCGTCGATAAACAGCTGCAACAGCGGCGGGACGAAGTGCAGCGTGGTCACGCCGTACGCCTGCACCAACTGCGCGATGCGGTGCGGATCGCGGTGCTCGCCGGGGCCGGCCAGCACCAGGCGGCAGCCGGTGATCAGCGGCCAGAAGCATTCCCACACCGACACGTCGAAACTGATCGGTGCCTTTTGCATCAGCACGTCGCTGTCATTGAGTTGATAGGTGGCCTGCATCCACTGCAAGCGCTCGGCCAGGGCCGCATGGGTATTACCGACGCCCTTGGGCTGGCCGGTGGAGCCGGAGGTGTAGATCACATAGGCGAGGTTGTCGCCATCGAGGTGCAGGCCGGGCGGTTGGGTCGGCCAGCTGTCGAGGTGCAGGCTGTCCATGGCAATCACGCACACGCCTTCGGCACTCGGCACGCGGTCCAGCAATGCGGTCTGGGTCAACAGCAGGTGCACGCCGCTGTCCTTGAGCATGTAGGCCAAGCGCTCGGCGGGGTAATCCGGGTCCAGCGGCACATAGGCACCACCGGCCTTGATGATCGCCAGCAGGCCCACCAGCAGTTGCGGCGAACGTTCGGCGGCGATGGCTACGCACACGTCCGGGCCGACGCCTTTGTCACGCAGGTAATGGGCCAGGCGGTTGGCCTGGGTGTGCAGTTGGGCGAAGGTCAGGCTGCCGTCCTGCCAGACCAGTGCGGTGTTGTCCGAGGTGTGTTGGTTGAGCAGTTCGGGCAACCATTGTTGAGCCGGTGCGCATGGCGCCTGGCTCCACGCTTGCTGTTCGTCCTGCGGCATCAGCTGGAGGTCACCGATGGCCTGTTGCGGTTGTTCGCACACGGCCTGCAGCAGGTGGATGAAGTGCGCGGCCAGGCGCTGGATGGTCGCGCTGTCGAACAGTTCGTCGGCGTAGTCGAAGGACAGGCTCAGGCGCCCGTTGCGGTCTTCTTCGCTGTGCAGTTGCAGGTCGAACTTGGCTTCGCGGCTGTGCCAGGGCAGCTCGTCGGCGAGCATGCCCGGCAGGCGGCGCAAGGCGCTGAGGTCACGTTGCTGGTGGTTGAACATGACCTGGAACAGGCCCTGTTCGCGGGCTTGCGGGAAGGCTTCCAACAGTTGCTCGAACGGCAGGTCCTGATGGGCCTGGGCGCCCAGTGCAGTCTGGCGGGTGGCGGCCAGCAGCTCAGTGAAAGGCAGGCGCCCGTCCAGCTCGGCACGCAGCACCAGGGTGTTGATAAAGAAGCCGATCAGGCCTTGGGTTTCCTGGCGCGGGCGGTTGGCGTTGGGCACGCCGATGCGGATATCGCGCTGGCCGCTGTAGCGGTAGAGCAAGGTCTGGAACGCCGCCAGCAACAGCATGAACGGCGTGGATTCGTGGGCCTGGGCGGTCTGGCGAATCGCTTCGCTGAGGCTGACACTCAGGCGCACACTATGGCGCGACGCACTGTGGCGTTGCTGGGCCGCACGCGGGTGGTCGGTGGCCAGGCTCAGGGTCGGGTGCTCGTCCCCCAGTTGCGCTTTCCAGTACGCCAGTTGGCGCTGGCCTTCACCGTCGGCCAGCCATTGGCGCTGCCAGCTGCCGTAGTCGGCGTACTGCAAGGCCAGTGGCGGCAACGCCAGGGCCTGGCCCTGGCTTGCGGCGGCGTACAGGCGCGAGAACTCGTCGATGAGTATATTCAACGACCAGCCATCGGCGATGATGTGGTGCAGGGTCACCAGCAACTGGTGATCGTCCTCGTCCAGGCGCACCAGGGTCACCCACAGCAGCGGGCCTTGTTCCAGGTCGAACAGGGTGCGGGCTTCGTCCTCACGGATCTGTTGCGCGCGAGCCTCACGCTCGGCGACGGGCAAGTCGCTGAGATCGATAACCTGCAGGTCAAAATCGCTATTGGCGTCCACACGCTGGAAGCCCTGGCCATCGCGCTCATAGAAGCGGGTGCGCAAGGCTTCGTGGCGCCGGATCAGGTGCTGGAAGCTTGAGCGCAGCGCGTCTTCATCCAACTCGCCACGCAGACGCAGGGCGCCGGGGATGGTGTAGGCGCTGCTTTGCGGGTCCAGTTGCCAGGTGATCCACAGGCGGTTCTGGGCCAGGGATTGGGGCAGTTCGTCCTGGCGCGACAACGGGCGGATCGCACCTTGGGCAATGCCACCGTCCTGTTGCAATTGCGCCACGCCGGCGGCGAACCCGGACAGCGTCGGCGCCTCGAACAGCAGGCGCAGGTTCAACTCCAGGCCGAGGGTTTCCCGCAGGCGCGCGACCACTTGGGTGGCGGTAATGGAGTTGCCGCCGAGCAGGAAGAAGTGGTCGTCGGCCGCCACCGTAGCGACCTGCAGCTGCTCGCACCAGATCGCGGCGATCCGGCTTTGCAGTTCGGATTCCAGTGCAACAGCGCTCGCCTGGGCGTGCAGATCGGGGAACTGTGCGTAGCAGTCGAGGCTGCCGTCGGCCTGCCGAAGCGCGCACGCCGCACGCTGCACCTTGCCACTGGAGGTCTTGGGCAAGCCGCCGGGGTTAAGCAACACCACCACGCACGGCGCCTCTTGATAGGCCTCGGCCACGGCTTGGCGGATGGCTTTGATCAGCGCTTCAGGCGGCAGGATCTTCTGCACGCTGCGGCTGATTTCCGCGGCGATGCCGATGCCTTCCAGGCCTTTGTCATTCACCGCAAACGCCGCGACCCGGCCCTTGCGCACCACTTCCACTTCGCGCTCGATGGTCTGTTCGATGTCCTGGGGGTACAGGTTATGGCCGCGCACGATCAGCAGGTCTTTCAGGCGACCGGTGATGTACACCTCGCCCTCGCGGATAAAGCCCAGGTCACCGGTGCGCAGCCAGGTACGGCCGGCATGCTGCACGAAGGTCTTGGCACTGGCCTCCGGGTTGCGCCAGTAGCCGTGGGCGATGCTCGGGCCGCTGGCCCAGAGTTCGCCGACGCAGTTGTCGGCCAGCTCGCTCAGTGTGTGCGGGTCGGCGATCAGCACCGCGTGTTCAGGCTGGCTGGTGCCGCAACTCATGATCGCACTGCCCTGCCCCGGCTCGGCGCGGTTGGCGGCCAGGGCCTGCTCGTCAATGCGCAGCGCCGGGATGCCATGGCCACGCCGGCCGCCGGCGACAAACAGGGTGGCTTCGGCCAGACCGTAGGAGGCGAAGAAACTATCCGAGGTGAACCCGCAGGCGGCGAACTTCTCGGCGAAGCGCTCGAGGGTGTCGAGGCGGATGGGCTCGGAGCCGGAATAGGCCACGCGCCAGTTGCTCAAGTCCAGGCGCTCCAGGGCCGACTCACTGACCCGCTCGCTGCACAGGCGGTAGGCGAAATCCGGCCCGCCGCTGATGGTGCCGCGGTATTCGCTGATCGCTTCAAGCCAGCGCAATGGCCGGCCGAGGAAATAGGCCGGCGACATCAACACGCACGGCACGCCGCTGAAAATCGGTTGCAGCAGGCCGCCGATCAGGCCCATGTCGTGGTACAGCGGCAGCCAGCTGACGATCACGTCGTCAGGGTTCAGGTCGATGCCAAAGCCGCGCCGGATCAGCACTTCGTTGGCTACCAGGTTGCCGTGGCTGACTTGCACGCCCTTGGGCAACGCGGTGGAGCCTGAGGTGTATTGCAGGAAGGCGATGTCGTCGGGTTGCAGGTCGGGGGCGCTCCAGGCGCTGGCGATCTGTGCGTCGAGGGTGTCGACACTCAGCACCGGCGGCGCGTTTTCGATCTGCGCGAGGCCATCGGCCAGGCTGGCGATGGTCAGCAGCAGACGCGGTTCGGCGTCACCGATAATCGACAGCAAACGCTCCTGGTGATGACGGCGGGTGGACTCCGGCGGGTAGGCCGGCACCGCGATCACCCCGGCGTACAGGCAGCCGAAGAACGCCGCGACGTAGTCCGGGCCACTGGGGAACAGCAGCACCGCACGGTCGCCCTGTGCCGCATTGGCCTGGAGGGCGGCGGCGATGGTGCGGGCGCGTTGGTCCAGGTCACGGTAACTGAGTACCACGTTGTGCTCGGCCGACTCGGCGAGGAAGCGCAGGGCGACCTGGTCCGGGGCCTGGGCGGCGCGACGTTGAAGGGACTCGACCAGGGTGCGGGGAAGTTCGAAGGCGTCCATCATGGGGTTCCTGCCTGAAATCGGCTTACGGGAAATTCGGGAATGGGAGAGCGATCAGCCGGCGGCCATTTGCCGCGCCGCGCCATTGCGCCAGCGGGCCAGGTGTTCGTCGGCATAGCGCCGCACGCAGCGCAATACGGCGCTTTCGTGCTGGATAAGGAAAAAGTGGTGGCCGTCGAACATATCCAGGGAAAAACCGCTGGCGGCATCGAGCTGCCAGTCGAGCAACTGGTCGGCGCGCACGCTGTCCTGCTTGCCGCCGAACACATGGATCGGCAGGTCCAGCGGCTTGCGCTCGCCGTAGGTGAAGCTGCCGCACAGCAGGAAATCGGCGCGCAGGATCGGCAGCATCAACTGCATCAACTCGGGATTGGCCAGGGCTTCTTCGGCAGTGCCTTGCAGTTCGCGCAGGCGGGCGATCAGTTGCGCGTCGGTCTTTTCGATGGCGTATTCGCTGACATCGCGGCGGGCCGGGCCGGCCGTGCCGGAGGCGAACAGCGCCAGCGGCGCAGGGACATTCCGTGCGTTTAACGCGTGGGCCAACTCAAAGGCCAGCAGGCCGCCGAGGCTATGCCCGAACAACGCATAAGGGCCGCTCAAGTCGCGACTGATTTCCTCCGCGAGCTGCGCCGCCAAGGCCTTGATATCGCGCTGCAGGGGCTCATCCATGCGCATGCCCCGCCCAGGCAATTCCAGCGGGCACACCTGCAACCACTCCGGCAACGTGCGGCGCCAACGCGCGTAAACCATGGCGCTGGCGCCCGAATAGGGCAGGCAGAACAGGCGCAGTCGAGTCGGCGTAGTCATCCCGCGACGACTCCAAACTGAAACACGCTGTGTGCACGATAAAAACCCATGTCGTCCTCCTGCGGGTGCTGATCCTTGGCCGCTTTACTAACGGCCCTGTCACCCAGAAGAACGGACGGCACCGGCAAATAATTAGTCGCCGGGTACCTGCGAGACGTGGTTCACACCTAACAAGAAAGCATAAGATTAGTTCGCCTTCTCATTTGACAATCATTATCATTCAGCATAATTTGTTGCCCGATGTGTAGGAGGCCTCAGCAAGGACGCCCTCCCCTAACCTCTTTTGCGACAAGGTGATTTCCATGACGGAACAAGTATCCACAGGCAGGTGCGACTCACCGCTTCTCCAGGCATTTGTCGACAATCGACTGATTCTGGTGAAGATTGCGGCACGTATTACCGGGTGCCGCTCCCGTGCCGAAGATGTAGTGCAGGACGCCTACTTCCGCCTGCAATCGGCGCCGACGATCACGTCATCGTTCAAGGCCCAACTGAGTTATCTGTTCCAGATCGTGCGCAACCTGGCGATCGATCACTACCGCAAGCAGGCCCTGGAACTCAAATATTCCGGGACGGAAGAGGAAGGCTTGAATGTGGTCATTCACGGCGCTTCACCGGAAACCTCCCACATCAATTTCAACACCCTGGAAAACATCGCCGACGCCCTGACGGAGTTGCCCCAGCGCACCCGCTATGCGTTCGAGATGTACCGCCTGCACGGTGTGCCGCAAAAGGACATTGCCAAGGAACTCGGGGTTTCACCGACGTTGGTGAACTTCATGATTCGCGATGCGCTGGTGCACTGCCGCAAGGTGTCCGGCAACCATAGCGATACGTTTGCACGGCGGGTGTGACCTCAGGGTACCGCCATCACATCGATGCGGTACGGCTCGAAAATCTTCAGCATCTCGCCGCTGTCGCGCAAGCGCTTGAGCAACGCCGAAAACGCCTCGCCCGTGATCGGTGCCTTGGGCCGCAGCAACGCGTAGTGGTGATAGACCTGGTCGATACGCTCCGAGACCAGGAACTGCCCGGCCATATCCGCATTGCGCACCATGAAGTCACTCAGGTACGAACGGGTTACCAAGGCGATGTCCGCACGCCCGCGCGCAACCATCAGCAGGTTGCTGTCATGGGAATAGGTCAAGGTGGCGTTGAAGTGCTCGGCCAAGTACTTGGGGTCGGGGTTGAAGTTGGCAAAGGCGTAGTGATAGCCGCTGAACACCGCCAGGCGTTTCCCGGCAAGGTCGGCGAAATAGTCCTGGCCTCGACCGGGCTCACGCTGGGCGACGAAGATTTCCGCATCTTCCAGGCCCATGTCGATGCTGGTGTGGGCAACCTTCTGCCAGCCCCAATCGGGATTTTCGAAGATGGCCATGTCGACACGGCCTTGTTCGAAATCACGAAAACGCCGGGGGATGGAGGTCGGTACCAGCACAAACTGGTAGTCGGTTTGCGAGGCGTTCAGGGCCTCCACCAGTTGCGGCAACAGACCGGTGTCGGCGCCTTGCTCCGGGCGCACGGTGTAGGGCGGGAAATGCGCCGCGCCGATGCGCACCAGTTGCGCAGCCGAAGCCGGCAACCACGCTGCGGTGCCGAGTACCCATAAAGTAAGTCCTGCAGCCAACCGCCATGGCGATAACATCAAGGCACACACCGTTCAATACATCGATGTCGATAAGCTAGGCGTTTTTGTCCAGCTAGACAACTTTCCACCGGCAAATTAATAGCTTGCGCCTCAATCGGCCTTCAAAACCATCAACAAGGCTTCTTCGGCCAATTGCTCCAGGGTCAGGTTGCCCTCGGCGCGAAACCAAGTGGTGGTCCAGGACAAGGCTCCGGTAAGGAAGCGTCGTGCAATAAACACATCGCCCTTGATGTAACCCGCCGCCTTGGCCTCGCCCAACACCTGCAGCCAAATGTCTTCGTACACATCGCGCAGCGCCAGCACCTGGGCCTGGGCGTCGGTCGACAGCGAACGCCATTCATACACCAGCACCGCCATGGCCTCGCCGCTGCCACCCATGATCGACTGCAATTCGCAGCGAATCAGCGCCAGCACACGTTCGCGTACGGTGCTCGCCTCCTCGAGCGAGGCACGCATCAAGGCCGTGTTGTAGTGGATGGTTTCCTCCATCACCGCGCGCAGGATCTCGTCCTTGCTCTTGAAGTGATGAAAGATACTGCCGGACTGAATGCCCACGGCACTGGCCAGGTCGCGCACGGTGGTGCGTTCAAAGCCCTTGTTGCGAAACAGGTGCGCCGCGGTTTGCAGCAACTTGCCCCGGGCACTGTCGGGGTCGGTCAATTGGCCGCCGTCGACCATGGTGCGCATCACCCGCAGGGCTTTGTGCTCATCCATGCTGCTCTCCTCTACTTCTACTGACGTCTTGGCCGGCAATTTAGGCCGTGCCAGTCACCCAAGCAAGCGCTTGGGCAAAACTTGTGACCGGAGTTTACAAACCAAGCGCTTGCTTGGTAGTCTCGTTGCCAGCCATTCGAGGAAGGATTTCTCATGAGCAAGACGGTTCGTATCGGCTGCGCCAGCGCCTTCTGGGGTGACACCTGCAGCGCGGCCGCGCAGTTGGTGCACGGCGGCAAGCTGGACTACCTGGTGTTCGACTACCTGGCGGAAGTCACGATGTCGATCCTCGCCGGTGCACGGATGAAAGATCCCCAGGCCGGCTACGCCACGGATTTCGTCGAGGTGCTCACACCGCTGCTGGCCGAGATCCAGCGCCAGGGCATCCGCGTGATCAGCAATGCCGGCGGCATCCACCCCCAAGCCTGCGCCGCCGCCCTGCAAGCTGCCTGCGATAAAGCCCAGGTGCCGTTGAAAATCGCCGTGCTGCTGGGCGATGACCTGCAACCCCGGCTCAAGCACCTGCAAGGCATCACCGACATGTTCAACGGCGCGCCGCTGCCGCCCCTGTGCGTATCGGCCAATGCCTACCTCGGCGCACCGGGCATTGCCCAGGCGCTGCAACTGGGCGCGGACATCGTCATCACCGGCCGGGTGGTCGACAGCGCGGTGGTCAGCGCGGCGCTGGTGCATGAATTCGGTTGGTCATGGCAGGACTACGACCGCCTGGCCCAGGCCGCGTTGGCCGGGCATATCATCGAATGCGGCGCGCAGTGTACCGGTGGCAACTTTACCGACTGGCGCGAGGTGCCCGACTACGAACACATCGGCTTTCCCATCGTCGAGGTCAGCGCTGACGGCCAGTTCAGGGTCAGTAAAGTCGAGGGCAGCGGTGGCCTGATCAGCGAACTGAGCGTGGCCGAACAACTGCTGTATGAAATCGGCGACCCACACGCGTATCTGCTGCCCGATGTGATCTGCGATTTCAGCCAGGTGAAGTTGCAGCAGCAAGGCAAAAACTGCGTACGCCTGCACGGCGCCAAGGGGTTGCCGCCAACGCACCAGTACAAGGTCAGCGCCACGTACCCGGAAGGCTTTCGCTGCACCGCCAGTTGCCTGATCGCCGGGATAGACGCGGTGGCCAAGGCCGAGCGGGTCAGCCAGGCGATCATCAACAAGACCTCGGAACTGTTCAGCCAGCGCGGCTGGGCGCCCTACACCGACGTGAATATCGAACTGCTGGGCAGCGAAGCGACGTATGGCCCCCGCGCCCTGCGCCACGACTGCCGCGAGGTGGTGGTCAAGCTGGCGGTGCGCCACCCGAGCAAGCAAGCGCTGGTGCTGTTCGCCCGCGAGATCGCCCAGGCGGCCACGGGCATGGCGCCGGGGCTGACCGGGATTGTCGGCGGGCGGCCGACGGTGTATCCGCTGATCCGCTTGTTCTCGTTCCTGATCGATAAGGCCGCCTGCGAGGTGGTAGTCGACTTCCAGGGCCAACGCCACGTCTGCACGCTGCCCATCGCCGACGCCCCCCTCATGCCTACCGCCGCGATGGATCCGCCCAAACCCCAGGGCCGCGCCGACGCCAGCGTGGCGCTGGTGAAACTCGCCGTGGCGCGCTCCGGCGACAAGGGCAACCACAGCAATATCGGGGTCATCGCCCGCGCCCCCGAGTACCTGCCGTGGATTGCCGAAGCGCTGACGCCAGAGGTGCTCGTCGACTGGATGGGCCATGTGCTCGACCCCGTGCACGGCCGCGTTGAACGCTGGTATTTGCCCGGCAGCCACAGCCTCAATTTCCTGCTGGAAAACGCCCTGGGCGGCGGCGGCATCGCCAGCCTGCGCATCGACCCCCAGGGCAAGGCCTTCGCCCAGCAGCTGTTGGAAATCCCCATCGCTGTGCCGCAACACATTGCCGATCAACTCACGTAAAGGAGCATTGCCGTGGCCTTCGACTCGATCTTCAAAGCCGGCCTGTTCCAGGGCTACACCGTGATCGTCAGCGGCCGCGACACAAGGCGGAGCAATAAACCATGCCGCTGATTGACAGCCTGATCGATCCCCACAGCCCGCAGTTCGCCCAGAACCGCGCCGCCATGCTGGAAGGCATCCAACACCTGCGCCAGTTGGAACAGACCCTGCTGGGCAAGGCCGAGGAGGCCAGGCCCAAGTTCGAAAAACGCGGCCAACTGCTGCCCCGCGAGCGCCTCAACCTGCTGCTGGACCCGGGCGCGCCGTTCCTGGAACTGGCGAGCCTGGCCGGCTACAAGCTGCATGATGACAAGGACGGCAGCGCCGCCGGCGGGGGGTTGATCGCCGGCATCGGCTACGTCAGCGGCGTGCGCATGCTGGTGGTGGCCAATAACAGCGCGATCAAGGGCGGCACCGTTTCGCCCTCCGGCCTGAAAAAATCCCTGCGCCTGCAACAGATCGCCATGGACAACAAACTGCCGGTGGTGACCCTCGCCGAAAGCGGTGGCGCCAACCTCAACTACGCCGCGGAGATTTTCGTCGAAGGCGCGCGCAGCTTTGCCAACCAGGCGCGCATGTCCGCCATGGGCTTGCCGCAGATCACCGTGGTGCACGGCTCGGCCACGGCGGGGGGCGCGTACCAGCCAGGGCTGTCGGATTACGTGGTGGTGGTGCGCGGCAAGGCCAAGCTGTTCCTTGCCGGCCCGCCGCTGCTCAAGGCGGCGACCGGTGAAGTCGCCACCGATGAAGAATTGGGCGGCGCCGAAATGCATGCACAGATCGCCGGCACCGCCGAATACCTGGCGGAAAACGACGCCGATGGCGTGCGTATCGTGCGTGAAATCGTCAGCCTGTTGCCCTGGGATGAGCGCCTGCCGTTGACGCCCAAACGCACTTACGCCGAGCCGCTGTACCCCATCGACGACCTGCTGGGGCTGATCCCCGCTGACCCGAAAAAGCCCTACGACGTGCGCGAAATCCTCGCGCGCCTGGCCGACGGTTCGCAGTTCCTCGAGTTCAAGGCAGCGTTCGACGCCCATACCGTCTGCGGCCATCTGCACATCCAGGGCCGCGCTGTCGGCGTGATCGGCAACAACGGCCCGATCACGCCCAAGGGCGCGAGCAAGGCGGCGCAGTTTATCCAGCTGTGTGACCAGAGCCGCACACCGCTGCTGTTCCTGCACAACACCACCGGCTTCATGGTGGGTACCGAAGCGGAGCAGCAAGGGGTGATCAAGCATGGCGCGAAGATGATCCAGGCGGTGGCCAACGCACGGGTGCCTAAACTCACGGTGGTGGTCGGTGGCTCCTACGGCGCCGGCAACTATGCAATGTGCGGTCGCGGCCTGGACCCGCGTTTTATCTTCGCCTGGCCCAACAGCCGCACGGCGGTGATGGGCGGTGCCCAGGCGGGCAAGGTGCTGCGGATCGTCACCGAGGCCAAGCAGTTGAAAGACGGCCTGGTGCCGGATCCCAAGGTGCTGGACATGCTCGAACAAGTCACCGCGCAAAAACTCGACAGCCAGTCCACCGCCCTCTATGGCAGCGCGAACCTGTGGGATGACGGGCTGATAGACCCACGGGATACCCGTACCTTACTCGGCTTTCTGCTGGATATCTGTCACGAGGCCGACGTCCGCGAGTTGCAGCCCAACAGCTTCGGCATCGCGCGCTTCTAACCGGAGAACAAGAACAATGATCTTCACCCAGGAACACCAGGAACTGCGCCGCACCGTCCGTGCCTTCGTCGACCGCGAGATCAACCCTCATGTGGACGCATGGGAAAAGGCCGGGCGCTTCCCCATCCACGACATCTTCCGCAAGGCCGGCGACCTCGGCTTGCTGGGGATCTCCAAACCGGAACAATTCGGCGGCATGGGCCTGGACTACAGCTACTCGATCGTCGCCGCCGAAGAGTTCGGCACCATCCGCTGCGGCGGCATCCCCATGTCCATCGGCGTGCAGACCGATATGTGCACCCCTGCCCTCGCCCGCT
Organism: Pseudomonas sp. GW821-FHT09D08; assembly: GCF_059416305.1. Lineage (NCBI taxonomy): Bacteria > Pseudomonadati > Pseudomonadota > Gammaproteobacteria > Pseudomonadales > Pseudomonadaceae > Pseudomonas > Pseudomonas sp. GW821-FHT09D08. The sequence continues at coordinate 135,798 of NZ_JBWKOX010000007.1, forward strand.
TCGGTTCCGATGAATTGCGCGACGAATTCCTGCGCCCGGCCATCAGCGGCGAGCAGGTCGGTTGCATCGGCGTGTCGGAAACCGGCGCCGGCTCCGACGTGGCCGGGTTGAAAACCCATGCGCGCAAGGACGGCGACGACTATGTGATCAACGGCAGCAAAATGTGGATCACCAACTCGCCCAGCGCCGACTTTATCTGCCTGTTGGCCAACACCTCCGACGACAAGCCGCATATCAACAAGTCGCTGATCATGGTGCCGATGAACACCCCAGGGATCAGCGTCAGCCCGCCCCTGGAAAAACTCGGCATGCACAGCTCCGAAACCGCCCAGGTGTTCTTCGACGGCGTGCGCGTGCCCCAGCGCAATCGCATCGGCCACGAGGGCGCGGGGTTCATGATGCAGATGCTGCAGTTCCAGGAAGAACGCCTGTTTGGCGCGGCCAATATGATCAAGGGCCTGGAGTACTGCATCGACAGCACCATCGACTACTGCAAGGAGCGCCAGACCTTCGGCAAGGCGCTGATCGACAACCAGGTGATTCACTTTCGCCTGGCCGAACTGGCCACCGAAATCGAATGCCTGCGCGCACTGGTCTACCAGGCCACCGAGCAGTACATCAAGGGCCAGGACGTGACCCGCCTGGCCTCCATGGCCAAGCTCAAGGCCGGGCGCCTTGGCCGCGAAGTCAGCGACAGTTGCCTGCAATACTGGGGCGGCATGGGCTTCATGTGGGACAACCCCGTGGCCCGTGCCTATCGCGATGTGCGCCTGGTGTCGATTGGCGGCGGCGCCGATGAAATCATGCTGGGCATCATCTGCAAGTTGATGGGCACTCTGCCGGGGAAAAAGCCATGAATACCCTGCTGCTCGAACCCCACAACGGCGTGTTGCACATCACCCTCAACCGGCCCGAATGCCGCAATGCCATGAGCCTGGAAATGGTCAACGAACTGCGCGCGGTGCTGGCCGGGTTGGACAGCCAGGTGCGCGCCGTGGTGATCAGCGGCGCAGGCGGGCATTTTTGCGCCGGTGCCGATGTGAAGGACCTGGTCAGCGCCGGCGATCAATTGCAGGCCCTGAACCGGGCGTTCGGCACGTTGCTGCAAGCGGTGGAAGCCGTGTCGCCAGTGGTCATCGTGGTGCTGCAAGGCGCGGTGCTGGGCGGCGGGTTTGGCCTGGCCTGCGTGAGTGACATCGCGATTGCCGATCACCAGGCGCAGTTCGGTTTACCGGAGACCAGCCTGGGGTTGCTGCCGGCACAGATCGCACCGTTTGTGGTCAAGCGTATCGGCCTGACCCAGGCGCGGCGACTGGCGCTGACGGCGGCGCGGTTCGATGGGTTGGAAGCTCAACGGCTGGGGCTGGTGCACTTCACCGAGACCGATCCGCAGGCGTTGGCGGAGCGTCTGGATGAGGTGCTGGGGCAGGTGCTGCGCTGCGCCCCCGGCGCCAATGCGCGTACCAAGGCGCTGTTGCTGGCCAGCGTGGAGCAGCCCGTGGGGCCGCTGCTGGACCAGGCGGCGCAGTGGTTTGCCGAGGCGGTGACCAGCGCGGAAGGGATCGAGGGGACGCAGGCGTTTGTGCAGAAGCGCAAGCCTGGGTGGTGCAAATGACGCCCGCTGAGCATGGGTATCTACACAATTTTCTGTGGTCTGTGGCGAGGGCGCTTGCTGCCGTGGCGGCCTTCGGGCCGACCATGTCGTTGGGTTTGAGCGAGTACATATCCGTTGCTGCGGTAACGGCTGCCTATGGTTCCGCTCTTACAGCGGGTCACTTTGGAAAAGCCCCAAAGTAACCAAAGGGCTCTTGCCCCACCACTCGGTACCTCGCCTAGGCTCGGTATGCCCGAACGCAGGCTTGAATCCGTGGGCCGCCGTCATGGGCCATCCCTGGCCCAGGACGGCTAACCCGGCGTCCTGCCGGGTTACCCACGGATTCAAGCCTGCGTTCGGCCAGCGTGGTTAACGGGGCGCCTAAGATCAAGATCAAAAGCAGATCAAGAGCCAGAGCAGATCAAAAGATTGCTGACTTCGTCAGCGATTAAGGAAGTAGAAGCCACACCGCGTACGCTTCAAAGATCAGGTCGGCTTTAAGGCCGCCTCGCTTTGTTTTTGATGTGGGATCGCCCCGTCAAACACGCTGGCCGAACGCAGGCTTTGGAGCGTGGGTAACCCGGCAGGACGCCGGGTTAGCCGCACTGGGCCAGGGATGGCCCATCGCGGCGGCCCACGCTCCAAAGCCGGAGTGAGGGCACACCGAGCCTAGGCGAGGTGCCGAGTGTTGGGGCGAGGACCTTTTGGTTACTTTTGGGTCCTTCCAAAAGTGACCCGCTGTAAGAGCGGAACCCTAAGTGGCCGTTACCTAAATAACGGATATACACACGGAGCAAAAAATGCCGCAGTTCACAAAAATCCTGATCGCCAACCGCGGCGAAATCGCCTGCCGCATCCAGCGCACGGCCCAGGCATTGGGCTACCGCACCGTCGCCGTCTACAGCGACGCCGACGCCCAAGCCCGGCACATACAAATGGCCGACGAAGCCGTCCACATCGGCCCCGTCCCGGTACAGCAGTCGTACCTGAACATAGAAGCCATCCTCAATGCAGCCAAACTGACCGGTGCCGACGCCATCCACCCCGGCTACGGCTTCCTCTCGGAAAACCCCGGTTTCGCCCGCGCGTGCCAGGACGCCGGCCTGACCTTCATCGGCCCCAGCGCCGAGGCCATCGAATTGATGGGCAGCAAGCGCCGGTCCAAACTCGCCATGCTCGAGGCCGGCGTGCCTTGCATCGCCGGCTACCAGGGCAGCGCCCAGGATGACACCTGCCTGCAACGTGAAGCCGAGCGCATCGGCTACCCGCTGATGATAAAGGCCAGCGCCGGCGGCGGTGGCCGTGGCATGCGTCTGGTCCACCAGCCGGAGGCGCTGCTGGAAAGCCTGCACAGCGCCCGCTCGGAGGCCAGGCATGCGTTCGGCAGTGACGAACTGATCCTCGAACAGGCGCTGATCGAGCCGCGCCACGTCGAGATCCAACTGTTCGGCGACCGCCACGGCAACCTGATTTACCTCGGCGAACGCGACTGCTCGATCCAGCGCCGCCATCAAAAAGTCATCGAGGAAGCGCCCTGCCCGGTGATGACGCCCGAACTGCGCCAGGCCATGGGCGAGGCCGCGCTCAAGGCCGGGCGCGCAGTGAATTACCTCGGCGCCGGTACCGTGGAATTCCTGCTCGACCGCAACGGCCGGTTCTACTTCCTGGAAATGAACACCCGCCTGCAAGTGGAGCACCCGGTCACCGAGCTGATCACCGGCCTCGACCTGGTGGCCTGGCAACTGCAGATCGCCGCCGGCCAGCCGCTGCCGCTCGAGCAGGCGCAGGTGAGCCTGAGCGGCCACGCCATGGAAGTGCGCCTCTATGCTGAGGACCCGGCCCAGGGCTTCCTGCCGCAAACCGGTGAGGTGCTGCGCTGGGAACCGGCCGTGGGCGTACGGGTTGACCATGGGCTGTGCGAAGGCGAAACCATCAGCCCGTTCTATGACCCGATGCTCGGCAAGCTCATCGCCCATGGCGCCACCCGCGAAGAAGCCCGGCGCAAACTGCTGCGGGCGGTGGAAGACACGTTGTTGCTGGGGGTGACGACCAATCAGCGCTTGTTGGCTGAACTGCTCAAGCACCCAGGGTTTATCGAGGGTGATTTCAGCACCGGGTTTATCGCCGAGCACTTCAGCGAAATACCGCGCCCGGCCGCGACAAGTGATCAACTCGCCCTGGCCGCCGCGCTGTTTTACCAACACAGCGCCGACCAGCATCCCCACGGCCTCGCGGGATGGCGCAACAACGCCCGGGTTCCCTGCACCTTTCGCCTGGAGGTCGACGGCGAAACCCACACCGTCACCGCCGCCCCCCTGCCACTCAGCACCGATGGCCGTCACGCCACCGTGGTGCTCAACGGCATTCGCCGGCGTATCGCCTATCACCTGGAGGGCTCTCGGCTGTGGTTGCCAGGCCTTATCGTCACCAACCGCACCCAGCAGGTTGCCGGGCGCCAGGCCGACGCAGGCAGCGGCACGGTCAAGGCACCGATGGACGGTGCCATCGTCGACGTCCGCGTCAGCACCGGTGAACAGGTGACCAAAGGCCAACTGCTGCTGGTGCTCGAAGCCATGAAAATGGAGCATCCACTCAAGGCCGACAGGGACGGCGTGGTCAAGGCCGTACAGGTCACAGCAGGCGATCAGGTACGCAATCGCCAGGTTCTGCTGGAGATCGAATAACCCCCTAGTCGGAACTACAAGGCCGGTCTACGCTCTATCCCCAACAGGAAAGGACGAGTACGGGAACCTGCGCGATGCCTCATTGGCTGATTATTGACCTTGAAGCCACAACGGATGAAGGCGGCTGGCCCGTGACGGAGATGGAAGTCATCGAGATCGGCGCGAGCCTGGTAAACCGCCAGGGCCGCGAGCTGGACCACTTCCAGCGCTTTGTGCGGCCGCTGCGCCGCCCCTTGCTCACGCCCTTTTGTCGCCAGCTGACCCATATCACCCAGGCAAATATCGACGGCGCTGCACCGTTCATCGAGGTGTGGCCGCTGTTCGAGCGCTGGCTGGGCCAGCATCAGGCGCGCCTGGAAGGCTGGGCCAGTTGGGGTGACTACGACCGCGTGCAGCTGGAGCTCGAATGGCAGCGCCATGGCCTGGCCAGCGCCATGGCCCCCACGCCCCATGTCAACCTCAAGCAACGCTTCGCCAAGGCCCGGCGCCTGGACAAGCCCCTGGGGCTCAATGGCGCCCTGCAATTGGCGGGGATGCAGTTCCAGGGCCAGCAACATCGCGCGCTGGAAGATGCACGCAACACCGCGCGCCTGCTGCCGCTGATTTTGCCGGTCTAGGCAGCGCCCGAAGCCTTGGGCATACTGACTCCCCCTTTTCCTTGCTGCTCAACTGTAGGAGCGAGCTTGCTCGCGAAGGTCGTTAACGATAACGCGGTAAACCTGGCACCCAGCGGCGCTCTCAGGTTTTTCGCGAGCAAGCTCGCGCCTACAGGATGAGCGTAAAGCATCAACTTTTTCCGAGGATTCGCCCATGTTCAAAGTCAACGAGTACTTCGACGGCACCGTCAAGTCGATCGCTTTCGGCACCGCAGAAGGTCCGGCGACCATCGGCGTGATGGCCCCGGGTGAATACGAATTCGGCACCGCCCAGCGCGAAATCATGCACGTGGTGTCCGGCGCCCTGAGCGTCAAGCTGCCCGACGCCAACGACTGGGAAACCTTCGCCGCCGGCAGCCAGTTCAACGTACCGGCCAACAGCAAGTTCCAGCTGAAGGTCGCGGTGGACACCGCTTATCTGTGCGAATACCGCGGCTGATCGCTGCGCCGCAAAAAAAATGCCCGTCTCCTGGGAGACGGGCATTTTTTATGGGCCCATGGCTTATTCGAGGATGATCACCGGCATGCCCACTTCCAGGCGGCCCACGCCATCGTTGACCAGGTTCTGGCCAAAAATCGCGCCGTCCTCGGTCTTGCGGTAGGCCTCTAGCGTCACAAAAGGCTCACGGTCGGGGCTGCGCTCGCCAGTGTGCGGATCGATGGTGGTGAGAATGCAGCGTGAGCAGGGCTTGACTGCACGGAACTCCACATCCCCGATGCGCAGGCGCTTCCAGCCGTCTTCGGCGAAGGCGTCGCTGCCTTCGATCACCAGGTTGGGGCGAAAGCGCAGCATGTCCATGGGGCGGCCGACTTTCTGCGAGAGGTCGTCGAGGGATGCTTGTCCGATCACCAGCAACGGATAACCGTCGGCGAACGCGACCTGGTCATCATCGCGGCCGTAACCTGCCTGGGTGGTGCGCGCCCGCTCAAGGGGGATCTGCACCAGCCGCGTGGGCTTGCCGATAAAGGCGCTGACCCAGGCGGCGGCTTCGTCGCCGGCGTCCGGCACACGCAAGGTGTCGCGCCAGATGGTCACGCCACGTAGCTCGGCCGCACTGCCGGGCAGCGCCACGTCCAGCGGCGCGTAGCCAGGCGAACTCAGGGTCAGGCCACCGCTGCTGTTCCACAGCGCCGACAGTTGGCTCATCTTCGCCACGGCGCGCTGGGTGAGGAAACGCCCGCTGGCCTCATCCACCAGCATCCAGCGTCGATCGCCGTCCAACCCCAGTTTATCCAGGCCGACCTGTTGCAAGGTTTCGGCCTTGCCGGACTTCAAGGGGTAACGGTACAACGCGCTGAGACGAAGCATGGGCCAACATTCCTGAGGGGCAAAGCCGTCACCCTAAGGTCAAGCGGACGCTTCGTCCAGCATCAGGCGCTGACGTACCACATCCACCAGCTTGTCCGGCTGGAACTTGGACAGGAAGTTGTCGCAGCCGACCTTCTTCACCATCGAGTCGTTGAAGCTGCCCGACAGCGAGGTGTGCAGTACCACGTAGAGCTTGCGCAGGCGTGGGTCGTTGCGGATTTCGGTGGTGAGGCGGTAGCCGTCCATCTCGGGCATTTCGGCGTCGGTGAAGATCATCAGCAGCTTGTCGGTCATGACATGGCCGGCGTCGGCCCAGGCCTTGAGCATGTTCAGCGCCTTGAGACCGTCGCTGGCGATGTGCATCTTCACGCCCAGTTGGCCGAGGGTGTCGCGCAATTGCGACAGGGCCACGTTGGAATCGTCCACCAGCAGCACTTCGCGGCCACGGGCGCGTTCCAGCACCGGGTCGTCGAGTTTTTCGCGGGAGACCTTGGCGTTGTACGGCACGATCTCGGCGAGGACTTTTTCCACGTCGATGATCTCCACCAACTGGTCGTCGACCTTGCTGATGGCGGTGAGGTAATGCTGGCGCCCGGCGCTGGTCGGCGGCGGCAGGATGGCTTCCCAGTTCATGTTGACGATGCGGTCCACGCCACCTACCAGGAACGCCTGCACCGAGCGGTTGTACTCGGTGACGATAATGGTGCTGTTGGGACCCGGCACCAGCGGACGCATGCCGATGGCCTGGGACAAGTCGATCACCGGCAGGGTCTGGCCCCGCAGGTTGACCACGCCGCACACGAAGGGGTGGCGCTGGGGCATCAGGGTCAGCTTGGGCAGTTGCAGGACTTCCTGCACCTTGAACACGTTGATGGCGAACAGCTGCCGCCCGGCCAGGCGGAACATGAGGATCTCCAGGCGATTCTCACCCACCAGTTGCGTGCGTTGGTCTACCGTGTCGAGAATGCCGGCCATTAAGAGCTCCTGGTGTGCGCTGGAAAGTAATGCGCGAAGTGTTTGTGCAGTTAGCTTGTTATCGGCGGCAAACGCCGGACCTTGACCCCGGTAAAATGCCATGTAAATTCATTGATGTCACACTGACATCATGCTTTACTGCTGAGGCCTGTTCATATGGCGGTGCAGCGACATTGCGCGACACTCAAATCGACGCAAGGTTCCGCCATGTAAGGGATTCCCCTATACACAATCAGGCCCAACCTGATATTCGCAATATCTAATAGCCATTAATGTGACGCCATTCTCATTGCATGAATGGAGTCAGGCTTTTGTTTGCCATCCACAGCCCTCGTCTTATGGGTTTTCCAGACGCTCACGTCGCGGCAACTGAAGGTGTGCAATCGAGCCCACTCACGAGGGCCACGCGCAGCCGTCGCCGTCATTCAAATAAACGTCCTACTGAAAACTCAGAAGCGACCTACAGATTCCCGTTATCTTTCAGCGGTAGTTTTACGCCATTCACCCGGTGCGACCTCTCATCACCCGACCTTATGTTGTGGAGACTTGCATGATGAACGACGGTAACGAGTGGCAACTTGCACTTCCTGAGTTCCTGCGCGAGGCTGAAAAGCTGCTGGCCAAGTCGGAAGAATGCCTGAGCCATCTGCATCTGATTCGCAACGACAGTGACGCCATCGACTGCATGAAAATCAGCCTGATCAAGCTCGCCGAAAAGGCCGATTGCCTGGCCCTGCAAGCGATCAGCGAGTTCTCGCGGCATATCCAGGACGTGATCGCCAACGCCGAAAACCCGTTGCAGTTACATGATCAAGCCCTGGGGGCCCTGCATGACTGCCTGACATTGCTGGCCTGGCAGTTGGAACTGATCGATGCAAAAACAGGCCAACTGACCCTGGATAAAGAAGAACAGACCAAGTTGATTGACACCGTCACCCTGCAAATTCCGCAAAAGGGTTTCAGTTACAATCCGCAACAACGTATGCATCATTTGTCTTGAGGCGCTCTCAGGTCGCATTCAAGCACGGGGTTATCTAAAAACGACAGCGCCAACTAACTCGCTGGAGCAAAATGGCGATTTAACATCAATTAGCTATTAACGATACAAACCCTTTGAAATAATACAACCTCACTTCATTAACGCCGGGATTATCATTCCCCGCGTTCTTGCGCGTTTAAATAGGCCGCCAGGCACGGCACCTGGCGACCAACGGTAAGAGTGGTGGTACTATGCCCCCGCTCGAAGTGACTCAACTTCAGCCTGCTTGAGAACGATTCAAGAACGTATTCCAAACAGAGCCCGGTCAGCCGCGACCGGTCTTCCCGCAGCGAACCTTCATTGGCTCCATCCGCTATGCATGCCAGCCTCAAGACATTCATCGCAAGGTCCGCGTCCCGCAGTAACGCACGCCGTTTGATCCTCGCCCTGTGCTTCGGCTCGCTGCTGCTGAGCCTGTGGGCCTACAGCCGCTCCGCGCCGCTGCCACTGCTGGTGCTGCTGCTCAACCTGGCCATCCTGGTAGTGGTTGGCCTGCAACAGTGGCGCTCGCGTAAATCCATCAAGTTCCAGCCCCAGGAGTTGGCCGATCGCCTGTTGCAAGTGCAGGAAAACGAACGTCATCGCCTCAGCCGTGAACTGCATGACGATATCGGCCAGTTGCTGACCGCCGCCAAGCTGCAAAGCGAATGGCTCAAGCGCCGCCTGCCGGAGGAGCTGCAAAGCCAGTGCACCGTGCTGTGCAACACCTTGAACGAGACCCTGGCCAAGGTGCGCGACGTATCCGCCATCCTCAACCCCCGGCAGCTCGCCAGCCTGGGCCTGGAAGCCAGCCTGCGCGCGCACCTGCTCAAGACCCTGGAAAACACCCCGGTGCACTGGAGCCTCGAATGCCAGCAACGACTGACCGGCATCCCTGAAGAAATGGCCGTGGCGGCCTTTCGCATTACCCAGGAAGCCGTGACCAACATGCTTCGCCACGCCCAGGCGCGCAATCTGCTGGTGCGCCTGCAACGCCTGCCCGAGGGCCTGTCGTTGACCATCTGTGATGACGGCCAGGGCTTTTCGCCCGCCATCAACCCCGGCCTGGAAGGTCAACGGGGCATGGCTGGCATGTCCGAGCGCATTGACCAGCTTGGCGGTTCATTGTCCGTCAGCAGCCAACCAGGCAACGGCACACGGATCGACGCGCTTTTCCCCTGGGCACCCCGCACTCTGGAACGGGCCAGCGCCCCTAAGGTTATCGAGTGACCTGCACATTACTCCTGGTGGATGACCATGCACTGATCAGGGCCGGCGTACGTGCGCTGATCCAGGATATTCCCGGCTACACAGTGACCGGCGAAGCCAGCGATGGCGCGCAGTTGCTGGAGCAGTTCAATACCTTGCTGCCGGATATCGTGCTGTTGGACCTGTCCATGAAGCACACCAGCGGCCTCGACGCGCTACAGCAACTCAAGCGTGCGCACCCCAGGAGCAAGGTGCTGATCCTGTCGATGCACACCGACCCGGAGCTGATCATGTGCGCGCTGGAGGCAGGCGCCCACGGCTACCTGCTCAAGGACACCACTGCCAACGAGCTGGAACACGCGTTGCTGGCCTTGCGCAACAACGAGCGCTACCTGAGCCCGGCGATCGCCCATACCGTGATCAACCAGGCGCTGGTGCGCAGCCAGGAACCCGCCACGCCCGCACGCCACAGCCATAACCTCACGGCCCGCCAACTGGAAATCCTGCGCCTGATCGTGCGCGGCAAATCCACCCGCGAGATCGCCCACGGCCTGGGCCTGAGCATCAAGACCGTGGAAGCCCACCGCTCGCAAATCATGAAGCGCCTGCAGATATTCGATGTGGCGGGCCTGGTGTTATTTGCCGTGCGCGAGCAGATCATCAGCCTGGACGACTAGGGGCGAACCCACCGGCAGATGCACGCGCAGGGCCTTGGGCAAGGCCTCGAAGTGCAGGTCGTCACCTTCCAGCGGCTCGCCATCGAGGTTGATGTACAAGCCCTGCGCGACCTTGATGTTGACCCACGGCAGGCGTGCCCGCACGAACATCGCGTCCAGCTCCCAACCGTTACCCATCAGCTCGCGCAAGGTGCCCACCACTTCCTGGGGCGCCGGCAGGATACTGATGTCGAGCAAGCCATCGTCGGCCAATGCGCCAGGGCACAGCACATGCCCACCGCCCGCCTGGCGACCGTTGCCGATGCCCAGGGCGAGCAGCTCGCCCTTCCAGTGGAAATCCGGCCCGTCCAGCTCGGCATAGGCGGCCTTCAACTCGCTGAAGCGCGTCAGGCCGGTGAACAGGTAGGCGGCGCCACCGAGGACTTTCTTCAGGTCTTCGGAGGTATTGGCGGTGACCTGGCTGCCGAAGCCGCCGGTGGCCATATTCAGGAAGATTTGCCCGCCGACCTGGCCGAGGTCGATCGCACGGGGCGGCACATCCAGCAACGCCAGGGCCTGGGCGGGCTCCAATGGCACGCCGGCAGCCTTGGCGAAATCGTTGGCGGTCCCCAGAGGCATCAGCACCAGGCTGGCCTCACCCTTGGCCTGCGCCATGGCCTCGGCCACATCGCGCAAAGTGCCATCGCCGCCGCCGGCAATGATGTGGGTATAGCCACCCTCCAGGGCCTCCTTGACCAGGCGCTTTGCGTCACCGCCCTCCCAGGTCACCCGTACCGCCAGCTCCCAACCCTGCTCGCGCCGCGCCAGCACGGCGCTGCGCACGTCCTCGTTGAGGGCCTGCTTGCCGTGGAGGATCAACAGTGCCTTGGGGGTGGTCATGGGTGGCTTACTCCTGGATTCAAAGGTGCTTGAAGGATGTGGACCTTGGGCGACTGAAAAAAAGCCATGGGCGTTGAAAATTAATCCCGCGACTCACTAGAAGTTATCCATCGCGTTGCACATCGACAGCTTGCCCTTGGACGCAGGCTCCACAGCGACCCATTGCTTGGCGCCCGCCGGCAGTTCATGCAACTGGATCGAACAATTGGCATACATGGACGCCTGCACCATGTAATCCACCCCAGGTCGAGGCACGAAGGCCATGCTGGCGGAGCATTGCCGGGAATATTGCAATTGCCCCAGGTAATGAAAGGCGATCGGCGTGTTTGCCGGCACCACCAATTCCGACGACACCGCAGCCGCCCACGAATAAATCGGCCCAGGCATGCCCAGGCTTTCACCGTTGTGATCGGGGAAGCCCGCTTTCGTCGACGCCATCACCCCGGCGCCCGGCACGTTCCAGTCCAGGCAATCACGCCCCGGCACCGCGCGCACCAGACCATCGGTGATCAACCGCACGCGGGCGGTCTCGCCGGTCTGCGGTGCAACGTAGCCGGTGGACAGGGAGCGGATATTCGCCACTTGGCCGCAGCCGGTCAGCAGTACCAGCAACGCCACGGGAAACACACGTAAAAGGCTCATCAGCAGTCAACTCGCAGAGGAATAAAGGGCCGCTTACGGCTGACGGCAATTCTGGTTGACCGACAGCTCTGGCGCCGGCTCGTACTTCACCTGCTGCAAGCCATCAGCGCCCTGGAAGATGAAGTACTTGATCCGGCAGTCCTTGAACATCGGCGAGTAACCCTCAGCCCGGAAGCCTTGGCCATCGACCTGCTTGGTCACAGCGTTGTTTCGGCTGACCACCGCGAGCACCTGGGCGTAGCTCTGGCCCATCTTCACCCCCGGCTCGCCGGTGACCGTCATCGACGAGGCGCAACCGCCCAGCCCTGCCACCGCCAATGCCAGCGCGACGCCGTACAGTCCATTGCGTAGATCGTTCATGCCTTGCTTCCTTTTAGTGATGGTTCAGCGACGGCCTTCGCACACTGGAGATTCGCCAATGCGGCCAAGCTTGCACAGATCCAGATTATCCTTGCGGGTAAAGCCAGCGTCCTTCATGCAATAGAAGTGCTTCAGTTTCTCATCGATTGAGCCGCCGCCCGTGCCCGCCACATTGGCGTACCCGCACGCGAGCATGCTGCTCTTGACGCCTTCAACCGACACCCCGCTCTTTTGCCAATAGGTAAAATCAGGCGGCGGAGGTTGAAAGCCCCTGCCCGTGCAGCCGGTCGTTAACACCGCGCAAAAACTTAACAGCAGACACCGACTGAACATGGCGTTCTTCCTCATGGTTTAACTCGAACAAAGTGTGAGACACCGTCGGGTGAATCCCGCCAGAAAGGCTGGCAGGCTGGTCCGCCATCGCCATAGCAGTTGTGCACGGTGTTTTCGCCGCCCAGCACCTTCAGCCACTCCCATACACGAACGCTTCCCTCCGGGATCGTACCGCCTGTGCCAGCGTTAAACCCTACGCCGGGTGTTCGCGCAACGGGGTCGAAATTATGATTCTGGTACTGCAGCGCCATCGCCTCGCGTTGCTCCTCAGAACTGAACGTTGAGCGGTTCTGCAATATCCCCAACAGCGAGTCAGCCTTTTGCACCCCGTAGGCTGCACCAAAGAAGTTCATCGACGTCTGACCCAGAACGCCAGCGTTGGCCGGATCACGGGCCAATGATTCCATCGCACTGCCGGTGGTCAGCGTGCCCCGGCTGTGCCCGTCGATATGCAACCCGCTCTGACCGAACTGGACCATGTAGTCCTTGGTTTGCACGGTGGCATTGGATAAACCCCAGAAGTCATTTTCAAGGTTTTTCTGATACGCCGCGATCATCAGCTCGGACGTGAAATTGTTGGCTTTCTCAAAGTGGATCAAATATTGCGGCCCGGTATCGGCGGTGCTGTGCTGGTTAGCATATTTAGCGGCACCATCGATGTCGTTGAAAATGCCGTTGTTAGCGATATGCACCTTGCCGTCTGGCCCTTTCTTGAGGTGCTGTTTCTCTTCGTCGCTCAACTCGCGACGTTCAACCTTGCCGTCTTTATCAATCAACGCCTTGCCATCCTTGTCCTTCAAGACCTCATACACCCGCGCCTTCTCGATAAAGATCTTGCGATACGCCTCATCCGCCAACAACGAGACCTGATGATAGAACTCACGCTTGATCTCCTGCTCGGCCTCGACCTTGCGCCCCATTTCTGCCACATCCAGGCGCTCCACGGCGGCATGGGCGGCTTCGGTGTTGCGGTTCAGGTTGGCAATTGTCTGGTCGACAGTCATGCCGCCGACCACGCGCTGGCGCTCGGCGTTGGTGATCACCAGGGTACCGGCGCTGATCGCGCTGCGGGTGTCGCTGGATTCGGAGTCGGAATCCGAGCCATTGTTGAGGCTGTTGGCGAGCAGCGCCTTGGCCGTGCCCAGTTTGCCGTCGAGCATGTCCGAACTCAGGTCGACCCCTGACGTCTTGGCGCTGGCTTCGGAAAAGTTGTGGATGTCGGACACGGTCAGCGTACCGGTGGTCAGGCTGTTCTTACCGTCGGCGATGGCCTTGTCGGAACTGGCGATCACACCGCCCTTGAGGTCGGTATTGCCGCGCACGTTGATGTCGAAACCACCGTCGCCGGCGCGGATGCCCGATTGCTCGATCACGCTGGCAAAGTTGGACTTCTGCTTAGTATTAGTCGAGCTGAAGCTCGCCGTAGCGGCGCCGGCGCAGACCGGCGGGATGCAGATACTGATACCGGCGCTCATGCTTTTCTGCTGAGACGCAAAGGTGCTGGTGTCCTGCAGGCTCTCGATATTCAAGTCGCCACCGACGTCAGCCTTGACCTTGTCACCCGACACCACGGCGCCGCGAATCGTGGTGTCCTTGCCGGAAATCAGGCTGACCTGGTTACCCGCCGTCAGGTGGGTGTTGCTCCAGACCAGGTCGTTGCCATCGGCATTGCCACGGCTCTGGGACGCCGAGGCATTGAAGCTCAGGCCATTTTTCTCGCCGCCAAAGGAGATGCCGATGCCAATGCTGCCGCTGATGCTCTTGTTGGTGCTGTGCTGCTCCATGGTGTTCTGGGCGCCCACCAGCAGGATATTGCCGTCGGCTTTCAACAACGCATCGTTGCCCGCCGTGATCTGGCTGCCCTGCACCGTCAGGTCGTTGTTGCGTGTACCACCACTGGACACAATCGACACATCCCCACCCGCCGCAACGGTCGAGCCGGCCGCGGTGCTGCCATTTTGTTCGCTCTTGCTCGAACTCTGGTTGGTGCCCAGGGAAATACTCAGGTTGATCCCGCCCATGGCGGCCGGATCAGCCGCCACCTGGGTATAGGCATCGCTGGCCGCCCAAGCGGTATTCAACGCCGCCAGGGTTTTCATGCGCTTGTCGTCGGTACGTTCGGCGGCCTTGTTCATGCGCTGGCCGGTCTGCACCGCATTCACGATCGGGTTGGTCAGGGTCAGGCTGACGCCCGTCTGCTTGAAGCGCTGCTCTGTCTGCATCGAGCTGAGGTTGCGCGCTTCGAGGATGTTGACCTCGGACGCGTCGATCGACACATCCCCCTTGGGCGCATTGACGTTACTGCCCACCTGGCGGTACTCGCCGCCCGCACTGACCAGCACATTGCCGTCAGTGGCGCCGATATTACTGGCCGCCGCCGTGCTCTGGCGCGAACGCTCCTCATTGGTCTGGCGCTGCGAGCCGATGGTGACGGCAATGGCGCCGCCGCTGAACATGCCGCTGGTTTTCACGTCCTTGGTGTGTTCTTCGCTGAGGTGCTCGGTGGCGGCTTGCACCTTGATGTCATTGCCTGCCGAAAGCAGCGTCCCCGAGGTCGAGACCACATTGCTGCCGGTGATCGCAATGTTGTTGCCGGCTTGCAGCACCGTCTGTTCACCACTGAGTGTCGCCGCCTGTGCGCTGGTCTGGCTCACCGTATCGCGGGTGGTGATGGTCTTTTTAGAGAACATGCCGTTGCTGCCGGTAACCTTGTGCGCTTCATCGGCGCTGTTGAAGCGCTCGCCGGCCTCTACGTTAATGTCCCGCGCGGCGCTGACGACCACGGCGCCGGCATCACTGCCGACTTGCGCGCCGCGTACATTCACGTCACGCCCGGCCCCCAGGCGAATATCGCCGGCGCCTTGCACGGCGCTGCCGACTTCATTACGCCCGGCTTCCTTGCGCCAGTTGTCTCCGTCCCACTGGTTGGCCTGGGTATAGGATTCAGTCACGGTGCTCAGGGTGATGTCGTTACCCGCCACCAACGCGGTCTTACCGCCCACACCGGTGTTTTTGACCTCGGCGCCTTGCAGGTTGATGTTGTTGCCGGCGGTGGCAAGCAGGTTGGCGGCAGGCGCCGAGACATAGAGCCCGGCCACGCGCGACAGGCCGGTGCGGGTGCCCTGCTCGCTCTGGCTGTCGGTGGTGGTGGACCGCACATTCAGGTCATTGCCGGCACTCAGGGAAAGGCGGCTGTTGGCGCTGATCAGGCCACCGATGTTGTTGATGTCCTGGCTGGCACTGAGCGCCACCTCGTTGCCCTGGATCCGGCCACCGAGGTTATTGAGGTTCTGCACGCTGATGTTGACGCCATCGCGCCCGGACAGGCTACCGGCGTTGACCAGGTCACCGCGCACGTCGAGGTTCAACGTGCGTCCGGCCATCAAGGCACCGGAGCCATCCATGTCGCCCTCACGGACCCGCACATACACCTGCGGCACCAGCACCTGGCGGACTTCGCCACTGGCCAGGGTGACGTCCTTGGCCACCAGCCAGACGATGTCGCTGGTCAGCTGCGCCATTTGCTCGGCGGTCAGCGCCACACCCGGAATCAACTTCCACTGATCGGCCAGGGTCACGGCACTGTCGATCATGCCGCGATACTGCTCTTCGTCACTGGCGTAGCCGTCGACAAACCGCCGCCCGGTAAGTTGTGCCACCTGCTCGCGGATCAGCTTCTGCTCGTAGAAGCCATCACCCAGACGTTGCTGGGTCGCCGCCGGGTCAAGGTTCAGGCGTTGCAGCATATAGTCCGACGACAACCACTGACGGTAGTTGGCAAAACGCGGGTCGGTCTCCACCAGGTAGCCGGCGGTGCTGCCGGGGTTGGTGTGGAACAGGCTGCTGTTGGGCAGGTCCGGGTTGAAGCCACCGGTCCGGATCTGCTCCACCGCGCCAGCAGCATTCTGCTTGGTCAGTGCTTCGACCTGGCTGATCGGGCTGACGGCGTAGGTTCTGCCGACACCCGAGAGATCGCCGGTGCCGGCGGTGTTATCCGCGACCTTGGCCAACACCAGCGCGCCGACCTGCGTACCGGTGCCATTGATGGCCGCGTACTCGGTAAACATGGTCGGTGTCAGCTTGATCTGCTGAATCAACGGTGCCGGCGTATAGGTGGTGACGCTGCGGCCCTGACGGTCGCGGCCCTTGCGCTGGATACGATAGAAATTACTCAGCGTGCCTTTATCGGTGGTGATGCGCTGGCCATCCACCTCGGTATTGATCACGCTGCCGACATTGGCGTTGAGGGCCTGACCAGCAATGATCCGGCTCTTGTCGTTGATTACCTGGTCGGCGATCAGGGTGAGGTTGCCGCCCGCCAGTAGTTGTCCGGGGTCGGATTGGGTAATCCGCGTTTCAGTCACCTCACGGGTGTAGTCGTAGCGGTTCCAGCGATCGTCATAGCCCTCCGGGGTGACCAGGTGCAGGACCTCATTGTTGTAGGTCGAGACCTGCTCCGGCGTATAGCGGTTGGTGGAGCCAGACAGCTGGAACTCTTGCAGCACATCACGGGACGCCACCACCTGCTCGGTAGCAAAGTGCTCGTTGGTGTTGCGGATAACCCTGGCATTCACATTCAGGCTGCCCAGCGCCTCGACGGTTGCACTGGCGTTATTCAATTCCTGCGCCTGGCCGCTGGCGTTGCCGTTGGTATCCAGGGTCGCCCCAATCGCTAAATCGCCGGCACTGAAGATCAGACCGTGCTCGCGGTTGTTCACGACCTGGCTGGCAATATCCAGGCGGTTGCGCGCTGCAACCGTCGCGGCAACACCGCCTTCGAGGGTGTTGTTCAGGGTCGCGGCGGCGATGGACAGGTGATCGCCGTAAATACGCCCGGTGCCCAGGTTGTTCAGCGTCGCGGTGTTGATCCGCGTGACCTCAGCGTCGATCAAGCCGCGGTTATCCAGTTGGCTGCCCGCATTGACCTCGACCTGACGCGCGCTGATCAAACCGCTGGCGGCGTTGTCGAGGGCGTTGACGTTCAGGCGCAGCAGGTCACCGGCCTGGAAGCTGCCTTGGTTGGTCAAGCGCCCGCCGGTCTCTACCGTCAGGCCGCCGTTGGCCTGGAACAGGCCGCTGTTGACGAAGTCATTGGTCAGCCGAAACGTCAGGTCGCCCAGGCTCAAGGCCTTGCCGCTGCCGCTGTAACGGGCACTGTCGAGCAGCAGGGATTGCCCGGCAATCAGCGTGCCCGCCACGTTACTCACTGCCTGGCGTTTCTGGGCCAGGTCACGGTCGGCCACGGTCAGCGCACTGCCGGCGGAAACAATGCCTTGCTCGTTATCCAGGGTGCCGCTGCCTGTGATGCTCAGTGCCGCATCGGAGACGATCGAGCCGCCGCGGTTGGTCACGTCATCAGCGTCGATGGCCACCGACTGCCCCTTGACGCCTTGGTTGGCGCCCTGGGTCGAGCTGTTATCGACACGCGCAGCCGTAAGCGCCAGATGGCCGTCGGCACGCAACAGGCCCGCCTGGTTACTCACCTGCAGAGCATTGACTTGCAGGGTCTTGGCACTGCCGATAAAGCCCTGGTCGTTGAGCAATTGCCCGGCGCGCACCGTCACCGCAGCCTGGCCAAGAATGCCGCCGCGGGTGCCGGAATTACGATTGCTCAGCAACTGGCCATGGGTGTCCAGGGTCAGCGCCGACTTCGCCTGCACGGTGCCGCCGTCATTGTTCAACACGCCACTGTCGACCGTCAGCGTATCGCTGGCATTGAGCATGCCCTGGCCGTTATCCAACTGCTGGCCGTGGGTGTCGATCAGCAACTGCGCGCCGGTCACCACGCCGCTCTGGTTGTTCAAACCCTGGGCGTTGACGGTCAAGGCTTTGGCGGCCTCAAGGCGGCCGCCCTGATTGTCGAGCTGTTGCCCGCGACTGTTGAGGATCAGGTCGGCGGCGACCGAACCGAGGGTGCCGCCCTGGTTGAGGATGCTGTCGGCATTGACCGTCAGCGTCTGTGTCGCCGCGACCGTGCCCTGGGCGTTATTCAACTGCCCGGCGTCGACGTCCAGCGCACCGCCGGCGGTGATCTGGCCGTTACGGTTATCGAGGCTGCCGCCGTCGAGGAACAGCTGCGCAGCCGTGACCAGCTTGCCCTGCTGGTTGTCCAGGTGCTCGCGAGCCGTGACGTGCAAGTCGCCGAGCCCGCCGGATTGCACCAGGCCATGCTGGTTGCCCAGGGTGTCGGCACTGACGTCAAGGCGGCCACCACTGGCGAGGGTGCCACGGCTGTTGTCGAGACTGTGCGAGACGGTCATGCGCATGCCCGCACTGCCGGTCTGCACCCACTTGCCGCCGACGTTGGAGAGGTCCAGCGCCGTGGCGGTGATCTGCGCGGCGCCCACCTGCGCGGCATCGCTGAGCAAGGTTTGCTTGGCGTCGGCGGTCAGGCCCTGGCCGGCGGTGACGCGGCTGCGGCGCACATCGAGGTTGCCGGCGGTGCTGGTCAACGCCACGCTCTGGGCCGAGGTCAGGCTGTCACTGAGGTCGACCGTTGCGGCGGTGGCGCTCAAGTGTTGTGCCGCAAGGTTCTGCCCCTTGGCCGTCAAGGTGCCGGCAGACGTCAGGGTCAGCGAGCCGCTGCTGCCCAACTTGCCGCTGCTGTCGACGCCGGCGGCCAGTGCGGAACCGGCCTGGCTGCGAATCGCCGACTGCGCGCCGGTGGTGGTCAGGCGCGTATTCCCTTGGGCGGACACAATACCCTTGTTGTCGATATCCCCGGCAGCACTCAGTGCCAGGTCGCCCTGGGCAAACAGCGTACCGCTGTTGTCGATGCCCTTGTCCGCCTGGGCGGTCAGTTGGGTGGCGCTACTGACCCGGCCGCTGTTCTCGATGCGGCCGTCGCTGCCAATCACCACTTCACCGGCGCTGGCACCGATCTGCCCGGCGTTACGCACACCAACGCCGGCGCCGTTGCCCACCAGGGTGATCTTGCCGGCATACATGCCGCCCAGCTGCGCCACATCGATGGCGACGGCGGGGGCGTCGGCCTGGGTTTTATCCGTGGCCCCCGCCTTGATGCTCAAGTCCTTCGCCCAGATCCCCGCGTTGACTTCAACCGTGCGCGCGATGATCTCGGTGTAGTCGGCCCGAGTACTGTCCATGCCATCGCCGCCGATGCTGACCTTGCCCCCGGAGACTTGATAGCCGCTGATCAGGCCGTTCTCGAACTGCGCGCGGCCCGTGGTCAGTGTCGCCCGGTCGGCGTTGATAAAGCCGCAACCGTCGCAGGCAATCCCGGACGGATTGGCGATGACCACCTGGGCCTTGGAGCCTGCCACTTCGACAAACCCGCGCAATTGGCTGGGGTTGCTGGAGTTGACCTCGTTGAGGATCACCCGTGCACTGCCGTTGGCCAGCGCGCGGTTGCCTTCGATCCAACCGCCCAGTTGGGTCTGGCTGTTGGTCACGCCGTTGTTGAGGATCACGCCGCGCTTGTCCACATCGAACTGCGTATAGGTATTGCGCGACACCCCTGCCCCGCTCGGCGTGGTGATGTCCACCACGGGCGCGCCGTTGCCGGCGGCGCCAATCGTCGGGCGTTGACCGGCCGGCGCAGAACCGTCGACCACCACCTGGGCCTGCGCCGGCATCACCAGCGCGACCCAACCCATCCCCACCATCAGCGCAAACCGCAGCGGTGTGAGGGTCACCACGGCGGTACCGGCCCGGGACACGGCGCTCGTGGTGCCGGGTGCCTTGCACGCACTCTTGACGTTCTCGGCCACCACCATCAGCAGGCCGCGAGCCTTGTTGAATACAATTCGAAATAGATGCTTATTCATGCAAGTCCTTTGCGCGGAGGCTGATCAGAGCGCGTCGCTGGGTAACGGGTGAGTGGCAAACCAGGCTTTCGCCTCCAGATCCAGGACGGCGATCCCCTGGAAATTCATGACGCGTAAACCGCGCTCATCGCCTCGGTGGTACAGCGAACGGCAGATGCGATTGGGCCACAGGCGCCGACGTAACAAGCTCATGACACGCGGGGTGTGACCAAACGGCGCGACCCAGTCGTTGACCCAGGTGCGTTCGCCGCTGTTCCAGTCCTCCGGCGGCAGGCACACCGCCGGCTCGCGCAAGTAACGCGCTTCGGCCTCGGCACTGAGGTTCAACCACGACAGGAAAAACACCGGGCGCCCGTCTTCGCTGATCAAAATGAACTGGCGCTGCTTGATGGCGGGCAGCAACAGGGTCGACAGGCTGTGCAACGGCGCATCCCGGTGTGCAGTGGAGTGCATCCACAACCAGACCGCCGAGCCCAGCACCTGGGCTTCGTCGATGGGGCTGTCGGCCCGTTCGGGGGCCAGCACGTGCAGGGTGTCGTAGCGCATGGTGGTCTCCTTCAAAATGACCAGTTGGCGCTGAAGCCACTGGTCACGTCGGCGGTCTGGAACCCCTTGGGTTTTTCCAGGGGTTTGCCGGTGTAGAGGTCGTAGGAAAACTGCTTATAGCCGCCGCGCAGGCCCACCACCGCACCGGCCAGGCGTCGCCCCGAGAGGTACTGGGTGGAGTGGCCGCCGACTTCGCCGTAGTCCACGCCCAGGTACAGCTCCTGACCGGTATTGGCCAGGCTCAGGCCCAGGTCGTTGCTGAACGTCCAGCCGCGCTCGGCGGACAGGATCTGCTCGCCGTCGAAGCCACGCACGGTGTAGCGCCCGCCAATCGAAAAACGATCCTGCGGGATCAGCGGCGTGCGGTTCCACTGTCCGCGCCAGCCGGCGATGTAGCGCAGCCGCTGCTCGCCCAGGGTGAACGGCAGTTGCAGTTGCGCGTTGGCGGAAATCACCTGCGAGCGCGAGGTGCCTTCGCCGTTCTCTTCCTCGGGCGCGCGCAACGCGTCACGGGCACCGGTGCCCCGGCGATAGCCGACGCCGAGGTCGAGGGTGCTGGCACCGATGAACTCACGGTGGTTGATCCCGGCCATCCAGCCCGCCATGCGCCGGCGCTGCAGTTCAATTTCGGTGTCTTCGATATAGTTGTTGGAGGTGCGGCTCCAGCCGCCGACAGACACGGTGGTCTTGCGCATCGCATCGCGATAGATCACCCGCGACAGCTGGATTTCGTTGGTGCGGCTGCGGCCACTGTAGGAATACGCTTGGTTAACCCCGGCAATCGTCTGGTGGTAGTCGTACTCGCTGGAGGTCAGGCTCAGCTGCCAATAGTCGTAGGGCACCGAGTAATGCACGGTGTGGCCCTTGGAACCGCGGTCGCCACTCTGGCCGCCACCCAAGTCGTGGTTGAAGCTGATGTAGAACAGGTCGTTGAGGGTGGCGAGGTTGTCCAGTGACAAGGCGACGTTACCCTGGTACTTGCCGGTCTGCTTGCTGCCGGAGTCGTCCACCGACAAGCTGACCCGCACCGGTATGGCCTGCTTCCAGGCGATGACCACGTCGCTTTCTCCAGGCTGCGCGTCGTTGCCCTCGGCCGGGGTGATCTGCACATCCGCTTCGGCGGTGGGCACGCGCTTGAAGTTCTCCAGCGCCTGTTCGATATCGCGCAGGTTGAGCACGTCGCCGGCGGACGCAGGCATGGCGTTCCAATAGTGGGCGCGTGCGGAGGTGCCTTCGGCAAAACGGATGTGCTTGATCCGGCCCGGCACCAGCACCAGCGACAGGGTACCTTGGTTCAGGTCCTGGGCTTGGGCGAGTACGCGGGTGGTGATGAAGCCCTTGGCGATAATCGCGTTCTGGATGCGCTTCATCGTCAGGTTGATGCCGCCGGCACCGACGCAACGTCCTTGCACAGGATCATCGGCCGGGTTGGCCGCACGCAGGGCCCACTGGAAATCCTCGGACTGGTCGCCAGTGAGCACCACGCGGTCGATCTTGAAGCAGGGCGTTTCATTACGCGGCAAACGCAGGCCACCGGCGTTGTCTTGTGGCGCTTGCAGGCGTACGTCGGGAGACGGCTCCAACTGCTCGCGCTGGGCGCGCTCACGTTGTTGCTGCAACAGCAATTGTTGCGCAGGCGCCTGGGGCTCAGCCGCCAGCACCGCAACACTGGTAAAGAAACCAACAAAGGAGCAGGCGGCGACGCAAGATTGCAGCAAAACAGAGGGTTTTGTTCGAGAGAGAGCGTCGACAGGCATTTCGCATCCTTGTGAATGAAACTTCCTACATGCGCAGGTTGGTCATCACAAAGACGTAAAAGTGCCATGGAAGAGCATGGCAATGTGACACATTCGACACAATCGGCCACAGCCGACACCCTTGAGCCTCAAGCCTGAAGGCTCTAGCTCAAGGCATACAGAGGTTTTTCAGGGTTTACACAGCGCAATCAGCTTTTGTGTAATTTACTCATCAACTGCGCCTCAGCCTGGGTCAAGCCACACGACTGGGTCAGTTCATCCACGGTAGCGCCCATGCCCACCAGCTTCGCCGCCTGGGCAAATGACAGGCTGGAAGGGTCGCGCTGCTCGATCTGCGCCAGCTTGTCCGGCAACGGCGCGAGAATGGCGCGCAGTTCATGCACCTCGTCCCCGACCCTCACCGCACTCTGCTGGAAGTGATCGACCCGCTTGACCAGCTCCAGCACCCGTCGATCACGCACCGCATCGCGCTCGGCCTGCTGCATCGCCAACTCGCGCTGCTGGCGTATGTAGCGCAGCAGAAAACCCAGGGTCCCGGCCCACAACAGGGCCAGGACAATCACCGCGACCTCAAGGAACAATCAGATGCTCTCCAGTTCCGACCATTCTTCTTCGCTCATCATTTTGTCCAGTTCAACCAGAATCAACAGTTCGTTGTTCTTGTTGCACACGCCCTGGATGAACTTGGCCGACTCCTCGTTGCCCACGTTCGGCGCGGTTTCCACTTCCGATTGGCGCAGATAGACCACTTCCGCGACGCTGTCGACCATGATCCCGACCACTTGCTTGTCGGCCTCGATGATGACGATACGTGTGTTGTCGCTGACTTCGACCGTGTCCAGGCCAAAACGCTGGCGGGTGTCGATCACCGTCACCACGTTGCCGCGCAGGTTGATGATGCCCAGCACATAGCTTGGCGCACCGGGAACCGGAGCGATCTCGGTGTAGCGCAGCACTTCCTGCACGCGCATCACGTTAATACCGTAGGTTTCGTTGTCCAGTTTGAAGGTAACCCATTGCAGGATCGGATCATCCAAACCTTGTGCGGACGCTGACTTGTTCATATCTCTGACCCCTTCAAATGCCGATGTAGGCGGCGTGTGTACTTCTTTTGGTCGCACACTCGTGCGACCCTTGTTGTCCCATCAACTGCGTTTGTTCACCGGCATTGCTTTAACGGCACCGCTGGCGATCAACTCGGCCAGTTCGGCAACGTCCAGCAACGCGCACATGTGTTCGATCACGGTGCCTGCCAGCCAGGGCCGCTGGCCCCGATGGCTGCGCCATTTGATTTCATTCGGGTCCAGGCGCAGCGAGCGGCTGACTTGGTGCACTGCCAGCCCCCATTCGTAGCCCTGCACCGAGATCACGTATTGCAAGCCTTGGCGGAAGTCATCGCGGTAGCGGTCGGGCATCACCCAGCGCGCGGTGTCCAGCACCTTGAGGTTACCGGCCTGGCTCGGCAGGATGCCCAGGAACCATTCCGGCTGCCCGAACAATGGCGTCAATTCCTGGCCTTCCAACGAGTAGATCGAGCCCAGGCACACCAACGGCACCGCCAGGGTCAACCCGGCGACGTCGAACAGCAGACATTCAAATGGCTCGGCCGCCCAGGCCGGCCGATCATCGCCGCTCACCGGCGGTGGCGTGATGCTCGGTGGCAGGTGCACTTCCACGACCGGCTCGACCACCACAGGCACGACGGGCGCGACCACCGGGACGCTGACCGGGACGACGAGTGCATCGCGGGCCTGCTCTTCCAATACAGCCAACTGGAACTCGTCCAGGCTGCTCGAGGACGGCACTTCGACCGCCGGCTCCAGCACCAGGATCGGTTCCGGCAATTCTTCTGCGGTCGCGTCCTGCAGCAAGGCATCCAGGTAGGATTCCAGTGCCAGTTGCGGGCGGGTCTTGACCTTGAGTTCGACGGGACGGTTCATCATCAGGCCACCTGTGCCACAAGCTGCTGGGACAGCAGGTGCTTGAGCAACGCCCGGTAGGCCAGCACACCGCGGCTTTTGCCGTCGAACTGCGACGGTGTGAGCCCGGCACGGCTGGCATCACGCAGGCGAGTGTCCACCGGGATGTAGCCGTTCCAGATAGTCTCCGGGTAGGCATCGCGCAGGACGCGCAAGGTGCCCAGTGACGCCTGGGTGCGGCGGTCGAACAGGGTGGGCACGATGCTGTACGGCAACGCCTGTTTGCGCGAACGGTTGATCATCGCCAGGGTGCTGACCATGCGCTCCAGGCCCTTGACCGCCAGGTGCTCGGTCTGCACCGGGATCACCAGTTGCTGGCTGGCCGCCAAAGCGTTGACCATCAGCACGCCGAGCAACGGCGGGCTGTCGATGATCGCGTAGTCGAAGTCCTGCCACAGTTGCGCCAGGGTCTTGGCGATCACCAGGCCCAGGCCGCTCTGCCCCGGCGACTGGCGCTCCAGGGTCGCCAGCGCGGTACTCGACGGCAGCAGGGAAATGCTTTCGTTACTGGTAGGCAGCAGCAATTGCCCGGGCAGGTCGGCCGGTACGTTGCCTTTGTGCAGGAACAGGTCGTAGTTGCTGTGCTCCAGCGCATCCGGGTCGTAGCCGAAATAGCTGGTCATCGAGCCGTGGGGGTCGAGGTCAACCACGACCACACGCTTGCCCGCCTCGGCCAGCAAGCCGGCTAAAGCGATGGAGGTGGTGGTCTTGCCGACTCCACCTTTTTGATTGGCAACTGCCCAGACTCTCATTCGGATGGTTCCTCCCGGTGGGCACACGCGCGACCGAGACATTGCATAAGGTTATTGAGCCGGCGACGGAGAATTGACGGCACTCTGCTGAACCGGCGGCTTTGCAGGGGCCGGTGCAGTTTGTGTGCCAGCGCGCTTCAAGGCCGCATCCGGTGTTGCATTGGCGGTACCGGTGCCGGTCAGGCTACGGCGCACCTCCAGGTTTCGGGACACCACCAGCACCACCCGACGGTTGCGTGCGCGGCCTTCGAGCGTGGCGTTATTGGCCACCGGCTGGAACTCGCCATACCCCACCGACGCCAGGCGTCCAGGGTTCACGCCCTGCATCGCGAGCATGCGCACGATGCTTGCGGCACGGGCCGATGACAGCTCCCAGTTGGTCGGGTACTGCGCGGTACTGATCGGCACATTGTCGGTAAAGCCTTCAACGTGGATCGGGTTTTCAAACGGTTTGAGGATCGCCGCCACCTTGTCGATGATGGTGAACGCCTGGTCGCTGGGCAATGCATCGGCACTGGCGAACAGCAGGCTGGAATTGAGCTCGATCTCCACCCACAACTCATTGCCGCGCACGGTCATCTGGTTGGAGCTGATCAGGTCGCCAAACGCGGCACTGATGTCGTCGGCGATGCTTTTCAGCGGATCACTGGTGCCGCCCACGCCGGCAGCGGTTTCGTCGCTGTCGTTGACCAGCGGCTTGGCCGGGGTCACGGTCCTGGGCCGCTCTTCGCCAACCGGGATCGGCTTGAGCGAACGGTCGGCGTCGTTGAACACGCCGATCAACGCCTGGGAAATGACTTTGTACTTGCCTTCGTTGATCGACGAGATGGAGTACATCACCACGAAAAAGGCGAACAGCAAGGTGATGAAGTCCGCATAGGACACCAGCCACCGCTCGTGGTTGACGTGTTCTTCAGGCTCGCGACGGCGACGGCTCACAGGCGATTACCTCCGCAAAACAAATCAACTGTAGGAGCGAGCTTGCTCGCGAAAAACCCGAGAGCAACGCGTTCATCCAGGATGCCCGCGTTATCGTTGACGATTTTCGCGAGCAAGCTCGCTCCTACAGGGTGCATGACCATCAATCCATGAAGCCCTGGAGCTTCAATTCGATGGAGCGCGGGTTCTCGCCCTCGGCAATCGACAGGATGCCTTCGAGCAGCATCTCGCGATAGCGCGACTGGCGCATGGCAATCGACTTGAGCTTGCTGGCCACCGGCAACAGCACCAGGTTGGCACTGGCCACCCCGTAGATGGTGGCAACGAACGCCACGGCAATGCCGCTGCCCAGCTGCGACGGATCGGCCAGGTTGCCCATCACGTGGATCAGGCCCATCACCGCGCCGATGATGCCGATGGTCGGCGCGTAGCCGCCCATGCTTTCAAACACTTTGGCGGCGTTGATGTCGCGGCTTTCCTGGGTGTAGAAATCCACCTCGAGGATGCTGCGGATCGCTTCCGGCTCGGCGCCGTCCACCAGCAATTGCAGGCCTTTGCGCGAATAGCTGTCGGGTTCGGCATCGGCCACGCCTTCGAGGCCCAGCAGGCCTTCCTTGCGCGCGGTGAGGCTCCAGTTGACGACGCGATCGATGCCACCGGCCAGGTCGACACGCGGCGGAAAAATGATCCAGATGAGGATTTGCATCGCGCGCTTGAACGAACTCATCGGTGACTGCAGCAACGCGGCGCCCACCGTGCCGCCAATCACGATCAGCGCCGCCGGGCCGTTGGCCAGGGCGCCCAGGTGACCGCCTTCGAGGTAGTTGCCGCCAATAATGGCGACAAACGCCAGGATGATGCCGATCAGGCTCAATACATCCATCAGAGGCAGGCCTCCACCAGATGCCTGCCGATGTCGTCCAGGCTGTAGACGGCGTCGGCCAGGTCAGCCTTGACGATGGCCATGGGCATGCCATAGATCACGCAGCTGGCTTCGTCCTGGGCCCAGATCGCACTGCCGCCCTGCTTGAGCAGGCGCGCGCCTTCACGGCCGTCGGCGCCCATGCCGGTGAGTACCACCGCCAGAACTTTGTCGCCGTAGGACTTGGCCGCCGAACCGAAGGTGATGTCCACGCACGGCTTGTAGTTGAGGCGCTCATCGCCCGGCAGGATTTTGATCGCGCCACGGCCGTCGACCATCATCTGCTTGCCGCCCGGGGCCAGTAACGCCAGGCCAGGACGCAGGATGTCGCCATCCTCGGCTTCCTTGACGCTGATGCGGCACAGCTTGTCCAGGCGCTCGGCGAAGGCCTTGGTGAACGCGGCGGGCATATGCTGGATCAACACGATCGGCGCCGGGAAGTTGGCCGGCAATTGGGTCAACACGCGCTGCAAGGCGAC
Source organism: Pseudomonas sp. GW821-FHT09D08 (assembly GCF_059416305.1). NCBI lineage: Bacteria > Pseudomonadati > Pseudomonadota > Gammaproteobacteria > Pseudomonadales > Pseudomonadaceae > Pseudomonas > Pseudomonas sp. GW821-FHT09D08. Next base: position 163,295 of record NZ_JBWKOX010000007.1, read on the forward strand.
CGGGCCGCCGGTGGAGGTGCCGATGGCGACCAGTTTATAGGCCTTGCGCTTGGGCGCAGGCGAATGGGCAGCCGCCGGTGCCGACGTTCGTACCGGTGGCGTGGCAGGCCGTGCAAGCGGCGCTGGCGCGGGGCGACTGAACGAGGAACTGGTGGGGGCAGCCGGCGCAGCCACCGGTGCCGGCGCAGGGGCTGGCGCGCTGAACAGGCTGCGGCGGTTGCTGCGGGAAATACTGTGGACTTTCTCGCACAGCAGTTGCTTGACCTTCTCGGGGTTGCGCGAGATGTCTTCGAAATTCTTCGGCAGGAAGTCCACCGCACCTGCATCCAGCGCATCGAGGGTCACTCGGGCGCCTTCGTGGGTCAGCGAGGAGAACATCAATACCGGGGTCGGGCAGCGTTGCATGATGTGCCGGACTGCCGTGATGCCATCCATCATCGGCATCTCGTAGTCCATGGTGATCACGTCCGGCTTCAACGCAATGGCTTGATCAATCGCCTCTTTGCCGTTGGTGGCCGTGCCGACCACCTGGATGCTTGGATCGGCGGAAAGAATTTCCGAGACGCGGCGGCGGAAGAAACCCGAATCGTCCACCACCAGGACCTTGACTGCCATAAACACTCCGTTAGGTGGGGCGGGCAATACCGCCTATGCCCCACCAGAATCAAATACGCCGAGCGGCGTAACGCTTGAGCATGCTCGGAACATCGAGAATCAGCGCGATCCGACCGTCACCGGTGATGGTCGCACCCGACATGCCCGGGGTTCCCTGCAGCATTTTGCCCAAAGGCTTGATGACCACTTCTTCCTGGCCAACCAGTTGATCGACGACAAAGCCGATACGCTGGGTGCCCACGGAGAGAATCACCACATGGCCTTCGCGCTGCTCTTCATGGGCGGCCGATGCAACCAGCCAGCGCTTGAGGTAGAACAGGGGCAACGCCTTGTCCCGCACGATCACCACTTCCTGGCCGTCGACCACGTTGGTGCGCGACAGGTCGAGGTGGAAGATCTCGTTGACGTTGACCAGCGGGAAGGCGAACGCCTGGTTGCCCAGCATCACCATCAGGGTCGGCATGATCGCCAGGGTCAACGGCACCTTGATGACGATCTTGGAGCCCTGGCCCTTGGTCGAGTAGATGTTGATCGAGCCGTTGAGCTGGCTGATCTTGGTCTTCACCACGTCCATGCCCACGCCACGGCCCGACACGTCGGAAATCTCGGTCTTGGTCGAGAAGCCGGGGGCGAAGATCAGGTTGTAGCACTCGGTGTCGGTCAGGCGGTCGGCGGCGTCCTTGTCCATCACGCCACGCTTGACCGCGATATTGCGCAAGATGGTCGGGTCCATGCCCTTGCCGTCATCGGTGATCGACAGCAGGATGTGGTCGCCTTCCTGCTCCGCCGCCAGGATCACCTTGCCGCCACGGGACTTGCCCGAGGCTTCGCGTTCTTCCGGGGTTTCGACACCGTGGTCGACAGCGTTGCGCACCAAGTGGACCAGCGGGTCGGCCAGGGCCTCGACAAGGTTCTTGTCGAGGTCGGTTTCTTCACCCACCAGTTCCAGGTTGATCTCTTTCTTCAGCTGGCGCGCGAGGTCGCGAACCAGGCGCGGGAAGCGACCGAAGACTTTCTTGATCGGCTGCATGCGCGTTTTCATCACCGCGGTCTGCAGGTCGGCGGTGACCACGTCGAGGTTCGACACGGCCTTCTGCATGGCTTCATCGCCACTGCTCAAGCCCAGGCGCACCAGACGGTTACGCACCAGTACCAGCTCGCCGACCATGTTCATGATGTCGTCCAGCCGTGCGGTATCGACCCGTACGGTGGTTTCGGCTTCACTGGCCGGTTTTTCCGCGACCGGTGCGGCAGCGGCACGCGCTGGAGCCGGGGCAGCAGCCGGCGCAGGCGCAGGCTTGGCGGCGGGCGCGGCGGCTTTGGCGGCAACCGGTGCCGCCGTGGCTGCAGCGGCGGCCGGGGCGACTTCGGTGAACTTGCCCTTGCCGTGCAGATCGTCCAGCAGTGCTTCGAATTCGTGATCGGAGATCAACCCATCGTCCGCAGGCTTGGCGCCGGCAGCGGGTGCTGCCGGGGCCGCAGCCGTAGCGGCGACGGCCGGCAAGGCATCGGCCGCGAACGTGCCCTTGCCATGCAACTGGTCGAGCAACGCTTCGAATTCATCGTCAGTGATGTCGGTGCTGGCAGAAGCGGCAGGCGCATCCGCAGCACCGGCGGCGGCACTGGCAGGCGCCACGGCGTCGGCGGCGAACTGGCCCTTGCCGTGCAATTGATCGAGCAGGGACTCGAACTCAGCGTCGGTAATGTCCTCGCTGGTCGGCGCGGCAGCCGGGGCAACCGCAGCCGGCGCTTCGGCTTCGGCCTTGACGGCACTGAGGGAACTGAGCAGTTGCTCGAACTCGCTGTCCGTCACATCCGCTTCAGGCTCCGCCACTGGTTCCGGTACGGCTTCGACCACCGGCGCTGCCGAGGTGTCGGCCGGCTCGGCATAGCGCGCCAGGGCGGCCAGCAGTTCCGGAGTGGCTGCGGTGATCGGGGCACGCTCGCGCACTTCGCTGAACATGCCGTTGACCGCATCCAGTGCTTCGAGAATCACGTCCATCAACTCCGAATCAACGTGACGCTCACCCTTGCGCAGGATGTCGAACACGTTCTCGGCGATGTGGCAGCACTCCACCAGCTCATGGAGCTGGAGGAAGCCGGCGCCCCCTTTTACAGTATGAAAACCGCGAAAAATTGCATTGAGCAGGTTCGCATCATCCGGGCGGCTTTCCAGCTCGACCAGTTGTTCGGACAGTTGCTCTAAAATTTCGCCGGCCTCTACAAGGAAATCCTGAAGGATCTCTTCATCGGCGCCGAAGCTCATGTGGGTGCTCCTTAGAAGCCTAAACTGGATAACAGGTCATCTACGTCATCCTGACCTGACACAACGTCTTCACGTTTATCGGCATGAATCTGCGGACCTTCACCCTTGGCGAGATGTTTTTGTGGATCTTTTTCAGAGAGGATCGCTTCGCGGTCATGTTCGATGCCGGCAAAACGGTCGACCTGGCCGGCCATGAGTACCAATTTGAGCAGGTTGCTTTCCACTTCGGTGACCAACTGGGTCACACGCTTGATCACCTGACCGGTCAGGTCCTGGTAATCCTGGGCGAGCAGAATGTCATTGAGGTTGCTGGAAACCATGCGGTTTTCCTGCTCGCTGCGTGACAAGAACCCTTCGACCCGACGGGCCAGCTCACGAAACTCTTCCGCACCGACTTCACGGCGCATGAAGCGGCCCCAGTCAACGCTCAGGGCGTGGGCTTCCGTGGCCATGCCGTTGACCAGGGGCGTGGCGTTTTCCACCAGGTCCATGGTGCGGTTAGCCGCCGCCTCGGTCAGCCTGACCACATAGGACAGGCGTTCGGTGGCGTCGGTGATCTGCGAAATCTCTTCGGCCTGGGGCATGTGCGGGTCAATCTGGAAATTGACGATCGCGCTGTGCAGCTCGCGTGTGAGCTTGCCCACTTCCTGGTACAGGCCTCGGTCACGGGTCTGGTTGAGCTCATGGATCAACTGCACCGCGTCGCCGAACTGGCCTTTTTCAAGGCTGTCAACCAACTGGTGAGCATGCTTTTTCAGGGTCGACTCAAAGTCTCCCTGTGACGTTTCTTTATGCTCCATAGCTCCCCCGCGATGGCATCAGCCGTGGATGCGTTCGAAGATCTTTTCGATCTTCTCTTTCAAGGCCTGTGCAGTGAATGGTTTGACCACGTAACCGTTGACCCCGGCCTGGGCGGCTTCGATGATCTGTTCACGCTTGGCTTCGGCGGTCACCATCAACACGGGAAGGCTGCGCAATTTTTCGTCGGCACGCACGTGGCGCAACAAGTCGATGCCGGTCATGCCCGGCATGTTCCAGTCCGTTACCAGAAAGTCGATGCTCCCGCTGTTGAGGATCGGAATCGCCGTCAGACCGTCATCCGCCTCGACCGTGTTTGTGAACCCAAGGTCACGCAACAGGTTTTTTATGATCCGCCGCATCGTTGAGAAGTCATCAACGATGAGGATTTTCATGTTCTTGTCCAATTCGACCTCCAAGCAGTCTTAAACGCGCCCAGCACCTGGACGCGCCATTTCAATCAACAGGCATTACACAAAAAGGACTGCCAAGGGCACCACGGCCCGAGCCCGCGAAGGCCTATCACCTTCGCGGTATCGCTTTGCAATGCTCCCCACACTGCCTGTCAGCGCGCTCGCCACTCTCCCAGACGCCCCCGCAAGCGGGCCGCGCACTGGCTATGCAACTGGCTGACACGGGATTCGCTGACCCCCAGGACCTCACCGATTTCCTTGAGGTTCAGCTCTTCGTCGTAGTACAGCGCCAACACCAACCGCTCGCGCTCCGGCAAGTTGGCAATGGCGTCCGCCAACGCGCCCTGGAAACGCTCATCTTCCAGGTCACGGGACGGCTCCATATGCGCGCTCGCGCCGTCCTCGTGCAGCCCTTCGTGTTCGCCGTCCTGTAACAGGTCGTCGAAACTGAACAGGCGGCTGCCCAAGGTATCGTTCAAAATCCCGTAATAATCGTCGAGACTCAATTGGAGTTCGGCCGCAACTTCGTGATCTTTAGCGTCGCGACCGGTTTTTGCTTCAATTGCACGAATTGCGTCACTGACCATGCGTGTATTGCGGTGCACCGAACGCGGCGCCCAGTCACCCTTGCGCACTTCGTCGAGCATCGCGCCACGGATGCGGATACCCGCATACGTCTCGAAGCTCGCGCCCTTGCTCGCGTCGTACTTGGTCGACACTTCGAGCAGGCCGATCATGCCCGCCTGGATCAGGTCTTCGACCTGGACGCTGGCGGGCAGGCGTGCCAGCAGGTGATAGGCGATGCGCTTGACCAGTGGCGCATAGCGCTCGATCAACTCGCCCTGGCTGTCACGGGCAGATTTCTTGTAAGCGTTATAGCCGTTCGCTGTCATAGCACCGGTCCTGCACTCGTCTGATGCACCAATCGCTCGACGAAAAACTCCAGATGCCCCCGAGGGTTGGCAGGCAACGGCCAGGTATCGACCTTCTGGGCAATAGCCTTGAACGCCAATGCGCACTTGGAACGAGGGAACGCTTCGTAGACTGCACGCTGCTTTTGCACAGCCTTGCGTACACACTCGTCGTAGGGAACTGCACCGACGTATTGTAAGGCGACATCGAGAAAGCGATCCGTGACCTTGGTCAACTTGGCGAACAGGTTGCGGCCTTCCTGCGGGCTCTGGGCCATGTTGGCCAGGACGCGGAAGCGGTTCATGCCGTAGTCACGGTTAAGCAGTTTGATCAGGGCGTAGGCGTCGGTGATCGAGGTGGGTTCATCGCAGACCACCAGCAAGACTTCCTGCGCCGCGCGCACAAAGCTGACCACGGACTCGCCGATCCCGGCGGCGGTGTCGATCACCAGCACGTCGAGGTTGTCGCCAATGTCACTGAATGCCTGGATCAGGCCGGCATGCTGCGCCGGGCTCAGGTGCACCATGCTCTGGGTACCGGAGGCGGCCGGCACGATGCGGATCCCGCCAGGGCCCTGGAGCAGCACGTCGCGCAGCTCACAGCGCCCCTCGATCACATCGGCCAGGGTATGTTTGGGCGTCAGTCCCAGCAGAACGTCGACGTTCGCCAGCCCCAGGTCAGCATCCAGCAGCATGACGCGACGGCCAAGCTCTGCCAGGGCCAGGGACAAATTCACTGACACGTTAGTTTTCCCGACGCCACCTTTGCCGCCGGTCACCGCGATCACCTGTACGGGATGCATGCTGCCCATTTTATTTCTTTACCTTGTCTTGCTTAGACGCAGGCTACATGGCTTGGCCGCGTGAATCGCTTGCAGACCATCGATGTAGGTACATTTCACGGTGTTCATCGCACCTCAACCCACCCGTTTTGCCGGGTTGTGGTAAAGGTCGGCGAACATATCGGCCATCGCTTCCTCGCTAGGCTCTTCTTGCATTTGCACGCTGACGGCGCGGCTGACCAGCTGATGACGGCGCGGCAGATGCAAATCATCCGGGATCCGCGGCCCGTCGGTCAGGTAGGCAACCGGTAGTTCATGGCTGATAGCCAGGCTCAACACTTCGCCCAGGCTGGCGGTTTCATCCAGTTTAGTCAGGATGCAGCCGGCCAGACCGCAACGCTTGTAGCTATGGTACGCAGCGGTAAGAACCTGTTTCTGGCTGGTGGTTGCAAGCACCAGGTAATTTTTCGACTTGATGCCACGCCCCGCCAGGCTTTCCAGTTGCAGGCGCAACGCCGGATCGCTGGCCTGCAGGCCGGCGGTGTCGATCAGCACCACGCGCTTGCGCAGCAACGGATCGAGCGCGTTGGCCAGGGACTGGCCCGGATCGACATGGGTGACCGGCACATTGAGGATACGGCCCAGGGTCTTGAGCTGTTCCTGGGCGCCGATGCGGTAGCTGTCCATGCTCACCAGCGCGATGTTATTCGCGCCGTACTTGAGCACATAGCGCGCCGCCAGCTTGGCCAGGGTGGTGGTCTTACCCATGCCGGCAGGGCCGACCATGGCGATCACACCGCCCTCTTCCAGGGGTTCGATTTCCGGGGTGGCGATCATCCGCGCCAAGTGGGCCAGCAACATGCGCCAGGCCTGGCGAGGCTCTTCGATTTCGGTGGTCAGGGCCAGCAGGTCGCGGGACAACGGGCCGGACAGGCCGATGCGTTGCAGGCGGCGCCAGAGGTTGGCCTGGTGCGGTTTGCTGCCTTGCAGTTGGGTCCAGGCCAGCGAGCCCAGTTGCACTTCCAGCAGCTCGCGCAGACCGTTGAGTTCAAAACGCATCGAGTCGAAGACGCGCTGGTCGACTGCGGCGGCCGGGGCTGGCGCGGCAGGACGTGGCGGTTCGATGAACGTTGGCTCAACCAGCGGCTCGGCGGCGGTCAGCGGCAGGCCGGCGAACAACTGGCGATTGGTGGTGGCATCGCTGTCGCCACGCATGCTCAGCTCAGCCTGGGCCGAGACGATGCGCGAAGCGGTCTTGCGCAGCTCGTCTTCGAGCTCCATGTTCGGCACACGCGGCGCCAATGCCGAGGGGGTGTAGTCCAGGGCAGCCGTCAGCTCGACACCGCCGGCAATACGACGATTACCGATAATCGCGGCATCGGCGCCCAGCTCATCGCGGACCAGTTTCATGGCCTGACGCATATCGGCGGCGAAAAAACGCTTAACTTGCATAACCCACTACCCTCAGCCGTTGGGCCCTACTGTCGCGACGATAGTCACTTGCTTGTTGTCAGGAATTTCCTGATAAGCCAAAACGTGCAAATTCGGTACTGCCAGACGTCCAAACCGCGACAACATCGCCCGGACCGGACCCGCCACCAGCAGAATCACCGGTTGGCCCTGCATTTCCTGGCGCTGTGCGGCGTCGATCAACGAACGCTGCAGTTTCTCAGCCATGCTTGGCTCCAGCAGAACGCCCTCTTCCTGGCCTTGTCCTGCCTTCTGAATACTATTGAGCAATATTTGTTCCAACCTTGGTTCCAAGGTGATCACAGGCAGCTCGGAGTCAAGCCCTACAATGCTTTGCACGATGGCGCGGGACAATCCGACACGCACCGCCGCCACCAGCGCGGCAGTATCTTGACTCTTGGCGGCATTGTTGGCGATAGCCTCGGCAATGCTGCGAATGTCGCGTACTGGCACCTGTTCGGCCAGCAGCGCCTGCAGCACCTTGAGCAGTTGCGACAACGACAGCACGCCCGGCACCAGCTCTTCTGCCAGTTTTGGCGAGGCCTTGCCCAGCAAACCCATCAATTGCTGGACTTCTTCGTGGCCGATCAGCTCGTGGGAGTGCTTGTACAGGATCTGGTTGAGGTGGGTGGCGACCACGGTACTGGCGTCCACCACGGTGTAGCCTAGGGACTGCGCCTGGCTGCGCTGGCTGATTTCGATCCACACCGCCTCCAGGCCAAAAGCCGGATCTTTGGCGGTAATGCCGTTGAGAGTGCCGAACACCTGGCCGGGGTTGATTGCCAGCTCGCGGTCCGGGTAGATCTCAGCTTCGGCCAGGATCACGCCCATCAGGGTCAGGCGGTAGGCACTCGGGGCCAGGTCGAGGTTGTCGCGGATATGCACGGTAGGCATCAGGAAGCCCAGGTCCTGGGACAGCTTCTTGCGCACGCCCTTGATCCGCGCGAGCAACTGGCCGCCCTGGTTGCGGTCCACCAGCGGAATCAAGCGGTAGCCGACTTCCAGGCCGATCATGTCGATCGGGGTCACGTCGTCCCAGCCCAACTCCTTGGTTTCCTGGGCGCGGGCCGGGGATGGCAGCAGTTCCTGCTGGCGGGCGATCTCTTGCTGGGCCTGGACCTTGACCGCATTCTGCTTTTTCCAGAACAGGTAGGCACCACCGCCCGCCATGGCCGCCATGCTCAGGAACGACACATGGGGCATGCCCGGCACGATGCCCATGATCGCCATGATGCCGGCTGCCACGGCCAGGGCCTTGGGCGAGGCAAACATCTGCCGGCTGATCTGCTTGCCCATGTCTTCGGAGCCCGAAGCACGGGTCACCATGATGGCGGCAGCTGTAGATAACAACAGTGATGGCAATTGCGCCACTAAACCGTCACCGATGGTCAGCAGGGCGTACACCTTGCCCGCATCGCCGAAGGTCATGCCGTGCTGGAAGATCCCGACCGCCATGCCGCCGATCAGGTTGATGAACAGGATCAGCAGGCCGGCGATGGCGTCACCGCGCACGAATTTACTGGCACCGTCCATGGAACCGTAGAACTCGGCTTCCTGGGCGACTTCCAAGCGGCGGGTCTTGGCCTGGTTCTGGTCGATCAGGCCGGCGTTGAGGTCGGCGTCGATAGCCATCTGCTTGCCGGGCATGGCGTCGAGGGTAAAGCGTGCGCTCACCTCGGAGATCCGCCCGGCGCCCTTGGTCACCACCACGAAGTTGATGATCATGAGGATCGCGAACACCACGATACCGACCACGTAGTTACCGCCGATCACCACCTCACCGAAGGCCTGGATCACCTTACCGGCAGCGGCGTGACCGTCCTGGCCGTGGAGCATGACCACACGGGTGGACGCCACGTTCAGCGCCAGGCGCAACAGGGTTGCCACCAGCAGGATCGTCGGGAACACCGCGAAATCCAGCGGCCGCAAGGCGTAGACGCACACCAGCAGCACGACGACGGACAGGGCGATGTTGAAGGTGAAGAACACGTCCAGCAGGAACGGCGGCATCGGCAACATCATCATTGCCAGCATGACCAGCAGCAACAACGGCACACCCAGATTGCCCCGCGAGAGGTCAGTCAGGGTGCCACGGGCCGTGCTGAACATTTGAGAGCGATCCACCACCGGTATTCCTCGTTTCCTTGAAGCAAACTTTTGACGCCGGGAGGCGTCCTGAAGGCGGTATTGCAAGAAGCCTTCCAACTTTGCTTTTGAGGAGGTGGATCGCTACAGGCGCCCGAGTTCTATCGGATGTAAACACTCCAACGGTGAGAGAAAGGCTGCTCCCGTCCCACCGTTGGATCCGTTTGCATTTACTGCACGAGACCTTTCTATAACGGCCTCACATTGGCCGCCTGCGGCCCTTTTTGACCTGAAGTCACGTCGTATTCGACCTTTTGCTTTTCATCCAGGCTTTTGAAGCCCGCGCTGTCTATAGCGGAGTAATGGACGAATACATCCGCACTGCCGTCGTCGGGAGAAATAAACCCAAACCCCTTCTCCGCGTTAAACCACTTCACCGTGCCCGTTGCCATTGCCGTTCTCCCTAGATTTCACTCAAGAACCTGCGCCGGTGTCACAAGATAAGCCTGACCCTTGATGCATACACGCCATCGGGTCGATGGATCATCTGAAGCTCGACCTTCAAACCCACTGAAAGCCGAACCCCTTGCGAACCGAGCGAATCCACCAACACCTCCGCTGCGCAATCATCCAGCACAATCACCCCCTTGCGGGTCTTCGGGTCATAAGATTTGATCGTTCCCGTCACCACAGCCATCACCACTCCCTGCATCTATTAACAGCGTGCGCGCAGTACCTGATGGTATGGAACCGCGAGAATGGCAAGTTGGCTACTGTCAAACTTGACAGGTAGGCAAGGAGTGACGACGAATGGCTGGCCCCTCGCCTGCCTCGGTTTTTACGTCATTACGCATTGGAGAAGCACACCCACAGGTCGCCGTTGGACTTCTGGGTTTCCATGCGATGAATGAAGGGTTTGAAAATAGGAATACTGTGATCCAACGTCCAGCCTTGCGCGTCATACACGTCAATCCGTCCGTGCTCTTCATAGGACCCGGTGTATACCCACTTCCCGTCCGGACTCACGGCCAATGACCGCACAGACAAACGGTGATTCTCCTTCTCTCTGCCGGTCTTCGTGTCGATGACACTGATAATGTCACCGCCGTATGCATACAGCCGCTGGCCATTGGCACTCAAGGTCAACCCCCAGGCCGGGTGCTTGGATATTTTTTCGACGCGCTCACTGACAGGATCGAACCTATAGACCCCGGCCCCTTCGCCCAGCACGCCAAGACAAGCCACATAGACATGGCCGTCGTGCGGATTGCCCACGGTGTCGAACGTGATGGCCCCAACCGGTATTTTCTTGATCACTTCCTGCGACGTCCTGTCGACAATGATCAGCGAAGCTTCAGCGTTCCCAGGGCCACCCCACGCGCCAACATACATCTGACCGCCATCGCGACCAAGCACCAGCCCCGTGGCGTACTCATCAATAACAGCGCCTGGCAAAAGCTCTTTATCCTGCACATCAACGATGAACAAATGGCTATACAGCCAATTGCATGCATATAGAAACCGCCCGTCGGGGCTGAACCCTCCCAGCTTTTCAATGAAAACGGGATAGTTATCGACGAGGCTGATTGTCTGAAGATCGATCTTCGCAATGCCATTGACCCATTCGGCATGCAGATACCTGCCATCCGGACTGAACAGAAAGCTGCCAATATTGCCCTCAATCATATGAACCACTTCGCCGGCCGCCGTGAGGGTGGCAATGCAGGGTTCGACCCTGATATCGATGTTCACATAGACGCGTTCATCGCTCTTCTTCACGGGCACCCCCAAGTACAACAGGCGCTGGGCGTGCACGCTGACGATGGCTTGGCGGGTGGCCTGACGCAGGCTCGAGCGACCTTGCTTGACCTGATAGCTCAACACATGCCGGCCATGGGTGAGCCGTTCGGCCGGTACCGAAAACTTGATCCCGGTTTGCGTTGCGTCGCCGTTGAGCTTATGGGCAGCAATCACCTGGCCGTCCAATGTCAGTTCAACGGCGCTGTCGGCATGGCTGAAGGTTTCGCGCACATGCACATCGAGACCTTTGTTCGGGTAAAAACCGTGCTGGGCAGCCTGCTTGTCGACCGCATTGCCGGGACGCCGTCGCTGGCCAGGAAGGTTGATCGTAAGGAGAGGATGGGGTTTGGTTGAGGAGCCGCTCATGGGGGGAATCCCTCTACATGGATGGGAACCCCATGTAACGCTCAGAAGTGCCAGCCCACAACTGTCAAACTTGACAGGTAGACGGCATTTACCGACAGACGGAAACACCGCAAGCGCGACAACCATTCCTCAAGAATCGCGGCGCAACTCCGGCGGAATCGGCAGGTCTTTGAGCGGATCCGGGCGTTTCCCCTTACCCGCGCGATATTGGCGAATCTGATAGACATACGCCAACACCTGGGCCACGGCCAGGTACAACCCCGCCGGGATTTCCTGGTCGAGGTCGGTGGAGTAGAAGATCGACCGCGCCAGCTCAGGCGACTCCAGCAGCAGGATGTCGTGGGCCACGGCGATTTCACGGATTTTCAGTGCGGTAAAGTCGCTGCCCTTGGCCAGCAGCATCGGCGCGCCGCCCTTCTCCGGGTCGTACTTGAGGGCCACGGCGTAGTGAGTCGGGTTGGTGATGACCACGTCGGCGTCGGGCACCGAGGCCATCATCTTGCGCTGGGACATTTCCCGCTGCAGCTGGCGGATGCGCTGCTTGACCTCGGGGCGGCCTTCCTGGTCCTTGTGCTCGTCGCGCACTTCCTGCTTGGTCATCAGCAGTTTCTTGTGGCTTTCCCACAACTGGATCGGCGCATCCACCGCCGCGATGATGATCAGCCCGGCGGCCATCCACAGCGCACTCCAGCCCACCACCTGCACGCTGTGGATGATCGCCGACTCCAGCGGTTCATGGGCGATGCGCAGCAGGTCATCGATGTCGGACGACAACACCATCAGCGCCACGAACAGAATCAGGATGAACTTGGCCAGGGCCTTGAGCAGCTCCACCAGGGCCTTGGCGGAAAACATGCGCTTGAGACCGGCCGCAGGGTTCATGCGACTGAACTTGGGCGCCATGCTGCCGGCGGCGAACAGCCAGCCGCCGAGGGCGACCGGGCCGATCAGCGCGGCCAGCAGCAGGGTGATCAGGATCGGCTGCACCGCCAATATCGCGATCTTGCCCGAGTGCAGCAGGTATTGGCCCATGGAGCCGGGGTTGAGCAACACATCGCGGGGCAAGGTGAAGTTGTGCTTCATCAGCTCCATCAGGTCCAGCGCCAGGCCGCCGCCATAGATCAGCAAGGCACCGGCTCCGGCCATCATGGTCGCAACGGTGTTGAGTTCCTTGGAGCGAGCAATCTCGCCCTTTTCCCTGGAGTCCTTTTTACGTTTCTCCGTGGGGTCTTCTGTCTTGTCCTGACCACTCTCGCTCTCGGCCATGGCTCAGCGCGCCCGTGCCAGATCACGTAAGAACTGCAAGGCGTCGGTCGCCAGCGGTTGATACTGATTGAGAATGTCAGCCAGGCCGACCCAGAAAATCCCCATGCCCAGCACCAGGGTCAAGGGGAAACCAATGGAGAAAATGTTCAGCTGTGGCGCCGCGCGGGTCATGACGCCAAACGCGATGTTGACCACCAGCAAGGCCGTGATCGCCGGCAGTACCAGCAACAGTGAGGCACCGAGCACCCAACTGAGACGCCCCACCAGCTCCCAGAAGTGATTGACCACCAGCCCGGAGCCTACCGGCAAGGTGGTGAAGCTTTCGGTCAACACCTCGAACACCACCAGGTGGCCGTTCATGGCCAGGAACAACAAGGTCACCAGCATGGTCAGGAACTGCCCGATCACCGCCGCCGATACGCCGTTGGTGGGGTCGACCATGGACGCGAAGCCCATGCCCATCTGGATCGAGATGATCTGCCCGGCGATCACGAACGCCTGGAAAAACAGTTGCAGCGAAAAGCCCAGCAGCGAGCCGATCAGGATCTGCTCGGCAATCAGCATCAAGGCACTGAGGTCGAGTGCGTTGACCGGGGGCATCGGCGGCAGGCCGGGCACGAGCACCACGGTGATCGCCACGGCGAAATACAGGCGGATGCGGCGTGGCACCAAGGTAGTACCGAACACCGGCATGCTCATCAGCACCGCCGTCACCCGGAACAACGGCAGGATGAACGAGGCCACCCACGTGCTGATCTGGGTGTCGGTCAATGCCAGCAAGGACTGCATCGGGTCAGCCGATCAACTGCGGAATACTGCCGTACAGCTGCAGAATGTATTCCATGAAGGTTTGCACCAGCCACGGGCCGGCGACAATCAGGGTGATCAGCATCACCAGCAGGCGCGGCAGGAAGCTCAAGGTCTGTTCGTTGATCTGGGTCGCGGCCTGGAACATCGCCACCAGCAGGCCCACCAACAGGCTCGGCACCACCAGCACGGCAACCATCACGGTGGTCAGCCACAGTGCTTCACGGAACAGGTCGACGGCAACTTCTGGGGTCATGCTGCTTCACCTAACACATCACACTCCTCCGAAACTGCCGGCCAGCGTGCCGATAATCAGCGCCCAACCGTCCACCAGCACAAACAGCATGATCTTGAACGGCAATGAAATAATCAGCGGCGACAGCATCATCATCCCCATGGCCATCAGCACGCTCGCCACCACCAGGTCGATGATCAGGAACGGGATAAAGATCATGAAGCCGATCTGGAACGCGGTCTTCAGTTCCGAGGTGACGAACGCCGGCACCAGGATGGTCAGCGGCGCCTGGTCCGGGGTCGCGATGTCGGTACGCTTGGACAGGCGCATGAACAGCTCAAGGTCGCTGGAACGGGTCTGCGACAGCATGAAATCCTTGATCGGCCCTTGCGCCCGGTCAATCGCGACCTGGGCCGTAATGGTCTCGGCCAGGTACGGCTGCAGGGCTTGCTGGTTCACCTTATCGAACACCGGCGCCATGATGAACATCGTCAAGAACAACGCCATGCCGGTGAGGATCTGGTTCGACGGCGTCTGCTGCAGGCCCAGGGCCTGACGCAGGATCGAGAACACAATGATGATCCGCGTAAAGCTGGTCATCAGCATGACAAACGCCGGGATAAAGCTCAGCGCAGTCATGATCAGCAGGATCTGCAGGCTGACCGAATACTCCTGGGCCCCCGCCGCGTTGGTACCCAGCGTAATCGCCGGGATCGACAACGGGTCGGCTGCCAGCGCCAATGGCGTGGCCAGCAACAGCATGAGCGTCAATAAAACGCGCATTACTTCTTATCCTTCTGATCCTTGCCCAGCAATTCCATCAGGCGCTGGGCGAATTCTGGCGTGGCGGGCTGGGATTGGGTGGTTGGCACCGGGGTCTTGAGCACGTGCAGCGGCGTGATTCGGCCGGGGGTAATGCCCAGCAGGATCTGTTCCTCGCCCACTTGCACCAGCACCAGTCGGTCTCGCGGGCCGAGGGCGCGCGAGCCGATCATTTCGATGACCTGGGCATTGCCCGGGCCGATGCTCTGTACGCGACGCATCAGCCAGGCCAACACGAAGATCAAGCCGACCACCAGCAACAGGCCCAGCACCAGCTGCGTCAGTTGCCCGCCAACGCTGCCGCCGACGGGCGCAGCGGCAACTTGGGCCACCGGCTCCGCCGCCCACGCCGCCAATGGCAGCGCGGCTAACAGTCCCACCATCAGCCGTTTCATATCAGCGCAACTTCTTGATGCGTTCGCTTGGGCTGATCACGTCGGTCAGGCGGATGCCGAACTTTTCGTTGACCACCACCACTTCGCCGTGAGCGATCAGAGTGCCGTTGACCAGCACGTCCAGTGGCTCACCGGCCAGGCGATCCAGCTCGATCACCGAGCCCTGGTTGAGTTGCAGCAGGTTGCGGATGTTGATGTCGGTGCTGCCCACTTCCATCGAGATCGACACCGGGATGTCGAGGATCACGTCCAGGTTCGGCCCATCGAGGGTCACCGGATCGTTGTTCTTCGGCACGCTGCCGAATTCTTCCATGGGCAAGCGGTTACCCACCGGCGCAGTGGCGGCGTCGGCGGCCAGCAGTGCGTCGATATCGTCCTGGCCAACATCGCCGGTCTCTTCCAGGGCCGCAGCCCACTCGTCAGCCAGGGCCTGGTCTTCGGCGGAAGTGTTTTCGTGTTCGGTAGCCATTACATGTCCTCGGCGGAGCAAACATTCATAAATAGGGATCAGCGACGGTTGATCGGCTCAACCACTTGCAAAGCGAGGTTGCCCTTGTGGGACCCCAGCTTGACCTTGAACGACGGCACGCCGTTGGCGCGCATGATCATTTCGTCCGGCAATTCGACCGGGATAATGTCCCCCGGCTGCATGTGCAAAATATCCCGCAGGCGCAACTGGCGCCGGGCCACGGTAGCGCTCAGCGGCACGTCGACATCCAGCAGGTCTTCGCGCAGGGCCTTGACCCAGCGTTCGTCCTGGTCGTCCAGGTCGGACTGGAAACCGGCGTCGAGCATTTCGCGCACCGGCTCGATCATCGAATACGGCATGGTCACGTGCAGGTCGCCGCCACCGCCATCGAGCTCGATGTGGAACGTGGACACGACAATGGCCTCGCTCGGCCCGACGATGTTGGCCATGGCCGGGTTCACTTCCGAGTTGATGTACTCGAAATTGACTTCCATGATCGCCTGCCAGGCTTCCTTCAAGTCAATGAAGGCCTGCTCCAGCACCATGCGCACCACGCGCAATTCGGTAGGGGTGAATTCACGGCCTTCGATCTTGGCGTGACGGCCGTCACCGCCGAAGAAGTTGTCCACCAGCTTGAACACCAGCTTGGCGTCGAGGATGAACAGCGCGGTACCGCGCAATGGCTTGATCTTGACCAGGTTGAGGCTGGTGGGCACGTACAGCGAGTGCACGTACTCGCCGAACTTCATCACTTGCACGCCGCCCACCGCCACGTCCGCCGAGCGGCGCAGCATGTTGAACATGCTGATCCGGGTGTAACGGGCGAAACGTTCGTTGATCATCTCAAGGGTCGGCATGCGTCCACGGACGATGCGATCCTGGCTGGTCAGGTCATAACTTTTGACGCTGCCGGGCTCGGCAGCCATTTCAGTCTGTACCAGACCGTCGTCGACGCCATGCAACAGCGCGTCGATTTCATCCTGGGACAGTAGGTCCTGCACGGCCATGGGGTGATCCTACTGCAATACGAAATTAGTGAAGAGCGCCTGCTCGATCACGACTTTGCCGAGCTCCTTCTGGGCCACTTCCTGCACGCTGGCAGTGACCTTCTGGCGCAGCATTTCCTGGCCCACCGGGGTGGCCAGGGTGTCGAAACTCTGCCCGGAGAACAGCATCACCAGGTTGTTGCGGATCACCGGCATATGCACCTTGAGGGCATCCAGGTCCGACTGGTTACGCGCCAGCAAGGTGATGCTCACCTGCAGGTAGCGTTGACGACCGTTCTGGTTGAAGTTGGCGACAAAGGCCGGAAGCATCGGCTCGAAGATCGCCGGTTGCTTGGCGTTAGTGGCGGTTTCGGCGGCAGGTGCCGGCTTGCTGGCACTGCTGTGCATGATGTACCAGGTGCCGCCCACCGAGGCGCCGATGGCCAGGAGCAGGCCCACGACAATCATCAGGATAAGCTTGAGCTTGCCTTTGCCTGCGGGTGCGGGTGCTTTTGCTGCGTCGTCGCTCTTCGCCATGCCAATAATCCGTCACTATTCGGGGATTCATAGATCTACGGAAAGGCAAGAGCAAGTGTTATGCCAGAGTTGTCTGGCTGAACGCAGACAGAGGAACGCCACAAAAAATGTGGAAAGGGGGGGGCTGTGGTGGGTGGGCTTGTTCACCGACAATGGGACTGCTGCGCAGCCAGCGCGGGGCAAGCCCGCTCACCACAACAAGCCAACCCACCACAGCAAGTCCGCTCACTACAGCAAGCCGACCCACCACAGCAAGCCAACCCACCACAGCAAGTCCGCTCCCACATTTTGGCCTATGCCAGACTCACATCAGGCGTAGTAGTCGACGGCGCTGGAGCCGATCACCGTCGAAGTCACCGGCGCCACGGCTTCGGCCACTTCAATGTGGCTGCCGCTGTCGCCGCTGTCGCCACTCCGCCCGCTGCGACTAACGCCCCCCGTCTGCGCCTGCTGTTGCTGCTGCTCCTGGCCACGGGACTGGTCGGACACGTTCACATCCACCTGGCCCATGCCCTGCTGGGCGAACATCTCGCGCAAGCGACCGGACTGGCTTTCCAGGGCTTCCCGCACCACCGGGTGGGCGCTCATGAAGTTGACCTGGGCCTGCTGGTCGGCGGTCATGTTGACCTTGATGTCCAGGCGCCCGAGTTCGGCCGGTTGCAACTGGATCTCCGCCGACTTGAGGTTGGCGCTGGAGAGGTACATCACGCGGTTGACGATCTCGTCGGTCCAGCCGCTCTGGTGCATGGCCAGCGGCGCATTCGTCACCGGCGGCAAGGCATTCGCGGTTTTCGGCGTGGCCGCCTGGGTCAATGCAGCCAGGCGGTTGGCGAAGTCATCGACGCGGGTGTCGCTGCTGGCCTCTTTCAAGTCCTTGAGGCCGCCTTCGATCAAGCCGCTGAAGGCCTTGTCGCCACCCTGGTCCGTACTGTCCTTGGTGGCTTGCTGGTCGACCATAGTGGCCAGGCCGGCGGCAAAGTTCTGCGCGGCGGTTGGCTGGTCCTGGGTGGTCGGCGGGGCAGTTTTGGCCGGTGCCTGGCTGCTGGCCGACACGTGCCCGCCCTGCTCCATTGCCAGGCGTACGGCCGGCATGGCGTCCAGGGGATCGGCCTCAGGGTCGAAGGCCGGCGTGGCGTCCTCGGTCGCTGCGATTGGCGCTGCAACCACGGGTGCGGCCTTGTCATCCTTGGCAGCGGCTGCGGGGGCCGGGGTTTCCACCGGCACCGGCACCACCACCGGGGTGACCGTGGCAATCAATGCCGGGTCGACCACCGGGTCCACGGGAGGCTGCTGCGCCAGGGCCGGATCCACAGGTGCAGCGTCATCCTTGCTGGCAGTGTCGTCGGACGATGCCGCAGGCTTGGCAGGCAAGGTATTGCCGCTATCGGCAACCGCTGGCGTGGCGGCGGCAGGTTTGTCGTTGCCCGCCGCAGGCTTGGCGCTGGCATCGGCAGGCTTGTCCCGCGTGGGCTTGGCCGAGTTGTCATCAGCCTTGACCGTAGGTTTTGAACCTTGGCTGGCGAACACTTGAGCGAAGCCAGGGCCCTTGCCCCGTGGGTCCGCAGCCACTGCCGGTGGATTGACGGCAGGCGCTTGAGGCTTGGCCGCAGGGGCAGCCTGGAGAAGCGAATTCGGGGCGACTGGCATAGGTAAAGGTCTCCACTGCATGGGGATCGGGGATGCAGTATCAGGAGGTAGAGCAAGAGTCGGGCCAGGTTTTCACACGGATGGAATCAAATCTGGAACCGCTGCCGCTCCGACTCATACATCGGCTTCACCAAGGCAAACTCATGATCGATCTGGTCCACCAGCGCCCCCAGGTCCGCCGTGGCCTCAGCGGACTCCGCCTCCAAGCGCTGGCACAGGTGCGCCAACCGCACTGCGCCGAGGTTGCCACTGCTGCCCTTGAAGCTATGGGCGATACGCCCCAGTGCCTTGGCGTCGTCCCGCGCCTTGCGCAGCGCTTCGACGCGTTTCTGGGAGTCATCGAGGAAGGTATCGAGCAACTTGGGATACTCGCCTTCCATGACCTCCTGCAAACCCGACAACACGTCCGGGTCCATATGAATCTCAGCCACTTGCTCGCTCCTTGATCAAGAATCGGCGGATTATGCCAGAGCCCCCCAGCAAAACTCTACGCAGACACTGCGTCCGCCGTCGGACCAGCGCACCTGGCTGCTCAGTTGACGCACCAGGCTCAGGCCTCGACCGGACAGGCCATCGATGTCCAGCGGCCGAGCCAGCACCTGCTCCACGTCGAACCCTGGCCCACTGTCTTCAAGGCGCAGGGTCATCTTGCCGCCCGCCTCGGTGGGCACCACCTGCACATGCACGCGCACATAGCCACTGTTCAACTGCGCCAGGCGGTCATTGCGCTGGCGGTAATACTCGGCAAAGCCCTGGGCATCGCGCTTGAGCCGCGAGTCCAGGCCCAGCACGCCATGTTCCAGCGCATTGGAATACAACTCGGCCATGACGCTGTAGAGCGCCCCGCTCTGCTCGCGCAGTCCCTGGATCTCCAGCAGCAGCTGCAGCAGGTAGGGCAAGGGGTTGTAACGCTTGAGGGTTTCGGCCCGAAATTCGAAACTCACCGACCAATCGAGCGGGCATGTCTGGCCGCTGTCGGCATACAGCAGCCCGGTCGCACGCAGCGGCTGCCCGGGTTGCAGGATGATTTCCACCAGACTGACATCGTCCCGCGCCTCACCGCGAAAAGCCGCCAGGGCGCGCTCGATGTCGTCGAAGAGCCGGTCGGGCTCACGGTTGGCGGCAAACACCTGCTGCAGGCGCTCGACGCCAAACAGCTGGTCATTGGCGTCGGCGGTGTCCAGCACCCCATCGGAGAGCAGGAACACGCGGTCACCCAGCGCCATGGGCCAGACCTCGGTGCGATCATCAAACGCCTCAGCCGACAGCACCCCCAACGGCAAATGCCGTGGCTGCAGCGGCGTGCGCCTGCCGCTGGCGACTTCATGCACATAGCCTTCGGGCATGCCGCCGTTCCACACCTCCACCACCCGCCGCTGCGTGCTCAGGCACAGCAGGGTGGCGCAGCAGAACATGTCCACCGGCAGGATGCGCTTGAGCTTGGCATTCATCTCCCGCAGGATCTGCGCCAGGCCGTAGCCCTTGGCAGTCATGCCATAGAACACTTCTGCCAGGGGCATGGCGCCCACCGCCGCCGGCAGGCCATGGCCGGTGAAATCGCCGAGCAGCACGTGCATGTCGCCCGACGGCGTATACGCCGCCAGCAGCAGGTCGCCGTTGAACAGCGCATAGGGCGATTGCAGGTAGCGGATATTCGGCGCCGCGTTGATGCAGCCGGAATGGGCGACTTTATCGAAGACCGCCTTGGCCACCCGCTGCTCATGCAGCAAGTGGTCATGGTGCCGGGCGATCTGGTCGCGCTGCTGCAGCATCGTCGCCTGCAGCCGGCGCAGGCGGTCCATGGCGTTGATCTTGGCCGCCAGGATCAACTGGTTATAGGGCTTGGGCAGGAAATCATCGCCGCCGGCATCCAGGCACTCGGCCAGGGCGGCACTCTCGCGCAGGGACGTGAGGAAGATGATCGGCACCAGTTCCTCCCCCGCCAACTGCTTGATCCACCGCGCGGCGGTCAGGCCATCCATCACGGGCATGATCGCGTCCATCAACACCAGTTGCGGGCGCTCGCGCGCGAATAGCTCAACGGCCTCCTCGCCATTGGTTGCAGTGAGCACCTGGTGCCCCTGGCGTCGCACAATGGTCGACAGCAACAGCAGGTCGGCGGCGCTGTCTTCGGCGATCAGGATCGTCAGCGGCTCAACCGCGGGGGCCAGGGCGCTCAATTGATGTCGAACAATTTGTCGAAGTTGGAAATAGCGAGGATCTTGCGCACATCGGAGTTGGTGTTGATCACCTGGACCTCCGACTCCTCGCCGCCGGCGTGGTCCCTCAACAGCAGGAGCATGCCCAGGGCCGAACTGTCCATATAAGTGGTTTCCTTCAGGTCGACCACATACGACTCAGGCACCTTGTAGAAACGCTCGTAAGCCTCACGAAATGTCTGGTGGCTACTGAAATCGAACCGACCCTTGATTGCGATCGTCAACTTCTTCCCGTCCAGGGATACTTCTGACTCGATTGACATGCGACTGCTTCCTTGTCATGGGCATAGACACAAGGTGTAGCAGGCGAATGGGATACCAGCAACACGGCAGATCAAATGTGGCAGGCGGGCCACCGTCAGTATTGTGATTGGCGCGGCAGGCGCTGGGACAATTCGTCGAGCAATTTCTGCTCGCGCTTGTCTTCCAATGCCCGCGCTTCGTCGATGTAGCGCTGCACCAGTTTGCGCAGGCCCTCGACGCGGGCGAAGGCTTGCTGCCAGCTCTCGCGGGCCTTGTCGAGGTTGTTCTGGTGCCAGGCCAGGCTTTGGCGCTGCTGGCCGACGGCCGTCTCGAGCTGATTGAGAAAGCCCTGGTAACCCATCAGCCATTGCCCCGACACACCTTGGGTGCCGCGCTCGATCCATTGCTGCTGGTACTCGCTACGGAAGCGCTCCAGGTCGCCCAGCTTACTTTCCGCCAAGCGCACCTGGCCCTGGAAATACCCCAGGCGCTGGACCGCGGTTTTCTCGGCCTTTTCGGCCATGTCGACCACCGGGGCCAGGCGCGCAGCGCGGCTGTTGGCCATGGCTTAGCCGCCCGGCGCAGGAGCGAAGATCGAACCCAGGTGCGCTTCGCTTTCACCCATGCTGATCTTGTCGTTGAGGCCCTGACGCAAGTAGGTCACCAACTGCGGTTGCAGGGCGATCGCCAGGTCGGTGTCGCGGTCGCCGCCGGCCACGTAGGCACCGACGCTGATCAAGTCGCGGCTCTGTTGATAACGCGACCACAGCTGCTTGAACTGCTGCGCCCGGGCCATATGCTCCGGCGTGACCACCGCCGGCATGACCCGGCTGATGGACGCTTCGATGTCGATGGCCGGGTAGTGCCCCTCCTCCGCCAGACGCCGCGACAGCACGATGTGGCCGTCGAGCACACCCCGCGCCGAGTCGGCGATGGGATCCTGCTGGTCATCGCCTTCGGACAATACGGTGTAGAACGCGGTGATCGAGCCGCCACCGGCCTCGGCATTACCGGCGCGCTCAACCAGTTTGGGCAGCTTGGCGAACACCGACGGCGGGTAGCCCTTGGTGGCCGGGGGCTCGCCGATGGCCAGGGCGATTTCCCGCTGGGCCTGGGCGAAACGGGTGAGGGAGTCCATCAGCAACAGGACGTTCTTGCCCTTGTCGCGAAAATATTCGGCGATGCGTGTGCAGTACATGGCCGCGCGCAGACGCATCAGCGGCGCATCGTCCGCGGGGGATGCGACCACCACCGAGCGCTTGAGGCCTTCTTCGCCGAGGCTGTGTTCGATGAACTCCTTCACCTCGCGGCCCCGTTCGCCGATCAGGCCCACCACGATGATGTCGGCCTCGGTAAAGCGCGTCATCATGCCGAGCAATACCGACTTACCCACCCCCGTACCCGCGAACAGGCCCAGACGCTGGCCGCGGCCGACCGTCAATAAACCGTTGATGCTGCGAATCCCCACGTCCAGCGGCACACTGATGGGGTTGCGGTTGAGCGGGTTGATGGTGGGGCCGTCCATCGGCACCCAGTCTTCGGCTTTCATGCCGCCCTTGCCGTCCAGTGCGCGACCGGCGCCGTCCAGCACCCGGCCGAGCATGCTCATGCCCATGGGCAGGCGGCCGGTGTCGGCCAGGGGCACCACACGGGCGCCGGGGGCGATGCCGGCCAGGCTGCCGACGGGCATGAGGAAAATCTTGTTGCCGGAAAAACCCATCACTTCGGCTTCGACCTGCACCGGATGGTAGCTGTCGTCGTTGATCACCATGCAGCGGCTGCCCATGGCGGCCCGCAGGCCCTCGGCTTCGAGGGTCAGGCCGACCATGCGCAACAGGCGCCCTTCGAGGATTGGCTGGCCGGGCAATTCGGTGGCCTCGGCATAGCCGCCCAGGCGCTTGGCGAAGCTGGTGCGATCAAGGCGCATCGGGGGCGTCCAGGTCCACGCTCAGGTCCGGCTCGGCCGGGTTCAGCGCCTGCTCGTGTTGTTGATCAAGCAGCTTGGCCATGATCTGGCTGATGCGGGTTTCCACCGTGGCATCGATGCGGCTGTGTTCGGTCTCGACCCGGCAACCGCCAGGCTGCAGCGCCGCATCTTCGACGATGCGCCAGGTTTCTTCATGGCGCTCGCGCATCGCTTTGACTTGTTCGAAGTCCTGCGGATTGATGTACAGCCGCACATTGCCGACGCCCAGGGGCAACAACTTGAGGGCTTCGCGCATCACGCTTTCGATCTGGCTGGAATCCAGCACCAGTTCGCGCTGGATCACCTGGCGGGTGATGTGCTGTACCAGGCCGACCATGGATTTTTCGATCTGCGAATCCTGCTCGGCGATGGGCGCGAACAGGTTGCCCATCAGGCGCTCCAGGCTGGCCAGCTTGACGCTCAGCGCCGCCTCGGCCTCCTGGCGCACCTTGAGGGTGGTGCTGCGAAAACCGTCTTTCTCGCCAGCGGCGAAGCCTTCGTTGTAGGCCTCCTGACGGATGCTTTCCAACTCTTCCAGGGTCAGTGGCTGGACTTCCTCCAGCGGCACTTCTTCCATTTCCACCGGCGGCTCTTCAACCGGTTCCGGCTCGGGCTCGGGCACATGCGGATCGAAGCTGGGCAACGACCAGATGTCGAACCCACCGACGTCCCGTGCGCGAATCAGATCGCTGGGCGCCTCATCTTTGTTCGACATGGGGAGCGCCTTAGATCATTTCTTCGCCGCCCTTCCCACCGAGAACGATTTCTCCGGCTTCGGCCATACGGCGGGCAATGGTGAGGATTTCTTTCTGGGCGGTTTCCACGTCGCTGACGCGCACCGGACCCTTGGCTTCCAGGTCGTCGCGCAACAGCTCGGAGGCACGCTTGGACATGTTCTTGAAGATCTTCTCCTTGACGCCTTCGTCCGAGCCCTTGAGGGCCAGTACCAGCACGTCGGAGGACACTTCGCGCAGCAACGCCTGGATGCCACGGTCGTCGACATCGGAGAGGTTGTTGAACACGAACATGAGGTCTTCGATCTGGCCGGACAGGGTGTCGTCGATCTCGCGGATCGAGTCCATCAACTGGCCTTCGACCGAGCTGTCGAGGAAGTTCATGATGTCGGCCGCGCGCTTGATACCACCCAGGGTGGTGCGCGAGGCGTTCGAGTTGCCCGAGAACTGTTTCTCGAGAATCGTGTTGAGCTCCTTCAGGGCCGCCGGCTGCACGGTGTTCAGCGACGACACGCGCAGGATGATGTCCAGGCGCACCTTATGGTCGAAGTGGCCAAGCACTTCACCGGCCTGGTCCGGGTCGAGGTAGGCCACCACGATTGCCTGGATCTGCGGGTGCTCGTAGCGGATCACGTCGGCGACCGCGCGCGGTTCCATCCACTTGAGGCTGTCCAGGCCACTGGTGTTGCCGCCCAGCAGGATGCGGTCGATCAGGCCGTTGGCCTTGTCTTCGCCCAGGGCCGAGGTGAGCATCTTGCGGATGTAGCTGTCGGAGCCGACGCCCAGGCTGGTCTGGTCGCCGACGATCTCGACGAACTCGCTCATCACCTGTTCGACTTGCTCGCGGTGCACATTGCGCATTTGCGCCATGGCCACGCCCACCCGCTGGACCTCTTTGGGGCCCATGTGGCGCAGCACTTGGGCGGCGTCGGTTTCCCCCAGGGACAGCAGCAGGACTGCGGCTTTGTCGACCCGGGAGAGCTTGGCAACAGCGGCTCGATCACTCATCTGCGTTAATCCACTCTTTCACGACCTGGGCCACACGGCCCGGGTCTTCTGCTACCAGACTTTTGATTGCGTTCAACTGCGCGTCATAGCCTTCGCTCGGGCTCGGCAACAGGATGCTTTGCGGGCCGCCGAGGCTGACGCGGTCGTTGGCCAGTTCGCCGTCCAGGCCGCCCATGCCACCCAACTCGACATCGCTGCCACCGAAGGCCGCCAGTTGTTTCTTGCCGTTGCCGGTGATGTTGTTGAGCACCGGGCGCAGCACGCCGAACACCAGCACCAGGATGAACAACACACCCAGCACTTGCTTGACGATGTCCCAGAACCACGGCTGGGTGTAGAACGCCGCTTCGGCGATCACTTCGCCACGCTCGGCGGAGAACGGCATGTTAATCACGCTGACGCTGTCACCCCGACTGGCGTCAAAACCAACGGCGTCCTGCACCAGGCGTGTGAACCGCGCCAATTCGTCGGCGCTCCACGGCGCACGTGTTACAGCACCGTCAGCGGCGTTGACCTTGACCTGGTCATCCACCACCACCGACACCGACAGGCGATTGACGCGACCCTGCTGCTGCTTGGTGTGGCTGATGGAACGGTCGAGTTCGAAGTTCTTGGTGGACTGGTTACGCTTGTCCGCCGGGTACGGCGCGAGCATCGGCTGGCCGGTGGCCGGGTCCATGATCTGCTGGCCGTTGGCATCCAACAGTGGCTGGCCAGGCTGGATCGCGCCCGCGGTGGCTGCGGCGCCACCGGTGGTTTGCGGCGCCGAAGCCGGAGCCGGCGGCTGGTTGCTCAGGGCACCCGGCACACCTTGCGGGCCATTGCTGGCGGTACGTTGTTCGCTGGTCGATTGCTCACTGCGCAGGGCCGGCTGGTCCGGGTTGAACTGCTCGGAGGTCGACTCGACGGCGCTGAAGTCCACGTCGGCAGACACTTCCGCCTTGTAGCGGTCATTGCCGAGCACCGGTTGCAGGATGTTGTGCACACGCTGGGTGAGCATGCTTTCCATGCGGCGGCTGTAGTCGAACTGCTTGCCGGCCTGGGTCAGCGCGGAGTTTTCGGCCATGTCGGAGAGCAGGTTGCCCTTCTGGTCGACCACGGTGATTTGCGACTTGCTCAGTTCGGGAACGCTGGTGGCCACCAGGTTGATGATCGCCATGACCTGGCCAGGCTCCAGGGATCGGCCGGAAAACAGTTCGACCAATACCGACGCACTGGGCTTGCGCTCATCGCGCACAAACACCGAGCTTTTCGGAATCGCCAGGTGCACGCGGGCACCCTTGACGTTGTTCAGGCTGGAAATGGTGCGCGCCAGCTCGCCTTCAAGGCCACGACGGTAGCGGGTGGCTTCCATGAACTGGCTGGTCCCCAGGCCCTGGTCCTTGTCGAGGATCTCGAAACCGATATTGCTGTCGGACGGGGTCACGCCGGCGGCAGCCAGCTTCATGCGCGCACGGGCCACATCGTCGGCCTTGACCAGCAGGGCGCCGGAGTTGGGCTCCACGGTGTAGGCGATGTCGGCGGCGGCGAGGGTTTCCATGATCTGCTTGGAATCCATGCCCGCCAGGCTGCCGTACAACGGCCGGTAATCGGGTTGCTGCGACCACAACACCACGGCGAAACCAATCGCCACGCTGGCAGCCAGGCCGACCATCAGGCCCACCTGACGCAGCATGGTCATTTCCGAGAGGTTTTCCAGGAACGACAGGCCAAACAGCGGCGGCTTGCCGTCTGTCTTGGCGGGTACGTTGTCGGAGACTGCTTCTGCCATGACTTAAATCTCGCCCTTAAACCGGCATCTGCATGATGTCTTGATAGGCCTGAACCAGCTTGTTACGCACTTGGGTCAGGGCCTGGAAGGAAACGCTGGCCTTTTGCGAGGCGACCATCACATCGGTGAGGTCCACGCCGCTTTTGCCGATCTCGAACGCATTGGCCAACTGGCTGGAAGCTTGCTGGGTATCACTGACTTTGTTGATGGCCTGGCCGAGCATGTCGGCGAAGCTGCTTTGGCCCAATTCCGGCGCTGGCGCGACGGATTTCGGTTGAGCCATGGCATCCATCTGCATGGCGCGCATATCCAACATCAACCGATTGAACTCAATACCCTGGCTCATGACCTTCTCTCTCCAACCTGCAATTTTTTGACACTACGCAGCGATTACTAGGGGAGGTAGCAACAAGGGTGCCAGATCCGCATCAGCTCGTAAGAAAAGGCGACAAACATTGTCGACCTTCTTACCGGTTACGTGGCGAATAGATACGCTTCTACGTCCATCCCGGCGTCACGCATCTGCGCCAGCTTGTAGCGCAGGGTGCGCGGGCTGATGCCCAGGCGCTCGGCGGCCTCTTTGCGCCGGCCGCGCTCGGCGCGCAGGGTGTCGATGATCATCTGGAATTCGCGGCGACGCAGGTCGTCGCCCAGCGCACCGGCAGACTCAGCCTCTGCAACCACCGGCGCGGGCGCCAACGTCGGCAATGGCGCCGCGCCACTGCCCATGGCCAGGCAGAAATCCTGGGGCTGGATCAAGCCGCCCTGCTGCAGGATCAGCGCGCGCTGGATGGCGTTGTCCAATTCCCGCACGTTACCGGGCCATGGATAACTGATCAGGCAGGCCTGGGCTTGCGCCGACAGCCGCGCCTGGGCGTGCTTCATTTTTTTGACGTGGTTGTTCAGCAGGCGCTCGGCCAGCGGAATGATATCTGCCGGGCGTTCACGCAGCGGGCGCCAGGCCAGGGGGAACACCGAAAGCCGATAGAACAGGTCTTCCCGGAAGCGCCCCGCCGCCACTTCGCCGGCGAGGTCCCGGTTGGTGGTGGCGACCACACGGATGTCCAACTGGATCGGCTTGCGCGCACCCACCCGCTCCACTTCGCGCTCTTGCAGCACCCGCAGCAACTTGGCTTGCAGGCCCAGAGGCATTTCCGAGATTTCATCCAGCAAAATGGTGCCGCCATCGGCCTGTTCGAACTTGCCCGCCTGGGCCGCGATGGCGCCGGTGAACGAACCTTTCTCATGGCCGAACAGGGTGGCTTCAAGCATGTTGTCGGGGATCGCCGCGCAGTTGATGGCGATAAACGGTTGCTGGGCGCGGGTCGACTGCTGGTGGATATAACGCGCCAGCACCTCTTTACCGGTGCCGGACTCTCCGGAGATCAGCACGGTGGAGTCACTGCGCGCCACACGGGCCGCCAACTCCAGCAATTGTGCACTGGCCGGCTCGAAGGCGATCGGGCCCTCGCCTTCGTTGGCCGGGATCACCCCCAGGGCGTGACGCGCCACCAGTTCGATCAGGGCTTTAGGCTCGAAGGGCTTGACCAGGTAATCCGCCGCGCCCTGGCGCATCGCGTCCACGGCACGCTCCACCGCACCGTGGGCGGTCATCAGCAGCACCGGCAGTTGCGGCTGACGCGCACGCAGCAGGCCGAGCAACTGGTGGCCATCCATGCCAGGCATGTTCACGTCGCTGACCACCAGGCTGAAGGCTTCCTGCTCCACCGCGTCCAAGGCGTCCTCGGCAGAACCGACCGCCCGGTAGTCATGGCCCGCCAACAACAGCGTGTCAGCCAATGCTTCACGCAGGGCGCGATCGTCTTCCACCAACAGAACCTTGATAGCCATATCCTTACTCCGCGCTTGCCGCGCATGAAAACAGCGGCAAGGTCATCAATGCACAGGTGCCACGCCCAACACGGGAATGCAGCTGCAATTCTCCCTGATGGGCACGCGCCACCGCCTTGACCACGGTCAGGCCAAGGCCCGTACCGTTGGTCTTGGTGGTGAAAAAGGGTTCACCCAGGCGCTTGAGCACCACCGGGTCGATACCGCTGCCGCTGTCGCTGATGCACAGCCGCAGGGTTTGCTCGCGGTTGTACAGGTGCACCTTGAGCCGCGCGCCGGGGCCGCTGGCCTGGGTGGCGTTTTCGATCAGGTTGAGCAGCGAGCCCACCAGGGTGTCACGGTTGCAGAGCAGCTCGCCGAGGTGGCTGTCGCACTGCCAACGCACTTGCACGTCCTGGATATGGGCAGCGGCCGCCGCTTGCAGGGCCTGCATCAGCTGGGCCGGCGTCACGCGGTCGGTCAGCGGCAATTCGCCGCGGGCAAACACCAGCATGTCGCGGACCTGGTGCTCCAATTCATGCAGGCGCTCCTTCAGGCGCCCGGCAAAGCGCTGGTGCGTGGCGGCGGGCAATTGCTCATCAGTCAAATGACTGGCGTAGATCAACGCGGCCGACAACGGCGTACGGATCTGATGCGCCAACGAAGCGACCATCCTGCCCAGGGACGACAAACGCTCATGGCGCGCCAACTGGTCTTGAAGGTGCCGGGTTTCAGTCAGGTCGTTGAGCAGCACCAACTGGCCCGGCTCCGCATCCAGGGAACGGGTGGCGATGGACAGGCGGCGCCCGTCTTTCAGGGAGATTTCGTGGCCATCGTCCTCACGCGGCGCAAAGCAGCGGGTGATGACATGGCGCCACAGCTCGCCTTCCAGCGGCAGGCCGAGCATGTCGCAGGCCGCCGGGTTGGCTTCACGCACGCGGCCCTCTTCGTCGATGACGATCACGCCACCAGGCAACAGCGACAACAGGTTTTGCAGACGGTTGGCCAGGCGCTCTTTCTCGGCCAGCTCTTCCATGCGCTGGGCGCTGACCACGGCCAGTTCGCCTTTCAGCTCGGAGACCCGGGCTTCCAGCAGGCTGTAGGAGTCGGTCAGTTGGCTCGACATCTGGCTGAACTGCGAGAACGCCTGCTCAAGACCCTGGCGGGTCGGCGGCTCGACAGGCGGAACCAGCCCCTGGATGGCAGGGGCCGAAGATAGTTGGGCGGCGTGGGGCATGATGCTCTCTCGCTTGGCTGACCGTCAGTTAAACGGAACGTTGCGAGGGCTGTAGCAATAGTTGTGCCGAAAAAAAACCGCTGAAATATCAGCGGCTTGAAAAACAGGCGTCAATCATCTGCCTGTTCATCACCTTCTTTGCGGCTCATTCCGTACTTGCGCATCTTCTCCACCAGGGTCGTTCGACGGATGCGCAGGCGCTCGGCGGCACGGGCGACGATGCCGTTGGCGTCGTCCAGGGCCTGCTGGATCAGCCCCTGCTCGAGGTTGCCGAGGTAGTCTTTCAAGTCCAGGCCTTCAGGCGGCAGCATGGCGGTGGAGCCGAAGTCCGGGGTGTGGCCGTTGATGGCGACCCGCTCTTCCATATCGCTGCGCAGGCTGTCGACCAGTTGCTCGTCTTCGTCGTCGACGTAGCGGAATTTCTTCGGCAGCTCGACCACGCCGATCACGCCGTAGGGATGCATGATCGCCATGCGCTCCACCAGGTTGGCCAGCTCACGGACGTTACCGGGCCAGCCGTGGCGGCACAGGGACATGATCGCGGCCGAGTTGAAGCGGATCGAACCGCGTTTTTCGTGCTCCATGCGCGAGATCAGTTCGTTCATCAGCAGCGGGATGTCCTCCACGCGCTCACGCAACGGGGCCATCTCGATCGGGAATACGTTGAGGCGGTAGTACAGGTCTTCGCGGAAGCTGCCGACCTCGATCATGCTTTCGAGGTTCTTGTGGGTCGCGGCGATGATGCGCACGTCGACGCTCTGGGTCTTGTTGCTGCCCACGCGCTCGAAGGTGCGCTCCTGCAAGACACGCAGCAGCTTGACCTGCATCGGCAGCGGCATGTCGCCGATTTCGTCGAGGAACAGGGTGCCGCCGTTGGCCAGCTCGAAACGCCCGGCACGGCTGGTGATCGCCCCGGTAAAGGCGCCCTTCTCGTGGCCGAACAGTTCGCTTTCGAGCAGCTCTGCCGGGATCGCGCCGCAGTTGACCGGCACAAAAGGCCCGTCGCGGCGCTTGGAGTGGTAGTGCAGGTTGCGCGCGACCACTTCCTTGCCGGTGCCCGATTCGCCGAGGATCAGCACGCTGGCGTCGGTATCGGCCACCTGCTGCATCATCTGGCGCACGTGCTGGATGGCACGGCTGGTGCCGACCAGGCTGCGGAACAGGTTGGGCTCACGGTGGCGACCGCGTTCGCGGGCCTGGTCGTACATCTCGCGATAGACCTGGGCACGGTGCAGGGAATCAAGCAATTTGCTGTAGCTGGGGGGCATTTCCAGACTGGAAAGCACGCGGCGGCGCTGGTCTTCCGGCAACTCGACAGAAGAAATATCACCAATTAGCAACACCGGAAGGAACTCATCCCAGGTAGACAGTGTCTTTAACAAGCCCAAAACAGCGCCAGGAGCGTTTACCGTCCCGATCAGCACACAGATGACTTCACGGCTCGATGACAATGAGCTGACTACCTGCTGCCAGTCATGGCTGCCGCAGGGCAGATTTTCTTCGCCAAGAAAATTCAAAATCACCGCTAAATCGCGGCGGCGGACGCTATCGTCATCGATCAGCAGAATTTTGGTTTCACGCCACATGCAATAGCAACTTCCCTAGTAAAACGCTCTGCCCAGTGTAAGGGCAATCGAGACGGCCGTAAGACTTCTTACTTTATAGACGTCTGAAATCTGAAAACAGCACTAGTTAAGTCAAAAAAGCTGGCACGGTCAAATTTATGACGCGCCGTTCGGATTAACTGCGTCTGTTCAGCCGAACAAATGGTAAACCTTTGACGCATTTTTCGCTTGGTTGATCTGCGACATCTCTTCAAAAATCGCCTGGCGCTCGCCCGTCGTCACCTCAAGCAACTGCTGGTATACCGCCAACAGGCTCTCAAGCTTTTCACGCAACGCATCCTCATCCACCGGCGCTTCGCTGAGCACCTCGTCGATCACGTTGCGACAGCCCATGTCCAGCTCGCCAATGGCGTCCCAGTTACGGTCTGCCAGCGCGCCGATCAGCGCTTCACGGGTTTCATCAATGCGTTGCAGTGCTTGGCTCATGACGTATTCCTCAAGGCCCTCAGGCCCTTCTCTGCTGCGCCTTACTCGGTTGCAGCCTGTGGCGCGGCGATGGCATCCCAGCCTTCTTTCACGGTAATCAGCAAACGCGCGACTTCGTCGATCATGTCGGCATCGTTATGCAGGTTCGCTTCCATCAGACGGTTGGTCATGTACGCATACAGACTTTCCAACTGCTGGACGTAAGCCGGGTTGTCACTCTTTTCAGCATTCAGGCCGTCGCGCAGGCCAATCACGATATCGATGGCCTTGCCCAGCATCAGGCCCTTCTGGGCGATGTCGCCACGCGCCAGCGCACCCTTGGCCTGGGCCATGCGGTCCAGCCCGCCCTCCATCAGCATCTGCACCAGGCGATGAGGGCTGGCTTCGGAGATCTGAGCATGGGAATTGACCTTCTGGTATTGGCGAAGGGCTCTCATGGGATTCATGTTTCTACCTCGTGACAGGCGACAGCGAAAAGGATTCTAGTAACCAATATGTCGACTGGCTCGCGAAAAGCTTTAGGGCCAGTCGGGCTTCGATAAAAAAAGGCCAGGCAGTTTGCCTGGCCTTTTTGCATCAGCAGGGGATCAAGAATTGGTTTTGACGTTGTTCAACGCATTGAGTGTGGTCATGACACTGGTGCTTTGCTGACGCAATTGGGCGACCAGGGTGTCCATGGCGTTGTATTTGGCCGACAGGCTGCTGGTGAGCAGGGTCATGCGCTCGTCGAGCGTGGCTTGATCCTTGGTCAGATCCTTCAACGTGTTCGACAAGGAGGTAGAGCGCGTCGCCAGGATCCCGGTGCTTGCCTTGGCAAAGTCATCCGTGGCGCTTTTCATCCGCGCCAGCATGCCGTCTTTGCCACTGAACATACTGTTGATGTCGGCGGCGTTGGTTTTAACTGCCGCATCCCACTTTTTGTCATCAATCGCCAGCAGGCCAGTACTCGAACTGGTGGTCACACCGAACTGAGCGAGGGACTTGAAGGCACCAGTGCCCGACAGCGCGTTGAACTCGTTACGGATCGTGCTCTGCAACGAACGCATGGTCGAGTCACCCGTCAACGCTGCCGCCGTGGTGCTGCCGTCCAGGTTCGTGGTGACCTTGGTTTCAGCGTTCATTGCCGTGATCAGGGCGTTGTAGCTATCAATGAACCCCTTGACCCCGGACTTGAGCGCCGTGTTGTTGGTGCTGACGGTGATGAGCGTGGCGTTCTTTTCAACCGTACTGCCCGTTTTGTAAGTCGACGCAGCTACCAGCTTGATATCCACGCCACTAAGAGCACCAGTGATGGTGTTGGACTTGGACACAGAAGAAACACCATCGATGCTGTAGAGCGCATCCTTGGGCGGATCAACGACCGTGGCCCCCACATCCAGCCCCGAGGTGCCAGACAGCGTAAGGTCCGAGCCCGTCCCCATATTGGTCGACGTCAGGATCAATCGAGAGCCATTGGAGTCGGTCTGGATGTTGGCACTGAGCCCCGAAGTACCAAACTGGGTATTGATCGAGTCACGTACCTGCTGCAGGGTCGCGCCGGCTGGAACGCTGAGATCGTAAGCCTTGCCGGACTGACTGATGGTCAGCGTCGTCGGCTTATCAGTGGTGTTGACCACTGTCGAGGTGCCACCGCTGAAGTTTTTGCTCGACAGCTTGGACGCTTGGGCCAGTTGGTCGACGATCAGCCGGAAGCTGCCGTTCGAGGCCGTATTGCTGGCCGTCATGGTCGCCGTCTTTTCATCCGAGGACGAACCGGTCAAACCGGTGAAACTGCTGTCCTTGGTCATGGAGTCCAGGGCACCACGAAACGCATCCAGTGCAGCTTGAACCTTGCCGATCGAAGACAGCGTGGTGGTCGCTTTCGCGGACGCGGTATTGATCTGCGTCTGCTTGGGCACCTTTTCGGCGTTAACCAAGGATGTCACGATCGCTTGCGTATCGATATTCGAACCGATACCACTTACCGTTGAACCCGCCATCATCTATCTCCTGTTCGGTGGCTGCCGTTATCTTGACTTATTACGCCTCAAGCCACGACAGCAACAAGTTTCATGCCAGCTCAGACTTTGTCGTCAAACAACAGGTTGCTTGCGCTGGAAAGGTTCTGTGCCAGCTTCAATGCCGTTTCCGACGGGATCTGGCGAATCACTTCACCACTGTCGGTGGCGATGACCTTGACCACCACACGGTGGGTGGAGTCATCAATGGAAAAGTCCAGTTTGCGCTGGGCCGCTTGTACGAATTCGCGAATATCAGTGACTGCTTTTTCCAGGTCGGCACGCTCAGGCTCTTTGCCTGTGGCCGGCGTTTCCTGGACTTTGGTGACGCTTTTGTCAGTTGCTGCTATCGGTGCAGGCGCGCTTTTAGGTGCAACCGGCGGATAAGACTGGTTCAGCTTTACACTCATGTCCATGTCCAATCTCCTCTAAACCGAAAAAACGGAAGGGCACGTAGACGCGCCCTTCCGTTAGTTACCAAGCGCTGGAATTACTGAAGCAGCTTCAGTACAGCGGATGGCAGCTGGTTAGCCTGCGACAGGATCGCGGTGGAGGCCGATTGCAGGGTTTGTTGCTTGGTCAGTTCGGCGGTTTCGGAAGCGAAGTCGACGTCCTGAACGGTGGAACGTGCAGCGGTGGAGTTCTTCTGAATGTTCTGCAGGTTGTCTGCAGTGGTAGTCAGACGGTTCTGGGTAGCACCCAGGCCCGAACGAACGCCGTCAATGGTGCCGATGGCCTTGTCGATAACAGCCAGCGCGTTTTGAGCGTTGGTAGCGTCGGTCACGTCGGTGTTAGAGATAGTGGTCTTGGTCGACGAAACGGTAGCAGCCGAGAACAAGTCCGATACACCAGTACCAGCGTCGCTCAGGGAGTAGCCTTTAGCCGAATCCAGGGAAACCTGACCGGTCACAACGATTGCAGCAGCACCCAGAGCAGCCGGGGTGGCGAATGCGCCAGCGCCGTCTTTAGCGCCAACCAGGATGTTGGTCTGGGCGTTGGCATCAGCACCAGAGAACGACAGGTTTTCGCCGGAATCCGACTTAACCGACAGGGTTTTGTTGGATTCGTCATAGTTAACGCTGATGCCCAGTTTGGCAGCGTTCGATTTCAGCTGGTCAGCCAGGCCGGCCAGGTCCTTCACGCCGACGAAATCAACAGCATTACCGCCGCCTACAGCCAGTTTGAAGTTCGACGGAGTGGCAGCGCCTACTTCCAGTTTGACTTCAGTGCTGGCGGTAGCGGTCAGGCCACCGATCGAACCGTTCAGGCCCGCAGCGATGTCTTTAGCCGAAGCGCCTGCAGCGTAAGTTACGGTTTTGGTCTGACCGTTGCCGGTAACAGTGATGTCGCCGCCAGCCAGGCCAGTTGCGCTAGGCGCGATGGCCTTGGTTTTGATCTGCTGCGAACCAATGTTGTTAGCTGCAACGTTTTCCAGGCTCAGGTTGATGGTTTCGTTAGCGTTAGCGCCAACCTGGATAGCTTTGGTACCGTACGAACCGTCCAGCAGCTTCTGGCCACCGAAAGTAGTGGTTTGCGAGATACGGGTCAGTTCCGAAGTCAGGGCCTGGTATTCGTCGTTGTTCGACTTACGGTCGTCAGCGCTGAGGGAGCCAGTCGCGGAAGACAGAGCCAGGGTACGCATTTTTTGCAGGATGTCGGTCGAAGCCTGCATCGCGCCTTCAGCGGTCTGAGCGATGGAGATACCGTCGTTCACGTTTTTTACTGCTTGGCCCAGGCCGTTGATTTGGCTGGTCAGGCGGTTAGCGATCTGCAGGCCGGCTGCGTCGTCTTTAGCGCTGTTGATACGCAGGCCGGAAGACAGGCGCTGCATGGAGGTGGCCAGGGCGCCGCCGGCTTTGTTCAGGTTGCCCTGAGTAGTGATCGAAGCAATGTTGGTGTTTACTGTTAAAGCCATGACGAAATCCTCGTTGGATGGATACTGCGGCTTCCGGCCCTGGCAACCGCCGGGTGTGGCCTGAGAACCTACGTAATAGTTATCGTCGTGGTAGCCGGTTGCTTGAGGATTTTTTTTGATTTTTTTAATGGCGCCGTGCCACCCCTTGTAATTCAAGGGCTTACGACGGCCAAAAACCCATATTTCATTGGGTTTTCTGGCGCCAAATAAAAAACGCCGATGCTCTTTCGAGCATCGGCGTTTGCTTTTACGCAGAAAGCAGTCTATCGAAGCGTCACGGACGATAGAGAATCGCCGATCCCCACGACAGGCCCACGCCAAAACCGCTGATTGCCACGCGCTTCCAGGTGGCGTCCATCACATGCTTTTCCAGCAGCAACGGAATGCTCGACGACACGGTGTTGCCGGTCTCGACCATGTCCTTGATGAACTTCTCCACCGGCGCGTCTTCGAAACGCCGGGCCACGGCGTCGACAATCGCCGCACTGCCCTGGTGAATGCAGAACGCATCGATGTCATCGGCCGCAAGGTCCGACTCGTCGAGCAGCTCGTGCAAATGCGCGGGCACCTTGAGCAAGGCGAAGTTGAACACCTGGCGACCGTTCATGAAGAACACGCCATCGCTGACCTTGAGATGCGGCGCGCCGGAACCGTCGGTGCCGAACTTGGACTTGCCCAGCAACCACGGCGCGTCTTCGCCCATCCAGGTGGCGGTGGCGGCATCGCCAAACAGCATGGTGGTGTTGCGGTCTTCCGGGTCGACGATCTTCGAATACGGGTCGGCGGTGACCAACAGGCCGTTTTTCAGGCCGGTGGCTTCCATGAAGCCCTTCATGGCGTAGATGCCGTAGACGTAGCCGGAGCAGCCCAGGGAAATATCAAACGCCGCCACGTGGGTGGGCAGGCCGAGTTTGTCCTGGACGATCGCAGCCGTGTGGGGCAAACCCTCTTCATCGCCGTTCTGGGTGACGACGATCAGTGCATCGATGGACTCGCGCTTCAAATCCGGGTTGTTGGCAAACAAAGCGTTGACCGCCTCGACACACAGGTCGGAGGTTTCCTGCGCGGCTTCCTTGCGCGGCAGGAACGCCGAACCGATCTTGCCGATGATGAATTCTTCATCCTTGGCGAACTTGGCACCCTGGGCGTAGTTATCGATCCCGTCTGCCGGCACGTAACTGGCGATGCTTTTTATGCCAATCATTGTGGCTTCCCAATACTAAATAGCTGGAGAACACCCCAGACGTGGCCTGGAGTGCTGACAATAAAGGGGATAACCCCATAAAAATCTCGCTGAAAGCCGCCCCGCAAGGACCCTGTGACGACTTATCCTTTTCACACGATACAGTGAAGATGCGCTTTATGACTCACAGGTCACTCAATTGTGTGTGCTTTGTGCAAAACCTTCAAACAATTAAGTCCCAGAAACGGCAGCGGCCCGCCCTGTTTCCAGAGCGGGCCGCTTGACTTGACGCCACTTACATCTTGTTGAACAGGCTCAACTGCGAGACTTTCACGAAAGCCAGCTGCGAGGCCTCCAGCATGGTTTGCTGCAGGGTCAGGTTGATCGCTGCCTCGCCCATGTCAATGTTGGCCAGGTCACTCATCGTGGTCTTGTTGGCCAGGCCGACACTGGTGTTTTCACTGGACTGCACCGTGAGTGCATTCTGTCGCGCACCGATGGAGCCACGCACGTTGTCCACCTGGTCGGCCGAGTTGGTCAGGTTACTGACCGCGGCGTTCAGGGCGTCCTGAAGCTTGACCCGCGCACCGGGAATACCATCCGCCGGCTGTTCCAGGGCCTGGCGCAGCTGGCTCAGGGTGTCGAGGGCATTCTGGGTTTTCTGGGTGGTGTTGCCGACCGAAAACTGATCGCCGGTGTTCGGCGTACCGCTCAACTCGAAGGTGACACCCGCGGCGGTGATCGTGTCCTTGGCTGGCGGCGTACCGCTGACGATCACGCCATTATCGACAATCGGCTTGCTGTCGGGGGTATACGGCTGGGCATACACCTTATAAGCAGTCGGGTCGACATCGTCGAACTTGATCAGTACGCCGCTGTTGGGAAACGTACTGGAGTAGTCGGCTGCACTGCTGACGCGGGCATTGGTCAGTTGCGCCGCCGAAGTGTTGCTTGCGGTGCGAGAGACATTGAACGCGTCCGGCTTGGCGGCCAGGGTGAACTCACGCCCTGCAACCAACGCATCGGCATCCGGCCCGGTGGCCACGCCGGTGAGGTCCGCGGTGATATCGAATTTGACCCCGCGTACATTGATACTGGCGCTGCCTTCCTTGGTGGAGTCGAACGTACCATTACCTGGAAGCTGCGAAGTAATGTCGTTGTTGTCCTTGTCGGTCACAACGTACTGCGTGCTACTGGTAAAGGTCACCTTATAGGGCTGGCCGTCGGCAAACTGCTTGGTGTAATCGATGCCCGACGTTACCAGGCCTGCCGAGATCGCGACCTTGTGGTCATCCACCGTTGCAGGCGTCGTGTAGGTGGCTTGGGTGCGGCTGGTGTTGACCGCGCCTTCCAGGATGGTCTTGCCCGTATCGCTGGTGCGCACCTTCAGCGTCTCGGAAACCTGCAGGCTCAGCTCGTTTTCGTCGCCTTGATAGCTATAAGTACCATCATTGTTGCGCGAATACGGCGGCGTATCGGTCTTGGAACCGGAGAACAGATAGTTGCCCGCCGCATCCTTGCTGTTAAGCAAACCCAACAGCTGATTTTCAAGCGCGCCCACCTCGACCGAGATGGACTTGCGGTCAGCATCACTGGTCACGCCACCCGCACGCAGCGCCAACTGGCTGCCGGCCTGGATGGTGGTATTGATCGCCTCCAGCACGCTTTCTTCGTTCGTCAGGGTATTTTGAATGCTGGTGATATTGCCGCTGTACTGGGCCAGCATGTCTTTTTGCTGTTGCAGCATCAGCAAGCGCTGGGCGGCAACCGGATCATCCGAAGCGGTCTGTACACGCACGCCGGAGCTCGCCTGTTCCTGGGCCTTCACAACGCTGGAATAGTTGTTCTGATACTTGACGGCACTGGTGTCGTAATACTGCTGTGTAGAAATGCGCATCGTCCCAGACTCCCTTAAAGACTATTGATCAGCGTGCTGAAGGTTTCTTGCGCAGCCTTGATGATCTGCGACGACGCCGTGTAGTACTGCTGGAACTTGATCATGTCGCCCGCCTCTTCATCCAGGTTCACCTGGGATACGGAGTTGCGCGCGTTCTTGTTGGCGGTCAGCAGCGCACCGGTGGCGGTGTTGTCAGTGCCGGCCGAAGCGGCCTTGGCGCCGACGGTGGAGACCAGCTTGCTGTTGGCACCCACCAGGCTGGTGCCGCCGCTGCCATCGGCCGCCAGGCCCACGGTTGCCTTGGTCTGCAGGTCGAGCAGTGCCTGGGCGTTGCGATTGTCGGACTTGCCAGTGGCATTGAACGAGAACGAGGTGCCGTCGCCGTTGGCCGGCGAACCGCCCACCGTGGTGTCGAAACTGAAGCTCTTGGCTGGCGACACCAAGGCACCGCTGGCATCACGCATCGGCACGCTGATGCTGATCTTATTGGCCTGTCCCGGAATGATGGTGCCGGAACCGATGGGATCGCCCTGGGCGTTACTCAGCGTATAAGGCTGGGTGCCATCGGCCGCCGGTTTACCGAAAACCATCTTCACCGGCATCGAGTATTCGATGCCGGTACGCAGTTGTGCCGTATCGGCACCACCCTGTATGTCCAGGGGCACGGTGAGCGTCGGCGGAGTGAAGGTGCCGGTGCCCTGGTTGGTCTTGCTGGCCTCGCCCTGCAACGGCGCGGCAAAGGCAATCTTGCTGGGGTCGCTGAGGACCGTGCCGATTTCCTTGGCGCCGTTGGCGGTGGGGCTGACCTTGAAGCTGTCACCGGCCTGCACCGCACCGCTCTTGACCGCCAGGGTGAACCCATCGATGACCGGAGGCGGCGTGGCACTGAGGTCATAGGTGCCCATGGCCTTGCCGTCGGAACGCAGTACCGTGACCTTGTTGAGGTCGGTGCCGTCGTTGAAGCTGACCTTGTAATCGAAGTTGGTCAGCTGAGTGGTGTCCTTGATCGTCACGCCCAGGGCGCCGTCGCCCAGGTTGCCTTGGGCAGCCAGGCTACGCAGGGCAACCGAGGCTGCGTTATTGATGTCGGTGAACATCGAGGCGCCGAACTCGCCATTGAGGTCCAGGCCCTGGCCCAACTGGCTGTTGACCGTATCGGCGGTGGCAATCGCGATGCGCCCCAGATCATTGATCGCAGGAATCAACGCGTCGCTGCGATAGCGCAACAGGCCGCCGATGCTGCCGCCGCTGATCACGTTGCCCAGATCCATCGTCGTACCGCCGGCCGCATTGAGCTGGATCGTGTACTGGCTGGTGTCGCTCTTGCTCGGTACGGCGGAAATGGTATTGGACTTATCA
This sequence comes from Pseudomonas sp. GW821-FHT09D08, assembly GCF_059416305.1. NCBI lineage: Bacteria > Pseudomonadati > Pseudomonadota > Gammaproteobacteria > Pseudomonadales > Pseudomonadaceae > Pseudomonas > Pseudomonas sp. GW821-FHT09D08. Next base: position 203,375 of record NZ_JBWKOX010000007.1, read on the forward strand.
CCCAGCACCAGGGATTGGCCGCTACCGGTGCTGACACTGAACACGCCATTCTTTTCGGTGGCGGTCACGCCGATCAGCTCATTGAGCGAACGCACGGCTTCGGCGCGGGAGTCCAGCAGGTTGGCCGGGGTGGTGTTCGACGAACCCTGCACCTGGGCGATCTGCTTGTTGAGAGAGGCAATCGACGAAGTCAGTTGGTTGACCTGATCGCTCATCGAGGACAACTGGCTGTTAATGGTCTCTTTCTGCTGGCTCAACTGGCTGGAAATGGAGTTGAACCGGTTGCTCAGCGTCTGGGCGTTCGTGAGCAGGATCTGGCGGGCCGAGGTATCGTTGGGGTTCGCCGAGGCGGTCTGCACAGCAGCGAAGAACGAACTGAGTACCGCCGACATGCCGGTGGTCTTGTCCGACAGGGTCTTGTCGACGGCACTGACCTGATCCAGGTAAGCCTTGGCATCGCTGTTGAGCGAGGTGCTGTTCTGGTAGGCGGTGTCCAGGTATTCGTTGTACACCCGACGCACGTCGGCCAGGGTGGTGCCGCTGCCGATGAACACGCCGCCATACTGGTTCGACGCATTTGCGCTCTGGGTGGTCTGCTGACGCGAATAGCCCGCGGTATTGGCGTTGGCGATGTTGTTACTCAAGACCGACAACGATCCTTGAGCGGCGTTAAGCCCCGACATCCCGATATTGAGCAAACTCATGGTTCAGACCTTATAAATGAGTGGTCGCGCCCGCGGCAGCGTAATTCTGGTAACTGTTCATGGTTTTTGCGATCTGCGAAATCTTGCTGGCGTAGGCCGGGTCCGTGGCGTACCCGGCTTTTTGCAACTCGCGTACAAACTGTTCGGGGTTATCGGCCGATTTCACAACTTCTTTATAGCGATCATTGCTCTGCAGCAATGTCACGAGATCATGGAAGCTGTCCTGGTAGGAGGCGTAGGAACGGAACTGCGCCGTTTCCTTGACCATCGCCCCGTCACGAAACTCGCTGGTGATCGCACGGGCCTGGCCGCCCTGCCAGCTCTGGCCGGCCTTGATGCCGAACAGGTTGTGGCTGCTGCTGCCATCTTCGGCGCGCATCACCGACTTGCCCCAACCGGTTTCCAGGGCGGCCTGGGCCACCAGGTACTTCGGATCGACACCGATACGCGCGGCCGCCGCCTTGGCCATCGGCAACATGGTCGCGACAAACTCATCCTGGGAGCTGAACGCCTTCTTCACCGGTGCCAATGGCGGCTGGGCCACGGCGCGGCCGTAGACCTGCATGCGCCCGCTCGGCACGGCAAACGTGCGCGCGGTGCTGTTGACCACATTGTCGGCGGCCGCGCTGTTACGCAGCGGCGCCGCCTGGGCAACGGTGGTGGTGTCGGTGCTCGGCACGATACCGGCGAGCAGGCGATCGGTGAGCTTGCTCGGCAAGGCGATACGGCGCTGGTTCATCAGTGCGATGTCGTTGCTGTGGGCCGCTGCAGCGCCCGCCTGGGGCTCCGCCACGCGATAGGCCCACAGTGGACGCTGGCCATTGGAACGCCCCAGCGGACCCTCGGCCTGGGTTCCGGCGGCAATTTGCGTCGGCACATCGACCTTCTTGACCGCCTCGGCCGCCGCAGGGCCCTGCAAGGTGGCCGCCTGGGCGTCCACCGGCTTGTTCTTCTGCATCTGGCGCATCAGCACATCGGCCAGGCCGATACCGCCGCCTTCGCGGGACATGGAAACCGCCAGTTGCTGGTCGTACATTTCCTGATACTGCTTGGCGGCCGGGGTGTTCATCGGGTTGTCCTTGCCCAGGGCCTCGGTGGCCGAGCGCATGGACTTGAGCATCTCGCTCAAGAACAGCGACTCGAATTCCTGCGCCACCTTGCGCATGTTGCCTTCGCTGTTCTTGTCGCCGACCTTCAGTTGGTTCAGGCGATTCAAGTCGGAATACGAACCCGAGTCCGCCGTGCTGGTCAGGCCACTGTTACGCATGTCCATGGCCATGGCCTTAAATCACGATCAGGTCGGCTTGCAACGCGCCGGCCTGCTTCAACGCTTCGAGGATCGCCATCAAGTCGCCTGGCGCTGCGCCCACCTGGTTCACCGCACGCACAATCTCATCCAGGGTGGTGCCGGGGCCGAACTTGAACATCGGCTTGGCTTCCTGCTGGGCATTCACTCGCGAGCGTGGCACCACCGCCGTCTGGCCATTGGACAACGGCCCAGGCTGGCTGACGATCGGGTCTTCGGTGATGGTCACGGTCAGGCTGCCGTGGGTCACCGCCGCCGGCGAGACCTTGACGTTCTGGCCGATCACGATGGTACCGGTACGCGAATTGATGATGACCTTGGCCACCGCCTGGCCCGGATCGACTTCGAGGTTTTCCAGGATCGACAGGTAGTCCACACGCTGGCTGGGGTCCAGCGGCGCGGTGACGCGGATCGAGCCGCCGTCGATAGCCTGGGCCACGCCAGGGCCGAGCATGTCGTTGATCTTGTCGACTACGCGCTTGGCGGTGGTGAAGTCCGAACGGTTGAGGTTCAAGGTCAGGCTGTTGCCCTGGTTGAAACCGCTCGGCACCGTACGTTCAACCGTAGCGCCACCCGGGATACGCCCGGCCGACGGTACGTTGACGGTGATCTTCGAACCGTCGCGACCTTCGGCGTCAAACCCGCCCACCACCAGGTTGCCCTGGGCGATGGCGTAGACGTTGCCGTCGATCCCTTTCAGCGGCGTCATCAGCAGGGTGCCGCCACGCAGGCTTTTGGAGTTACCGATGGACGACACGGTGATGTCGACCACCTGGCCCGGCTTGGAAAACGCCGGCAAGTCGGCACTGATCGACACCGCCGCGACGTTCTTCAACTGCACGTTGCCCGAACCCGCCGGCACCTTGATGCCGAACTGCGAGAGCATGTTGTTGAAGGTCTGCAGGGTGAACGGGGTCTGGGTGGTCTGGTCGCCCGTACCGTTGAGCCCCACCACCAGGCCGTAGCCGATCAACTGGTTGGAACGCACGCCAGAGATGCTGGCGATGTCTTTCAGGCGTTCGGCCTGGGCGACTGCGCTCAGACTCAGCAGGAGTGCCGCCGCCATCAGCTGTTTGAGTTTCAAAGTGGCCACCTAGAAAGGGAACAGCGGGCTAAGGAAGAAACGGTCGAACCAGCCCGGCTGACTTGCATCAGCAAACGAACCTGTACCGGAGTACGTGATGCGTGCATCGGCAATGCGCGTCGACGACACGGTGTTGTCGGTGGCAATGTCGTCGGCACGGACCATGCCGGCAATGCGCACCAGTTCGTCACCGGTGTTGAGGGTCATCCACTTCTCACCGCGCACGGCGATGATGCCGTTGGGCAGTACATCGGCCACCGTCACAGTGATCGAACCGGTCAGGCTGTTGCCCTGCCCCGCCGAACTCTTGCCGTTGGTGGCGCGGTCACCGCTGTAGCCTGCGCTCAAGCTCAAGTCACCGTCGCCCAAGGGGTTGTTGGTGTTGGGTACGGCACCAAACAACGAGGTCAGGCCAATCCCGGTCTTGCTGGTCTTGCCCACCTGCGAGTTGGCGTTCTTGCTGGCCTGGGTCTTCTCGTTCAGGGTGATGGTGATGATGTCACCCACGCGGAACGCCTTGCGGTCGCTGTACAGGTTCTGTTCGAAACCGGCCTGGTAGATCGAGCCATTGTTGGCCGCCGCCGGCAACGGCGTGCGCGGCAACACCGGCGCGTAGTACGGGTCATTGGGTTTTGGCGTCGGGGCGACACAGCCCGCGAGCACGGCAATCCCACTCAATGCCAGAACGGAAACATAGCGATTCATGACCCTTACCTCACGGTGTTGCAGGCGCTCTCAGGAGCGCCCCATAGACTTGATTACAGATTCTGCGTTACGAACGAAAGCATCTGGTCGGCGGTGGAAATCACCTTGGAGTTCATCTCGTAGGCCCGCTGGGTGGTGATCATGTTGACCATCTCTTCCACGGTGCTGACGTTGGAGGTTTCCAGGGTGCTTTGCAGCGTGGTGCCGAAACCGTTCAGGCCAGGGGTGCCGATTTGCGGCGCGCCGCTGGAAGCGGTTTCCAGGAACAGGTTATTACCCATCGCCTGCAGGCCGGCCGGGTTGATGAAGTCGGCGGTTTGCAGGTTGCCGATCACTTGCGACGCTGGGTTACCGGCCACGGTGATCGACACGGTGCCGTCGTTGCCGACGGTGAAGGTCTGGGCGTTGTTCGGCACGACGATAGCCGGTTCCAGGGCAAAACCGTTGGCTGTCACGATCTGGCCATTGGAGTCCAGGTGGAAGGTACCGTCACGGGTGTAGGAAGTGGTCCCATCCGGCTGCAGGATCTGGAAGAACCCTTTGCCGTTGATGGCCATGTCCAGCGGCTGCCCGGTCTGTTGCAGGTTACCGGCGTTGAAGTTCTTCTGGGTACCGACGATCTTCACACCAGTACCCAGTTGCAGACCCGACGGCAATTCGCTGTCCTGGGTCGACTGGGCGCCTGGCTGGCGCTTGATCTGATAGAGCAAGTCCTGGAACTCGGCGCGATCGCGTTTGAAACCCGTGGTCGACACGTTGGCCAAGTTGTTGGAAATGGTGGTCAGGTTGGTGTCCTGGGCGGACAGGCCTGTTTTGGCAACCCATAGAGCCGGAAGCATGCTGTTCTCCTTCGTGCGCCTGTTTGTTGGCGCTGCGCTGCAAAAATTGGTGGTCGGTCAATAACGTGGCTATCAGCTCATCGCCATCACGCGCGTCATGGCCTGGTCGTCTTCCTTGGCGCTGTTCATCATCTTGACGTGCAACTCGAACTGCTTGGAAAGCGCCAGGACCGCGGTCATTTCTTCCACGGCGTTGACGTTGCTCGCCTGCAGGAAACCCGAGGTCAGCGTGACGTTCGCGTCGGCCACGGCCGGCTGGCCATCCTTGGTATGGATGGTGCCATCCAGGCCTTTATTCATATTCTTGAAATCGGGCTGGACCAGCTTGATGCGGTCCACTTCAGCCATCACCCGCGGGCCTTCGCCCATGGCGCGGATGCTGATGGTGCCGTCGGCGCCCACTTCGACTTTCTGCTGCGGCGGTACGGCGATCGGGCCACCGTTACCCATGATCGGCATGCCGTTGCCGGCGCGCAGCACACCCAGCGCATCGACGTTCATGCTGGCACTGCGCACGTAGGCTTCACCGCCATCGGGGGTTTGCACCGCCATCCAGCCATTGCCGTTCACCGCCACATCCAGGTCGCGACCGGTCTCGATCATGGCGCCAGGGCTGAAGTCAGTCGCGGGACGTTCGGTCATGGCAAACGCACGCGCCGGAAAGCTGTCACCGAACACCGGCATCGAACGCGCCTGTTCCAGGTCACGTTGAAAACCGTTGGTGGAAATGTTCGCCAAGTTGTTGGCATGGGCCTTCTGCGCCAGTGCATTCTGGCTGGCGCCGGTCATTGCCACATAAAGGTACTTGTCCACGCTCTTTCCTCTTTCTGACGCAGGCTTGCCGCCCACCGCTGTACTGATGAGGCTTAAGCAATTTGCGAACCAACTTTTAAAAAGAACGGAAAGTCCAGGCGGGCCGGGGGTTTGGAGGCGGGAACCCATAAATGACGACCGGGTGCGAGTCGAAAAAACGGCGGACTTATGCCGCTTACGGCAAGTACCCGTTTTACGGGTGACAGAGAACCAATGCGGGAGGGGCAGTTGGTTATTTGTCCGCCTTGAGGATTTCGTAATCGCGCAACTTATTGGCAATGGTGGTGTGCGACACCCCCAGGCGTTTCCCCAACTGCCGGCTGCTGGGATGCTCGGCATACAGGCTCTCCAGCACCGCCTTCTCGAAGCGCCCGACAATCGCCTCCAAACCGCCCTCCAGGGAAAAGTCGCCAAGGGGTTGGCGCACCCCGTAGTCCGGCAGGCGGATGTGTTCGACCTTGACCGTCCCGCCGTCACACAGCGATACCGCCTGGAACAGCACGTTTTCCAGCTGCCGCACATTCCCTGGCCAGTGGTAGTGGCTGAGCTTGTCCATGGCGGCAGGCGCCAGCTTGGGCAACGGGCAGCCGATCTGCCGGCTGGCCTGGTCGAGAAAGTGCTCGACCAGGGGCGCAAGGCCGTCGAGGCATTCGCGCAGGGGCGGGATATGCAAGGACAGCACGTTGAGGCGGTGATAAAGGTCCTGGCGGAATTCGCCACGGGCGCAGAGTTCGGACAGGTCCACCTGGGTGGCGCAGATCACCCGTACATCCAGGTACACCTCTTCGTCACTGCCCACGCGCCGAAAACAGCCGTCCTGCAGGAAGCGCAGCAATTTCACCTGCAAGCGCGCGCTCATTTCCCCAACGCCATCGAGAAACAACGTACCGCCGGCCGTCAGCTCCAGCAGCCCGAGCTTGCCCTCGGCCCGCGCGCCTTCAAACGCGCCGGGGCCGTAGCCGAACAATTCGGTCTCGGCCATCGACTCGGGCAACCCGGCGCAGTTCAGCGCCATCAACGGCGATTGCCCGCGCGGGCTGGCCAGGTGGCACGCGCGCGCCAACAACTCTTTGCCGGTGCCGGTTTCGCCTTCTATTAATAGAGGCGCATCCAACGGCGCCATGCGCCGGGCTTCACGCACCACGGCGGCCATGACCTTGGAGCTTTGGAAAATACTGTCGAAACCGCGCAGCTCCTGTTTGCGCACATTGTAGATACGCTCGCCCACGCGGTCGGCACGGTGCAGGGTCAACACGGCACCGGCCATGGCTTCGCTGTCGTCATGTTCGGAGGATTGCAGCGGTGCGATATCCGCCAGGAACACGTCACCCTTGACCTTGACCCGCAGGCCATTGATCCGCGATTTACTCGCGCGCACCAGTTCCGGCAAGTCGAAATCCTCGGCATAGCGCGACAGCGGAATGCCCGGCACCTCGTCCACCCGCACCCCGAGCAACTGCGCGGCCGCACGGTTGGCGGCGACGATGGAGCCGCCCATGTCGATGGACAGCACCGGAAACTCCAGGGCACCGAGCAGCGCATTGAGCTCCATATGCCGACGCTCACTGGGCATCAGCCCTACCCTTTTGACGCCAAACACCCCGGCAATCGCCTCGAACTGCGGGCGCAGCGCCTGGAATTGCATGTTCACCAGGTTCGGGCAGAACAGGTAAATGGCGTTGCCATGCTCGCCGCCCACCTCACCCTTGGCGACGTTGACGCCGTACTCCACCAACAGGTTGAGGATGTCCCGCAGGATGCCGATGCGGTTCTGGCAGTGCACTTTGATACGCATGAAAAGGCTCGAAAAGTGGGTAGGCGCCGCGTCTTTTTGTCGCTGGGCGCAGATAGTCGTCAAGATTATGTGACAGCTCGGGGGCTTTTCCCAGCCCAATACGCCAACCAGTCGCACTTCCGTAACGAATACTTTACGAAAACCAGTAATTTTTCCTACACAGCCGATGCTGAAGCCGATGGAATCTTGCCCCGCACGGCGTATCAATAGGCTCATCCCAGGACATAACAAGAACGAATGCCTAGCAGGAGAGCCGTATGAAGCAGACGCACTACGTGGCCCGCGAGCCCGATGCGCAAGGTTTTATCCACTACCCGCCGGAAGAGCACGCGGTGTGGAACACCCTGATCACCCGCCAATTGAAAGTGATCGAGGGCCGCGCGTGCCAGGAATACCTGGACGGCATCGACAAGCTCGGCCTGCCCCTGGATCGCATCCCGCAACTGGGTGAAATCAACCAGGTGCTGGCCTCGACCACCGGCTGGCAAGTCGCCCGCGTGCCGGCGCTGATCCCCTTCCAGACCTTCTTCGAATTGCTCGCCAACAAGCAGTTTCCGGTGGCGACCTTTATTCGTACCCGCGAAGAACTGGACTACCTGCAAGAGCCGGATATTTTCCACGAGATCTTTGGTCATTGCCCGCTGCTGACCAACCCCTGGTTCGCCGAATTCACCCACACTTACGGCAAGCTCGGCCTCGCGGCCAGCAAGGAGCAACGGGTATACCTGGCGCGCCTGTACTGGATGACCATCGAGTTCGGCCTGGTGGACACCCCCGACGGTCGGCGTATCTACGGTGGCGGGATTTTGTCGTCGCCCAAGGAAAGTGTTTACTGCCTGTCCGACCAGCCTGAACATCAAGCCTTCGACCCGCTGGAAGCGATGCGCACGCCGTATCGCATCGACATCCTGCAACCGCTGTATTTCGTGCTGCCCAACCTCAAGCGCCTGTTCGAAGTGGCGCAGGAAGACATCATGGGCATGGTCGAGCGCGGCATGCAGCTTGGGTTGCATGCGCCGAAATTCCCGCCAAAACCCAAGGCCGCGTGAACCGTGGCTTTTAAGGCCAGGTGAGTCTGTTCCCCGGCCCCGCGTTGCTTTAGGGTGACGCCACTGACGACCGTTTTTAAACACTCGAATTCAGGACACCATCACATGACCACCTTGAACCAAGCCCACTGCGAAGCCTGCCGCGCCGATGCCCCGCAAGTCAGCGATGAAGAACTGCCGGTGCTGCTCAAGCAGATCCCCGACTGGAACATCGAAGTGCGCGATGGCGTGATGCAGCTGGAAAAGGTTTTCCTGTTCAAGAACTTCAAGTTCGCCCTGGCCTTTACCAACGCCATGGGTGAAATCTCCGAAGCCGAAGGCCATCACCCAGGCCTGCTCACTGAATGGGGCAAGGTCACCGTGACCTGGTGGAGCCACTCCATCAAGGGCCTGCACCGCAACGACTTCATCATGGCCGCGCGCACCGACGAAGTGGCCAAGGACGCCGAGGGCCGCAAGTAATGCATTTCGATGCCATAGGCCGCGTGCCCGGCGACCCGATCCTCGGCTTGATGGACCTGTATGCCCAGGACGCCAACCCGAACAAGTTCGACCTTGGCGTGGGCGTCTATAAGGACGACCAGGGCCTGACGCCGATTCCACCGTCGGTAAAGCGCGCCGAGCAGCGCCTGGTCGATACCCAGACTACCAAGACCTATATCGGCGGCCACGGCGATGCAGCGTTCGGCAGCCTGATCAGCGAACTGGTGCTGGGCGCCGACTCCGCCCTGCTGCGCGAACACCGTGCCGGCGCGACCCAGACCCCAGGCGGCACCGGCGCCCTGCGCCTGAGCGCCGACTTTATCGCCCACAACCTGCCCGGCCGTGGCGTGTGGCTGAGCGACCCGACCTGGCCGATCCACGAAACCATCTTTGCCAAGGCCGGGCTCAAGGTCAGCCATTACCCCTACGTGGGCGCGGACAACCGCCTGGATGTGGCGGCGATGCTGGCAACCCTCTCCACCGTGCCCAAGGGCGACGTGGTCTTGCTGCACGCCTGCTGCCATAACCCGACCGGCTTCGACCTGTCCCAGGATGACTGGCGCCAGGTGCTGCACATCGTGCGCGAGCGCCAGTTGCTGCCGCTGATCGACTTCGCCTACCAGGGCTTTGGCGACGGCCTGGAGCAGGACGCCTGGGCGGTGCGCTTGTTGGCGGCTGAACTGCCGGAAGTATTGATCACCAGTTCGTGCTCGAAGAACTTCGGCCTCTACCGCGACCGTGTCGGCGCGCTCATCGTGTGCGCGGCGGACGCCGAGAAGCTGAAGGATGTACGCAGCCAGTTGGCAAATACCGCGCGCAACCTGTGGTCGACGCCGCCGGACCATGGTGCGGCAGTGGTCGCGACCATCCTGGGGGATGCCGAGCTGAAAAAGCAGTGGAGCGGGGAAGTCGAAGCCATGCGTGCGCGAATCGCGCAGTTGCGTTCCGGACTGGTGGAGGCGTTGGCGCCCCATGGTCTGGCGGAGCAGTTTGCGCACATCGGGGCGCAACGCGGGATGTTTTCCTACACCGGCTTGAGTGCCGAGCAGGTCAAGCAACTGCGCGAGAAGCACAGCGTGTACATGGTCAGTTCGGGACGGGCTAACGTGGCGGGGATCGATGCGACACGCCTGACGCTTCTGGCCGAAGCCATCGCCGACGTCTCCAACTGAAGGAACACAAAACCAATTGTAGGAGCGAGCTTGCTCGCGAAGAACTCATATGCACCGCGCCTATTCAGGCTGCACGCGTTATCGTTGACGTTTTTCGCGAGCAAGCTCGCTCCTACAGTTGGACTGTGGTTGGCCTTCAGTTTGTGATCATCTCAGCTTTCAACTGCGCTTCTTTCGCCTGGGCATCCGCCAAGCGATACAACTCGATGCTCCCGTCCCAGTGCTCGATCAACGCCGTGCACGACTCCACCCAATCTCCGCAGTTGAGGTAATCCACCTCGCCCACCTTGCGAATCTCCGCATGGTGGATATGCCCGCACACCACGCCATGCAACTCGCGCCGGGTCACTTCGTGGGCGATGGCCTCTTCAAAATCGCTGATAAAGCTCACGGCGGTTTTGACCTTGTGTTTCAGGTACGCCGACAAAGACCAGTAGCCATAGCCGTAGCGGGCGCGCCAGTGGTTCAACCAGCGGTTCAAGGTGAGGGTGAACTCGTAGGCCGAGTCGCCCAGGAACGCCAGCCAACGGTGGTAACGGGTGATCACATCGAACTGATCGCCGTGGATCACCAGCAGATGACGACCGTCAGCCGTCACATGCACCGCCTCATCCACCAACTGGATATTGCCCAGGATCAGCTTGGAGTAGCGGCGCAGGAACTCGTCGTGGTTGCCGGTGACGTAGATCACCTCGGTCCCGCGCTTGGCCATGGTCAGCAGGCGACGGATCACGTTGGTATGGGCCTGGGGCCAATACATGCCGCCGCGCATTTTCCAGCCGTCGATGATATCGCCCACCAGGTAGACCTTATCGGCGTGGTAGCCCTTGAGGAACTGCGACAGGTGTTCGGCCTGGCAATCCCGGGTGCCCAGGTGCACGTCGGAAATCCACAGGGTACGAACCCGCTGCTTGCGGCTGGGCTTGGTGAACTCGGCACTGGTCATGGGCATCCCTCGACGCTGTTTTCGCGAGCTTGCGCCCTGGCGATTAATAGCCCATGACAGTCGTGCGTCAGTCCGATGACAGCGCCCGCCGGCCGCGAAGCGTTGTAGACTGGCGGCCTGCCGCCCAGGAGACCGCGATGAGACCGTCGCTCACGCTACGCCACTACCTCGAAGCGCCCATCGCCCACAGCCATGACCATGCGCAGTTGGTGTTCGGCCTGTCCGGCCACCTGGACCTGGAAGTCGACGGCCGTGGCAGCCAGGTGCGCGAAAGCAGCGTGATGGTGCTGCCCTTCTCCGCCCACCACGCCTGTGGCAGTCGCGATGGCAGCCGTTGCCTGGTGCTGGATGTGCCCACGGAGCATTGGCTCCTGCAATCCCTGGGCGAACACGCCGACGCCAGCCGCCGTCTGCTCGATCAACCGGCACGCCTGGCCCTGGATTCCCGGCAGCACCAACTGGTGCAATGGCTGGCGCACAGCCCTGTGGATGATCCACTGATCGTCCAACAGGGTGCGGTGCTGTTGCTGGCCAGCCTCAATCATCCGCAGGCCCCGCAGCTGCCGGGCCGCCGCCTGCCGTATGCGGCATTCAATGCACATATCGAGCGACACGTTGCCCATCCGTTGCAGGTCGCCGACCTGGCGCGTATCGCCGGCCTGTCGGTGGCGCGCCTGCATGCGCGCTTTATCGCCGAATGCGGGCAGACGCCCATGGATTACATCCGCAGTCGGCGCCTGCAACTGGCCCTGAACCTGCTGCGCGAGACGCCGCTGCCCATCGGTGAAATCGCCGAGCGGGTGGGCTACACCTCACAAAGTGCTTTTGCCGCCGCTATGCTGCGTGAATTCGGCGCCTCTCCCGGGGCGTTGCGGCGCGCCCCATAGGGCGAGCCTTGCGCTAAAAATCGCGAGTCCCACGACAGACGCATACACCTGCACCCTCTAGACTGCGAACCTGTCACTCCCGTTGGTTCAAGGATCGCAATGACTCCCCGCTCAGCCCTCGGCGCCCTGCATATCGGCGCACTGATGTTTGGCCTCACCGGCGTATTCGGCAAGCTGGCGGCCGCCTCCCCGGCCATCATCGTCTTCGGTCGCGCCGCGTTTGCCGTGATTGCCCTGGCAGTGTTTGCACGCTTCGCCAGCAACGCCCCCTGGAAAACCCTGGCGCCGCAGGACTGGCGCCGCCTGCTGGTCAGCGGCGTGTTGCTGGCGGCGCATTGGGTGACGTTCTTCATTGCCGTCAAGGTCGCCGGTGTGGCCGTCGCCACGCTGGGGTTTACTGCATTCCCGGCGTTTACCGTGATCCTCGAAGGGCTGATCTTCCGCGAGCGCATTCGCGCCAATGAAATCGTACTGGTGGCTCTGGTCACCGTTGGGTTGGTGCTGGTCACGCCGGACTTCAACCTCGCCAGCGAAGCCACTGGCGGCCTGCTCTGGGGCATCGCCTCGGGGTTACTGTTTTCCTTGTTATCGCTCAATAACCGAGCCAGTTCCGGGCGCATCCCTGCCGTACAGGCGGCGCTTTGCCAAAATGTGGTGGTCGCCCTGTGCCTGCTGCCCGTGGCTGCGCCGGGTTTGGCGGATGTGCGTGCGCTGGATTGGTTGTGGATCGGCCTGCTTGGGGTGTTCTGCACCGGCCTGGCCCACAGCCTGTTTGTCGCCAGCCTCGCGGTGATCAAGGCGCGCACCGCCTCGGTGGTGTTCGCCATGGAGCCGGTCTACGGCATCACCGTGGCCTGGCTGCTGTTTGCCGAAACCCCGACCCTGCGCATGCTGCTGGGCGGCGCGTTGATCATCGTCGCCATCGTGCTTTCCGGGCTGATGGGCAGCGCCAGCCAGGCCAAGCAGCCCGCTGCAACGGCCTGATCTATACTTTAAACATCCGCAACAGTCAGCCGTCGTTCAACGGATACAGACTCCTCGACGACAGCCATGGCGTTTCCTGCAGTTGCTGCACGCGAGTGGTCACTCCATCAACGCGATGCAGGGGTTTCATCATGGAAATGTTCATCAGCTTGTTGGTTCAGATCATCAGCGGTGCCGTCGGTGGCAATTTGGCCGGCATGACCAAACAGAGCCTGGGGACCGGCCTCAATACCATGCTTGGCGGTATCGGTGGGCTGGTGCTGGGCCAGGTTGTCGCGGCACTCACGGGCACCTCCGGCGGCGAAGCCCTGGATGTGGCGGCGGTGGGCAGCAACATCGTCGGCGGCGGTGTCGGCGGCCTGGTGCTGACCTGGGTCGTGGGCTTCATCAAAAGCAAGATGGCCGCCAAATAGCGGCGCACCAAGGGTCACCGCCCGGCTGTGGCGGTGACCTTCATGGCGTACGGTCGTTGTGGCCCAGGTCCCGTTGTGGGTCGATCTGGTCGCGCACCCGTTGCTTGAGCACCTTGGCTTCAGGGAAGCCACCATCCGCCTTGCGCTCCCAGATCTGCACACCGTCGCAGGTGATCCGAAACGCACCGCCGGTGGCCGGCTCCAGCGCCACCCGGCCGAGGTCTTCGGCAAACGTACTCAACAACTCCTGCGCCAGCCACGCGGCGCGCAGCAGCCACTGGCACTGGGTGCAATAGGTGATGACAATCTCGGGTTTGCTCAGCGACATAATTTGAGAGGCTCCTGGCGTAACGGGCTCGGTGGAACGGATGGCTATAATACCGGCCTTTATCGCCCAGCCTCGAGATTCATGATGCGCCGCCTGTTGTCCTGCCTGTTCCTGTGCCTGCTCCCGCTTCTTGCCGACGCCGTTGAGACGCCCCGCCCCAAAATCGGACTGGTGCTGTCCGGCGGTGCCGCCCGAGGCCTGGCCCATATCGGCGTGCTCAAGGCCCTGGAGGAACAGGGTATTCATATCGACGCGATTGCCGGCACCAGCATGGGCGCGGTGATTGGCGGGCTGTATGCGTCGGGCTACAAGATCGATGAGCTGGAAAAACTGGCCCTGGGCATCGACTGGCAACAGGCGCTGTCCGACGCACCGCCACGGGAAGACGTGCCGTTTCGACGCAAGCAGGATGACCGGGATTTCCTGGTCAAGCAGAAACTCAGCTTCCGCGATGACGGCAGCCTCGGCCTGCCCCTTGGCGTGATCCAGGGCCAGAACCTGGCGCTGTTGCTGGAAAGCATGTTCGCCCATACCAGCAACACGCGTAATTTCGACAAGCTGCCGATCCCCTTTCGCGCCGTGGCCACCGACATCACCACCGGCGAGAAAGTGGTATTCAGCAAGGGCCACCTGCCCCAGGTGATCCGCGCCAGCATGTCGATCCCGGCCGTGTTCGCGCCGGTGGAGCTGGATGGCCGCCTGCTGGTGGATGGCGGCATGACCGATAACATCCCACTGGATGTGGCGCGTGAGATGGGCGTGGACATCGCCATCGTGGTCGACATCGGCACCCCGCTGCGCTCACGCAAGCAACTGGCAACGGTGGTGGACGTGCTCAACCAGTCCATCACCCTGATGACCCGGCGCAACTCCGAAGAACAACTCAAGGCCCTACAGCCCCGGGACGTGCTGATCCAGCCGCCCCTGGCCGCCTATGGCGTGACGGATTTCGGCCGCGCCAAGGACATGATCGATGCTGGCTACCGTGCCACCCGCGCCCTCGACGTTCGCCTGGCCCATTTGCGCCCCGCCGAGCCGATCGACCCGCAACTGGTGGCCGCGCGCACGCCGGGCGAACGCACCCCGGTGATCACCGCGATCAAGGTGGAGAACGACTCGAAGGTCAGCGACGACGTGATCCGCTACTACATCCGCCAACCGCTGGGCCAACCGCTGGAACTTGGCCGCCTGCAGACCGACATGGGCACCCTGTATGGCCTGGATTACTTCGAGCAGGTGCAATACCGCGTGGTGAAAAAGGGCCAGGACAACACCCTGGTGATCAGCGCGCGGGGCAAACGCAGCGGCACCGACTACCTGCGCCTGGGCCTGAACCTGTCGGACGACATGCGCGGCGACAGCGCCTTCAACCTCGGCGCCAGCTACCGCATGAACGGCATCAATCGCCTGGGTGCCGAGTGGCTGACGCGGGTGCAGATCGGTGATCGGCAGGAGCTTTACAGCGAGTTCTACCAGCCGATGGATACCGGTTCGCGCTACTTTGTCGCGCCGTATATCAGCGCCCAGGCACAGAACGTCGAGCTGATCCTGGACAACGACCCGATCTCCGAATACCGCCTGGAACGCTACGGTTTCGGCCTCAACGTGGGGCGGCAGATCGGCAACAGCGGCGAGATCCGCTTCGGTGTCGGCGAGGCCTGGGGCAAGGCGGATGTGCGCATCGGCGACCGCGACCTGCCAAGTGTGAGCTTCAGCGAAGGCTTCTATGAACTGAAGTATTCCTTCGACTCCCTGGATAACGTGTACTTCCCCCACAGCGGCGAGGACATTGGCCTGGCGTTTCGCGAATTCGAACCGGGGTTGGGCTCGGATCAGCGCTATCGACAATGGGAGTTCAAGCTGGACAAGGCCATGAGCCACGGTCCGGACACGCTGGTGCTGGGCGGGCGCTACGGGCGCACCCTGGATGATTCGGACGTGGTGATTTCCAGCTTCCTGCTGGGCGGTGCGCGGCAGTTGTCGGGCTTCCGCCAGGATGCGATTTCCGGGCAGAACATCAGCCTGATGCGCGCGGTGTACTACCGCCGGCTGACGCCGCGCTCCTACCTGCCGCTGGATTTCCCGCTGTACCTGGGCGCGTCCCTGGAACGCGGCCGGGCATGGAACAACGACAATGAGTTCGACAGCGGCTATATCAACGCCGCGAGTATTTTCCTCGGGTTTGATACGCCGCTGGGGCCGCTGAATTTCAGCTATGGGTTCAACGATGATAATCAGAAGGCGGTGTACCTGAACCTCGGGCAAACCTTCTAACCCTTGCTACGGGGCTCGGATCAGGACTTTTCCAGGTTTGCCAGGATGTGCCCATGCACCCGCATGCAGACACGCATATCTTCTTCGTCAATGCCCACAAACAGCTCGTGACGCAACGCCGTGGCGATCGTCTCGATCTGCTCGATCAACGGCTTGGCGGTGTCACACAGCAGGATGCGCTTGGCGCGACGGTCCTCCACCACGGCCTGGCGTTGCACCAGGCCCTGGCCTTCGAGGCTGTCGAGCAACCGGGCCAGGGTCGGCCCTTCTACGCCGACGCTTTGCGCCAACTCACGCTGGGTGGGCGCTTCTTCAAAACGGGCCAGGTGCAGCAGCACCAGCCAGCGCGCCTGGGACAGGCCCAGCCCGGCCAAACGGCGGTCGAGCTCGGCGCGCCAACCTCGGGACATTTGCGCCAGCTGCATGCCAAAACGGTGTTGATCGGTTAACGGCATAAAAAACTCATGTTTTAGACTGAAAATAAAGTATGGCTAATTATTAGTCAGCTAAGCATGAGCCATGTCACTAGGCAAGAGTTGCTATGTACTGATTCGTTACATTGTCGTAATTGGCACACTAAATTTCGAATTCAGACTGCAAAGCGGCCCGCACGCAGTACAAAACCCCTTCAGGAACACGCCCGGTAAACAGCGGTGCAATCTCCGCAACCGGTGGCAATTCGCCTTCTCCGTCCAGGAATGCATCCTGGATCTCGCCGAGCAAATCTTCCGGCAAATCAAGGGCCTGCTCCAATGACAACTGCTGCTTGCCGATGGCTTCGGCCAGCAAGGTATAGACGTTTTTCTCCGTGCATTGCAGCTGGCCGGCGATCTGGATCGGGGTCATGCCGGCGCGGGCCAGGCTGATCAGCTCATGGCGAATATCGGCGATTTCCTTCGGCGCTTCGGCCTGGCCACCAAGCACTTCGAGGAACGCCTGGCCGTAGCGCTCCAGCTTACGCGCACCGACGCCGCTGACCCGCGCCATTTCGGCCATGGTGGTGGGCTGCTCGCGCAGCATTTCCAGCAAGGTGGAGTCGGGGAAAATAACGTACGGCGGCACGCTGTGTTCCTGGGCCAGTTTGCGTCGCAGGGTACGCAGGGCTTCCCACTGTTCGCGCTCCTCGCCTCGTACAAGCTGGCTGGCCTGGCTGGTGCTGGTCTTGGCGGTGGTTTGCGGCTTGAGGTCGCGGCGCAGCTCCAGGCTCACCTCGCCCTTGAGCAGCGGCCGGCAGCTGTCGTTCAGACGCAGGCCGCCATACCCTTCGATATCGATGTCCACCAGGCCACGCGCGACCATCTGCCGGAACAGCGAACGCCACTCGCCCTCGGCACGGGCCTTGCCGACGCCGTAGACCGAGAGTTTCTCGTGGCCGAAGCTGCGTACTTTTTCGTTGTCCTTGCCCAGCAATACATCCACCAGATGACCGACGCCATAACGCTGGCCGGTACGGTAGATCGTCGACAGCGCCTGGCGCGCGGGCTCGGTGGCGTCCCAGGTCTGCACCCCGTCGATGCAGTTATCGCAGTGGCCGCACGGCTGCGGCATGTCCTCGTCGAAGTAGGCCAGCAAGGTCTGGCGGCGGCAGCGGGTCTCTTCACACAACGAGAGCATCGCGTCGAGCTTGTGCTGCTCCAGGCGCTTGTGGCGCTCATCGCCTTCGGAGTTCTGCAGCATCTGCTTGAGCATCACCACGTCCTGCAGGCCGTAGACCATCCAGGCATCCGCCGGCAGGCCATCACGGCCGGCACGCCCGGTCTCCTGGTAATAGGCCTCGAGGGACTTGGGCAGGTCCATATGGGCCACGAAGCGCACGTTGGATTTGTCGATGCCCATGCCGAACGCGATGGTGGCCACCATGATCAGGCCTTCCTCGTTGAGGAAGCGTTTCTGGTGGGCAGCGCGCGTTTCGTTGGGCAGGCCGGCGTGGTACGGCAGCGCGGGGTAGCCCTGCTCGCAGAGGAACGCGGCCACTTCATCGACCTTCTTGCGCGACAGGCAATAGACAATGCCCGCATCGCTGCGCCGCTCGGAAAGGAATGCCAGCAACTGCTTGCGCGGCTGCTCCTTGGGCACGATGCGGTAGAAAATATTCGGCCGGTCGAAACTCGATAGGAACCGCTCGGCGCCCTGCAGGTGCAGGCGCTCGACGATTTCTTCACGGGTGCGCTTGTCGGCCGTGGCGGTCAGGGCGATGCGCGGGACGTCCGGGAACAGCTCCGCCAGTTGACCGAGCTGCAAATATTCGCGGCGGAAATCGTGCCCCCATTGCGATACGCAGTGGGCTTCGTCGATGGCGAACAGGGCAATTTCCAGGCTCTGCAAAAACGCCAGCATGCGCGGCTGCACCAGGCGCTCAGGTGCCAGGTAAAGCATCTTCACTTCACCGCGCTTGATCCGCGCGGCCAGGTCGCGTTGCTGCTCGGCACTGAGGGTGGAGTTCAAGGCGGCGGCAGCGACGCCAAGTTCTTCCAGGGTCGCAACCTGGTCGTCCATCAACGCGATCAGGGGTGACACCACCACTGCCAGCCCGTTGCGCAACAACGCCGGCACCTGGAAGCACAACGACTTGCCACCACCGGTAGGCATCAGGACCAGGGCATCACCGCCCTTGGCCACGCGCTCAATGATCGCACCCTGGCGGCCACGAAAACTGTCGTAGCCGAAGATGTCCTTGAGAACGCGTTGAGCCTGATCGAGCATGTATAACTCCAACAAAATAGTGCCGAAATCCCTCTGTACAGGCTGGTCGAAAAAATACGGGCTCACGGAAAATAATCCGTAAGCGAAGTTTTCTCGACCTGGCGCTTGGCCTGCAGGGGCATCACAAAACGCGGCAGTATACCCGAGCGTCATCCGGCAAAGGGCGCCGCTGACGAATTGCAGCCCGTCTCTAAAACCTGGCAAATATGCATGCCGACTGGCTTGGGCGCGCAAGAAAGCCTAGAATTCAGCATCGTTTATTCCCAAGGTAGTCCTTCAATGTCCTTCGCTGAGCAACTAACCCGCCTGCAAGCCTTCCTCGACGCCGATGAGCTGCATGACGAGGCGCTGGACTACGTGGCCGCCCACGGCTACCTGACCGCCCTGTCGATCTGCTCCGAGGTCGTTCCCGACCGTGAATGGATCGACGCACTGTTCGCCGAAGAGCCGCACTACGCCGACGCCGCCCAGCGCGAAGAAATCGAATCCACCCTGCTGGCCCTCAAGGCCCACATCTCGCGCCAACTGGCCTCCGATGAAGAGTTCGAGTTGCCGTGCGAGCTGGACCTGGGCGAAGAGCCGGACGACTCCGACCTGCGCGGCTGGTGCATCGGTTTCATGGAAGGTGTGTTCCTGCGTGAAGCCGCCTGGTTCGAAACCGCCGAGGAAGAAGTCAGCGAAATGCTTTTGCCGATCATGGTCGGTTCGGGGCTGTTTGAGGAAGAAGCTGAATTTTCCGACATCGCCGCCGACGCCAACCTGATGGACGACATGATCGTACAGATCCCGGAAGCCCTGACCGCCCTGTACCTGCTGTGCAACGCCCCTGACGAAAAACCGGCGATCCTCAAGCCACGCCACCACTGAGTCGCTTGCCCGTGACACCCATGGGCAATCGCTCGCTGCTCCTGCGCTATGTGCTGCTGGCCATCGGCTGGCTGAGCGTAGCGTTGGGAGTGATCGGTATTTTCCTGCCGGTATTGCCGACCACCCCCTTCCTCCTGCTCGCCGCCGCCTGCTTCGCTCGAAGCTCCCCGCGTTTCTACCAGTGGCTGGTGGAACACCCGCGCCTGGGTCCCTGGATTCGTGACTACCTGGACGGCAACGGCATCCCGCTCAAGGGCAAGGTCTACGCCATCGGCCTGATGTGGCTGAGTATCGGTTTTTCCTGCTACCTGGTGCCGTTGCCATGGGCACGTGGCTTCATGCTGACCAGCGCCGTGCTGGTGACAATCTACATCCTGCGCCAGAAAACCCTGCCACCGCGCTGAGCGCCCCCTGCGACATTCGATCCCACACGACCTTGGTCGACACTGACTAACCCCAGGCATCATGCGAGACTGTCCAACCGGGCCTGGAATGCCTGGGTGTTCTCATGCTCGGAGTTACCATGACGCTGTCCAGCGGGCTGATCGCCGCCGTTGCCCTGGCCTATATGGCCATTATGTTTGCCATCGCCTTCTACGGTGACCGCCGCCGTGCGCCGCTGCCGCCGCGCATGCGTGCCTGGGTCTATAGCCTGTCGCTGGCCGTCTACTGCACCAGTTGGACCTTCTTCGGCGCCGTAGGCCAGGCCGCCGAACAACTGTGGGCGTTCTTACCGATCTACCTGGGACCGGTGCTGTTGCTGGTGTTGGCACCCTGGGTCCTGCAGAAGATGATCCTGATCAGCAAGCAGGAAAACATCACCTCCATCGCCGACTTCATCGCCGCACGCTATGGCAAATCCCAGTCCCTGGCGGTGGTGGTCGCGCTAATCTGCCTGGTGGGCGTGCTGCCTTATATCGCCTTGCAACTCAAAGGTATTGTGCTGGGGGTCAACCTGCTGATTGGCGCAGGTGCCGATACCACCGGTACCCGAGCCCAGGACACGGCGCTGATCGTGTCCCTGGTGCTGGCGTTGTTCACCATTGTGTTCGGTACCCGCAACCTCGACGCCACCGAACACCACCGAGGCATGGTGCTGGCGATTGCGTTTGAATCGTTGGTGAAGCTGTTCGCCTTTCTCGCGGTCGGGGCGTTCGTGACCTACGGCCTGTACGACGGTTTCGGCGACCTGTTCAGCCAGGCGATGCTCGCGCCACGCCTGGAGGAATACTGGAAGGAAACCATCAACTGGCCGTCGATGGTGGTGCAGACCGGCGTCGCCATGATGGCGATCATCTGCTTGCCCCGGCAGTTCCATGTGACGGTCGTCGAGAATATCGACCCCCAGGATCTGCGCCTGGCCAAGTGGGTGTTTCCGGCCTACCTGATCCTCGCCGCGCTGTTTGTCGTGCCGATCGCCTTGGGTGGCAAGATGATGCTGCCCGGCTCGGTGCTGCCGGACTCCTACGTGATCAGCCTGCCCATGGCCGAGGCGCACCCGGCCCTCGCCGTGCTGGCGTTTATCGGCGGTGCGTCGGCGGCCACCGGCATGGTGATCGTGGCGAGCATCGCCTTGTCGACCATGGTCTCCAACGACATGCTGCTGCCCTGGCTGCTGCGCCGCTCCAGCGCCGAGCGGCCGTTCGAAGTGTTCCGCCACTGGATGCTGTCGGTGCGCCGGGTCAGCATCGTGATCATCCTGCTGCTGGCGTATGTCAGCTACCGCCTGCTGGGCTCCACCGCGAGCCTGGCGACCATCGGCCAGATCGCGTTTGCCGCAGTGACTCAACTGGCCCCGGCCATGCTTGGCGCACTGTATTGGAAGCAAGCCAACCGACGCGGTGTATTTGCGGGGCTGGCGGCGGGTACGTTCCTGTGGTTCTACACCTTGGTCCTACCGGTTACCGCGAAAAGCCTGGGTTGGTCCCTCGCCATTTTCCCGGGGCTGACGTGGATGCATTCGCACCCGCTCGGTTTGTCCGTCACCTCACTGACCTTGGGCACCGTGTTCTCCCTGGCGGGTAACTTCACGCTGTTCGTGTGGGTATCGATGCTGTCGCGCACGCGCGTGTCGGAACACTGGCAAGCCGGGCGTTTTATCGGCCAGGAAATCAGCCCGCGCGCCAACGCTCGCTCGATGCTGTCGGTACAGATCAGCGACCTGCTCAGCCTGGCTGCGCGGTTTGTCGGCGAAGAACGGGCCCAGCAGAGTTTTATCCGCTTCGCCTATCGCCAGGGCAAAGGCTTTAACCCCAACCAGAATGCCGACAACGACTGGATCGCCCACACCGAGCGATTGCTGGCCGGTGTGCTCGGCGCATCCTCGACTCGGGCCGTGGTGAAAGCGGCGATCGAAGGGCGGGAAATGCAGCTCGAGGACGTCGTACGTATCGCCGACGAAGCCTCGGAAGTGCTGCAATTCAATCGCGCCTTGCTGCAGGGCGCCATCGAGAACATCACCCAGGGCATCAGTGTGGTGGACCAGTCCCTGAAACTGGTGGCCTGGAACCGGCGTTACCTGGAGCTGTTCAATTACCCGGACGGGCTGATCAGCGTAGGCCGACCGATTGCCGACATCATCCGCTACAACGCAGAGCGCGGCCTGTGCGGGCCGGGGGAAGCCGAGGTTCACGTGGCGCGCCGCCTGCACTGGATGCGCCAGGGCCGCGCGCACACCTCAGAGCGCCTGTTCCCGAATGGGCGGGTGATCGAGCTGATCGGCAACCCGATGCCCGGCGGCGGCTTCGTCATGAGCTTCACCGACATTACCGCGTTCCGCGAGGCCGAGCAGGCACTCACCGAGGCCAACGAAGGCCTCGAACAACGGGTGACCGAGCGCACCCACGAACTGTCGCAGCTCAATGTGGCGCTCACCGATGCCAAGGGCGTGGCCGAGTCCGCCAGCCAGTCAAAGACGCGCTTCCTCGCGGCCGTCAGCCATGACCTGATGCAACCGCTGAACGCCGCCCGCCTGTTCTCCGCCGCCCTGTCCCACCAGAACGACGGCCTGTCCAGCGAAGCCCGGCAACTGGTACAGCACCTGGACAGCTCGCTGCGTTCGGCCGAAGACCTGATCAGCGACCTGCTGGATATCTCGCGCCTGGAAAACGGCAAGATCAACCCGCAGCGCCAGCCCTTTGCGCTCAACGAACTGTTCGACACCCTCGGCGCGGAATTCAAGGCCCTGGCCCAGGAACAAGGCCTGCGTTTTCGCCTGCGCGGCAGCCGCTTGCGCGTGGACAGTGACATCAAGTTGCTGCGGCGGATCCTGCAGAATTTCCTGACTAACGCTTTCCGGTATGCCGACGGCCCGGTGCTGCTGGGCGTACGTCGGCGCAAGGGCGAGCTGTGCCTGGAAGTCTGGGACCGGGGCCCTGGCATCCCGTTGGATAAACAGAAGGTGATCTTCGAAGAGTTCAAGCGCCTGGACAGCCACCAGACCCGCGCCGAGAAAGGCCTGGGCCTGGGCCTGGCGATTGCCGACGGCCTGTGCCGGGTGCTGGGCCATCGCTTGAGCGTACGCTCCTGGCCGGGCAAGGGCAGCGTGTTCAGCGTGCGGGTGCCGCTGGCACGCAACCAGGCCAGCCCGCAGGCAAAGCCTACCCAGGAGAACAGCCTGCCGTTAAGCGGCGCGCAAGTGCTCTGCGTGGATAACGAAGAGAGCATCCTGATCGGTATGCGCAGCCTGCTGACACGCTGGGGCTGTGAAGTGTGGACCGCCACCGATCAGGCGCAATGTGCGGCGCTGCTGGAGCAAGGCGTACGCCCGCAACTGGCGCTGGTGGATTACCACCTCGACCACGGCGAGACCGGCACCGAGCTCATGGGCTGGCTGCGGGCGCAAATGGCGGAGCCGATTCCCGGTGTGGTCATCAGTGCCGACGGCCGCCCGGAGATGGTGGCAGAGGTGCACGCGGCAGGGCTGGATTACCTCGCCAAACCGGTGAAGCCCGCCGCGCTGCGGGCGCTGCTGAGTCGGCACTTACCGCTGTAAACCGGATGTACTCAGTCAAAATTGGGGAGGGAGCTTGCCCCCTTCCACCTTTCGGATTGTGTTTATTCGGGAAGGTGCGCCACGCCGTCGGCGTCGGTCATCGCCCGCTCCAGCAAATCCGCCGGCAGGCTTTTGCTGGCACGCGCACCGAGCAACTTTAATTGCTCGGTGCGACTGACCAGGTTTCCGCGCCCATCTGTCAGCTTGTTCCGCGCCGCGCTGTAAGCCTTGTCCAATTGCTGTAGACGATTGCCCACTTCGTCCAGGTCCTGGATAAACAGCACGAACTTGTCGTACAGCCACCCGGCGCGTTCGGCGATTTCGCGGGCGTTCTGGCTTTGACGCTCTTGCTTCCAGAGACTGTCGATCACCCGCAGGGTGGCGAGCAGCGTCGTTGGGCTGACGATCACGATATGCCGGTCGAAGGCCTCTTGGAACAGATTCGGTTCGGCCTGCAAGGCCGCGGAAAAAGCGGCTTCGATCGGTACGAACAACAACACGAAATCCAGGCTGTGCAGGCCTTCCAGGCGTTTGTAATCCTTGCCGGCCAAGCCTTTGACGTGATTGCGCAGCGACAGTACGTGCTGCTTCAAGGCTGCCTGGCCGATCACCTCGTCATCGGCCGCGACATACTGCTGGTACGCGGTCAGGCTGACCTTGGAATCCACCACCACCTGCTTGTCGCCGGGCAGCATGATCAGCACATCCGGTTGGAAGCGCTCACCGTCCGGGCCCTTCAAGCTGACCTGGGTCTGGTACTCGCGGCCCTTCTCCAGGCCGGCGTGTTCCAGCACCCGTTCGAGGATCAACTCACCCCAGTTGCCCTGGGTTTTCTGGCCCTTGAGGGCGCGGGTCAGGTTGGTGGCTTCGTCTGACAGACGCAGGTTCAACTGCTGCAGGCGTTCAAGCTCCTTGGCCAGGGAAAAGCGCTCGCGAGCCTCGTTCTGGTAGCTTTCTTCCACGCGTTTTTCGAAGGATTGGATGCGTTCCTTCAAGGGGTCGAGCAACTGGCCCAGGCGCTCCTGGCTCGTCTCGGCAAAGCGCTGCTCACGCTCATCGAAGATCTTGCCGGCCAGCTCAGCGAACTGCGCACGCAACTCGTCCCGCGAGCCCTGCAGGTCGGCGAGGCGCTGCTGATGGCTTTCCTGCTGCTCGCGCAGTTCGGCGCGCAAGGCGGCCGACAGTGCGTCGAGGCGGCGTAATTCGGTTTCCTTGGCGCTGCGGTCAAGGTTCCAGGCGTGGGCGGCGTCGCGGGCGTTGTCGCGGTCGATCTGCAACAGCTCGACCTCGCGGCGCACTGCAGCCAGGTCCGCTTGCTTGGCGGCGTTGGCCTGGCTCAGATCGCTGATTTCATCGCGACTGGCATCCAGTTGAGCGGCGAGGCCCTCCTGGGCCAGTTGCGCAGTGGCCAGGCGCTCTTCGAGCAGTTCCCAGCCGGTGGTCCGCGCGGTCAACCGCCTTTGAAGCTGCCAGCACACCGCCACCAAAGGCACTGCGGCGCCAGCCAGGCCCAGGGCAACACTGGTCCAGTCAAAAACCATAGCCATTTCTGCCATCACCGAAAAGGAGCAAGGTTAACCAAGCGTAGAGCGTGAGGACAGCTCAGTCTTCGACCTGACCCAGTTCCCGTTGGGCGCGGCGGTCACCGGCACGGGCGGCCAGGCGCAGCAGATCGTGGCCGATGCGGCGGTCGCGGGCGTTGCCGCACTCGCGGCACATCAATTGGCCCAGCCGGCTTTGCGCAGCCACTACGCCCTCACGGGCCGGCTGCTTGAGCAAGCGCCCGGCGAAGTGCTTGACGTTGGTGCTATGCCCCAGGCGTGGGCTGTCGAGCAACCACAGGGCGACTTTCAAGGAAAAACGCTTGGGTGCGGTAACAGTCTGGGGGGTGTCGGTAACAGAAGGTGATACTGAGCGAAACTTCATAAAGCACTGTGGGACAGAACGGAAGGCGCGCCACTCTACTCTTTTTTTCGCACAGGTAAAGCTGAAAAAACCCTGCACGCCCGTTCTAGAGCAAGCGCTCGGGACAATCCACAGAAGCTGTGGATAACTCAGTGGACAACCAGCCTTTAACTCGCGCAAAGGCCCATGGAACGGGGCCCGCAGTCAAACTGACGATTTTTTCACCAATAAAAAAAAGCCAGATTTTTCATTGACTTAAATTTCCATTGCAGGCAAATGGCGGCCCTGTCCAGCGATTGACAGCCTGGTTACACACGCCGCAACTAATGTGCACAAGTACCGATCCGATGGTTATATCCCCGGCTTTTTTTGAAGCGATAGCCTTCAAAAATGTTACCGCCGAGGCAAAGCAGGGACTTTTCAAATCTTTTCCCGCTCGCCACACTGCCCGACGGACAACGCAACGCTGAGTGGGCCGATGAAAGGAATGCTGTTATTCGCCGTGTTGTTACTGGCCATCTGCGCCATTTCATTAGGGATCAATGTCGCGCTGCCATCCCCGGATGGGGCGTTGTTTGCCATCGCCATCCTGCTATCGGCCGCGTTCACCGCCGTGAGCTTGTGCATCGAGCTGGGTGAAGGCCGTATCGACGACATGGGCGATGTGATGAAGATGGTCGAGACCGGCCAATCCTTGCGCCTGACCCTGGCCGCCTATGGATTGGGTTGTTCCCTCGCCGCCGCCGTCACGGTGCTGGTGTACCGTGGCCTGCTGGGCGGCTGATTGAAGTTTTTTGATTAACGCGCTTCCATTGCCTGTTTCAATCCGTTACTATCCGCAGCGTTAGTACCAAGCTGAAAGTCAATTCTGGTCGAACAACTCCCCTGAACAACACGGGATCGACCACCTCGATGGTTTCCAGGTATCACTTGCGACGACACTGCCTTTGAACAAGCAAAGGGTGCCGCGAAGTTTTCATACTCTGACCGAACCAACCTGCAAATTGATCAGGATCTTCACCCCGGGCCCAGAAC
Organism: Pseudomonas sp. GW821-FHT09D08; assembly: GCF_059416305.1. Classification (NCBI taxonomy): domain Bacteria; kingdom Pseudomonadati; phylum Pseudomonadota; class Gammaproteobacteria; order Pseudomonadales; family Pseudomonadaceae; genus Pseudomonas; species Pseudomonas sp. GW821-FHT09D08. Next base: position 229,661 of record NZ_JBWKOX010000007.1, read on the forward strand.
CTTTGCCCTTGTTGTGTTGCCTGCCCTCCTAAGTACCTACCTGCCAGCCCAAGCGCGCCTAACTTATTAGCGCTTCAAACTGGCTGCTTTGTTCCAGTCGGGTTCTTCGTTCGATCAATGGTGATCAACGTTACTGGAACGTTTTAACGTTGCACGGTTCTTATCCGTGTCATTTGTAGGAACACCAATAATATGTCCGCTATCCACACTCAGGATGCCATTCGCACCCTCACCAACGCTTTTGCCCCAATGAACTGCCTGATCATGGCCGCTCGCAAAGGCTGCTTCAGCTTCACCCTGGTCAACGAACACGGCATCGCCCGCCACAGCGAACGCCTGTACCCCGATCAATACTCCAGCGCTGAACCGCTGCAGGCCGTGATCGAGCGTACCCGTCAGGCACTGGTTGCCTGATCGACCCGAGTCGCTGAAACACAAAAAACCCTGTTTAAAACACAGGGTTTTTTATTGCCCGTCATTCTTGCCTCGAGTATTTGCACTAAGTTCAAATCGATATAAACGTTATAACTGGATGAAGAAGATGTTTTAAAAACAGTCCTTTACCTCATGAATATGACACTACACTTCAACTCAAGCGGCATGATCCGCTTCCGACGAGCCTGAGAGCCGATCCACTGCTGCCAAGCCCCCTTTCTCAGGGCTCGTCGACCCTTTTCACGGATTGAGGCATGTATGGGTATCGCAGCCAGTGAATTGTGTCGTTATGTGATCCGGCCGACGCTGACGTACCTCGGCCAGCAGAGCCCCACGGCTGAGTCACTGCTGCTGGGTATTGCCGCCAGCCAGTCGGAATTGGGTTCTGCCCTGCATGATCGACGCGGCCACGGCCTGTACAGCATCACCGAACCTCGCCATCGTGCCTTGTGGGACAACTACCTGGCGCTCGACCCCGAGCGTGCCAGCCTGGTACGCGGGCTCGCCAGCCAACACGCCTTTCTCAGTGCGCCCCAACTGGAACTCACCGTAAACCTGCGTTATGCCACGGCCATCGCCTGGCTCCTGGTCGAACAACACAGCCCTGCCCTGCCACCACCCGGTGATGTTTTAGCCATGGCGCGTATCTGGAAAGAAATATTTCATCCTCAAGGAAGGCTGCGGGATTTCGCCCAAGCCTGGCAAACCTGTGTTTCGCCCTTGAATCACGTGGCCTGCTGACCGGGCAATTTGCAAGATTCGGCAAAAAAGCCGAATTTTGGTCGGATTGTCCTACAAAACAGCTCTATCTCCTGCGTTACAGCCTATAGCGCGATGTTAATTTTATTGATACTTTCCGCAGCGGTGATCACCACGGAGTTCTAATAATGAAAAAAGTAATGCTCAAGACCACACTTAGCCTCGCCGTTGCCATGGCATCCTCCCAACTGTTCGCAAGCGGTTTCGCACTGAACGAACAGAGCGTCAGCGGGATGGGTACGGGTTTCGCAGGTCGCTCTTCTTCTGCCGATGATGCAAGCACTGTCTACGGTAACCCTGCCGGTATGTCGCGCCTGAATGGCCAGCAAATCACCGGTGGTGTCGCTGCCATTGATGCGTCGACCGATATCAAGGACGCAAGTGGCCGCCCAAGCGGCTCAAACAAAGGTGATATGGTTCCGTTCACCGCGGTGCCATTCGGCTTCTACACCAATAAACTCAACGATCAGTGGGCCATCGGCTTCGGCGTCTATGCACCGTTCGGTCTGGTGACCGACTATGAAAACGGCTTCCAGGGTCGTGGCTTCGGCAGCAAGAGCGAAGTGAAGGTCATGACCTTCCAGCCGACTGTCAGCTATGCCTTCAACGACAAGGTTTCCATCGGTTTTGGTCCGACCATCAACCGCATCTCCGGGGTGTTGGAGTCGGACAAGACGCTGGTAATCGGCGCACCTTTCTCTGACACCAACGTCAAGATCAAGGGTGATGACACCGCACTGGGCTTCAATGTCGGTGTACTTGTACAAGCAACCGATACTACCCGAGTCGGCCTGACCTACCACTCCAAGGTCAACTACAAGCTTGAGGGGCACACCACCGTCAGTGGTCCGGCCCAGACTCAAGGCGCATTGCGCAACAATCGTTACGACGCCTCCTTGAAAATCGAGACCCCGGAATCCTACGACCTGTCTGTCACTCAAGACCTGACCGATGCCTGGAAACTGTACGGCGGCGCAACCTGGACACGCTGGAGCCGCCTGAAAGAGATCACCGTCAACAACGAAGGTGTGACCGCGACAAACGGTGGCGCCCTGGCCCCTAGCCGAATCGCCAACATCACCGAAGAACAAAACTGGCACGACACCTGGGCCTATGCCGTGGGTACCTCCTACCAGTTGACCAAGCAGGTGGTACTGCGTACCGGCCTGACCTTCGACCAGTCGCCAACCAACAACAAAGATCGTTCGCCACGTATTCCTACTGGCGACCGGACGATCTTCAGTGTGGGCCTGGGCTACAAGGTCATGGATAACATGACGGTCGACCTGGCGTACTCCTACCTCAAGGAAGAAGACGTCAAGGTCAATAACACCTCGCTGCCGTCCAACTACAGCGCCAAATACGAAAACAGTGCCAACGGTTTCGGCCTGGGCATGACCTACACCTTCTGATCCAGGCGGGTGTAAAAAAGCCCCGCGCTCCTGCAAAGGAGGCGGGGCTTTTCAATGGGCGTTGGTCAGGGTTTGGACGCTATCGCCTGCTCCACCGCCTTGATCAGGTCGGGGCTGTCCGGCTTGGTCAGGCTGGAGAAATCGGCAATCACCTTGCCCTGCCGGTCCACCACGTACTTGTAGAAGTTCCACTTCGGCGCATTGCTCTGCTGCGCCAATACCTTGAACAGGTGCACCGCGTCCGGACCCTTGACCTTCTGCGGCTCGGTCATGGTGAAGGTCACGCCGTAGTTCACGTAGCAGACCTTGGCGGTTTCTTCGCCGGTCTTGGCTTCCTGCTTGAAGTCATCGGATGGCACGCCGATCACCTCCAACCCTTCATCCTTGTAGCGCTGATACAGCGCTTCGAGGCCTTTGAATTGCGGCGCGAACCCGCAAAAGCTCGCCGTGTTGACGATCACCAGGGGCTTGCCGGCAAAACGTTGGCACAGGTCGATGGATTCCTTGGCGCGCAACTTGGGCAGTTGACCCTCCAGCAACGGCGGGCAATCGGCAGCCAACGCCACACCGCCAAAAGCAGCCATCAGCACAGGTACAGCCAGCCAGCGCATCTGCATGTCGAAAAGTCCTTTAAAGAGTTCAGGCACCGAACTTAACAGATCGACATACCCAGTTGCATCAACGCCAGGCCACCGCGCTGCCAGCCCCACCAGGCCAGGGCCAGCAACAGCGCGGTCGCGGCGGCCCCGCCACACCAATACCAGGTCGAACTCATGCCGGCTCCATCTGCGCCTGCAATCGCGCCACCGGCCGCTCACGCACCGGCCAATTCAAGGCTGCGGCGAGCACGCTCAACAGGATCGCCACTTGCCAGATCAAATCGTAGTTACCGGTTCGATCATAGACCACTCCGCCCAACCAGCCGCCAAGGAACGAGCCAAGCTGGTGGAAAAGGAACACGATCCCACCGAGCATGGACAGGTTTCGCACCCCGAACAGCGTGGCGACCGTGCCGTTGGTCAGCGGTACCGTGGACAGCCACAAAAAGCCCATGGCCATGCCGAACAGGTAGGCCGTGACTTCGGTCACCGGTGCCCACAGGAACAGGATAATCACCACCGCGCGCAGCAGGTACAACCCGGTCAACAGACGCGGCTTGGACATGCGCCCGCCGAGCCAGCCGGCGGTATAGGTGCCGAAGATATTGAACAGCCCGATCAACGCCAACACCGTGGTGCCAACGGTGGCCGGCAAGTGCTGGTCCACCAGGTAGGCCGGCAGGTGGACACCAATAAACACCACCTGGAAACCGCAGACGAAAAAGCCGAAGGCCAGCAGCCAGAACCCGGAGTGGGAGCAGGCTTCCTTCAAGGCTTCACCCAGGGTCTGCTGGCCGGCCATGACCGGCAGCGGGCGATCCTTGAGCATGCTCACCAGCGGCAGAATCAGCGCCACCATCAAACCCAGCGCCAGCAAGGCGGCCGACCAGCCCAGCCAACTGATCAAGCCCAAGGTGCCCGGCACCATGGCGAACTGGCCAAACGAACCGGCGGCGCTGGCAATGCCCATGGCCATGCTGCGCTTTTCCGGCGCCACGGCGCGGCCGACCACGCCCAGAATCACCGAGAACGATGTACCCGACAGGCCAATCCCAATCAGCAGGCCGGCACTCAAGGACAACGACCACGCCGAATCCGACAGGCCCATCAACACCAGGCCTGCGGCGTACAACACGCCGCCGACAAACACCGCCTTGGTGGCGCCGAACCGGTCGGCCAGGGCACCGGTAAACGGCTGCGCCAGGCCCCAGATCAGGTTCTGCAAGGCGATGGCAAAGGCAAAGGTCTCACGGCCCCAGCCGAATTCGCTGCTCATCGGCGCCAGGAACAGGCCGAACCCGTGCCGCACGCCCAAGGACAACGCCAGGATCAGCGCACTCCCTACAAGGATCCAACCACTGGTGCGCCACATCGACGTCATTTCTTATTCTCCGTTCGCGGGTATATACCCGCTTGTATTCGAACAAACCCGCGTTCAGGCGAGTTCATCCAGCAAGGCCAACAGGGTTTCGCGTTTTTCCGCGCCGAGTTGATCGATCAATTTCTGTTGCGCCGCCTCCCAGGCGGGTAACGCAGCGGCCAGGCGCTCTTCACCGGCGGCGGTCAACAGCACCAGGCGGTTGCGCAGGTCATCGCCCTCCACCATCCGCACCAGGCCCTCACCTTCCAACACCCGCAGGTTGCGCCCCAAGGTGCTGCGATCCAGGCCCATGGCGTCGGCCAGGCTGGAAATGCTCGGTTGGTCTAAGCGCTGCAGGTTGCACAGCAAGGAATACTGGGCGACGTTGATCCCGAAGCCGTCGAGGGCTCCGTCGTAGTGTCTGCTGACGCCCCGGGCGGCACGTCGCAGGTTGGTACATAAACATTGGGAGGCAAGCATGGAACGTGTATATACCCGCGATTAAGGAAATGCAAGAAAGTGTTACAACGCCAAACCGACCAGAACAGCCACTTCCAGCAGCTCCAGCAGCGCGCCAGCGGTATCGCCGGTGGTGCCGCCGAGGCGATTGACCATCAGTTGGCGCAGGCCGATAAAACACACGGCCGCGAGCAGCACGGCAACCCCACCGCTGAAACCACCGATCAGGATGCAGGCCAGACCACTGAGGATCAGCACCTGTTGCCCGACGACGCGCGGTAGATGATCCGACAACGCCTGGCCCAAGCCACCCGCTCGCACATAACGGGTGGTGAGAAACAACCCCAGCATCGACGCCCGGCCGATCAACGGCGCGAGAATCAACGCCACACCGTTGCGCTGTTCGATCAAGGCCACCAGCGCGGTGAACTTGAGCAGCAACACCAGGCCCAGGGTGACCACGGCAATCGGCCCGCTGCGCGGGTCTTTCATGATGCTGAGGGTGCGCTCGCGGTCGCCGAAGCCACCCAGCCAGGCATCGGCGCTGTCCGCCAGGCCATCGAGATGCAGCCCACCACTGAGCAACACCCAGGCCGTCAGCAGCAGCGCGGCGTGCAACAACAGCGGTGATCCGGTCAACAGCGTATTGAGGCCCCACAGCAGCACGCCGAACAGCAACCCGACCACGGGATAAAACAGCAACGAGCGCCCCAGTTCCTGCGGCTGCGGCATACCCGGCAGGCGAATCGGCAAACTGCTCAGGAACTGCACGGCGATCCAGAACGGCAGCATGCTCAGACTCCTTCCTTCAACACGCCATCGGCGCCGACCTGCAGGTTGAACAACCCACCATGAGCGACTTCGACATTCAGCAACTGCTCACGGGGCAGCCCCCGAGCCTGGGCCAACAGCAAACGTATCACCCCACCGTGGCTGATCAACAGCACACGCTCACCGGCATACGCCTTATGCAGGCGCAGGACGGCGCCCAAAACCCGCTGGGAAAACGCGCTGACCGGTTCGCCCTGGGGCGGCGTGAAGCTATAGGGATCGGCCCAGAACCGGCCCAGGCCTTCGGCGTCGGTCTCCATCAGCGCTGCCGCACTCTGCCCTTCCCAGGCACCGAAGTGCAGTTCCTGCAGGTCCTTTTCCAGGCTCACCGGCACATTCAACCGCGCGCCCAGTTCCTCCGCGAACCGCGCACAGCGTTGCAGCGGCGAACTGATCAGCCGCTCCCAGGGCCCCTGTGCCAGCACAGCGGCGCGCATCTGTTCCCAGCCCTTGGCGGTCAATGCATCGTCCAGGCTGCCGCGCAGGCCGCCGCCCAGCTCGGTTTCGCCGTGGCGCAGCAGGTCCAGGTGCAAAGTCATGCCGGGCGATCTGCCACGGCCGCTTCGGCAAACGTCGCCATCTGCCCGTGCAGCGCACAGGCCAGGCGCAGCAATGGCACCGCCAACGCCGCGCCACTGCCCTCGCCCAGGCGCAGGCCGAGCTCCAGCAACGGTTGTGCATCGAGGCTCTGCAAGACATGGCGATGGCCAGGCTCGGCACCGCGGTGGCCGAACAGCAGCCAGTCGCGGCACGCCGGGTTCAAGCGCGTGGCGACCAGCGCCGCGACGGTGCAGATAAACCCATCCACCAACACCACGATGCCTTCCTGGGCACAGGCCAGGTAAGCCCCCACCAGGGCAGCGATTTCAAAGCCGCCGAGATTGCACAGGGTGTGCAGCGCATCCCCACGCTGCGCGGCATGCAGCGCCAGCGCGCGCTCGATCACCGCCACCTTGTGACTGACGCCTTGGGCATTCAATCCGGTGCCCGGGCCCGTCAGCTCGGCAACCTGGCAATCGAGCAAGGCGCAGGCCAGCGCACTGGCGGCGGTGGTGTTGCCGATGCCCATCTCACCGCCGACAAACAACTGCGCACCGCTTTCACGGGCGCGCAGCACACTGTCGCGACCCGCCTGCAATGCCAATCGGCCCTGGGCGCTGGTCATTGCCGGGCCCTTGACGAAATTGGCGGTGCCCGCGCCGATATTCAGGTGACGGACGCCGGGCAGGCTCAGCGAAGGGGTCACCGTACCGAGGTCGACCACTTCCAACTGCGCATCCAGTTGCCGCGCCAGTACGCTGATGGCCGCGCCACCGGTGACAAAGTTATGCAGCATCTGCCCGGTGACTTCCTGAGGAAACGCCGATACACCCTCGGCAACCACACCATGGTCACCGGCAAAGATGGCGATCCACAGCCGGTCCACCGACGGCTTGACCTGGCCCTGCAAGCCGGCCAATTGCACGGCCAGCGCTTCCAGCTGGCCCAGGGAACCGGCCGGCTTGGTCAATTGCTGCTGGCGCGCCAGGGCTTGTTCGTACGCCGAGGCGTCAATGGCCTTACAAGGGTTGAGCCACCAGGTGTCAGTCATAACGCAGTACCTTTCAACGTCAGGGGCAGGCCGGCAACCGTCAGGACAACACGCTGACATCGCTCGGCCAAGGCTTGATGCAGCCAACCGGCTTCATCCACATAGCGGCGAGTCAATTCGCCCAGCGGCACGACACCCAGACCGGTCTCGTTGCTGACAAAAATAATTTCACCCGGCAGCACGGCCAGGCTTTCCAGCAATTGATCGCGCTCAAACGCCAGGCGCTCTGCGTCTTCGAGCATCAGCAGGTTGGTCAACCACAGGGTCAGGCAATCCACCAGCAGGCAACGACCGGGCGCGGCGTTTTCGCGCAGCACACGCGCCAGCTCGACAGGTTCTTCGATCAAACCCCAGTGATCAGGGCGACGCTCGCGATGCAAGGCAACACGGGCATTCATCTCGCCGTCAAGCGGCTGGCTGGTGGCGATATAGATGACGGGCAAAGCGCTGTCGCCGGCGAGTTTTTCAGCGAGGCTGCTTTTGCCGGAGCGGGCGCCGCCTAAAATCAGTTGAAGCATGAGACACCCCCTACCCATCGACCATAAGTGGTCGTTACCGCAGGAATGGGTACGTACACCGAAAGCCCCCTCCCACATTTGAACCGTGTGTACACCCTTAAACCCCACACAGATTGCGCAACAAATCGGTATCCAAATGGTTCTCCACCAGATCCGCCAACCGTTCGATATCGCGCTCGCGCAGGGCGTGATAATCCACCGCCTGTACATCCTGCAACCCGGCCCAACGCAGCAACGCACCGCAGGCCGCCGGCATCTCGAACACGCCATGCAGATACGTGCCAAGAATCTGCCCATCAGCACTGTGCGCGCCGTCACGGCGACCGTCCTCCAGCAGCACGGCGGCGTTCGCAAGGGCCGCGCCGCACGTCACGCCGGCATGGATCTCATAGCCACTGACCTCGGCGTCCTCCAGCAACAAGCGCCCGCGTACATTACGCAACTGTTTCTCGGCTTCCAGGGTGGTACTGAACGCCAGCAGCCCCAAGCCGTCGCTGGAACCGGCTGGCCCTTCCAGGCCCAACGGGTCGTGCACCTGCTCACCGAGCATCTGCAAACCGCCGCAAATCCCCAGCACCTTGCCGCCGTAGCGCAAGTGCCGCGCCACGGCGGTGTCCCAGCCATGGGCACGCAGGTACGCGAGGTCGCTGCGCACGCTTTTCGAGCCCGGCAGGATGATTAGGTCGGCGGCCGGAATCGGCTGGCCCGGCCCGATGAACTGCAAGTCCACTTGGGGATGCAGGCGCAGCGGATCGAAATCCGTGTGGTTGCTGATGCGCGGCAACACCGGCACCACCACCTTGAGCACCTGCGCCGCCTTGTCGATCTGACGTTGGTCGATGCCGTCCTCGGCTTCCAGGTGCAGGTCCATCACGTAGGGCAATACGCCCACCACCGGTTTGCCGGTGCGTGCCTCCAACCAGTCCAGGCCCGGTTGCAGCAGTGCGATGTCGCCGCGAAAACGGTTGATGATGAAGCCCTTGACCCGCGCCTGTTCGCTGGGAGAGAGCAATTCCAGGGTGCCGACCAGATGGGCGAACACCCCGCCGCGATTGATGTCGGCAATCAGCAGCACCGGGCAATCCACCGCTTCGGCGAAGCCCATGTTGGCGATGTCATTGGCGCGCAGGTTGATCTCCGCCGGGGAACCTGCGCCCTCCACCATCACCACCGGGTAGGTTTCGCTCAACCGCGCGTGGGAGGCCAGCACCGCCTGCATCGCGATGGCTTTGTAATCGTGATACGCCACGGCATTCATGCTGGTGACCGCACGGCCATGGATGATCACCTGGGAGCCGGTGTCGCTGTTGGGCTTGAGCAGCACCGGGTTCATATCGGTATGGGGCGCCAGGTTGGCCGCCTGGGCCTGCACCGCCTGGGCACGGCCGATCTCGCCGCCTTCGGCTGTCACGGCGCTGTTGAGCGCCATGTTCTGCGGCTTGAACGGCACCACGGCGATGCCCTGGCGTACCAGCCAGCGGCACAACGCGGTCACCAGGGTACTTTTGCCGGCATCGGAGGTGGTGCCTTGCACCATCAGCGTCGTCATGAGGCGTCCTTGTAGGCCACCAGCGCTTCGTCAAGGCGCAGCCAGTCGGCCTCGGTGTCGGGCAGGCCAAACCGCACGCTGCTGTTGTGCACAAACAGGCGCAGCAAGATGCCGCGCTGGGCCATGAATTCGTGCATGCGTTCGGCGTGCGGGGTGATCAGCCATTGGAACAACGCGCAGCCGCCCTGGGGTTGAAAGCCACGGCGTTCGAGCAGTTCAAACAAACGCTGGCCGGCCTCGATGCAGCGTGCCCGCTGCCGCCCATGGCCGGCGGTATCGCGCAGGCACACTTGGCCCAGCACCCGCGTCGGCCCGCTGACAGCCCAGGGCCCGACCTGTTCGGCCAGCAACTTGAGCAGCCTGCGCTCGGCCAGCACAAAGCCCAGGCGCACCCCGGCCAGGCCGAAAAACTTGCCGAACGAGCGCAGCACAATCAGGCCGACCTGATGGGCCTGGCTCGCCAGGCTCAACTGCGGGGTGACATCCATGAACGCTTCGTCCACCACCAGCCAGCCGCCGCGCTGGGCCAGCCTTGCGTGCCAATCCAGCAGGCGTTGCGGGGCCAGGCTCAATCCGGTGGGGTTATTGGGATTGACCACCACCAGCACGTCAAGGACGTCGAGGAAGAAGTCGACTTCCTGCTCCTGCACTTCACGCACCACGTAACCGGCACGCCGCCAGGCCTCGGCATGTTCGGCGTAGCACGGCGACAGCACGCCGACCTTGCCGGCACGGCGCAGGCGCGGCAGCAACTGAATCGCCGCCTGGGAGCCGGGCACCGGCAGCAGATGCGCGGCGCCGTAATACTCGCTGGCCGCCTGTTCCAGGCCGTCGTCGGACTCCGGCAAGCGCGCCCAGGCCCGCAGCGGAATCTCCGGGATCGGCCACGGCCAGGGCGCGAGGCCGCTGGACAGGTCGAGCCAATCGGCCTCGGCAATCCCGTACTGAATCGCTGCCTTGCGCAGCCGGCCACCGTGCTCAAGCATAAAATTGCCCCCCCACGCAGAGAATCAGCAACCACAACCATACGCCGCGCTGCACCAGCTGCCAGCCGCGATCGATGGAATCGGCATCCGCCGCCGGGCCTTCGCCCAGGGGCGGACGCTGGTGCACCTCGCCGTGGTAAATCGCGGCGCCACCCAGCTCAACGCCCAACGCGCCAGCGCCGGATGCCATCACCGGCCCGGCATTGGGGCTGTCCCAGGTCGGCCCCTGGGTGCGCCAGCATTTGAGGGCCAGGCGGGTTTTGCCCAGCACGGCGTAGGTCAAGGCCACCAGGCGTGCAGGTACATAGTTGAGTACATCGTCGATTTTGGCCGCGGCCCAACCGAAACGCTCGAAGCGTTCGTTGCGATAGCCCCACATGGCGTCGAGCGTATTGCTCAGGCGGTAGAGCACCACGCCAGGCACGCCGGCAACGACAAACCAGAACAGCGCGGCAAACACCGCATCGCTGCCGTTTTCCAGCACCGATTCGGTGGCGGCACGGGCGACTTCGGTGCGGTCCAGTTCACTGGTCTGGCGGCTGACCAGGTAGCTCACCCGTGTGCGAGCCGCGTCGAGGTCATCGCTGCGCAGGGCCTGGGCCACCGGGATCACATGCTCGCCGAGGCTGCGCATGCCGAGGGCGCAGTACAACGCGAGGATCTCCAGGACCCAGCCGATATACGGCGCCCACGACAACGCGGTGGCCAGCAGGGTCAACGGCACCACGGCGATAACCCACGCGGTCACGCCATGGCTGCGCCAGCCCCGGCCACCGCTGTTGAAACGCTGCTCGATGCGCCCGGCAAAATTGCCGAACGCCACCAGCGGATGCCAGCGCCTGGGCTCGCCCAGCAGCGCATCCAACGCCACCGCAGCGACACACAGCAAGGCCACACTCATTGACTCACTCCCCACGCATTTTCATACACCATGTCACTCAACGGCCGAGGCTCGGTCCAGCCTTCGAGCTGCAACATCGGTGCCGGGTAAAACTCCGTCACCGGCCCCAGGCACAACACCGCTAGGGGTTTCGCACCGGGCGGCAGGCCCAGCAGGTCGGCCAGGGCCTGGGGGTCGAACAGCGAGACCCAGCCCATGCCCAGCCCCTCGACCCGCGCCGCCAGCCACAGGTTCTGGATCGCACAGGACAGCGACGCCAGGTCCATCTCCGGCAAGGTGCGCCGCCCGAAGATGTGGCGCTCGCGATCATCCATCAACGCCGCCACCAGCACTTCGGCGCAGTCGTGGATGCCTTCGACCTTGAGCTTCATGAACGCATCGGAGCGCTCGCCTAACGCCTCGGCGGTGCGCACGCGTTCTTCTTCCACCAACTGTTGAATCCGGCTGCGCAATGCGCGGTCGCTGATGCGGATAAACCGCCAAGGCTGCATCAGGCCGACACTGGGGGCCTGGTGCGCGGCCTGGAGCAGGCGATGCAGCAATTCGGGCGCGACACTGCCGCCGCTGAAGTGGCGCATGTCGCGGCGTTCGGCGATGGCGCGGTAGACGGCGTCGCGGTCGGCCTGGGGGAAAGCGTTGTCGGTCATGGCCCTATCGGGGGCAAGCCCCCTCCCACAGTGGATGGGGTTTCAGCTCGGTCCGGGGCAAACAACGCGGCTACCGCCGTCGGATTCGACGGAAAATAGAAGTGCACGTAAGAGGCCGTCATCCGCCCCTGCCGGAACACCGCTTCGGCACCGCGCCCACCGTTCGGGCTCAGGCCACGGGCAATCGGCTGGCTCTCGGTGCTGGTCAGGGAATGGTGATACGTGTGCCCGCGCAGCACGCCTTCCGGCAGCTCGACACTTTGCAGGGCCAGGGCCGCGAGTTTCTTTTGCATCACCGCATCGCCTTGCAGCAGGCCGACCAGCTCGGCGCGGGTGCCGTCGACATCGGTAAGCGAATCCAACAGGTAGAGCATGCCGCCACACTCGGCGAGCAAGGGTTTGCCGGCGGCATGGTGGTTACGAATGGCGTCAAGCATCGGCGTGTTTTGCGACAGCGCCTGGTGGTGCAATTCCGGGTAACCGCCGGGTAAATACAGGCTGTCGGCCTCGGGCAGTTGGCGATCATGGATCGGCGAGAAGAAGTGCAACTCGGCCCCCATCGCCCGCAGCAGGTCGAGGCTGGCGCCATAGGTGAAGGCGAAGGCTTCGTCACGGGCCACCGCAATGCGCACACCGGCCAGCAACGGCTCGGCCTCGATCACTTCCGGCGCGGCGAAGGTCACCGGCGGCGGCAATGCGACTTCGCAGCTGCTGCCCAGGGCCTGGGCGGCGGCGTCCAGGCGCACGTCGAGGTCATTCAGCTCGCTGGCCTGCACCAGGCCCAAATGGCGGCTGGGCAGTTCGATCCCGGTTTCGCGGGACAGGGCGCCATACCAACGCAAGCCTTCGGTGAGGCTGCCTTCCAGCAACTGCGCATGGCGCAGGGTGCCGACGCGGTTGGCCAGTACCCCGGCAAACGGCAGGTCCGGCTGATAACGCGCCAGGCCCAGGGCCAGGGCGCCAAAGGTCTGGGCCATGGCGGTGCCGTCGATCACACCGAGCACCGGCACGCCGAAATGCCGCGCCAAGTCGGCGCTGGACGGTGTGCCATCGAACAGGCCCATCACGCCTTCGATCAGGATGAGGTCGGCCTCACCCGCCGCTTCCCACAGCAGCCGACGACTTTCCTGCTCGCCCACCATCCACATGTCCAATTGATACACCGGCGCACCGCTGGCGCGCTCGTGGATCATCGGGTCCAGGAAATCCGGGCCGCATTTGAACACGCGTACCCTGCGCCCCAGGTTGCGGTGCAAACGGGCCAGCGCGGCGGTGACGGTGGTTTTGCCCTGGCCGGACGCCGGTGCGGCGATCAGGACGGCCGGGCAGTGACGGGGCTGATTCAAAGTTCGACGCCCTTCTGTGCCTTGATACCGGCCTGGAACGCGTGCTTGAGCATGCCCATTTCAGTGACGGTGTCGCCCATTTCGATCAATTCAGGCTTGGCGCCACGGCCGGTGACGACCACGTGCTGCATCGGCGGACGCGCTTGCAGGTCGCTGAGGACCTGGTCCAAGTCGAGGTAACCATGCTTGAGGGCGATGTTCAGCTCATCCAGCACCACCAGGCCGATGGTGGGGTCTTGCAGCAGTTCACGGGACACGGCCCAGGCGGCTTCGGCGGCAGCGATATCGCGCTGGCGGTCCTGGGTCTCCCAGGTGAAGCCTTCGCCCATCACGTGGAAACGCACTTGCTCGGGGAAGCGGCGGAAGAACAACTCCTCACCGGTGCTGTTGCGCCCCTTGATGAACTGCACCACACCGCACTGCATGCCGTGGCCCATGGCGCGCGCGAGCATACCGAATGCCGAGCTGCTCTTGCCTTTGCCGTTGCCGGTCAGCACCAGCAGCAAGCCACACTCATTGGGGGAATTGGCGATGCGCTCGTCGATCACGGCTTTTTTGCGCAGCATGCGCGCCAGGTGGCGTTCGTCGCGGTCGGGGGTATCGGTCATGGCAGCTCTCCATTGGGGCTGGACAAAAACGGCAGGCAGGAAAAAACAGACAGCCAAGCATCGCCCACCGTGATGCTGTTGGATGATCCAGGCCGGTCTCCGGGCTCATGAGTGGTGCGCTGGCTCATCGACAGAGCGAACACGCCGACGGCGCGCCTTCCCATATCGCGGGCGATACAGTGGCAAAAGGCACCGTCTTGACTCATTTACCGTTGCGGGGGCAGCGCCGGAATCGCGGCAGCACTGTGTACAAGTGCGCTCGCTCACCGGCTTCCCTGTTTCACTCGGTCGACCCATGGGTCACAGAGCACCTGGAACAAGCCGCGAAGGTTAGTGGGTTGGGGGTGGAGCGTCAATTAAAGCTGGCCTTGCACTTGAACCATCGCACCAGCGCCCTCCTCTACCCTTACAGGTATCAAGGAGAACACCATGCATAAAACCAGACTCGCCCTGCTCATCATGCTCGCCGGCACCCTCGCCGCCTGCGGTGAAAGCTCCACCCTGCAGGTGTCCGACGGCACCGGGCCGTCGCCGCAGCTACCGGAGCCGAACAAAACCCTGATTCCCACGGTGAACATTGCCCCGGCTATCGGCTGGCCGGAGGGCGTGAAGCCAACGGCAGCGGCCGGCACCCAAGTGGCGGCGTTCGCCGAAGGCCTGGATCACCCGCGCTGGCTGTATGTATTGCCCAATGGCGATGTGCTGGTGGCAGAAACCAATGCGCCGCCCAAGCCGGATGATTCCAAGGGCATTCGCGGCTGGGTCATGGAGAAGGTCATGGGCCGCGCCGGTGCCGGTGTACCGAGCCCCAATCGCATTACCCTGCTGCGCGACGCCGATCACGATGGTGTTGCCGAGACCCGTACGGTGTTCCTGGAAAACCTCAACTCGCCCTTCGGTATGACACTGGTCGGCAATGACCTGTACGTCGCCGATTCGGACAAGCTGCTGCGCTTCCCCTATCAAGCGGGCGAAACCGCGATCAAGGCAGTTGGCACCAAGGTGGTCGACCTGCCGGGCGGCCCCCTGAATCATCACTGGACCAAGAACGTGATCGCCAGCAAGGACGGCAGCAAGCTGTACGTGAGCGTCGGCTCCAACAGCAACGTCGGTGAGAACGGTCTTGAGGCGGAACAGGGCCGGGCGGCTATCTGGGAAGTGGATCGCGCCAGCGGCCAGCAGCGCATTTTCGCTTCCGGCCTGCGCAACCCTAACGGCATGGCCTGGGAACCCCAGAGCGGCAAGCTATGGACGGCGGTAAACGAGCGCGACGAGATCGGCAGCGACCTGGTGCCGGACTACATCACCTCGGTCAAGGATGGCGGGTTCTATGGCTGGCCCTTCAGCTATTACGGCCAGCATGTGGATGTACGCGTCACGCCGCAGAACCTGGACCTGGTGGCCAAGGCAATCGTGCCGGACTATGCGGTAGGGCCGCACACCGCGTCTTTGGGCCTGACGTTCGCCGAGGGCAGCAAACTGCCGGCGCCGTTCAGCAACGGCGCGTTCATCGGCCAGCATGGCTCGTGGAATCGCAAGCCCCACAGTGGCTACAAGGTGATCTTCGTACCGTTCGAGGCAGGCCAGCCTAAAGGGCAGCCGGTGGACGTGCTGACCGGGTTTCTCGATAAAGATGAGAACGCCATGGGCCGGCCGGTGGGCGTGGTGATCGATCAGCAAGGGGATTTGCTGGTGGCGGATGATGTGGGGAATAAGGTGTGGCGGGTGTCGGCCGCTAAATAAACGCCCCCAGAAGCATCACAAAACCAATGTGGGAGGGGGCTTGCTCCCGATAGCAGTGGGTCAGGCACAGATACTGTGACTGATGCTTCGCTATCGGGGGCAAGCCCCCTCCCACATTTGGTTCAGGGATTACGTGCCAGGTTTGCTGGCAACACACGCTTGGCGCTCAGATAGGCATTCTGCCAATACGCCTTGGACAAGGTGTCCAGCTTGACCGTACCGCCGGTCTGCGGCGCGTGCACAAAGCGGCCTTCGCCCACATAGATGCCGGCGTGGCTGACCTGGGAACCGCCACCGGTGGCAAAGAACAGCAGGTCGCCGGTCTGCAGGTTCTGCTCGCTGACATCCTGGGCGCGCATCACAATCAGTTCGCGAGTGGTGCGCGGCAGGGAAATGCCGGCGGCGTCGCGGAAGACGAAGCCGATCAGGCCACTGCAATCAAACCCCGAGTCCGGCGTGTTGCCGCCCCAACGGTAAGGCGTGCCGACCAGGCCCAGTGCACGAAAGAGCACGTCTTCGGCCGCAGGCGAGAAATTCTGGGTGGAATAGTTGAATACCGGCTTGGGCTTGACCGCAACGGGAGCGGGTGGCGGCCGGCTGGCGCAGGCGCTGATAAGCGCGGCGCAGAGAATAAGGAGCAGGCGGGCTGAGGTCGACATGTGCAGAACAATCCTGGTCTGGATGCGGCTATCGCTGCCGAACGCTGAAAACCAGAACGCGCAAGCAAAGCTCGCGCGAACGGATTACAACAATGTCCAGGGATTCTAGCGCTTACACGTCAAACTTCAAGTATCACTTTAAGTTTACTTACTGGCGGTAACCGTAGTCGGGGCCATGGCGAGTGCGCGCTTGGCTTCGATGAAGGTTTTGCTCCAGTAGCTGTCACCCAGGCTGTCGACTCGAACACCGCCACTGCGACGGCTGCTGGAGTGGATAAACTGGTTATCGCCCAGGTAGATACCGGCATGGCTTACGCGACCACGGCCTGCAGTACTGAAGAAAAGCAGATCACCGGGCTTGAGGTTGTTGCGCGCGACCAACGGTGCTTTCACGTTGATCATTTCGCGAGTGGAGCGTGGCAGGTTCATGCCAGCTTCTTCACGAAACAGGTAGCCGATGAAACCGCTGCAGTCGAAACCGGCTTCAGAGGTACCGCCGAAACGGTAACGGGTACCGATCAGGGACATGCCGCGTTCGAGGATGCTGTCGGCCAGGACTGGAAGCTGGTAAGGCTTGTTGCCGGAGAAATCGGCCAGTTCCTTTTCGGTTGCGACCTCTTCTTCATAGACAGAAGCAGACTGTGCAGCAACGAATTTTGCCTGGGACTGTTGTTGAGGTTTTTGCTGCTCAACCACCTGTTGAGGGTGGGAGGCGCAACCAAACAACAGGGTAACGAGTGCGAGGGGCACGAGGGGTGCGAAGCGATTTAGCATGGGCACGACCGTGGCTGGTATGTAAAGAAGTCGAGACTATGCCTTCTATCACATCGATTTGCAAATTCAATCGTGATCTATGTGACTTCGCGATTGGACTATGACATCTAAGCCGTAATTCCATTTATCGGTTCACATGCGTAGCCAACGTGGCTTAAACGCAGGATTTCTGGCGCCTGTAAATTGCCGAACCCCGTAGATTCAAGCGGTTACCAGCCCAACGTTTCCTTGAGAAAAGGGATCGTCAATTTTCGTTGAGCCTGCAGGGAGGCCTGATCGAGTTGCTCGAGCAAATCGAACAACGCGCTCATGCTGCGGGTGCCACGGGTGAGGATAAAGTGCCCGACTTCATCGGTGAGGTGCAGGCCGCGACGGGATGCGCGCAATTGCAGGGCCCGCAGTTTGTCTTCGTCGGAGAGTGGGCGCATCTGGAAGATCAGCGCCAGGGTCAGGCGCGACTTGAGGTCGGCCAGCTTCACCGGTAACTCCCGTGGCGAGGTGGAGGCGGCAATCAACAAGCGCCGGCCGCTGTCACGCAGGCGGTTGAACAGATGGAACAGCGCCTCTTCCCAATCCGCCTTGCCGGCCACTGCCTGCAGATCGTCCAGGCACACCAGTTCGTATTGCTCAAGGTTGTCGAAGATCCCGATGCCGCGATCCATCAACTCGGCCAGGGGCAGGTAAACCGCCGGCTCGCCCATCTGCTCGAAACGCAGGCAAGCGGCCTGCAACAGGTGGGTACGCCCGACGCCGTGTTTACCCCACAGATAGATCAGGCTTTCGGTCCACCCGGCGTCGGCTTCGCAGAGCCGCTCGACATAGCCGAGTGCAGCGGCATTGGCGCCTGGGTAGTAATTGATAAAGGTAGCGTCATCACGCAGACGCACACCTAAGGGCAGCTGAATCGGTTTCATGCTGACTGAACGGCTCCCATCGAACCGTTAGTGGCCTCTGTGTAAAGTTTGCAAAGTTTATACCCGTGACGCCGGGCGCACAATGCAGCAGACCACAAGCAAAATCAAAGGTTTGCGTTAACTTGCCGGTTTTGAGCGGATTGTTTGACGCCCTAGCCCCATAAACAACAAACCCGGCCGAAGCCGGGTTTATGACGCAGCGGTTACAGGTCGGGGTCTTCGACCCCCGTATAGGCGTCGGAATCCTTGTACAGATCGTGCACATGACGCACCAGCACCATGATCACCGCTGCCACCGGCAGTGCCAGCAGAATGCCGGTAAAGCCGAACAGCTCACCGCCCGCCAGGATCGCAAAGATCACCGCCACCGGGTGCAGGCCAATCCGATCCCCCACCAGCAGCGGCGTGAGCACCATACCTTCCAGGGCCTGGCCGACCATGAACACCGCGACAATCCCCAGCATCGGATACAGGTCGCCGCCAAACTGGAACAGACCAGCCACCAACGCCGCACCGATCCCGATCACAAAGCCCATATACGGCACGATAGCGGCAAGGCCGGCGATCAGGCCGATCAACAGGCCCAGCTCCAGGCCGATGGCCATCAAGCCCGCCGCGTAGATGATCCCCAGTGCCAGCATCACCAGCAACTGCCCGCGCACAAAGGCGCCAAGCACCTCATGGCACTCGCCGGCCAGGGCCACGATGCGCTCTTCACGGTTGCGGGGCAGCAGGCTGCGGATCTTGGCCATCATGATGTCCCAATCGCGCAGCAGGTAGAACGCCACCACCGGAATCAGCACCAGGTTGGTCAGCCAGCCGATCAGCGCCAGGCTGGAGGCGGTCGCCTGGCTGAGGATCACCCCCACAATATCGGTGGTCTGGCCCATGTGCTCGCTGATCGCCGCCTTGACCTTGTCGAACTTCCAGAAACCATCCGACAGGCCCAACTTGGCCTGGGCCCACGGCATCGCCGTGTGCTGCAGCCAGTCGAGCATCTGCGGTGCCAGCTCATAAAGACGAAACAGTTGCTTGGCCAGCATCGGCACCAGCACCAGCACCAGCGCGGTGATGATCAACGTGAACAGTGCAAACACCGCAACCACGCCCAAGGTCCGCGACAGACCGGCTTTTTCCAGGCGATCCACCACGGGATCGAACAGATAGGCGAGCAGCAACGCAACCAGGAACGGCGTCAGGATCGAATGCAGCAGGAACACAAAAACGCACAGCAGGACGATCCCGCCAAGCCACACCCAACGACGCGTATCCGCCATAAACCACTCCATTATTTGCTTCTATCTATATAGGAAGAACTTTTACCAACGAAAATGCAGTTGCGCCTGGGGCGCAGGTGCCGCTGCCGGTTGTGTGCCATCGACCGCAGGCTGCTGCGCCGGGGCCTCACCGGCAGGCACTTCCTGCAACTTGGCCAGGCTCAACTGGGTACGCAACTGATCGGCGCTGCCGTTGACCCGATACACAATACGATTGCCATCCACCCATTGCGGCTGGCCGCCAAACGGCTCAAGCAGGTGCCCCAGGGCCGCGTAACGCTCCAGGTTCATGCCCTGCACTTCCAGCAGTTGCTCGGTGCTCACACCGGGCTTGACCGCAAAGCGCGGCGCCAGTTTTTGGCTGACCGCCAGCATGACTGCATCGGCCAGCGCGCCCGTGTCGGCGCCTTGCGCGGTGCCCTGCTCGCTCTTGTCACCCAGCCACAGTCGCCATTTGGCCTGCCATTGATTGCCTTCCTGGCGTGCATGCACGGCCAGCAAGGCGTCGGCACCGTAGCGCTCGGACGCGGCGCGCAATGGCGTGGCATCGGCGCTTTCAAGATTCGGCGCGGTGGCGACCACCTGTTCATCCAGATCCCCCAGGGGCAGGCGCAATGGCAAGCCACGGTGCTGTGCCGCACGACGCAGCGCCTGGGCAGCGGCCTGGCCATCGCCGACCAGGCTGCTGCCTTCGGTGGAGTCGTTCAGCCACCAGCCGAGGATCGATGGCCGATTGCTGCCCCAGATCGACAGGCCGGCGTCACGCAAGGCGCGATCAGTGCTGACCGGATCGAAGTCCACTTGCAGGCTCTCGGGCGGGCCGGCGTCGTAACCGTATTGAGTGATGATTTGCTGCGGATCCTTGCGAATCGCCGCCAGGCCCGGGCCTTGCGCGGCCTTGGCGTCGCCGGTCAGGCGAATCACCAGGGTTTCCACCGCGCGCTGGGTCGCCTGGTCGCGCTCTTGCGGCGCTTGGCTGCTGACGGGTTCGAGTACCTGGTACAGGCCATTGAGGGTTTCGGCATGACTCGCCAGGCTGATCAACGACAAGCAGCCTACAAAAAAGACATTACACAGACGCATGGAAGATTCCCGAACGACAAATTTAGCGGCTGGAACAGACCGCGTGAAATCGGTGTAGCCAGGCTGTGACCACAGCGACAACTAAAACATTCACGGGGTCCCGGTAAGTTTTCGCCATGTCATTAACGACAGCGGTTTAAAGGCTATACCTTAATACGTGCCTGAACAGACCCGATCAGCATTTTTTTAACCTGCTTTTTTAAATCTATCTGCCCTGCCCGTCGGCCCGAGGATGGCCGCTGCCCCTCAAGCCTGATAAAATCGCGCGCCTTCGCAGACCGTCAACGGCTGGGCCTTTTACCAAAAGCGCCTGCCCGCTCGGTCGTTACCCCTGAATCCCCCCTAAAGGCCTGGATCATGAGCAAGCAACCCTCCCTGAGCTACAAGGACGCCGGTGTAGACATCGACGCCGGTGAAGCATTGGTCGAACGCATCAAGAGCGTTGCCAAGCGCACTGCGCGCCCCGAAGTCATGGGCGGCCTGGGCGGTTTTGGCGCCCTCTGCGAGATCCCGGCCGGCTACAAGCAGCCTGTATTGGTTTCCGGTACCGACGGTGTGGGCACCAAGCTGCGCCTGGCACTGAACCTGAACAAGCACGACAGCATCGGCATCGACCTGGTGGCCATGTGCGTCAACGACCTGGTGGTATGCGGTGCCGAGCCGTTGTTCTTCCTCGACTACTATGCCACCGGCAAGCTGAACGTCGAGACCGCCACCCAGGTGGTGACCGGCATCGGCGCCGGCTGCGAACTGTCGGGTTGCTCCCTGGTCGGTGGCGAAACCGCTGAAATGCCAGGCATGTACGAAGGCGAAGACTACGACCTGGCCGGCTTCTGCGTCGGCGTGGTGGAAAAAGCCGAGATCATCGACGGCTCCAAAGTGGCTGCCGGCGACGCCCTGCTCGCCCTGCCATCCTCCGGCCCGCACTCCAACGGCTACTCGCTGATCCGCAAGATCATCGAAGTGTCCGGTGCCGACATCGAGAACATCCAGCTCGACGGCAAGCCGCTGACCGACCTGCTGATGGCCCCGACCCGCATCTACGTCAAGCCGCTGCTCAAGCTGATCAAGGACACCGGCGCGGTCAAGGCCATGGCCCACATCACCGGCGGCGGCCTGCTGGACAACATCCCGCGCGTACTGCCAAAAGGCGCCCAGGCGATCGTCGACGTGGCCAGTTGGCAGCGTCCTGCGGTATTCGACTGGCTGCAGGAAAAAGGCAACGTCAATGAAACCGAAATGCACCGCGTGCTGAACTGCGGCGTGGGCATGGTGATCTGCGTGGCGCAGGAACACGTTGAAACCGCGCTGAACGTATTGCGTGAAGCCGGCGAGCAGCCTTGGGTCATCGGCCAGATCGCCACCGCCGCCGAAGGCGCTGCTCAGGTTGAACTGAAGAACCTCAAGGCGCATTGATGTCCCAGACCTGTGATGTCGTGGTGCTGCTCTCCGGCACCGGCAGTAACTTGCAGGCCCTGATCGACAGCGCGCGCACCGGCGACAGCCCGGTGCGCATCGCTGCGGTGATCTCCAACCGCAGCGACGCCTACGGCCTGCAACGCGCCAGGGACGCGGGTATCGAAACCCGTTCGCTGGATCACAAGGCTTTCGAAGGCCGCGAGGCCTTCGACAGCGCCCTGGTCGAACTGATCGACGCCTTCAACCCCCAACTCGTGGTACTGGCCGGTTTCATGCGCATTCTCAGCGCTGGTTTCGTGCGGCACTACGAAGGGCGCCTGCTGAATATCCACCCTTCCCTGCTGCCCAAATACAAAGGCATGCACACGCACCAGCGCGCGCTGGATGCCGGTGACAACGAGCATGGCTGCAGTGTGCACTTCGTTACCGAGGAACTCGATGGCGGGCCTCTGGTCGTACAGGCAGTGGTTCCGGTAGAGTCTGACGACTCGGCGCAGACCCTTGCGCAACGGGTGCATACCCAGGAACACAGGATTTACCCGCTGGCTGTGCGCTGGTTTGCCGAGGGGCGGTTGATTCTTGGTGACCAGGGTGCATTATTGGACGGTCAGTTACTTGCGGCCAGCGGCCACTTGATTCGAACCTAGGAGATTTTATGCGTCGCGCCTTGCTCTTCGCTTTTGCGCTGTTCGCCTTGCCTGCCGTGCAAGCGGCAGATCTACACCCGTTCTCCGCCAGCTACACCGCCGACTGGAAACAGTTGCCCATGAGTGGTTCGGCGGAACGCAGCCTGACCAAGAACGGTGACGGCACCTGGACCTTGAACTTCAAGGCTTCCATGATGATCGCCAGCCTGACCGAAACCAGCGTGATCCTGTTCGACAAGGACACCCTGCAACCGAAGAGCTATGCCTTCGAACGCGGCGGCCTGGGCAAGACCAAGAAGATCAACCTGGACTTCGACCCGTCGACCAAGAAAGTCACGGGCTTTGAAAACAAAGACCCGGTCAATGTGCCCCTGCAAAGCGGCATGCTCGACAAGTCGACCTACCAGTTGGCCTTGCAGCGCGACGTGGCAGCCGGCAAGAAAAGCATGAGCTACAACGTGGTTGAAGGCACCGACGTCGACACCTACGACTTCCGCGTGATCGGCCCGGAAAAGGTCCAGACCAAGGTCGGCAGCATTGACGCGATCAAGGTCGAGCGCGTACGCGACCCGACTCAAAGCAAGCGCATCACCCAGATGTGGTTTGCCAAGGACCAGGGCGGCATCCTGGTTGCCCTGCGTCAGGTTGAGACCGACGGCAAGGAATACAACATCATGCTGCAAGACGGTACCGTTGACGGCAAGGCTGTCAAAGGCAACTGAGTGCGCGGATGAGCTGAACAAGAGCCTCGCTGAATGCGGGGCTTTTTTTCGTCAGGGGTTTTGGGTTCAAGTGTCTGCCGTCATCGGGAGCAAGCCCCCTCCCACATTTGAACTGCGAACACTTTCCCCTGTGGGAGGGAGCTTGCTCCCGATGGTGCCCAACATGAAACTTCTGTCATAAACCTCTAAAGCGGTTTACTTAGCAAGCTAACAAACCGTATAAAAAGACCTGCGACGACTTGCCGCATACCCACCAGAAATTGGAGCAAGCAGATGACTGTAAAAGTAACTGAACGCGACGACGAACATATGTCCCACGAAGCGCTGGGCCATGGGATTCACATCTGGGATGTCCACCAACAAGACCTGCTGGTCGGCATGTTTCACAACGAGAGCGACGCTCATAATTATAAAAACGAGCTCGAAGCCCTTGAGATGAAACGCCAGACGCAAAGCTCCTGAAACTTCGAAATCCTGTAGGCCCCCCAGCCCCACGCAGCTGGGGGGCCTGTAAAACACAAACCCCGCCTTTTGAGCGGGGTTTGTGTGTTCTGGGGCTGCTTCGCAGCCCAACGCAGGGCAAGCCTGCTCACCACAATTCTTAGCTACAGCCTTACCACATCAAATCATCCGGGATCTGGTAGGCCGCGTACGGATCATCCTCATCCGGCACCTGGCTTTCGGTCAGGATATTGAGCTGCACGATACGTTCCGGGGCGCGCTCCTGGATCTTCAGCGCGGCTTCACGGGGGATCACCTCGTAGCCGCCACCGTGATGCACGATGGCCAGGGAGCCGTTGCTCAGCTTGTTGCGCATCAACGTGTTGACCGACAGGCGCTTGACCTTCTTGTCATCCACGAAGTTGTAGTAGTCCTCGGTCGTGAGCTTAGGCAGGCGCGAGGTTTCGATCAGTTGCTTGACCTGGGCCGTACGGGCCTTGGCCTCGGCTTTTTCCTGCTGCTGGCGGTTCAGCTCCTGGTCACGCTTGACCTTCTCGGCCTGCGCTTCGGCAGCCAGGCGAGCCTGGGTGTCATCGGCCTCGATCTGGCCCTTGTGGACCAGGCGCTGCTGTTTCTGTTTCTCTTTGCCGACCTGCTTGGCCTGCTTTTGGTTGACCAGACCTGCTTTGAGCAACTGGTCGCGAAGGGAAAGGCTCATGGTGCTTACTCACTTAGGCAACTGCTCAACCGCAGCTGGACACGTTCTTTTCCTGACGTTTGGCTTCGCCCCACAGGGCGTCCAACTCTTCGAGGGTGCAATCTTCTATGGGTTGGTGGGTATCGCGCAATGCCTGTTCGATAAATCGGAAGCGTCGCTCGAACTTGGCATTGGCGCCACGCAGCGCGGTTTCCGGGTCGACCTTGAGGTGACGGGCCAGGTTGACCGCCGCGAACAGCAGGTCACCGACTTCATCGGCGATGGCCTCCGGGTCGTTGTCGGCCATGGCTTCGAGCACTTCGTCCAGCTCTTCGCGCACGTTATCCACCACCGGCAACGCCGATGGCCAGTCGAAGCCGACCTGGCTGGCGCGCTTCTGCAATTTGGCGGCCCGGGACAGGGACGGCAAGGCGCTGGGCACATCGTCCAGCAGGGACAACTGCTCCGGCGCGTCGGATTTTTCCGCACGCTCCTCGGCCTTGATCTGCTCCCAACGCTCCTTGACCTGTTCTTCACTCAGGTGAGGAGTATCCAGCGGCGCATACAGATCGCCGGTCGGGAACACATGGGGATGGCGGCGAATCAGTTTGCGGGTGATGCTGTCGATCACCCCGGCAAATTCGAAACGTCCCTCTTCCCGCGCCAGCTGGCTGTAATACACCACCTGGAACAACAGGTCGCCCAACTCACCCTGCAGATGATCAAAGTCGCCGCGCTCAATGGCGTCGGCCACTTCGTAGGCCTCTTCCAGGGTGTGCGGGACAATGGTCGCGTAGGTTTGCTTGATGTCCCACGGGCACCCGTATTGCGGGTCCCGCAGGCGGTTCATCAGGTGCAGCAGGTCTTCAAGTGAATACATCTTCTGTGTCCGATCAGTGTGGGAGCAAGCCCCCTCCCACATTTAGCCTGCATTCATTGCGCGAATCATGGGGTACGGTTGCGCCGCGTCTCAATGATGTTCGGCAACTGGGAAATCCGTCCCAGCAATCGCCCCAGTGCGTCCAACCCCGGAATCTCGATGGTCAGGGACATCAACGCGGTGTTGTCCTCTTTATTCGAGCGGGTGTTGACCGCCAACACGTTGATGCGCTCATTGAGCAGCACTTGCGAGACGTCGCGCAGCAGGCCGGAACGGTCGTAGGCACGGATGATGATGTCCACCGGGTAGGTGAGCACCGGCACCGGGCCCCAGCTGACCTGGATAATCCGCTCCGGCTCACGCCCACCCAGCTGCAGCACCGAGGCGCAGTCCTGGCGGTGAATGCTCACGCCACGGCCCTGGGTGATGTAGCCGACGATGGCATCCCCCGGCAACGGCTGGCAGCAGCCGGCGATTTGCGTCAGCAGGTTGCCGACGCCCTGGATCTGGATATCGCCGCGCTTGCCGGGCTTGTAGCCGGTGGCCTTGCGTGGGATCAGCTCCAGTTGTTCGTTGCCGCGCTCCGGCTCGACCAGTTGCTGGGCCAGGTTGACCAGCTGCGCCAGGCGCAGGTCGCCGGCACCGAGGGCGGCGAACATGTCTTCGGCGATCTTCATGTTGGCCTTTTCGGCCAGCTTGTCGAAGTCCACCTGCGGCAGGCCCAGGCGGCCCAGCTCGCGTTCGAGCAGGGTCTTGCCGGCGGCGACGTTCTGGTCGCGGGCCTGCAGCTTGAACCAATGGACGATCTTCGCCCGCGCCCGCGATGTGGTGATGTAGCCCAGGTTCGGGTTCAGCCAGTCGCGGCTCGGCGTGCCGTGCTTGCTGGTGATGATCTCGACCTGCTCGCCGGTTTGCAGGCTGTAGTTGAGCGGCACGATGCGCCCGTTGATCTTGGCGCCCCGGCAGTTATGGCCGATCTCGGTGTGCACGCGGTAGGCGAAGTCCAGCGGCGTCGCGCCCTTGGGCAAGTCGATGGCATGGCCGTCGGGGGTAAAGATGTAGACCCGGTCCGGCTCGATATCCACGCGCAACTGTTCAGCCAGGCCGCCGATGTCGCCGAGTTCTTCGTGCCATTCCAGCACTTGGCGCAGCCAGGAGATTTTCTCCTCGTACTGGTTGGACCCGGCCTTGACGTCGGTGCCCTTGTAGCGCCAGTGCGCGCACACGCCCAGCTCTGCCTCTTCGTGCATGGCGTGGGTGCGGATCTGCACTTCCAGCACCTTGCCCTCGGGGCCGATCACGGCGGTGTGCAGCGAGCGATAGCCGTTTTCCTTGGGGTTGGCGATGTAGTCGTCGAACTCCTTGGGAATGTGCCGCCACAGCGTATGGACGATACCCAGCGCGGTGTAGCAGTCGCGCATTTCCGGCACCAGCACGCGCACCGCACGCACATCGTAGATCTGGCTGAAGGCCAGGCCCTTGCGCTGCATTTTGCGCCAGATCGAGTAGATGTGTTTGGCGCGGCCGCTGATGTCGGCATCAACCCCGGTGGCCTGCAACTCGGCGCGCAACTGGCCCATCACGTCGCTGATAAAGCGCTCACGGTCGAGCCGCCGCTCGTGCAGCAGCGTGGCGATCTGTTTGTATTGATCAGGTTCGAGGTAGCGGAAGGACAAGTCCTCCAGCTCCCACTTGATATGGCCGATACCCAGGCGGTGGGCCAGCGGTGCGTAGATGTCGAAGACTTCGCGGGCGACGCGGTTGCGCTTTTCATCGTCGGCGGTCTTCACCGCACGGATCGCGCAGGTGCGTTCGGCCAGCTTGATCAGGGCGACACGTACGTCGTCGACCATCGCCACCAGCATCTTGCGCAGGTTTTCCACCTGGCCCTGGGTGCCCAGCACCATGGACTGGCGCGGGCTGAGGCTGGCGCTGATGGCGGCCATGCGCAGCACGCCGTCGATCAGCTTGGCCACCACCGCGCCAAAACGCTGGCTGACGGTCGGCAACTGGATGTGCCCTTCACGCACGCCGCGATAGAGCACGGCGGCGATCAGCGAGTCCTGGTCCAGCTTGAGATCGGCAAGGATCTCGGCGATTTCCAACCCGGTGCGAAAGCTGGAAGTGCCTTCGGCCCACAGGTTCTTGGCTGCATTGTCTTGTTGCTCAGACTCACGAGCGAACTCGCAGGCTGCTTTCAAGGCTTCACGGTCCAGTGCCGGGTCGACACTGATGGCATGATCCAGCCATGCCTCGAGATTGATACTGCCGTCGGTGTTGATCGGCTGGTGTGCTCTCACCTGTACCATCTTGCTTACCTTCCCTATGACGCACCTTGGATGCGCCAAAATCATCGCCGACCTTTTTACTGCGAGCTCCGTGGCAGATCATAGGCCTTGGAGAACGCAGGCCAGTCGGATTAAACGGGCATCCTAGCCCGCTTCAAATAACGCCATGGCCTCGACATGCGCTGTCTGCGGAAACATGTCGAGGATCCCGGCACGTTTTAGCCGGTAGCCTTGCTTGACCAGCTCAACCGTGTCCCGCGCCAGCGTCGCCGGGTTACAGGACACATACACCAGGCGCTTGGCCCCCAGGGTGGCGAGCTTACGCACAACCTCTTGGGCACCATCGCGGGGTGGGTCCAAGAGTACCGCAGAAAAGCCCTGTTTGGCCCATTCCGCGTCAGTCAACGGCTGGGACAAATCGGCCTGAAAAAACTGCGCATTATGCAAATTGTGGCTGATGGCGTTCTGCGCAGCCCGGTCCACCATGGTCTGCACACCTTCCACCGCCACCACGTCGCGCACCCGTTTCGCCAGCGGCAAGGCAAAGTTGCCCAGGCCGCAGAACAGGTCCAGCACCCGCTCATCAGGCTGCGGCGCCAGCCAGTCCAGGGCCTGGGCAACCATCGCCTCGTTGACCCCGGCGTTGACCTGGACAAAATCCCCCGGTCGGTACGCCAACTCCAGGTCCCATGGGTCCAATCGGAAACCTAGTGACTGATCGGGCTCAATCGGTTCCGGCTGACCTTCACCCTGCAGCCACAGCTGGGCGTCATGGAAGCTGCAGAATTCTTTCAGGATCAGCAGGTCCGCCTCTGACAACGGCGCCATATGCCGCAGCAACACGGCGACGGACGAGCCACTGAACAACTCCACATGCCCCAGGGCCTGAGGTTTGCTCAGGCGGCGCAGCATGTTCGGCAGGCGCTGCATGATCGGTTGCAAGGCCTGTACCAGCACCGGGCAATCATCGATGGCGACGATGTCCTGGCTGGCCACGGCGCGGAAACCCACCTCAAGCTTCTTCGCCTTGGCATCCCAGCGCACGGCCACCCGGGCGCGGCGTCGGTAAGCGAACTCCGGCCCGCTCAACGGTGCGGCCCACTCCTGCGGTTCGACACCGGCCACGCGGGACAGTTGCTCGGCGAGCATGCGCTGTTTCAGGGCAAGTTGTTCGGCATGGGGCAAGTGCTGCACGCTGCAACCGCCACAGCGACCGAAGTGCGCGCACGGCGCCGGACGGCGCAGTTCGCTGGCCGTGAACACGCGCTCGGTGCGGGCCTCGACCACCTTGCCGTGGGTACCCAATACCCGCGCTTCAACCTCTTCGCCGGCCAGCGCACCGTTGACAAACCAGGTGCGGCCTTCAAAGAACACGATGCCGCGGCCGTCGTTGGCCAGGCGCTCGATGGTCAGGCGTTGCTTCTTGCCCACGGGAATCTGTGGGGCCCGGCTGCCGCCCGTCGGTTGGAAGCGCAGGCCTCTCTCGTGCTTGGCCATCAGTTGGGTTCGTCGAAAATGCCGGTCGACAGGTAACGGTCGCCTCGGTCACAGATGATCGCGACGATCACCGCGTTTTCCACTTCCTTGGACAAGCGCAACATACCCGCCACGGCGCCGCCGGACGACACGCCGCAGAAGATGCCTTCTTCACGCGCCAGACGGCGGGTGGTGTCTTCGGCTTCACGCTGGGCCATGTCGATGATGCGGTCCACGCGCGTCGCGTTGTAGATCTTCGGCAAATACTCTTCGGGCCAGCGACGAATGCCTGGGATCGCCGCGCCTTCCATCGGTTGCAGGCCGACGATCTGGATCGCCGGGTTCTGCTCCTTGAGGTAGCGCGAGTTGCCCATGATGGTGCCGGTGGTGCCCATGGAACTGACGAAATGGGTGATGGTGCCCTGGGTCTGGCGCCAGATTTCCGGACCGGTGGTGGTGTAGTGCGCTTCGGGGTTGTCCCCATTGGCGAACTGGTCCAGCACCTGGCCACGGCCTTCGGCGGCCATGCGCTCGGCGAGGTCGCGGGCGCCTTCCATGCCTTCTTCCTGGGTGACCAGCACCAACTCGGCGCCATAGGCGGTCATCGCCGCCTTGCGCTCGGCGCTGCCGTTGTCGGGCATGATCAGCACCATCTTGTAACCCTTGATCGCGGCGGCCATGGCCAGGGCGATCCCGGTATTACCCGAGGTGGCTTCGATCAGGGTGTCGCCGGGCTTGATCTGCCCGCGCAGTTCGGCGCGGGTGATCATCGACAGCGCCGGGCGGTCTTTCACCGAGCCGGCCGGGTTGTTGCCTTCGAGCTTGAGCAACAGGGTATTGCTGGTTTCACCCGCCATACGTTGCAAGCGGACCAGGGGCGTGTTGCCGACGCAATCGGCGATTGTAGGGTACTGCAAGGTCATGGCGTATTCGCAATCCAGACTGCGGGGGCGAACATCATACCGGGAAAGGTCGGCGGGCCATATCACGCAAAGTGTGGTGCTTATGGCTTAAAGGAATAAGCGAGGGAGGTGCTGGCTTGCCCCCGATGGCCGCGCCTCGATACCCCGCCTAGCGCAAATGCCCATCGCCATGATTTCTCCGAAAGACCTCCTCCCCCATCGCCGCAATCTGCCCTTCGATCAATGCATCAAACGGCTTGAGCAACGGCTCGAACGACACCGGCGCCTCCAGCACCTGCAACGCCTGCACAATCGCCTCCACCGTCGACAACGCCCCCGGTCCGGGCGCCTTGCGCAGTCGATAGCGGGACGCAGCGGCCTCAGCCAGCGTGACCCGTGGCAACGCCGCCAACACAGGATTGAGGTGCAGCAGTTTGCGCGCCTTGCGCCAGGTGCCGTCGGGCACCACCAGTAACAGCGGCTGGGCGCCGGGTGCATAGGCTTGCAGCGGCTGTGCATCGTCAGCCGGAAACAACAGCCGCGCCTGATAGCCGGGCGGGTTCAACAGGGTCGGCAAGTCATCAAAGACCTCGCCCACCACCAACTGTGCATTGTTCAGTCCCAACGCCGCCAGCCGCGCGGTATTGAGCGCATGGTTGACCTCGCTCGGGTGCTGCAAAACAAGCACTCGTGTGCGGCTGTCGAGGCTGGGAATCAGCGCGCACAGGCAATGGGCGGCGGGCCTGAGGCAGCGGGAACAGTGGGGTCGGGACATGGTTTTCAGGCCTGGTTGAGCTGGGCTTTGAGTAGATCGCGGAAGGTCTGGATCAGCGGTTCGCGGCTGCGGCCCCGGCGCATGATCATCGAGAACGGCGCCTGGTAGCCGAAGGTCGCCGGCAGCAATACGCGCAGGTCGCCCTTGTCGGCCCAGGCCTGGGCGTAGTGCTCGGGCAGGTAGCCGATGTAGGCACCGGAGAGCACCAGGATCAACTGCGCCTCCATACTTTCCACCGTCGCGGCGCTGTGTTTGAAGCCGTGGCGCGCCAGTTCGGCCTGGCTCCAGTAGCCGCGCCCGACCATGCGCTGCTGGGTGATCACCTGCTCGGGAATGCGTCGTTCGCTGAACAACGGATGGCGGGTGCTGCAATACAACCAGTGTTGCTCGCGGTACAGCGGCATGTAGATCAGCCCGCTCATGCGGTTGGAGAAGGCACCGATGGCCAGGTCCAGGCGGTTGTCCTGCACGCCGAGTTGCAGTTCGTAGGGGCTCATCACCGATAGATTCAGGTGCACCGCCGGGTGCTCCAGGCTGTAGGCGCCGATAACCTCGGCGAACGGCAAGGCCTTGTCGCTCACCGTGGAGTCGAGCACGCCGAGTTTGAGCGTGCCGCGCAACTCGCCCTTGAGCGCGGCGGCGTATTGCTCGAAGCCTTCCAGTTCGCCGAGCAGGCGCAAGGTTTCCTGGTGGAACAGCTCGCCCTTGCTGGTCAGGCTGAACCCACCCCGGCCGCGATGACACAGCACCAGGCCCAACGCACTTTCCAACTGGCTCATGTAGGTGCTGATGGCCGAGGTGGACAGGTTGAGTTCGTGCTGGGCATTGGCGAACCCCTGGTGGCGCACGACGCTGACGAAGATGCGCAGGAGTTTCAGGTCGGGCAAGGCGCTGGCCATGGTCGGCTCCGGGTGTAGATGTGGGCAGTCTACCTGCCCGCATTAGTTTAGAAAAACCTGAACTAAGTATTTGCCCCTGCCGATTCTTCCCTTCCTGCGCTTTTCGCAGAATCGGCCCCTGATAAACACAACAACGATGAGGCAATCCCGTGGACAAGATTTTCCACCAACCACTGGGCGGCAACGAAATGCCGCGCTTCGCCGGCATCGCCACCATGATGCGTCTTCCCCACCTGCAATCGGCCAAGGGCCTGGATGCGGCCTTTATCGGCGTGCCCCTGGACATCGGCACCTCGCTGCGCGCCGGTACTCGCTTCGGGCCGCGTGAAATCCGCGCCGAGTCGGTAATGATCCGCCCCTACAACATGGCCACCGGTGCCGCGCCGTTCGACTCGCTGTCGGTGGCGGACATTGGCGACGTGGCGATCAACACCTTCAACCTGCTGGACGCCGTGCGCATCATCGAAGAGGCCTACGATGAGATTCTCGAGCACAACGTGATCCCGATGACGTTGGGCGGCGACCACACCATCACCCTGCCGATCCTGCGGGCGATCCACAAGAAACACGGCAAGGTCGGGCTGGTGCACATCGATGCCCACGCCGACGTCAACGACCATATGTTCGGCGAGAAAATCGCCCACGGCACCACCTTCCGCCGCGCCGTGGAAGAAGGCCTGCTCGATTGCGACCGCGTGGTGCAGATCGGCCTGCGCGCCCAGGGCTATACCGCCGAAGACTTCAACTGGAGCCGCAAACAGGGCTTTCGCGTAGTACAGGCCGAAGAATGCTGGCACCACTCCCTTGCGCCACTGATGGCCGAGGTGCGGGAAAAAGTCGGCGGCGGCCCGGTGTACCTGAGCTTCGACATCGACGGCATCGACCCGGCCTGGGCGCCCGGCACCGGCACCCCGGAAATCGGCGGCCTGACCACCATCCAGGCAATCGAAATCATCCGTGGCTGCCAGGGCCTCGACCTGGTTGGTTGTGATCTGGTAGAAGTTTCGCCGCCCTACGACACCACCGGCAACACCTCGCTGCTGGGCGCCAACCTGCTGTACGAGATGCTCTGCGTACTGCCTGGCGTGGCGCACCGCTGATGAGCGTGCCGCAGGTATTGAAAGCCGCCGCCGACCTGGTGTCGGCCTTTGCGCGTAACGACCGCGCCGCCTACTTCGGCGCGTTCACGGCCGATGCCAGCTTTGTGTTCTACACCCTCCCCCAACCGCTGCTCAGTCGCGATGCCTACCAGGCGTTGTGGGACAGCTGGCGCCGGGATGAAGGATTTGAGGTGCTGTCCTGCACCTCAAGTAACGCCGTGGTCAGCCTGCAGGGTGACGTGGCGATATTTATCCATGACGTGGCCACCGAGCTGCGCATGAACGGGGAGCAATTCTTTAGCCAGGAACGCGAGACCATTGTCTTCAAACGCCAAGGATCTCGCACAGAACAACAAGAAGGCCCGTGGCTGGCCTGTCACGAACATTTGTCTGCTATGCCGGAAGGGCTGCCGCCCCCTTAGCCAATGTGATCGGAGCTGATCATGAATAATAAAAACAACGATAAAAGTATTCGCACAATAGAAACCAACGGGGTCGAACAGATCCCGGACAACGAACGTACCGCCACCCCCAAGGATCTGTTCCGCCTGATCTTCGGCGGCGCCAATACCTTTGCCACCGCCGTGCTCGGTTCCTTTCCGGTGTTGTTCGGCCTGTCGTTCCAGGCCGGCCTCTGGGCGATTGTGCTGGGTGTGCTGGTGGGTGCGTTGATCCTCGCCCCCATGGGCCTGTTCGGGCCGATCAATGGCACCAACAACGCGGTGTCTTCCGGTGCGCACTTCGGCGTGCACGGGCGGATTGTCGGCTCGTTTCTGTCATTGCTGACGGCGATTGCCTTCTTCTCACTGTCGGTGTGGAGTTCAGGCGATGCGCTGGTCGGCGGTGCGAAACGGCTGATCGGCCTGCCGGAAACCGACCTGACCCTGGGCCTGGCCTACGGCGTATTCGCCATGCTTGTCCTGACGGTGTGCATCTACGGCTTTCGCTTCATGCTGTGGGTCAACCGCATTGCGGTCTGGGCGGCAAGCCTGCTGTTTCTGTTGGGCATCTTCGCGTTCGCGCCGACCTTCGACAGCCACTTCGCCGGCAGCGTAGCCCTGGGCCAGACCGGCTTCTGGGCGGCCTTTATCGGCGCGGCGCTGGTGGCCATGAGCAACCCGATTTCCTTCGGAGCGTTCCTGGGTGACTGGTCACGCTATATCCCGCGTGAGACACCGAAAATGCGCATCATGCTGGCAGTAGTCCTGGCACAGATCGCCACCTTGATCCCGTTCCTGTTCGGCCTGGCCACCGCCACCATCGTGGCGATCAAGGCGCCGGACTACATCGCGGCCAACAACTACGTCGGCGGTCTGCTGGCGGTGGCACCGACCTGGTTCTTCCTGCCGGTGTGCCTGATCGCGGTGATTGGCGGCATGTCCACCGGCACCACTTCGCTGTATGGCACCGGGCTGGACATGTCCAGCGTGTTCCCACGCCTGCTGTCGCGGGTCAAGGCCACGCTGCTGATCGGGGTGATGTCGATTGCCTTCATCTTTATCGGACGTTTCGCCGCCAATCTGGTGCAGAGCGTATCGACCTTCGCCGTGCTGATCATCACCTGCACCACGCCATGGATGGTGATGATGATCATCGGCCTGATCGTGCGTCGCGGCTTCTACTGTCCGGATGACCTGCAGGTGTTTACCCGGGGTGAAACCGGCGGCCGCTACTGGTTCAGCCATGGCTGGAACTGGCGCGGGCTGGGGGCCTGGATTCCGAGTGCGCTGGTGGGCCTGTGCTTCGTCAACTTGCCGGGGCAGTTTGTCGGGCCGCTGGGCAACCTGGCCGATGGCATCGATATCAGCCTGCCGGTGACGCTGGGGTTGGCGTCGGTGGTGTACCTGACGTTGTTGCGTGTGTTTCCGGAGCCGGCTTCGGTGTATGGCCCCAAGGGCCCGCTTCGCAGCCCTGCGGGAGCAGGCTCCGCTCCCACAACAAGTTCGCCTGTTACCTAAAACAATAATCGGAGACCCGCCGTCATGGCTTTGGATTTATTCGTCGTACTCATCTACGCCGCCGGCATGCTCGTGCTCGGCTATTACGGCATGCGCCGCGCCAAGACCCACGAAGACTACCTGGTGGCCGGTCGCAACCTGGGCCCGTCGCTGTACATGGGCACCATGGCCGCCACGGTACTGGGCGGTGCATCCACCGTCGGTACCGTGCGCCTGGGTTATGTGCATGGCATCTCCGGCTTCTGGCTGTGTGCGGCGCTGGGCATGGGGATCATCGCGCTGAACCTGTTCCTGGCCAAGCCGCTGCTCAAGCTGAAAATCTTCACCGTCACCCAGGTACTGGAAAAACGCTACAACCCCATGGCCCGCCAGGCGAGTGCGGTGATCATGCTGGCCTACGCGCTGATGATCGGCGTGACCTCGATCCTGGCCATCGGCACGGTGCTGCAAGTGCTGTTCGGCCTGCCGTTCTGGATTTCGGTGTTGCTGGGCGGTGGTGTGGTGGTGGTCTACTCGACCATCGGCGGCATGTGGTCGCTGACCCTCACCGACATCGTGCAATTCGTGATCAAGACCGTCGGCCTGATGTTTATCCTGCTGCCGATCTGCCTGTACCGCGTCGGCGGCTGGGACGAACTCGTGGCCAAGCTGCCGGCATCGAGCTTCAGCTTCACCGCGATCGGTTGGGACACGATCATCACCTACTTCATGATCTACTTCTTTGGCATCCTGATCGGCCAGGACATCTGGCAGCGGGTGTTCACCGCCCGTGACGAAAAGGTCGCCAAGTACGCAGGCACTTTCGCCGGCTTCTACTGCATCCTTTACGGCCTCGCCTGTGCGCTGATCGGCATGGCGGCCCATGTGCTGATTCCGGACCTGGACAACGTCAACAACGCGTTCGCGGCCATCGTCAAAGTCTCGCTGCCGGACGGCATCCGCGGCCTGGTGATCGCGGCGGCACTGGCGGCAATGATGTCCACCGCCAGCGCCGGCTTGCTCGCCGCCTCCACCGTATTGACCGAAGACCTGCTGCCACGCCTGCGCGGCGGCAGACAATCGAGCCTGGCAATCAACCGCCTGTTCACCATGCTGACCGGTATCGTCGTGCTGGGCATCGCACTGGTGGTCAATGACGTGATCAGCGCCCTGACCCTGGCCTACAACCTGCTAGTGGGCGGCATGCTGATCCCGCTGATCGGCGCGATCTTCTGGAAGCGCGCGACCACGTCGGGGGCAATCACCTCCATGAGCCTGGGTTTTGTAACGGCGCTGGTGTTCATGTTCAAGGATGGCCTGGATGCGAACACGCCGATCTACTACAGCCTGGCAGTGGCGCTGGTGAGTTTTGTGCTGGTGAGTGTGTTGTCACGCCGGCCAGAGGCGGGGGTGGTTCGGGCGGTGTAAGCAATAACGAGGGTTGGAGCGGTTTCTTCAGCGGGTGCGACGTCGGATGTCGCGCCCGTTTTTTTGTTCAGCTGTACCAATGTTAGCTATCTCTGCCTCCAATGATCACCATGACCAAGCCCAGAATAATAAATACTGAAGCGACGACATAAACCAAATCAAGATACTGTCCCGGCCGCATTTCTTGAATACCAAACACACTAACCGGGACGGCTAAAGAAGCCATACTTGAACGAATCAAAGCCACACGTGACACAATATAAAACCATAACGTAAAGGCAACAACCGATGCCCCTATGCATACATAGATCAATGAAATAACACTATCAAACACAACTTCAAACAATATTCCACCATCCACATAATAAGCCAGAGCCACAAGCCCTACGGAACCGAACGTCATCTGCCACGCAGCTATGCAGAACATGTCTTTTTTGGCTAGCTTAGCTTTTAAAATTAAACTAGAGACCGACCAAGATACTGAAGATCCAATAAGCAATAGCACTCCCATGCCATCATCAATCGAAAGTCCAGAACTCGTCATTAAAAAAACACCAACACAAGCAGAAACCAAACCCAAAACCTTAAAAATAGAAAGACTTTCACGCAAGAAAAACCAGCCTAACAAGCTTGTCCAAACCGGAGTGGTATAAATCAATATCGCTGACTTAGCCAGTCCAACCTCAATTATTCCATATGATGCAAGAGAGAACATAATTGTGGTCTGAAAGAGACCAACCAGCAAAATATAAAACCACTCACTCAAGGTATAACTAACATATCGCGAACTAAAAAAAATAAAAAAATGCATTATCAAAGAGGCCAACAGGAAGCGCAAAGCGGAAAAGGAAAACGGAGTAGACCATTCCAAACCGATCATCGTAAAAAACCATCCAACCACCCAAATTACAACCAGCAGACACAGTGAAAAATTTATAACATTAGCATTTGAGCTTAAGTGCCTCATCTCACCACCCCAACGCAAATGACACTTGACAAAAATCAAACTTTTGAACTGCCTATTATCCTACATATCATCTCATCGTAACTCACACCTGAAAGTAGGCATGCTTTCACAAAAACACTCTGAGCATTAAGACCCGGCAATGTATTTACTTCAAGCAGATATGGAATCCCTTCCCTCACAATAAAATCAAATCTGGCATAACGTCCAAAATTTAAAATCTCACACAGCCGACAAATACTCGCCTTGATTAAATCAACAACGCTCTCAGGGATGCAATCAGCGAACTCGTATCGAGTATCACTTGAATTAAACTTAGCATTAAAATCAAAAAAATCTTTGGAATGAGTTATAGATAAAAATGGTAATATTTCCCCAGCAAGAACAGCAACTGTTATTTCAAAACCGCAAACAAATTCCTCGAACAATAACCTACCATTAAACACTTC
Organism: Pseudomonas sp. GW821-FHT09D08; assembly: GCF_059416305.1. NCBI lineage: Bacteria > Pseudomonadati > Pseudomonadota > Gammaproteobacteria > Pseudomonadales > Pseudomonadaceae > Pseudomonas > Pseudomonas sp. GW821-FHT09D08. Next base: position 267,136 of record NZ_JBWKOX010000007.1, read on the forward strand.
TGCATTTAGAACTGCGCGTTCAAACCCAACATCATCAACTACTACACTCACCCCTATACTACAACCTTGACAATCCGGTTTTACAACAACACGCCCACCCAAACGATTTCTTATTTCATTATAATCGATGCCCCCTGCGCCCCTTACAACCCCTTCAGGTACTACAATAGAGTTAGCGGACGCTACAAACCTAGTTAAAATTTTACTCATACATATAGCGCTTGCTTCCCTACTGGCACCATTATAGGGAACCCCCAACAAATCTAATAACCCTTGCACAACACCATTTTCGCCATCTCCGCCATGCATGGCATTAAAAATGTAATCCACGTCATCTAAAGATAAATCCATAAGATCCAAAACTGACCCTACTGTTAGAACCTGATACTTAAGCCCCATTCTACGAAAGGATTCCTCTACACACTCTGCTGTCCTAAACGACACATCTCTTTCGGATGAGTTACCACCTCTAATTATCAAAAAATTTGAATTTTTCATACACCCTCCTAAAATTTAAACAAGGCTTTGAAGTTTAAATACCTTAACCGCAATAATCTCGGCAGCCTCTCTAACCTCCTCCTCTTTAATAGTTGGGCTAATGGAAACTCTAATAGAGCAATTTGCCTGTTCATCACTTAGCCCCAAACCTTTTAACACATATGAAGCCTGCATATTATTAGAGTTACATGCCGACCCCGCAGCTATACAAACGCCCTCTAACGAGCTTATTAATACTTCGGATCTTACTTTATAAAAATGCAAGCTCAGTATATGAGGAATCGTATATTCAGCAGGCACATTTAATTCAAATCTAACTCCATGAGACTTGATCACTGAAAGGAAGCACGACCTTAATTTAGCTACCTGCCTCCACTCTTTTTGCAAGTCAGCTCTACTTCTCAACTCGCAGGCCGCACCAAAACCAACAATCAACGGAGTAGGCATAGTTCCGCTTCGAAGACTGTTGACTTCGCCACCAAAAAATAATGGCCGCAACTTCCTCCTAGCGTTATCATTCAGATACAAGCCTCCTATACCTTTCGGACCACCTATTTTGTGAGCAGAAAAAGAAACACAATCTATACGCGTCCCCTTTAAGCTTAACGGAATTTTTCCAAAAGACTGGACAACATCTAGATGAAGTATTATTTCCCGCGATGCTGCAACCTCCGACAACATATCCAGATCCTGAATTACTCCCACTTCGGAATTCACATGACACAAGCTCAACAATTTCGTATTAGAATCAATTTCACGCTCTAAGGACTTTTTATTAATACGACCGTCAGACTCAATCTTAACATAACGAACATCCACCCCCCTGCGACAAAGCTCACGTGCAGCCTCAGTAACTGACTTATGATCAATGGCTGAAAATATTGCATTTGAGGGAGCAGTCTCACCATATTCAAATGCACCTAGAACTACAATATTATTACTTTCCGTTGCACCTGAAGTAAATAATATCTCAGCCGGGTCGACTTGTAATAGCTTAGCCACCTTGGATCGAGCGACATTTATTGCATGACGTGCTACCTTCCCCATACTATGAGGAGAAGCTGGGTTAGCATAATCATCGAATTGATAAACTTTCATAATATCAACAATATCACTTTCGCACTTTGTTGATGCTGCAAAATCCAAATAGATTGTTTTCATGCCAGACCTCACAAATAGGACGCGCAAAAAAATAAAAACTTCTTTGACTAGGATCTAAAAACCGACACACTAACTAATTTATTGAAAATAGCATCGACGCTCATTTCTCCGCTGCCTCCTGGATCAGCAACAATAACCTTCATCCCGTTTAGTTCGTAAAGTTTAAGAGCTATTTCTATTCCTACCTTAACGGGCGAGTGGCATTCATTAGGTGCAAAAATAAGAATCAGCCTATGGCCATACTCATACACCTCACGCAACATCTCGGTTATCTCCCCAGCACAACCAGTTACGCCACAACTAATTAGCTGACTATAATTTCCATTATTATCAACGAAGGAAATCTCCGTTTCTTTTAAACCATCACCAACATACTTTCTTTCCAGCTTTCCTTGCTGTACAAGCTTAGTAGCGCTTTTTTGAAATCTATACTTCAGCCAGGTTTCCGGAAACGCGAGATTATTTTTTCGGCTAGGAAGTATGTCTTCTTCCGAAAAAAGGCCCTGGGCCTTCATAGATTTTTTGTACGAAGAAGGCAGGCTCTGAAAATGTCTGTAAAACCGGTCCCTATGTTCACCAGCCGAGCCAAACTCGGGAGTGTATTGCCAATCATTTATCAAGAGCAAAAATCTGACTTTATTTTTAGTCTTAGTTTTATAAACTCCACCTATTTTAAGAGCCATCTCCCAAGTGTACAAAGGAAAAACACCTACTCTATCGCGTACCCTAGCCCTAATAACTTCACCTTGTAAGTCTTGAGACACACCAGGCACTAATGAATTCGATTCCGAGTCATAGAACAGCATAAAATGCCCTCCCATAATCACCAAGTCCTGGCTATTAAAATCCAGCAATTTTTCTTGCAAAAACTCTAACATTTCCGCTTCCGAAGAAACGTATTTTTGATCTTCGCATATCATAACTACACTCCATATTTACTATGATTAAATACGGTTCACCACAACTTTATTTAAAGCAAAAATCGTCACACCAATTTCTAAATAATTTGGAATTTGGTTTCTCCTCAAAGGCTCAGTAATTCGCGCGATCGACATACCACCTCAAACACCTCCTCATACTTTGGTTTTCCTACGTGCAGCATCGGGTACTCCGTAGAAGCCTCTCCGAAGCGATGAAATAAATCCATCATATGTACTTCCAAAACTGGCCACTTGAGATATTTGTAGTTCGCTCCATTATCTAAACCCTTTAATGGATGTTGCACAGCCCAGTTCATAGATACGACTGCTGACGCTTCAACACTACAATTAATTTTTTCAATAAAATTGAGGAGCCTAATTCGCGACAAATGCGTCTCGCCAAGTCCAAAGAGCAACGCAAATCCGATCCTTATGCCACAAGAACTTAGTAGGTCACATGCTTCCTCAACTCGACTTGCCCAGGACCTCAATTTTGCTGACGTATCCTTATTCATTCCGCCTATTGAATAAGGATCTAGTGTTTCAATACCTAGAAAAACATAACTTAACCCAACAGCAGATAACCGAGCCAACTCCTCCGGGCGAGAAATAATTTGATCAACTGTAAACTGTGCGCCAAACCTCACAGGCAAATTGTCGCGCTCCATCAACTCACAAAAAGTTCTTATATTAGATCTTTTCCCCAGTAAAAATGTTGAATCTTCAACAAAAGCTGATGATTGCGTCTCCCTATACTCTAAAAAGATTGAGTTCGCCGCCTCACCTAATTGCCTATAGAGGCTGAATGGAGCTCCCGATATATTTTCAGGCCGCCCTACCACACTTAATCGCTCGCTACAAAAATCGCAGTCGAACACACAACCCGCCCCCGTATCGCTATAAACATGTGCTGTATGGAGGCCACCAAAAACCGTAAACCTTGATGTCGCACCAAATAATTTTGTAATACTTGGCAAGGTAGCTTTTTCGATTCGACCATATTTGCTGGATAATGTGAAAATTTCCTTCGATCTATTTATTGTGCCAGCGACCCAGTTGCCAGATGCATCACTAACATCCAACATTAAACGTTTTCTATCACACCGCCCTTCAAATTTTCTTCTACCTAAGGACTCTCCCAACCTGAAGATTAAATCTTCGGCCTCTCCTCCCACCACTAGGTCGAATACGTCCTCCAACTCCTCATTCGAAACAAGTTGAAGCGGCGAAGATCTATGATGAACAACTCTATTACTTTCATCTTTATACATAGATTCGGAGACATGCCGCCCCCCGAGCACTATGACACACTGGTCACCCATCCTTGCCCTGATATACGAGGCACACTCTAGTGCTCCACGCATACAAATGGACATTGCCCCGATCAACACCAAGTTTGGTTTTTCCAACTCCAAAAGTTTATCTAATCCGGGCAAGTCATCTAGTGAATACATCAGCATGCACGACTGTCGCCGCTTCAGGTAACCATCGGCCCAATTACTATCTCCCCATGCCCCTCTACCTTCATCTGCGGCGAACGCTGCAATACGAAGAGCATTAAATAAACTTACCGGATCAAAACTATTTACTATTGAATCTTTTTTCCCGCAAAGATGCTCAGGCGCTGCAATCGCTATCACCTGAAGTTTCATAGTTCCACACCTTCTGACGAACCTATTGATAAAAGAACGGTATTTAAATCCTCTGCGAGCTCACGCCAATCTTCCAGGCCTACGTATATCCTCACGCAGGACGAACTAGAAAGCATATTATTTGAAGCAAGTCTCCAAGTGCCAGGGTCAAAAATATAGTATGAGGATGAATTACCTCCCCAACCGTACGCTGATCGAAATAGGACTGACCTGCCCATCGCAGCAGTCAACTCTTTTATTGACACATCAAAAAAGCAAATAGTGAAGACAGAACACGCACCACAAAAATATTCTTTCCAGCTTTTATGGCTTGGGTGGCAACTTAAAGAAGGATGCAAAAAACTAGCATGCGGGCATTTGTATTGAATATAAGCCAATATACGCCTAGTGGATGAATCTTGTGAGACCACTCTAATTCTCAACGTACTTAAACACGTTGCCAATCGCTCTGCGCACGTAGGTGACACGCTCAACCCGAGCAAGGCAGAACTTTTTCGAAAAATTATCTCCATGTTTTTTTCGCAAGTAACTATTGCACCGAGTGCAACCCCCACGGTTCCTCCGTAACACTTGCTTAGTGAAAGGATTACGACATCGGCACCAAATTTTATAGGGCAGAAGAAAACAGATGAAGACCAGGTATTGTCAAATACACACTTGACCTGCGCTTGTTTAGCAACCTCAAAAACCTTTTTAATATCCGGAATTTCATAATCAAAACCGCCAGGAGCTTCTAATAACACACAGAATGTTGAGTCCGCCACAAGCTCGTCAACTGTTACTTTCGAAACTTCTCTAACTCCGAGCCTCCTTAGCCGAAACCCTAGACGGCATGCAAGTTCGTTTAACAAGTTGAGTGTTGAGTATGTTAACGAGTCAGCAACAAGTAATGTTCCACCTCTGCGCGAAATTGTAGAGATCACCAGAAACAATGAACTCTGCCCTGACGGTGTCAAAAGGGCACCCTTCCCGCCTTCCAAGATAGCGATAGAATTAGCTACTGCTTCGACGGTAGGTGTACTAATTGCCCCATATTGAAAACTGGAGTCGATTCTATCGCTTTGCTTCTCGAGCAACCTATCCCCCACTCCGACATTTGCTGTAGTTCTGTCCATGAGAACATTGGTCGCTGATACAACAGGAGGACTCGCTAGAGCAATTCCCGAAGTGTGATACTCGGCAACTCTAGCAAATAATGTATTACTTTTAGGCCGGTGAAATTTACTCCTTAAAATACGCATGCGCTAGCACCATTGAGGAAAGCACTGGAGCCACATTATTCTTTGGAGGAACAGCTTTTCATATTTAAATTCTACGTTCATATACCTGTCCTTTTTATCAGTAGGTTATTGAAGCGCACACGATAAAACTATTTCCTATTCAGCATTCAACCTACGCTTATTTTTTTAATCAAATAAGCCAGCCGCTTCCGATAAACACGTAGTCCAGTTCCGACACTTGAAGACTAAAGCCTGACTCATATGCAAAATTTATATTTCACCGCCCTATTACCATCAAACGACAGCCGCTTATAACCAAGGAGGGGATAAACAAACACGCCGATCTACTAAAGCCTGGCGGTAGGGCTGGTGAGCTTTGTGCTGGTGAGTTTGTTGTCGCGCCGGCCAGCGCGGTTTGAGATAGAGCGGGATTTAGAGCTGTTTCTTCAGCGGTTTCTTCAGCGGGTGCGACGTCGGATGTCGCACCCGTTTTTATCATGGGTACATGGCCGAAACTGCGGGTGCCTTAGCCTGGATGATTTCCTCGACCAAGGAGGCCCACACCAATCCCTGGGTGGTACCCCCGGCATACGTCCCGCCAGCGGCAATGCGGTTGTAGGCGGAGCGATAAACTATCGACAGTCCATCAGGCTCCTCTCCTTCCATGGCAGTGACGACGAACTGTTCTCTGCTCAGTTCAGCAATGCGGGCCGTACTCAGATGCTGGGACAGGAACCGAACCCCAGCGCGCCGCAAAAGCGCCTCTATCTCATCCATCAAATGCGCAATGCCCAGATCGTCGCCCGATGCGTCAATCGATGGATTGTCGGCCAGAAACTTTTCAAACAGCTCAATGCCTGCACGATTGCACTCCACGGCCAGGTACTGGTTTCCAGGCATCAGATAAGCGTTGTCCAGCGGCTTTGCAGTCGTCTCCGTGGCTGAAAGGTGGCGCATGTTCACCTGCTTATGACTGGCGCCATCGCTTTGCTGATGTCCTCCGTAGACCGAGACCTGATAATTGGCCAGGCGGAACATCACGGCTTGGAGCAGGCCGTTGATGCCTCGACCGATGATCGATACGCGCGGCGCGCCGGCATCTGCCTGTTGCGCGGGGATCATCAATGAGTGGGCAAGTTTGCGCCGGACCAGGCAGCGCAAGGCGGTCAGGCTCAGTTGAATCGAGACGGCATAGTCAAGGTCGCCATGGCAGGCTTCAGTCATTGCCGCCTGGGTTGTCAGGGTCGCCGGTTTGCGCCACTTGGAGACACTGCAGCCGAGTGCCTGCGCGCGCACCCGAAATGCATCCAGTGTCCCAGGCCCGTAGTCCAATACAAGCTGGATAGCTTCAGCCGTTGCCAGGGCCCGTAAAGCGTCATCGCTGAAGACATCCGGCTTGGCGACGCAGACCAGACGAGCCTGTCTGTGCAGGCACTGAATAAGGGCCCGATCAATGCGATGGGTGGACTCATCATTCAGGGATAAACAGATAGCGACGGCACGGGCCCCCTCCAGCACCTCGTGCCAGTCCACGCCAAAGGACACTCGGCTGTCGGAAAAGGCTTTGCCGAGAGTGTCCGGCCTCTGAGCGTGCCGATCCAATACCTTGATCCGAACCTCCGGATCTCGATCAAGCAACAACTTGACCAACTCCCTGCCCACGTTGCCGTATCCCAGCACACAGATGTCGCGCGGCAGGGAGCCATCGGCCAGTGTCAGCCAGCGCGCCATATAGGCGGCGACATGGGGCGCGTTGACCCCCGGCGTATTGACTACGCGGATGTCGTTGGAGCCGCAAAGGTCCAGTCGCACCTTATCCAGGCTCGTACCTCTGCGGATCAAATGGAGGTCGCCAAACGGGTGGGATATGCGCCATTGGGCAATGACGTCTGCATCGATCGCCTGGTCCCCGACAATGATCGCCGATGGACTCAGGAGACCGATCTGTATGAGCAGATCGTGTTTGGTCAATGTCGGGGGAAAGAACACCACGTTGCTGGGTGCGTGAGCCTTCCAGGCTCTCGACACCGGTGCGAGATGCAGGATATTTCCGGTTATGGCGATGAGTGACGCGGCGACTGGCGGAATGGAAGAGAGCCTCATAGCTGTGTCTCCAACACTTCTGACGGACTGATGCCTCGCAGAGAGCCCTTCAATAAAGGTGGGGCGTTATTGGAAGGCCGTTGAGGAACTCAACCTACGCTCATGGTTTGAATTGAATAAGCCAGCCACTTCTGATGAACAAGTAGCCTGATTCCGACACGTGAAGGTCAGAGGCCTGACTGACCTGCATGGATTCGGACTACTCGCCCAAGCTACCGAGGGACGACAGGGGTTCCTGAAAGCAGACGCTCGCATCCGAACGATTGTCCAGATCACTGGGGCGAGTGAGTGTTATGGCGTGAGGGGGCTATCGCGCAGGCCCGAGGCAAGGGTGACTGGGGCGGCGGGAGGTAGGACTGGCGTTGGAAACGCTGTGTGGACGCTGCGACGTGGGATGTCACGCCCGCTGGTTTTGCCTGGCGCAAAATAAACGGTGGGAGCGGGCTTACTCGCCCCCACCTTCAATCCTGCTTCAGCCAGAGATTATCTGCGGCGCGGACGACGCTGCTCGTCATCGGTACGAATCGGCACCGGTTGCAGGGGGGGCTCGATCAAGCCCAATGCAACGCCAAGGTCGTGGAGCCAGTTCTGGATTTTCTCTTTCATGGTTTGCCCCCTTTGAGGGAAATGCTGGTCGGCGCAAGTTCTGTCGCCTTTTCCTACATTGATAGTAGCCCTAAGTCCTACGTATTGCTTGAATGAAACCACAACGAACTGTTACTGAATTGATGCAAATCCTGACGGATCGCTCAAGCAATCGCACGTGCGTCTTGCAGGACCTCGGCCCTGCCCTCTTGCTGCAGGTCGATCCATGCGTTGAGGTTAGCGCCGAGCATACCCTTTCGCCACATCAGCCAGGTCGTCGCAGTGGCAAATTGCCCTGTCAGCGGATGAACGGACACGCTGTCCTTGCCCGGCAGGCTGTCGAGCATGGATTCGGACATCAGCGCCACACCTGAACCGGCGATGACACAGGCGAGCATGCCTTGATAAGACTCGATCTCAATCGCCCGCCCCATGGCGACGTGCTCGTGGGAAAACCAGGTTTCCAGGCGCGTGCGGTAGGCGCAACTGCGGCGAAAAGTGAACACCGAACGGCCGGCAACATCCTGCGGCCCGCGCACCGGTGGGTGGTCGGCTTCGCATATCAGCACCAGGCGTTCTTCGCACAGGGCCACACCGTCCAGGGAGGCAATCGTGATGGGCCCGTCCACAAATGCGGCGTCCAGGCGACCGGTGATCAACCCTTCGAGCAGTTCACCGCTGGGCGCCGATAGTACCTGGAGGTTCACCATCGGATACGCCTTGTGATAGCACGCCAGCAGCTTCGGCAAATGCACTGCCGCCGTGCTGTACATGCTGCCCAGCACAAAATTGCCAGCCGGTTGCCCACCTTGCACGGCGCCATGGGCTTCATCATGCAGCGCCAGCAGACGAGTGCTGTAGTCCAGCAACACCTTGCCCGCCGGAGAAAGCTGCAAGCGCTGGCGTTCGCGCACGAACAATTCCACGCCAAGCTGTTCTTCCATCTGCTTGAGCCGGGTCGACAAGTTCGACGGCACTCGATGCAGGCGCTCGGCAGCACGGGTAATGGAGCCCTCTTCCGCCACCGCCTGGAAGATGCGCAATTGACTGAACTCCATGACCTTCTCCAAAACTGAACAAGTTGCTCACTATTATTCATTTTTACAGAAAGTCAATCCGCTCTAGCCTGACGGTATTCGCTTACCCGCAGGACACCCGACCATGTCACCCCTCACCCGCTTACTCGCCAGCTTTATCGCCCTGATGATGGCCATGGGCATTGGCCGCTTCGCCCTTACCCCGCAAATGCCCCACTTGCTCAGTGAAGGCCAGATCGACCTGACCGGCGCCGGACTGATCGCAGCGGCCAATTACCTGGGCTACTTCGTGGGCGCGGTGGATTCGATTTTTGCGCGCAGCCATCACCATGTGCGGGGTCGCCTGTATGGCGGGCTCTGGTTGTGCGTGTTGCTGACCCTGGCGTCGTACTGGGCCCAGGGTTTCTGGCCACACATGCTGTTGCGCTTCGGTACCGGCGTTGCAAGTGCCTGGGCATTGGTGATGATCACCAGCCTGAGCCAGCCGCTGGCGATTGCCGCCGGGCGTGCACGCCTCGGCGCCCTGGTGTTCGCCGGGCCGGGGCTGGGGATTGTGTTGACCGGGTTGCTGGCGCTGGGCTCCAACCTGTTGGGCCGAAGCTCTGCAACCTTGTGGCTGATCTACGGCGTAGTGGCGCTGGTGATGCTGCTGGCAATCTTGCCCTTCCTGCCACAGCCGTCCGCCGTCACTGCGCCTGTTGCAAGCCGCGCCGACACGGCCAGCAACGGCAGCATTACTCACCTGTGCTGGATCTACGTGTTGTTCGGCCTGGGCTACATCATTCCGGCGACCTTCCTGTCACAGATGGCCAGCGCGCAATTCAACGGCGCCTGGCAGGCTGATCTGTTCTGGCCCTGCTTTGGTTTGGCCGCGGCGATTGGGGTAGTGGTCGCAAGCCTGCGTCCCAAGGACCCGGACACCACCCGCCGCTGGCTGATGACCACGTTGTGGCTGCAGGCGGCCGGGGTATTCGCCTGCCTGCTGGGTAACGGTTGGGGCCTGGCGCTGGGGGTGTTGCTGTGCGGCGGGCCGTTCCTGGCCTGCATGCAGTTGGTGATGGCGCGCCTGCGGGACGTTGCGCCCCACGGCTATCAGCGCAACACCGGGCTGCTGACCGCCAGCTTTGCCATCGGCCAATTGAGCGGGCCGTTGCTGGCGTCGGTGAGCAGTCACCTGAGCGGAGGCCTGCAACCGGCGTTGGTGATTGCCGGTGCAGGCCTGTCAGTGGCGGGAGGGGTGTTGGTCAGCCGGCGACCAACGGTGCCGGCGCACGAACCTGCTCACGCCGCGCCAACACCAGGAAAAACAGCCCACCCAGGAAGCAGCCGGTGAACCAGGCAAAGTTAGCCATGCCCTGCAACGCCGGCGTGAAGGTGATCGCAACACCTGCCAGGGTCGCGGGCACCAGCGCCTTGACCGCCGTCCAGTTCACACCGCCGTCGAAGTAATAGCGCCCGCTCGGGCTGTCATCGAACAGCGCGTCCACGTCGATCTTCTGCTTTTTGATCAGGTAGAAGTCCACCAGCAGAATCCCGAACAGCGGGCCGATAAAGGCCGCGAGGATATCCAGGGTGTAGTGGATCATCAGCGGGTTATTGAACAGGTTCCACGGGGTGATGAAGATCGACGCCACCGCAGCGATCATGCCCCCGGCGCGCCAGCTGATTTTGCTCGGTGCGACGTTGGCGAAGTCGAACGCCGGGGACACGAAGTTGGCAACGATGTTGATGCCGATGGTGGCAGTCACAAATGCAAAAGCGCCCAGCAGCACCGCCATGCTGTTATCTATGCGCGAGACGGTCGCGATCGGGTCATGGAGCATTTCGCCAAACACCGGCAAGGTGCCCGAGACGATCACCACGGTCACCAGGGAAAACGCCAGGAAGTTCACCGGCAGGCCCCAGAAGTTGCCACGCCGCACGTCCTGCATGCTGCGGCAATAACGGCTGAAATCACCGAAATTCAGGGTCGGCCCGGAAAAGTACGACACCACCAGCGCCGTCGCCACGATCACCTGGCCGAACGCCTGCCAGCCCGACAGGGATTTTTCCGCCAGGGTAAAGCTGATATTCGCCCACCCTGCCTTCCACACGATCCAGCCGGCCAGGGCAAACATCACCGCATAGACCACCGGCCCCGCCCAATCGATAAAGCGGCGGATGGACTCCATGCCGGCCCAGAACACGGCCGCCTGCAACACCCATAAACTGAGGAAACCAAACCAGCCCAGGTAAGACAGGCCGGCAAAATGCGGCTCTGCAAACACCGCCATCTGTGGGAAAAAGCGCAATACCACAATGATCAGGGCACTCGACGCCAGGTAGGTCTGAATCCCGTACCAGGCCACCGCAATCAAGCCGCGAATCACGGCGGGAATGTTCGCGCCGAACACGCCAAACGCCAGCCGGCAGATCACTGGATAGGGCACGGCGGCCTGCTGGCTGGGCTTGGCCACCAGGTTGGCAATCAATTGCACAATGCAAATGCCTGCCAGCAAGGCAATCAACACCTGCCAACTGGCCAGCCCCAGGGCAAACAGACTGGCGGCGAACACATAGCCACCCACGCTGTGCACGTCACTCATCCAGAAGGCAAAGATGTTGTACCAGGTCCACTTTTGCGGCAGCGGCCCCAGGTCCTGGTTGTACAGGCGGGGGCTGTAGCCTTTGGGCAATTGTTCGGTCATCGCGGGCTCCTCGTCATACCGGCCTGCGCTTCCGTCACGGGGTGCATACGGGAGGCGGCATGGTTTGTATACGAGACAGTCAGCAGAATACGTGCCAATAGCACACAATCCCTCTGAAACCGCGTTCCAAAGGGCTACACAGAGCCTTAGTGACGGGGACTGCGCTCAGCAACGGTGCAGATTAATCCTGTACACAATCACTGGTGCACCCGATGTGCACACAAGTACCCAACCGTGCAGCACGCCGCTGTGAGGAAGGCGCCCCAGGCCATGTCCATCACCGCCAACCCGCCGGACCAACCCTGCAGCGTGGCCCAGTTGCTCAGGTCATAGGTGCCGTAGGCCACCAGGCCCAGCAATGCACCCAGTCGCGCCGCGCGCTGCCAACTGGCACTGGGCAAGACCACGAACACCACGCAACCGAGGACATACAAGAGATAGAACAGCGCGGCGGGCAACAGGCGAGGCTGATCGAGCATCAGCGGGCCCAGCAGGGATTTGTAGGTCGGGCCCATGAGGACGCCAAGCCAGAGGCCGTCGAGGATCAGGAAGGCAAGCAAGGTGCCGAGGTAGGCGAAGACAGACTTCTTGGACATTGATGCAGCCTCTGTAGGAGCGAGCTTGCTCGCGAAAATATTCCAGGCGCATCACGGTGTCGGATGGACCTTTTTCGCGAGCACGCTCGCTCCTACAGAAGAGCAAACCGCACTCAGCTTAGTTCAATGCGATCCGCGTGAATCACGATCTGGCCCTGCTTGTAGAGTGCACCAATGGCTTTCTTGAAGTTGCCCTTGCTCACGCCAAACAAGTTGCTGATCACCGCCGGGTCGCTCTTGTCGCTGACCGGCAAACTGCCGTTGTTTTCACGCAACTTGGCGAGGATCTTCGAGTTGAGGCTGGACGCTGCTTCCTGGCCGACCGGTTGCAGGCTCAGGCTGATGTTGCCATCGGCGCGGATCTCTTTGATAAAGCCTTTCTCTTCCTTGCCCGGGCGCAGGAACTTGAACACTTCGTTCTTGTGGATCAGGCCCCAGTGCTTGTTGTTGATGATCGCCTTGAAGCCCATGTCGGTGGCTTCGGCGACCAGCAGGTCGACTTCCTGGCCCACGACGTAGTTGGCCGGCGTCTTGTCCAGGTAGCGGTCGAGGCGTGCGGTCGCGGTAATACGCTTAGTGTGTTTGTCGAGATAGACATGCACCACGCAGTATTCACCGGCGGTCATCTGACGTTTCTCTTCCGAATACGGCAGCAACAGATCCTTTGGCAACCCCCAGTCGAGGAACACGCCGATGCTGTTGACTTCCACGACTTTCAAACTGGCAAATTCGCCGACTTGAACTTTCGGTTTTTCGGTAGTGGCGATAAGTTTGTCATCGCTGTCCAGATAAATGAAAACGTTAAGCCAGTCTTCATCTTCACTGGGAATATCTTTGGGGATATACCGATTAGGCAAGAGGATTTCGCCATCTTGCGCCCCATCGAGGTACAAACCAAAGTTAGTGTGTTTAACCACTTGCAAGCTGTTGTAGCGCCCGACTAAAGCCATTTCCAATACCCTCATTGCGTGGGCGGCATTCTACCCGAGTTGCCCTCGCCGCGCGCGCGCGCCTGAAAAATCGCGGGTTTACCTGGCGTTCCAGTGGCAGCGCCCCGCTCGTCCGATCATTCGGCTGAATTTTGCCACGCCACCGGTGCCGGCTCAGCCCGTGGTTTCGAGTTAAAACAGTAAGTTAGGGGTTTATTTCAAAGATGAACTTTGGCTGTTTTCCGCCGCCGCGCTTATTCCCGGGGGATATTTACCAAGCAATTGTCAAGTATTTCCTGTACGATGCCTGGCCAAGTTAATTTTCTACAGGTTAGTGGCCGCCATGCGCGTAAAAGCATCCAACAGCAAAGCAAAGCCAGCTCCCGCCGTTGAAACCAGCGAATCGATCAACAGCCAGATTGCTGCTTTCCTCAAGTCCGGCGGCGAAATCCAGCAAATTGCCAAGGGCGTGAGCGGCCAGACTTTCGGCCCGTCCAAGCAGATCAGCCTGGGTAAAAAGTAATACCGCGCAGCACATCTGGTCCCTAAGCGTCTTGCCTTCAAGGCGCTAGGACTAGAGCCCGAAATACCCTCTCGCGTCACCTTCAGAACGTGCAAATCGACGAACGGGCCTCACCTCCTGGCATTCGCCGGTATGCTTGCACACGTCTAGCACGGGCATCTGCCCTATTTTTCCGTTACTGCTCCTCGCTTTTCATGGAGTGAAGCATGCTTAAACGCTGCATTTTCGTGGCCAGTATCCTGGCGGCCAGCCCTCTCGCCGAAGCGCAGATTTTCCAGCGTGAACTGGGCGACTTCGACCTGAAATTGGGCACCACCCCCAGCCGTAGCATGGCCCAGGGCCTGGTCAAGCCGACCTCGCCGGGCAGTGACTCGTTCCATGGCGGGCTGGACCTGAGCCATGACAGCGGCCTGTACTTCGGCCAGTTTTCGCCGAACATGGGCCTGTCCTCGGCCAGCACCCTCGAAGTCGACTCCTACATGGGGTTCAAACACCCCTTCGACCAGACCCTGGGCTACGAAGTCGGCCTGATCCACTACAGTTACCCCAAGCTCAGCCCCCTCGACAGCCAGGAGTTCTACGGCGGTCTGAATCTACTCGGCAATCGTTTCGGCGCTTCCTTCAGCAACGACCCGGACCGCCAGGACAGCACGCTGTTCGCCGACCTCGGCGGTACCCAGCCCTTCGGCATCGGCGTCAGCATGAAATACACCACCCATCAGCTGGGCACGCCGGCTTCGGTAGAGGGCGGCACCATCAGCAGCTTCAGCGACTGGTCGGTGCAGTTCTCCCGCGCCTGGAAAGGCATCGACCTGGACCTGATCTACAGCGACTCCAGCCTCAGCGGCGGCGATTGCTCGGCCTACTCCGGACACAATTCGCAATGCGATGGCCTGTTGACCCTGAAGGCGGTGCGGTCGTTTTATTGATGGGCTGAACTGTCGCGTGCGCCGCGGGTTCACATGCATTGACTCCCTCTGCGCAAGGACACGCCCATGTTGCATCGGCTCAAACTGCTGGTGGTATTCCTGACCCTGAGCCTGGTGCTCGCCGGCTGCAACCGCGTGGGCCTGGCCTACCGCAATCTGGACGTGATCATCCCCTGGACCCTCAACGACTACCTGGACATGAACGCCGGGCAGAAGAGCTGGTTCAACGACAAGCTCAAGGACCACCTGGCCTGGCACTGCACCACCCAATTGCCGGGTTACCTCGACTGGCTCGACCGCCTGCAGGCAATGGTCGAGAGCAACCAGGTCACCGATGCAGCGCTGCAAACCCGCACGGTTGAGGCCAAGCAGGCGATTGCCGAGGTGGCGCGGGAAATCACCCCGTCGGCGATTGAATTGTTACAAGGGCTGGATGACCAGCAGGTCAACGACATGAACGATGCCCTGGCCAAGGACCTGCGCAAACGCCAGGACGAATACCTCAAGCCGCCGCTGGCCAAGCAGATCCAGGACCGCGCCGAGCGTATGAACAAGCGTCTGGATGCGTGGATGGGGCCACTGAGCGATAACCAGAAGAACCGGGTCATGGCCTGGTCCATCAGCCTGGGCAAGCAAAATGAACAATGGATCGGCAACCGTGCCCACTGGCAGGCACAATTCATCGACGCCGTGCAGCAACGCCACAGCGCCGATTTCCCGCAGAAAATCCAGCAACTGCTGGTGGACCGCGAAAGCCTGTGGACACCGGAGTATCGCGCGGCATATGCCCAGACCGAAGCCGCTGCACGCAGCTTGATCGTCGACGTCATGGCCGACAGCAGCGTGCCGCAACGGCTGAAACTCACCCAGAAAATCGACAAGGTCCGCAGTGACTTCCAGGCGCTCAAATGCCTGAAAAGCGCGCAGTCCTAATTGGGCGCCAGGGTGCCTAACCAGGCCACCAGCGCGAGGATCAGCGCCCCGGCCCCCATCTCCAGCACCATGCTGCGCCGTAGCGCAGCCATGGCAGCGACATAATCACCGGCCGCCACGGACCGTTGCAGAAGCGGCGTCAGGTGGAAACGATTGAGCGCCGCCAGCCCCAGCATCAGGCCAAACAGTCCCAGTTTCAGGCACAACAGGATCGCGTAGACACCGCCGGTAAGGCCGTCCAGATTCAGCCCGACCACCAACAGATAGTTGGCCACCCCGGTGCCGATCAGCACCGCTACAAATCCCGCCCCCACATGCTCGAACCCCTTCAGCGCCCTTGCCAGCACCCGAACGTGATAAGCATCGTGCAAAGACGTGCACCTCGACAACAACCCGAACGCCGCCAACGCCCCAACCCAGCCACCCGCTGCCAACAGATGCGCGGCGTCGCTGAGGATGTGCCACACACCCAGCGTGCCTTCATGCATCACGCCGTGCCCGGTCCACGCCAGCGTCACCAACGCGGCGGCGCCCGACAACGCGGTCAGTGGCAGGCTAGGGCCAAGCGCAGCCACCACCAGCGCCCCCATCCGTAGCCACCACGTCACGCCCAGGTCGGTCTGCCAGAGCATCATGTGCAGATGCGGCCACAGCGTCTGCCAATCCGTTGCGCCACTCATGGCCTGGGTCAGCGCCAACAGCGACGCTATCGACAGCACTATTCCGACGCCAGCCGTCAGCCGCAGCAGGCCCCTCAAATTCAGCAGCACGCGCTCCGGCGCCTTGAGTCCGTAAAGACCAAAGAGCCCCAGGCCAAACAACAGCATCAGGTCAAGATAGAGCGCAAAGCGCAGTGTGACTTGGGTCAGTTCGCTCATGGCTGGACGCTGAACACCACGTTACCGGTAATCGGGTGCGTGTCGGATGACACCGCGCGCCAATCGACTCGGTAGGTACCGGTAGTCAGAGCAGAGGCCGGCTTGATCAGCATCACCTTGGGGTCGGTGCTCGCCGCGACACTGGCCTTGATGGGCATCGGCGAATTGGGCATTCCGGGCATATCGGTCATGGTCAGCCTGGCCCCGGAAAACTGCGTCAGCAGGTTCTCCGAAAAGCGCAGTTCAATGACGGCCGGCGCGGCACCTTGGGCCCCGGCTGGAGGGAGGGACGACAACAGTTTCGGATGGGCCGAGGCCGGCAGGCTGATCATCAATCCGACCCACAGCGCTCCCCCCGTTAACGCGGTTTTCAACATCGACATGCAAGGCTCCAGGCCGCTCAAGGCGGCGAGTTATAGGAATAAGAAACCGGTTAAAACCAAAGGCGCACACCGACCACCCAGCGCAGTTGGCTGATATCCTCGTCTTCGTCGCGAGCGTACTGCGCCGTCCGCCCATAGCTGCGGTTCCAACTCACCCCCACGTAAGGCGCCAACTCCCGGCGCACCTCGTAGCGCAAGCGCAGGCCCAGCTCGCTTTCCGACAGGCCTGCGCCCACCCGGCGCTGCGGATCGTTCTGCGCATAAAAATTGAGTTCGGCCGTCGGCTGAAGGATCAGGCGGTTGGTCAGCAGGATGTCGTAGTCACCTTCCAGGCGTGCCGCGGTGTGGCCCGACTCGCCCACAAACAGCGTCGCCTCGGCCTCGAAGTTGTAGAGCGCCATGCCCTGCAGGCCGAACGCCGCCCAGGTCTGGCTGTCCCCGGGCTTGAAGTCCTGGCGCACGCCGCCAACCAGGTCCCACCAAGGGCTGATGGCGTGCCCCCACAACGCCTGGGCTTCGGCGCTGTCGGTGCGACCGGCGCTGCGCTCGCCTTCGCTGCGCAGCCACAGGCGGTCGATGTCACCACCGACCCAACCCTTGATGTCCCAGTTCAGCGCACCACCGCCACCACCGCCTTGCCATTCCAGCTGGTTGACCAGCAGCATTGAGTTGATGCCGCTGTCATGCACCACATGCCCGCCCGGCGCGTTATACACAGCGGCGCGATCCGCGTCGGTGAGCAGCGGGATCGGCGTACGGCTTTCGCTCAGCGCCGGAACCGCCGGGCTCATGCTTTGAAACTCCTCGGCCTGCGCCGGCGAGCCGAATGTCCACCCGGCCAGTGCGATACACATAGATAAAACTCGACGATTCATGCTCGCGTCCTCATTCATGCACGCGCACTTCACGGAACATGCCCATTTCCATGTGGTACAGCAGGTGGCAGTGATAGGCCCAACGGCCCAGGGCATCGGCGGTCACCCGGTAACTGCGGCGCGAGCCCGGCGGCATGTCGATGGTGTGTTTGCGGACCTGGAACTGGCCGTTTTCATCCTCCAGGTCGCTCCACAGGCCGTGCAGGTGAATCGGGTGGCTCATCATCGTGTCGTTGACCAGCACCAGCCGGACGCGCTCGCCATAGGTCAGTTGCAAGGGCTCGGCATCGGAGAACTTCACGCCATTGAATGACCAGGCGAACTTCTCCATATGCCCGGTGAGGTGCAATTCAAGGGTGCGCGCGGGGTCGCGGCCATCGGGGTCCTCAAAGGTGCTGTGCAGGTCGGCGTAGGTCAGCACTCGCCGACCGTTGTTGCGCAGGCCGATACCGGGATCGTCGAGCTTGGGCACCGGGCTCATCGCCTGCATGTCCACCAAAGGGTTGTTCTGCTCGCTGGCCGGGTGGCTCTGCATCGACATCGCGCCCATCCCACTGTGATCCATGCCCGCCATATCCGGCATGTCCGCCATGGCGCCGTGATCCATCCCACCCATGCCCATGTCGTCCATGGTGAGCCAGGGGCGCGGCTCAAGTGCCGGTACGGGTGCCGTCGCCCCCGCCTGGCGGGCAAGCGTGCCACGGGCATAACCCGTGCGGTCCATGGACTGGGCAAACAGCGTGTAGGCCGCTGACGTGGGCTCCACCAGCACATCGAAGGTTTCGGCGACCGCAATGCGGAACTCATCGACGCTGACCGGCTTGACCGGCTGGCCATCGGCGGCGATGACGGTCATCTTCAGCCCCGGAATGCGCACATCGAAATAGGTCATCGCCGAACCGTTGATAAAGCGCAGGCGTATTTTCTCCCCGGCTTCAAACACCCCGGTCCAGTTGAGGCCGGGGGGCTGGCCGTTGAGCAGGTAGGTGTAGGTCTGGCCGCTGACGTCCGCGAGGTCGGTAGGGTTCATCTTCATCTGCGCCCACATCAGCCGGTCGCTGACAGTGGCCGACCAGCCCTGCTTGCCCACATCCCGTGCGAAATCACCCACGGTGGGCTTATGCAGGTTGTAGTAATCGGACTGCTTCTTGAGGGTCTTCATCAGGGCGACGGGGTCTTCGTCGGTCCAGTCCGAGAGCATCACCACGTAGTCGCGCTGGCAGGTGAAGGGCTCGGGCTCCAACGGCTCGATGACCAGCGGGCCGTACACCCCCCGCAGCTCCTGAAACCCGGAATGGCTGTGGTACCAGTAAGTGCCATGCTGTCTGACCTTGAACTGATAGACAAACACACCACCCGGCTCGATGCCTTTGAAACTCAGGCCGGGCACGCCGTCCATGGTCGACGGCAACAAGATGCCGTGCCAGTGGATCGACGTCGGCTCGCGAAGGCGGTTGTGCACGCGCAGGGTCACGGTGTCGCCCTCACGCCAGCGCAGCAACGGGCCAGGCAGGCTGCCATTGATGGTCAACGCGGTGCGCTGTTGACCCGTGAGATTGACCGGCGTCTGCTCGATAAACAGAGCGAATTCGCTGCCCGCCAGCACCGTGGGCTCGCCCGCACTTGTCAGCGCCCATACCGGCGTGCGCCATAGCCCGAGCCCGCCGAGCAGGCCGCCGGCGGCCAGGCCTTTGACGAAGGTTCGTCTGGAGGTAGTAGAGTGCATGCCGATTCAAGTCCGTCAGTTGAATGGCAGCAGATTAGGGGGCGCCGGCTGTCAGCAACCTTAGCGGCAGATTACCGATCCGACAGTTTCGGCGTGCCCGGCACCGCCTGGGTGCCGGGGCATGGAGGGGTCAGGCAATCTGTGCCTTGGACGCCACCTCAGCGAAGGTCGCCGGATCCAACGCATCGGCCTGCTCATCCAGCACCTGGCGCGGGTGATCGTTGCCCGGGATGGAGCTGTCGATCAGCGCCAACAGCTGCGCGCCCAGGGCGGTCAGAATGAAATTCTCACCGTTGCCGCCTTCTTCTTCAGGCCGCGACTCGATAAACCCACGCTTGAACAACAGCGCTTCATAGTCCGCGGCGGTCTTTTTCAGCGCATCCAGGTTACCGGTGGACTCGCCCGCCGTGGCCTTCTCGGCCGCTTCCTGCTCGGCGTATTTGCGCGGGGCAAAGCTGCCCTCGCCGTTCTGCACTTCATGCAGCAGACGTTCGATCAGATCCCAGTTGTAAGTCGTCATCCTGATTCCTCCTGCAGGCCTAAGGAAAGTAGCCCGTCTGTAGGAGTGACCCTGTGGGTCTGTGGCCGTTCAGACCAACCGACGGGCGTCATTTCTCTGAACTTTCCAGACGTTCGCCCCCTCAACTGAGCATCACCGCCAAGGAGGTCCGACCATGAAAACCCTGATGAACCTGGCCATCGCCGCCACGTTGCTCACCGCCCTGCCCGCTTGGGCCTGCACCCCGGAAGAGGCCACGGCCAAGCGCGAGCAACTGGCCCAGGAAGTGGCCAAACTCACCGAGCAGAACCCGACCAAGGCCAAGGAGATGAACGACGAGCTGCAGAAGATGGACCTGGATACTGAAAGCGCGGAGTTTCCCGACAAGTGCCAGTTGATCGACGCCCGCCTCAAGGAATTGAAAGAAGCGGCGGCCAAGGCGAAAAACTGAGGCCATAAAAAAACCGGACAACGTCCGGTTTTTTCACATCCCTTACGCCTTACTCGGCAGCGGGTGCTTCTGGCTTGCGACGCTTGAGCGGCGCCATGCCATCCTTGCTGACCAGCGACAGGTTGTCGGTCTTCGGCCGGTTGGCGATCTTGCGCTTGGTCGGCGACTTGGCACCGGCCTTTTTCTTCTCGCCCTTGGCGTCGGTTTTTTTCTTCTTCACGCCAACGGCCTTGCCCGACGCCTTGACCTTCTTCGGCCCGGTGTAGGTGCCTTTGACTTCCTTGATGGTGCGGCGCTCGAACGACTGCTTGAGGTAGCGCTCGATGCTCGACATCAGGTTCCAGTCGCCGTGGCAGATCAGCGAGATCGCCAGGCCATCGTTGCCCGCACGCCCGGTACGGCCGATACGGTGCACGTATTCGTCGCCGCTGCGGGGCATGTCGAAGTTGATGACCATGTCCAGGCCGTCCACGTCCAGGCCGCGCGCGGCGACGTCGGTGGCGACCAGGATCTTCACGCCGCCGGCCTTGAGGCGGTCGATCGCCAGTTTGCGGTCCTTCTGGTCTTTCTCGCCGTGCAGCACGAACGTCTTGTAGTCCTGGGCCACCAGGCGGCCGTAGATGCGGTCGGCGGCAGCACGGGTGTTGGTAAAGACGATGGCCTTCTGATAGGTCTCGTTGGCCAGCAACCAGTTAAGGATCTGTTCCTTGTGCACGTTGTGGTCAGCGGTGACGATCTGCTGGCGCGTGGTGGCGTTCAGGTCGCTGACGTTGTTGACCTGCAGGTGCTCAGGGTTGTTCAGGACCTTGGCGACCATCTCGCGCAGGGTCGAACCACCGGTGGTGGCGGAGAACAGCATGGTCTGCTGGCGGTTCACGCATTCAGCCACCAGGCGCTGCACGTCGTCGGCAAAGCCCATGTCGAGCATGCGGTCGGCTTCGTCGAGCACCAGCACCTCGACTTCCTTGAGGTCAAGGTTGCCCGCATTGAGTTGCTCAATCATGCGGCCCGGCGTGCCGATCAGAATGTCCGGCACCTTGCGCAGCATGGCGGCCTGGACCTTGAAGTCTTCGCCACCGGTGATCAGGCCGGACTTGATGAAAGTGAACTGCGAGAAGCGCTCCACCTCCTTCAAGGTCTGCTGGGCCAGCTCGCGGGTCGGCAGCAGGATCAGGGTCTTGATGCTGACGCGGACCTTGGCCGGGCCGATCAGGCGGTTAAGGATCGGCAGCACGAAAGCGGCGGTCTTGCCACTCCCGGTTTGAGCCGTCACCCGCAGGTCACGCCCTTCGAGCGCGAGCGGGATGGCCGCTGCCTGCACAGGCGTAGGCTCGACAAATTTAAGCTCGGCCACGGCTTTGAGCAGGCGTTCGTGCAGGGCGAATTGGGAAAACACGGGTGCTACCTCGAAGAAATACAAAAAATCAGCTGCATAGGGTACCGGTTTCGGGCGTCCAAACCGAGTGTCTTTACGCGAACGGCGCTAATCAGTTGCTTTTTTGTCAGAGCATTTGTCCACGGCATCAACTTTGTTGCACTTAAATGCTCTAATCGCGCCGTCTTGTCTTACAGAAGAATCGTTTTCATCCATGGATATCAAACAGCTCTGGCTCAACGTCCAAGACCTCTGGGGCACCCTCGACGAACACCCGCTGCTGCATGCCAGCCTCGGTTTCCTGGTGTTGCTGGTGGTGGCCCTGCTGCTCGGACGGGTGGCGCGTTACCTCATCCTCCACGCCGTCAAATTGCTCGGCCGGCAACCGGCGCTGCACTGGCTCAACGACCTGCGGCACAACAAAGTCTTCCACCGCCTGGCGCAGATGACGCCGTCGCTGGTGATCCAGTTCGGCCTGTACCTGGTGCCGGACCTGAGCAAGACCGCCATCCTGTTTATCGGCAACGTGGCCCTGGCCCTGACCATCCTGTTCCTGATGCTGGCCATGAGCGCCCTGCTCAACGCCCTGCTGGACATCTATGCGCGCACCGAACACGCGCGTACCCGCTCGATCAAGGGCTACGTGCAGTTGGCGAAGATGGTGCTGTACGTGTTTGGCGCGATCATCATCGTCGCGACCCTGATTGACCGTTCGCCACTCTTGCTGCTGTCGGGCCTGGGTGCGATGTCGGCGGTGATCCTGTTGGTCTACAAGGACACGCTGTTGTCGTTCGTCGCCAGCGTGCAATTGACCAGCAACGATATGCTGCGCGTCGGCGACTGGATCGAAATGCCCCAGGTCGGCGCCGACGGCGATGTGGTGGACATCACCCTGCACACGGTCAAGGTGCAGAACTTCGACAAGACCATCGTCTCCATCCCGACCTGGCGCCTGATGTCCGAATCGTTCAAGAACTGGCGCGGCATGCAGGCCTCGGGTGGGCGACGCATCAAGCGCAGCCTGTTTATCGATGCCAGCGGCGTGCGTTTTTTGCGCGACGATGAAGAAGTGCGCATGACCCAGGTGCACCTGCTCACCGACTACATCGGGCGCAAGCAGGCCGAACTCAAGGCCTGGAACGAAGCCCAGGGCCACAGCGCGCAACTGTCGGCCAACCGCCGGCGCATGACCAACCTCGGCACCTTCCGCGCGTATGCCCTGGCCTACCTCAAAAGCCATCCGGACATCCAGCCGAACATGACCTGCATGGTGCGCCAGATGCAAACCACCGCCGAGGGCGTGCCGCTGGAGATCTACTGCTTTACCCGCACCACCGCGTGGGCCGATTACGAGCGGATCCAGGGGGATATTTTCGACTACCTGCTGGCCGTGTTGCCGGAGTTCGGATTGAACCTGTACCAGCAACCCAGTGGCACCGACTTGCGCACCGGGATACTGGCCCTGGCAGGCACTGCCCGAACCTTGGAAACCCCGGAGTAGTGACAACGATATCGACGAGGGGCTGGGAAGCGCCTCGTCGCTATCTATATAGGACGATGGGCGCAACCGTATTCATCTAAACACGACCGATAAAAGCCAGCATCTATGTATAGCCGCTGCTGCCGATTATTCAACGGGCCCACCCCATAAAGAAAATTTCTCCTACGCCTTTAGTGAATTTCACTACTTGCGCACACTATTTCTAATCTGTTTTAAAAAAAATCCACGCCTTAGCATCTGGCCATCAAACAACGCCAGCAAAAGGCCTCCCTCATGTTATGGACAACTCAGCTTTCCGATAATGCAGCAGACTTTGTATTAAGTTCGAATGCCGAAGCATTGACCCACTATTGTGGTGCTGGCGCCTTTGCTCAACCCCACGATTTTTATACCCAAAACCCCTACCAGCGCCCTTCGCGGCCGCAGGACGTCACCGATTCAATCATCACCACCTGCCTGACCAGCGACCAGCTTTCAAACAGCCAGCATCTATTGGCACAGCGGTTGTTATTGAATATCTACGAACAAGACCTGGTCTTCTTGCCCAAGCCGCCATTGGAACTGGACTTCAAGGCGTTCAAGCGTTTCTATGATCCCCAGCACGCGGCCAGTGGCAAAAAGATCCGCCCGTTGCTGGAACACTACTTGTACAACTGGCTCAAGGAAGAAGTACATATCAATGGCCCTTGGTGCCTGGACTCTTTTATCGCCCACACTGATAAAGTCTTGGATGACGTCGCCCAGTCCGAGTCCAAACTCCATGAAGTGCTGACCACCAGCCGCCACCCCGAGCGAGCCGCCAGGTTTTTCATGACGCAATGTGCGGGAGACTTCCTCAGTGAAGCATCGGCCATGGCCCGCAACGTACTGGGTAACAGCGGCGTGTACACCAGCGAATTGTTCAAGATCCTGATCGACGAGTATGGCTACGGCGTCGACAAAAAGAAGCACAGCACCATTTTTGAAGACATGCTCCAGGACATGGGCATGTCCCATCACGTGCACCACTACTGGCAGTTCTATACGCCGGCGTCGCTGTCGCTCACCAACTACTTCCACTATGTATCGGCCAACCATGGCGAGCTGTTCCGCTATATCGGCGCCATGTACTACACCGAAGCCACGTTGGCGCTGACCACCAAGCACCAGTCACGCGCGATCAAGACCATCTTCAACGGCAGCGTCTCCACGGACTATTTCGATGAGCATGCCCACATCGATGTGCACCACGGAAGAATGGCCCTCCAGCGCCTGATCATTCCCATGATCAAGCAGTTCGGCACCCAGATCATCCCCGACCTTATTCGCGGCTTTGAAGAGTTCAGGCTGCTTCAGGACATCGCCGACGAAGAGTTGTATGCCCATATCAACTGGCATGACGCGTTCGATGAGCATCGCGCACAGGCAGCGGCGCTCCAGGGCCACAACCCCGTGGACCTGAGGATTACCGAGACCGAACACGAGCTGTCGGTGCTGCATACCCACCCGAATGACGAACTGTTCTGGGTCGAATCAGGCGAGCTGGAGTTCGTCGCCAGCCCCGAACTGACGGTGCACCTCAAGGCCGGCGAAGGCGTGGTGATTCCCAAGGGAATGCTGCACGGCACCCGCATCACCAGCCCGTCCTGCACGTACACCGTCACCGCCATCTGAGTGGGCAACCCAATGAAAGCCATCAGCCTGAATATCACCCACGCCAACTATGTGGCCGTGGAGGAAAGAACCTATTTTCTCAAGCGTCACGCCTATTCGACGCAATTGCTGCCCACCTCGTGCCCCCATCGCGGCGGCCCGCTGCACATGGGCGAAGTGACAGGTGACGGCCAAAGCGTGATCTGCCCCTGGCACGACAACGCCTACAAGGTCTGCAACCTGGAAAAGAAAGCACTGCCCACCGTGCGCGTCAGGAACCAGATCAGCACCGTCGTCGGCGACACCGAGCGCTGTGTGCCGCTGCTTAAAATCTCCCGTTACGACTGATGAAGCCCATGAATACTAAATCGACATTGACCGCGTTCTATTCAATCGTGACCCTGTTCACCGGCCTCGACATGGCGATCGTCATCGCGATGGTCTGGTTCGGCCTGGAGACCACCGGTTCGACATTCCTGGTCGGCGCCACCTTGTGCGTGGCCACCGTGGTGCCCTATTTGTGCGAACAGTACATCGGCAAGTTCTTTACCATTGAACTCAGCCTGAAACGCCTGCTGTACATTCGCCTGGCGGCCTTCGCCGCAGTACTGGGGCTGTCGTTTACCCAGGCCGCCTTGCTGCCCATCGGCTTCCTGGCCATCGCGTTCGTGGTGGGCGTCACCGACTACTTCACCATCAGCACCCTGGAATCGAAAAATACCAAGCTGGTGCTGGCCGGCCTCACCGACAGCGATACCTGCGCGCGGTTGATGCAAACCTCCATCCAGATCGGTGCCTTCGGCGGTGCGCTGCTGGGCGGGTTGATCGTGGATGTGTTCTCGGTCAACCAGACGCTGCAGATCATCAGCCTGGCGGCGATCCTCTCGCTCGCGGCGATCCTCCTGGTGGCCGACACCCCCAACGAACACACCGCCGAACAGGCCACAGGGCCCTCCACTGCGCGGCCGCTGGACCTGCCGCGCAACCTCTACATCCTCATCATCGTGTTGAGCATGATCGGTTTCCATATCGGCGCGTTCAACAGCCTGGTGCCCATCGTTTTTCAAAAGCTCAATGAGTGGAATGCCACCCTGTTCGGCGTCGCCAGTGGCCTGGCCGGCCTGGGCGCCTTCAGCGCCGCGGTGTTGCCGCGCATCAAGCTCAACAGCTACGGGGCCATCTCGCTGGTGATACTGGCGGACGTGGCAATCGTCTACTTCCAGAACCTCTACGTGATGATGGCTGCAGCCTTCCTGCTGGGTTTTTGCATCAACAGCCTGCGGATCCAGTTGCGTAAAACCCTGATCGAGTCGGCGCCCAACGCCCGGGTAGCCGATGTGATCGCGGCCAAGAGCTCACTCTACTACCTGCTGGTCAGTGGCTCGGCACCGATGATCCTGACGTTCTTCACCACCTCGGGATTTCTCGGACTCGAAGGCGCCCGCCTGTTGATGATCGTCTCCGCCGGCCTGTTGGCCACCGCCGTACTGGCGTGGAACCTGACCCCGGCCGCCGCGCCCACCGCCACCACGGAATAAGGAATGCACGACGTGAAAACCGTACTCATCGTTGACCCGTTCTCCACGGGCAAACTCTACGCGCCCTTGCTCAACGCACAGGGCATACGGTGCATCGCCGTGATCTCCACGCGCGCCTTGCCTGAACACTTCACCAACGACCTGATCACCGAGAACTTCCATGAGGTGTACGCCTGGGAAGAGAGCCTGTTGATCACCCTGGAAGCCTTGTCACCGAGCGCCGTGATCGCCGGTTGCGAAACCGCGATCTACCTCACGGACTACCTGACGGAGCTGCTCGACATCCCGGGCAACAGCCGTATCACCAGCGACCTGCGACGTAACAAGTTCTCCATGCAGCAGGCGCTGAAAAAATACCAGTTGGCCCACATCGATTCGCACCTGCTGAGCTCACCGAGGCGCATCGGTGAAGTGCTGGCCAAACTCGACGACTCCGCCACCTATGTGGTCAAGCCGCTGAACTCGGCCGCCACCGAAGGCGTGGTGTTTGCCCAGGGCAAGGGCGAAGTGGAGACCGCCTTGAAAAACGCGGCCTGGCAGCAGAAAAACGACCTGGGCGAAGTCAACCTCGGTTTTATCGTGCAATCGTTCATAGCGGGGCCGGAGTACGTGGTGGATATGGTCGCCTTTGACGGCACCTACGTCGTTGCCAGCGTCTGCAAGTACACCAAGATCCAGAAGAACGGCAGCATGTTTGTCTACGAAAGCCTCGACACCCTCGACCCTCGGGCTGAAGAACTGCAACCGCTGACCGACTACGCGCGCCAGGCGGCAGCGGCCCTGGGCGTACGGGTCGGGCCGATTCACATGGAAATCATCTGGTCTGAGGCCGGGCCGGTGATGATCGAGGCCGGCGGTCGCTTGCACGGCGGCATCGCGCCTCTGCTGTTCCAGCAGGTGTATCACCCCGACTTGCTGTCACTGTCGATCGACAGCTACCTCGGCCACCCACGCCCCCAGGCCGATGCGGTCAGCCAGATCAGCCATGGCCGGATCGGTTTCTTCTGCTCCGATGAACGCCATGCCTTCGCTCCGCCCTCCCCCCAGGCCATACAAAGCGCCCAGGCGGACGAGGCCTATTGCGGGCACCGTTATTTCATCGGCGCCGGCGATACCACGCCGGTCACGATCGACTTCGCCACCTGTCCGGGTCTGTTCTGGCTGCAAAGCCCTTCGGCGCAGCAACTGGACGCCAGTACCGCCAACCTGCGAAAAAAACTGTGGGGCTAAGGTTATGAAGAGTCGCTTGATCATCAGAAAGTCAGCCTGTGAGCTGGGCATCAATAATGCGTGCGCCGCCGTTATCGAAGACATCACCGTGTCGGATGACCAGAGCTTCGTCGGGGTACTGCAAAGTAACCTGAACCACGTGGCCTCGCGCCTTAACGAGCTGGACTCGAACGTCGTGTACGAAGGGTTTGCCAAACAGCTCAAGAAACTCGGCTACGAAAATACCGTGAGTGCCAACGAAAAGCTGCTGCGCCGCTTCATCGCCAAAGGCGTGTACCCCATCAACAACATCGTCGACGCCTATAACGCGGTCGCGATCCGACATGGGGTCAGTATCGGCGTGCACACCTATCATCAGAAGGATGACATCTACGTGATGCGGTCGGAAAAGCCGAGGGTGCTACGCCCCCTGTTCGCCAAGAAGGCCATCACCATTCCCGTCGGCGATATCGTCTATACCTGCGGTGATGTGCCGTTGGCGAGCATCGGCAAGGTGGATGCCGATGCCCATGACTTTCGGCTGACGAAAGACTCGTCGAGGTTGTTGGTGGTGATCCTGGGGCACGACGACACATCGTTCCAATTCAACCAGGCGGTCATCGAAGAACTCGTGGACACCCTGCGCCAGAAAATGCCGAACCTGAGCCATCATTTTCTTGAAACCGTGCGCGACCACGCCTGAAGCCAGCACATGAAGGAGTGGCCGGCGCCTAGCGCCAGGCCTTCAGCACCGGGTTGACCACCACTTCCTTCACATGCTCGATCTTCAGCAGGCTGTCCTTGAAGACCATCAGCTCTTCAAAGCTCCTGTACCGAACGTCGAGCATCATGTCCACGTCGCCAAACAGGGAATAGGCATGCACCACCTGGCTGAACTGCTGGATCTTCGGAAACACCAGATGGCAGTTGCTGCCATTGAGCGTCAGCATCAAGAACGCCGCTTGCAGGGTCTCATCGCCCTCGGCGACGTTGATGGTGAAGCCCAGGATGATGCCTTTTTCAATCAGCTTTTGAACGCGCGACTCCACTGCGGTTCGAGACTTGTGAACTTGCCGTGCCAATTGCGCCAGGCTGACTCGGGAGTCATCCTTCAAGGCTGCAATGATCAGTTCATCAATCTTGTCCACTCTGCCGCCCCCACACCGTTCTTTTCGATAGCAGACTTTCATTGCCGCTCACGCTTGCCCTCGACCGATCACGTCGCAGACTGTACGCCAGGCGCGGGCTTTACGCCCAATCGACTGATCCACACCGCCCCCAGGATCACCAGGCCACCCAAGGCCAGGCGACCCAGCGGCTCGTGCTGGTTCCAGATCAGCAGGTTCAGCAACAACCCCACTGGCACATGCAGGTTGTTCATCACCGCCAGCGTGCCGCCATGCACCAGGCAGGCGCCCTTGTTCCACCAATACATTCCCAGGGCAGTGCTGACCAGCCCGAGGAACACCAGCACGCCCCACTGCAGCGGCGCTTCGGGCAGGAAGTTGGCCTTGCCGAACAGCAGGAACGCCGGCAGCACCACCAGCAACGCGCCGAGGTAGAAATAACCGAAGCGCCGGTAGTGCGGCAGGTCACTCGGGTAGCGTGCCACCAGGTGCTTGTACATCACTTGCCCGGCGGCGTAGGTGAAATTAGCCAGCTGCAGCAGCAGGAAGCCCATCAGGAAGTGCGGGGTGATCTGGTCGAAGCGAATCACCGCCGCCCCCGCCACCGCCACCAAGGCAGCAACCAGTGCCCACGGGTTGAAGCGCCGGTTGAGCGCATCTTCGATCAGGGTCACGTGCAACGGCGTGAGGATGGTGAACAGCAGCACCTCCGGCACCGTGAGCACACGAAAGCTCAGGTACAGGCACACATAGGTCACGCCAAACTGCAGCGCGCCGATCACCAGCAGGCCGCGCATAAAGGCAGGTTCCACCGAACGCCAGCGAGTCAGCGGGATAAAGACCAGCCCGGCCAGCACTACACGCACCAGCACCGCGAAGTAGCTGTCGACGTGACCGGCGAGGTATTCGCCGATCAAGCTGAAGGAAAATGCCTGAATCAGGGTGACAACCAGTAGATAGCCCATGTGCGCCTCGCATCGAATGGGCGGGACATTAAAGGTTTTCGACGA
This sequence comes from Pseudomonas sp. GW821-FHT09D08, assembly GCF_059416305.1. Taxonomy (NCBI): domain Bacteria; kingdom Pseudomonadati; phylum Pseudomonadota; class Gammaproteobacteria; order Pseudomonadales; family Pseudomonadaceae; genus Pseudomonas; species Pseudomonas sp. GW821-FHT09D08. The sequence goes on from NZ_JBWKOX010000007.1 coordinate 297,113, forward strand.
TTGAAGGAACTCGGGGCAAAAAAAACCCGACCTCGCTAAAGCGGCAGTCGGGCAGGAGCACTCAGGAGCAACAAGTGCAAAGGGAGGTTCGTACGCGTACTTGAAGGGTTTGCGTGGAGCGATATAAACACCGCGCGATTATCTGACGATTAAAGGATCAACCACCTCATGCCACGAGCTGTACCAGCTGGGCCTTGGCGTGGTTGATGCCCTTTTCCTGGAAGTCCCCGCTCAGGTTCACCCCTTCGGCGTGAATGAAAGTGACATCGTGGATGCCGATAAAGGCCATGACTTGGCGCAGGTACGGTTCCTGGTGATCGGAACTGGCGCCGGTGTGGATGCCACCCCGGGCGGTCAACACAATGGCACGCTTGCCGGTCAACAAACCTTGCGGCCCGGTGGGGGTGTACTTGAAGGTCACACCCGCCCGCAACACGTGATCCAGCCAGGCCTTGAGGGTGCTGGGGATGGCGAAGTTGTACATCGGTGCGGCCATCACCAGCACGTCGGCGGCCAGCAGTTCGTCGGTCAATGCGTTGGAGCGGTCGAGGGAAGCCTGTTCGTTACCGTTGCGCTGATCCGCCGGTTTCATCCAGCCGCCGAGCAGGTTGGCGTCCAGGTGCGGAACCGGGTTGAGCGCTACGTCACGTACCGTGATCCGGTCCATCGGGTGGGCGGCCTGCCATTGGCTGATGAACTGCTGGGTCAGTTGACGGGAGATCGAATCCTGCTGGCGGGCGCTGCTTTCGATGATCAGGACATTGGACATGGCTTCGTAGGCTCCATCTGTAATTGCTGTAAGTCGATGGAGTGGAGATTAGACAGAGCCAATTCGATAAAAAAGCGCAAAAAACTGCTATAACCAATCTATAAATTTGTTTATAAGCGGAGTGTCACGAGGGGCATGCTCCGCTGCTGTGTTATTTCGGCGCGCAGGCCAACGCGATACGCATCTTGATAATGGCGCGGTTGAACTTGACCGTGGTGTTGGTGCTTTTCCCCGCCGGCACCGTAACCGTGCGACGACGCGGCGACTCCGGGCCGTTGGTGAACGTTACCGAACACACGGCGTCCTGGGTGCCGTAGTTATTCAGCTGGATCGAGCTGATATCGCCGTCCACGTCGGAGGCGGTGTAATCGATGCTCACGCCGTCGATCTTTTTCGTCACGTCGATGGGGTAGGCAAACGCGCTCATCGGCAGCAGCGTCAGCAACACACAACAGAATTTTCTCATTCGGCAGTCTCCAATAGGGACCGCCAGCTTAGGACAAGAGGAACACATCTTGAAAGCGCCCCGCGTTACCCTCGATCAATGGCGCACGCTGCAAGCCGTCGTCGACCACGGCGGCTTCGCCCAGGCAGCGGAAGCGCTGCACCGTTCGCAGTCTTCGGTGAGCTACACCGTGGCCCGTATGCAAGACCAACTCGGCGTGCCGCTGCTGCGCATCGACGGGCGCAAGGCGGTACTCACCGACGCCGGTGAAGTGCTGCTGCGCCGCTCCCGGCAACTGGTGAAAAACGCCAGCCAGCTGGAAGACCTCGCCCACCATATGGAACAGGGCTGGGAAGCCGAAGTGCGGCTGGTCGTCGATGCGGCCTACCCCAATGCGCGCCTGGTACGCGCACTTACCGCGTTCATGCCGCAGAGCCGTGGTTGCCGGGTGCGTTTGCGTGAAGAGGTGCTGTCCGGCGTCGAAGAGCTATTGATCGAAGGCGTGGCCGACCTGGCGATTTGCGGCTTCAGCATCCCCGGCTACCTGGGCACCGAAATGAGCGACGTGGAGTTCGTCGCCGTGGCCCACCCCGAGCACGCCTTGCACCGCATGAACCGCGAGTTGAGCTTCCAGGACCTGGAAAGCCAGATGCAGGTGGTGATCCGCGACTCCGGTCGCCAGCAACCCCGGGATGTGGGCTGGCTCGGCGCCGAACAACGCTGGACCGTCGGCAGCCTGGCCACCGCCGCCGCGTTTGTCGGCAGCGGCCTGGGTTTTGCCTGGCTGCCACGGCACATGATCGAGCGTGAACTCGCCGAAGGCGTGCTCAAGCAGCTACCCTTGGAACAGGGCGGCAGCCGCCACCCCACGTTCTACCTGTATTCAAACAAGGACAAACCCTTGGGGCCGGCAACGCAGATCCTCGTGGAGCTGCTGCGCACCTTTGACACAGCCCCTCTGGACGCGCCTTTCGCCGCCCCCCGGCAAGCCTGAAACGGAGTTCATGCATGGCCTGGTTCGACCATGAAGGCTGCAGCCTGCACTATGAGGAATACGGCCACGGCACGCCGCTGATCCTGATCCACGGCCTGGGCTCCAGCAGCCAGGATTGGGAACTGCAGGTGCCGGTGCTGGCCCGCCACTACCGCCTGATCGTGGTGGATGTGCGCGGCCATGGGCGCTCCGACAAGCCTCGGGAGCGCTACAGCATCGAAGGGTTCACCTACGACCTGATCGCCCTGATCGAGCACCTGGACCTGCCGCCCGCCCATGTGGTGGGTTTGTCCATGGGCGGCATGATCGCGTTCCAGCTGGCGGTGGACGAACCCGGCCGGGTCAAGAGCCTGTGCATCGTCAACAGCGCGCCGCAGGTCAAGGTACGCAGTGCCCGGGAGTACGGGTGGTGGGTCAAGCGCTGGACGCTCGCCCGTGTGCTCAGCCTCGCCACCATCGGCAAGGCACTGGGCGAGCGCCTCTTCCCCAAGCCGGGTCAGGCCGACCTTCGCCGCAAGATGGCCGAACGCTGGGCAAAAAACGACAAACGTGCTTATCTCGCCAGCTTCGATGCGATTGTGGGCTGGGGCGTACAGGAACGACTTTCGAGGATTACCTGTCCAACCCTGGTCATCAGCGCCGACCACGACTACACCCCCGTGGCCCAGAAAGAAAACTATGTAAAACTGCTGCCCGATGCGCGACTGGTGGTGATCGAGGATTCCCGCCATGCCACGCCCTTGGACCAACCCGAAGTCTTTAATACCACCCTGCTCGATTTTCTAGAGACAGTCGAAACCACTACCCAGGATCACTGACCCATGCTGAAAAAAATCGCCTTTTTTGCCGGTTCCGTTCTGTTCGCTGCCAACCTGATGGCCGCCGAGCCTTCCAAGGCGCCACACGTATTGATCTCCACCACCAACGGCGACATTGAAATCGAACTGGACCCGGTCAAGGCGCCGATCAGTACCAAGAATTTCCTCGCCTATGTCGACAAAGGCTTCTACACCAACACGATCTTCCACCGCGTGATCCCGGGCTTCATGGTCCAGGGTGGCGGGTTCACCCAGCAGATGTCGCAAAAGCCGACCGAAGCGCCGATCAAGAACGAAGCCAGCAATGGCCTGCATAACGTGCGTGGCACCCTGTCGATGGCCCGCACCTCGAACCCGGACTCGGCCACCAGCCAGTTCTTCATCAACGTGGCTGACAACGCCTTCCTCGACCCGGGTCGCGATGCCGGTTATGCCGTGTTCGCCAAGGTGGTCAAGGGCATGGATGTGGTCGACATCATCGTCAACTCCCAGACCACCACCAAGCAAGGCATGCAGAACGTGCCTATCGATCCTGTCCTGATCAAGTCGGCCAAGCGCATCGACTGAGGTCTGCAGGTAGCTCCGCGCGCAGCCCACAAGGCTGCGCGCGCATTTGAAAGGAGAGCCCGCCAGGCGGGCGTCAACCCTAATGCTCTATCGTCGTTTTGAACAACTGATCGATATTTTTCGCGACGCCCCCAGCGCCGCCCCTCCCGACAAAGTCCTGCCCTTCTACCTCTACTACCTGCGCCAGGTGTGGCCGCACTTCGCCGCCTTGCTGGTGGTGGGCCTGATCGGTGCGCTGATTGAAGTCGCGCTGTTCAGCTACCTGAGCCGTATCATCGACCTGGCCCAGGGCACGCCACCCGCCAACTTCTTCCAGCTCCACAGCACCGAGCTGATCTGGATGGCCGTGGTCGCCCTGCTGCTGCGCCCGATCTTCGGCGCCTTGCACGACCTGCTGGTGCACCAGACCATCAGCCCCGGCATGACCAGCCTGATCCGCTGGCAGAACCACAGCTACGTGCTCAAGCAGAGCCTCAACTTCTTCCAGAATGACTTCGCCGGGCGTATCGCCCAGCGCATCATGCAAACCGGCAACTCCCTACGCGACTCCGCCGTGGCGGCAGTGGATGCTATCTGGCACGTGGCGATCTACGCCATCAGCTCCCTGGTGCTGTTTGCCGAGGCCGACTGGCGCCTGATGATCCCACTCGTGACCTGGATCGTTTGCTACAGCCTGGCGCTGCGCTACTTCGTGCCGCGCGTGAAAGAACGCTCGGTGATCTCGTCGGAGGCACGCTCCAAACTGATGGGCCGCATCGTCGACGGCTACACCAACATCACCACCTTGAAGCTGTTCGCACACACCCAATACGAGCAGCAGTACGCCAAGGAAGCGATCATCGAGCAGACCGAAAAAACCCAACTGGCCAGCCGTGTGGTGACCAGCATGGACATCGCAATCACCAGCATGAACGGCCTGCTGATCGTCACCACCACCGGCCTTGCCCTGTGGTTGTGGACCCAGTCGCTGATTTCCGTGGGCGCCATCGCCCTGGCCACTGGCCTGGTGATTCGCATCGTCAACATGTCCGGCTGGATCATGTGGGTGGTCAACGGCATCTTCGAAAATATCGGCATGGTGCAGGACGGCCTGAAAACCATCGCCCAGCCGCTGGCCGTGATTGATCGCGACAACGCCCCGCGCTTGAGCGTGCCCCGTGGCGAAGTCCGCTTCGAGCACGTGGATTTCCACTACGGCAAGCAGAGCGGGATCATTGGCGGCCTGAACCTTGAGATCAAGGCCGGGGAAAAAATCGGCCTGATCGGCCCGTCCGGCGCGGGCAAGTCGACCCTGGTCAACCTGCTGCTGCGCCTCTACGACCTGCAAGGCGGGCGCATCCTGATCGACGGCCAGGACATCGCCGAAGTGGCCCAGGAAACCCTGCGCGAACAGATCGGCATGATCACCCAGGACACCTCGCTGCTGCACCGTTCGATCCGCGACAACCTGCTGTACGGCAAGCCGGACGCCACCGACGAAGAACTCTGGGCCGCCGTGCACAAGGCGCGTGCCGATGAGTTCATCCCGCTGCTGTCGGACTCGGAAGGGCGTACCGGGCTCGATGCCCACGTGGGCGAACGCGGGGTGAAACTCTCCGGTGGGCAGCGTCAACGTATCGCCATTGCCCGTGTACTGCTCAAGGATGCGCCGATCCTGATCATGGACGAAGCCACCTCGGCGCTGGATTCGGAAGTGGAAGCGGCGATCCAGGAAAGCCTGGAGACCCTGATGCAAGGCAAGACGGTGATTGCGATTGCGCACCGGTTGTCGACCATCGCGCGGATGGACCGCCTGGTGGTGCTGGAGAAAGGCCAGATTGCCGAGACGGGCAGCCATGCCGAACTGCTGGCCCATGGCGGGTTGTATGCGCGGTTGTGGCAGCACCAGACCGGGGGGTTTGTCGGCATCGACTGAAGCAAACACCGTTTAAAATAATGTGAGGGGGGCAAGCGTACATCGCCTCCTGTAGGAGCGAGCTTGCTCGCGAAAAACGTCAACGATAACGCGTGCTTCCTGAATGAACG